>JAFLSY010000014.1 GCA_022510745.1 Lachnospiraceae bacterium
AATCTGTACTTCTTCTGTAGGTTCAATCTCGTCCATTCGGTATTTCCACCGATGGACAACCGGTACCTTGTTAATTTCATAGAAATACTTGTAAATGCGTTCAGCTAATTCCTCTTTGGATTCGACCCGGATTCCACGAAGCATCTGATGGGTCATTTTGCTAAAGAACCCTTCGATCATATTGAGACACGATCCGTGCTTTGGCGTAAAGACAAATTCAAATCTCCCAGGCATGGTAGCGAGGAAAGCCCTCGTCTCTTTTGATGTATGCGCTGAATGGTTATCCAGTATAAGCCTGATTTTATCGCCTCCCGGATAGTTCTCATTGAGAAGTTTCAGGAATTCGATGAAATCGGAACTTTTGTGTGTGTTATTTACTAAGGGGAATGCCTCGCCGGTTAATAGGTCTATCCCGGCAAGAAGTGACAGTGCCCCCAGGCACTTGTATTCATAATCACGCATGGTTACGCCATTTTCCAGTGTCGGCGGAAGGTCAGGCTGTGTTGTTGCGATTGCCTGGATGCCTGGCTTTTCATCATATGATACCGTATGGGTTTCCGATTTATCCTCCTCATATGGAATAAGTTGCTCGTTTTCATCGAACCGCAGGGATAACTGTTTGTATACTACCAGCACGTTATGCATTTTGGCTTCAAACTCAGGGTCACGTTTTTCACAATAGTATCTGACCCGGAAAGGCTTTATCTCCTAAGCATTCAAGATGTTTATAATGCTGGACTGGGATATGGTTGAAAGCCTTGCGTACCCTGCGTTTTCCGCATTCTCATGGATATGCTCTGTCAGCTGTGCATAGGTCCATAATTCTGCGGCGTATCCGAACTCGGTTGGTTTTTGGCAGGCAATATCCGTAATCCAGGTTTTTTCATCATCTGTGATCTCCGATGGACGTCCCCGCCCATCAGCATCATAAATAGCATTTGCAACACCGCCCTGCCTGTACTTTTTTATGCAGAGCAACACGCTGTTTCGGTTCAGGCCAACTTTATCCGCAATCGCATCAGTGCTCTCGCCATCAGCCTTGAGCAGAAGAATCCGTGCCCGGTTCATAATCTGTGCTTGTATAGTCCTTGTTCTTACAAGTGTTTCCAGAAATTCTCGGTCTTCAGTTGATAATGTTAATGGTTGCGCCTTTGCCATACTTGTGTCTCTCCATAACATAAGTATAGCACAAGATGATATATTGGTTTAGTTATTTAATAAATGCTGTACTAGTCCTCAAACAACTCCTTCACCAGGGGCTCAAATTTATCAATGTACTTCTCCGGGAGAGTCCCCATGCGAAGATAACAATTGTAGGTATTCCCCTCTTTATCGGTAACTCTCACCTGTAAAAAGCCCGATTGGAAGACTCCGCTGTAAGTGCGGGCAGTGGCATAGGAAAGAAGCGGTATCAGCTCCTCAATCTCCGCCTGTTCTGTGATGGGCACCTCCAACAGTCCCATAGAGCCGGAATACTCACTGTAGGAGCCGTCTTCGTTCAAAACAGTAAAGGAATACAACGTCTGCTGCACCACAACCCCACTCTCCTCAGAGACGGAAGCGGAATGAAGGGGCTCCAGGCCAAAGTAATCCCGGATCACATCCATTGCCTCCTCCTGGGAGTTGACAGGGCGATCGCCTGATACTTTGTCCCGGCTCATACTTGTGTATCTTAGTACAATCTCCTCAATATCCTCCGCCTGTAAATCCGCTGTCAACTCTCCGTAATTCATACGGTTCAGCGCTTCTTTGGAGTGCTCCATGGTGTCATAAATATCCAAAGTGTAATACCTACGCATCGGAACCTCAAGATCCTGCCAGTAATAGTCCATTCCCAGGCTGATGCTGACCAACAACTTCCCATTACCGATCAAAATTGCTTCAGGATCTTCCAGCACATCCTGGTTATAGGCATCAATCAATTCTTTTACATCTTCCAGCGGTATTTGTGTCTGTAGAGACTGATTGTACCGTTCAATGGAAACATAATCGCAGGCGATAAGCCCTTCCCCGGGTATCAGATAACTTGTCTTCAGATATGCCTCATTGGTGAACAAGGGCCACATCACATCCCTGTCCTCCTCAAGCATGTAATAGTACCGGTAATAGCTCTTGCCATTTTGAAGAGTGACGCGCACCATGATATTCTCTCCGTTATTCTGAAAGTTATCATACTTCCAGCCTGTCATGTTAGCTTGAAATCTACCGATTCCCCTGCCGGCCATTCTCTCCAGAAAAGCATAGATGGCATCCGTATCCTGTATATGCATAGTAGACAAGGTGTCGCCATCAAAGCTGTAGCTTTTGTAACGGTTTGCGGAGAGGGCAAGCTCCGCCACCTCCTCCCGTTTTGGCAGATAATGGTCAAAATCCATCCAATCCTGGAAAATGGCAAAGGAGAAAAACAATACCAAAGCCACTGAGAATGTCATCTGCAGCTTATGGGCAAAGAAGGCCTTGAAATCCATATAGAAGATCATATTCATGATTCCAAATGACAGCACACCAAACAAAACACTGCCAAAGATTCCCCAGCCCAGGGCGCTGTAACCTCCGTATCCCGTAATGGTCGCGAAAATGAGCCATCCGCCCTGCCCTGCGGCTATACTCACTGCCAGTCTCATCAGGGAACTTACAGGTTTGTTTTTTATGCCCTGTTCCGCATGCTCTGAGGCTCTCTTCCCATAGAGCCAAAAAGCGGCAATTCCCAGAAGTATCATGACAATTGTATTTTCCAGGACAAAACTCTCCAAGCCCGCAAGACTTAGGTAATTGTCCTTCCATTCCATCAGAAGATAAAAGGCGGATACCAGAGGTGACATATAACCAACCCAGCTTCCGGTGCTTGGTTCATAAAAGGTGGACAGATACAGTTCGCAATAAGCGATACACAGTCCATATATGCTGATGACCCCCACTCCCATGATTACTAGGCTGACCAGTGTATTCAGGATATTTCCGCTTAGCATCACCGCCACCAGCACCAAATGGTAGACCAGCAGGAATAGCAGAATCAGCACCAGGCAGCATCGTCCGATGTTTCCCAGTACTGTTGTCAGCACATGGGGTCCAAACAGCCTGAATATAACGCTCCCCGCCATGAGTAGAGTCAAAAGCAGTGACAGGACAAAGGGCACGAACCAGATCAGGAAACCGTTCAGGTAAGTCACTCCAAACAAAGTACGCCGCTTTATAGGCATGCTGTGGTAAGTGTCTATCATACTTTTGTGAAACACAAAACGGAATCCGGACAACCCCACTACCAACGCCCCTGCTATGGCTATCAATCCGCCTGCCCCGCTGAGATAATCCCTGAAAAAATCTAAAGTCCAGCGCGAAGTTGTCCCAATGGAGCCTGAGTCACTCCATCTCATCAACCACGCCACAGGAAAAAACAGAAAGCTGCACAGGCAGGACAGGGCTATCATCCACGTTTTGTGGCGCAGATCCTCACGCATGGCTTTAAAGAATAAGTGCTTTGATGTCATAGCCCTTCACCTCCGTTTCACTGATAAAGATTTCCTCTAGGGACAGGGGCAGCAGTTCATAGAAGGTCAGATCCAGCCCCTCCATATAATCCACCACATCCTCCCGCTTTCCCCTGACGGTAAAGGTATAGAGGGCCCCCCTGTTCTCCAGGGTAAGCACCTCCAGGTCCTTTTTTATCTCCTGTAGGATGCTCTCCTTTTTGACCACGCACTGAATCTTATGAAGATTCAGCTTCATCTCGTCCAGATCCCGCTCAAAAAGGATACCGCCTCTGTGAAGCAGCCCCACATACTCACAGATATCCTCCAACTCCCTCAGATTGTGGGAAGCGATTACTGGAGTCAGACCCCGCTTTTCTATCTCGCGCACAAAGAGGGTCTTAACCGCCTGCCGCATGACGGGGTCAAGCCCGTCAAAGGTCTCGTCGCAGAGCAGGTATTTCGTATTTGCGCAGACACCACAGATCACGGAAAGCTGCTTTTTCATGCCTTTGGAAAAGGTGTTTACCTTGCGGTTTACATCCAGTCCGAACTTCTCTATCAGCTCCTGCCATTTCTCTTTGTCAAATTCCGGATAGTAAGCAGAATAAAGCCTCAGCATATCCCTGGGCGTACCGTTTTTGAAAAAGTATTGTTCGTCGGAGATATAAAAAATTTTCGCTTTCACTGCCGGATTGTCATAAACAGGCTCTCCATCCACCAGGATGCTGCCCTGGTCGGGTCTGAACACTCCGGAAGTCAGACGCATCAGGGTGGATTTTCCCGCTCCGTTTGTGCCAATCAGTCCAAAGACATGCCCCTCCTCAATGGTGGCGCTTATGTTGTCAATGGCCTTTATCGTATCAAAATTCTTACTCACATTTTTCAATTCGATCATTGTCCGCCCTCCCCATAGATTGCCTGAAGTTTGGCTGTCAGAGTCTCCTCCGAAAGTCCGCTCTCCTTCGCCTGTCTGGTAATCTCCTGCCATTCTAGGAGGACCTTCTTCTGCCTGCTGTCCTTCCACTCGTTCTCTGCGGTCACAAAACTGCCCCGGCCGGAGACGGTATATAGATAACCATCCTGTTCCAGCTGGGTGTATGCCCGCTGGATGGTGTTGGGGTTCACGGAAAGCTCCATGGCAAGGCTGCGCACGCTGGGCATCTTGGTCAGGGGCTCCAGACCTCCGCTGGCAATCAGTCGCTCCAGCTTTTCCACCACCTGCTCATAAATGGGGCGTTTATCCCGATAATCTAATAAAATCATGTGTACCCCCTTTCATGCCAGTTTGGTTGGATAGAGCTCCAATCTGTTTTAAGTGTATTAATCATCTTAATACACTTATAGCACTGCAAGGATGGAATGTCAAGAAAAAACCTGCCAGGAATTTTACCTGGCAGGTGAATGATATCTATTTTACAGCATGTTACTTTTCTGTATCTTTTTTGTCGTCGCTTCGGTCAATTTGAGTATCGGCCCAGGTTCCGGCCAGAGTTGCAGTTTGACTCTCATCTTCTGCATCGACCTGAGTGTCGGTCTGGATATTGGCTTGGGTGTCCGCCAAAGCCTCCTCCGCTTCGCCCACACTATTCTCCATGTCATCAAGCTCCTGCTGCATGGACTGGAGCTTGGTGTCCAGGGCAATGGCACGCAGGATCCGGTTCACATCCTCCGGCGAGAACATGCCGATGGCCTTGGAAAGGTCGCCCAGATTATCCCGGTGTACTTTCAGATGTCCTCCGCCGGAAAGCGGAATGTTCAGAACGTTTTTCTTGTCGGTCATATCCCCCAGGCAGATGCTGTTGGTCCTCTCGTCACAGACGAAGGTCACCCCGTTATAGGTAATCATACCGTCCTTTGCCAGATAACCATAGGGCCCTTTGGCAGCTTGGCGAATGTTTCTGGCCGGGTTCTCTCCTCCGGTAGATACGGCCTGATAAATTTTCTCCGCCTCAGACCGTTCATCGTCAGTCTTCTCCACCGCAAAATCCTCCATACGGTTGCCTCCCGCTTCCGCCCACGCTGCATTGCTCTTTTTCTGGGCATCCCCGTAGCCCTCCAGGGTAAAACGACGGTTCATGACGCCGGTATTTCTTTTTTCCGTTACGGCTGCTGCCGATAGACTTGCTCCAATACGCATAATGTCTTGTCCTTTCTATAGAAAATATTATGGCTCATGAGCAGCCCTGAAACACTTCGTGTTCCAGGGTCGCGTTGCTCGTCAAAGTTGTAGTCACATTGTCTTTCGTGCAAGCACGAGACAATGTGACTGCAACCTTGACTCTGCTCATTCGCAAAAAAACCACGGATGGTAGAGGGGTTACCATCCGTGGTTTCATGTATCATATCCGTATTTAATTATATTTCGGCTCGTTTTACCTGAAAGTTTACAGACCAAATTCCTTTAATGCCAAATCCCAGTATTTTTCCGGGATATCCGGCCAGTCGCAGCGCCCGGTCTCCGTCCGGCACAACTCCATGACCTGCCACAGCATCCGGGCATGACCGATCTCCTCTTTCGGATGCATGATATCATGGGCGGTAACCTTGCACCAGCCGGGTGCATGCTCCGCAAGTCCTGACTCTTTCAGCTGCCTGAGAGCCTCCTCCCTGTCATAGGAAAGACTGACAAACTCCTCCTGCCAGCCCGTCTTCCCCTGGGTCTCTTCTCCATGAAGGATCAGAAACTGACTTTTAGCACCGCCCCCCAGGGACAGCCCTACAGAACCGGGATTCACCGCAGCCTTCCCCTGATGCAGGGTCTTCCCCTGTCTGTGATTGTGTGCGCAGAAGATCAAGTCTGTCTCTGAGGTTTCCAGGATTCCACGGGTGTTTTCTGCGTCAATCACCATACTCTCCCTGACATCTGTGGGAGAACCATGGCATATGGTAAACGCAGGAAAGCCTTCATAGGAGATCTGCCGTGAGATGGGGAGACTTTCAAAGAAGTCTATGTCCCGATCTGTGAGGCGGTGATAGGCATACCACAACGCGCCTGTGGTGGAATCATATTCCCGCCATTTCATCTGACCGGAGGCCCGACAATCGATCCAATAATTTTCCTTATTACCCCGGATAAAAGTACAGTCATACCTTTCCTGGTACTCATAGAGCCTTTCCATGGTGCGCTCCGGGTATGCCAGTTCCCCTATGTAATCTCCCAGAAAGATAAATTTATCAATTCCTCTGTCTACGGCATACTCCATGCAGCAGTCCAAGGCAATAGAATTGCTGTGAATGTCCGCCAAAACTGCAATTTTCATTTGTATCCTCCTCCGTGTCTTTTCCTGAGAATACCATAGACATCTTAACTTTTATGCACATATTAATAGAAAATATTTTAAAAAATCCTTAAGGTTCCAGTAATCACAATTAAAACATATCAATTCCGTCCCAATCAACATCCTTACAGTCTTCAATACTGACAGGTTTCTTTCGGATCTCCTGCAATTGTGGCGCAGCATTTATCTTCATATTACGGAAAGTGATATTTGCCCCATTGCGGACATAAACCGCATAAAGCCCCTCTGCAGAGGTGATTTTCCGGCAGGTAGGTCTTAAATCATGGTACTTTCCGGGCCAATCCGTCTCCTTATGCAATTCAAGAGAAATCCCCTCAAAATGAATGTCACTGATATTGTAAGACTCATCGCCATAGATCAAAATGCCGTTTTCCCCGGAACAGTTGATGTTCTGAAAACGGATATTGCGAATATATCCAATCTGAGTCTCTTCCTTGCGCTTCAGAGCGGTAATGGCGATGGGCTCCGCAGCTCCCCACCAGTGATCCCTGGAGAACAGCCGGGTCTCGATATTGATGTTGAAGAAGGTGATATTCTCAATGCAGCCGCTGTCTCTTAACTGCAGGGAAATCCCCCGGTTGGAGCGGCTGATATTACAATTCTGGATGGAAATATTGCGAAATGGCGCTTCGCTCTCCGTGCCAAATTTGATGGCAGCGCTGGTAGAAATCAGGGTGCAGTTGGTCACCACAATGTTTTCGCAGGGACCGTATTGAAGAGCGCCCTCCGTATTCTTGAACACAATGCAGTCATCTGCACATTCAATGTGACAGTTGGAAATCCGCACATTCTTACAGTGGTCCGGATCGATGCCGTCACAGTTGGCAAGACGCAGATTGTTCAGAATACGGATGCCGTCGATTAGAACATCCTGACATCCTACCATGTGAGTGGTCCAGAATGCGCTTTTCGTCAGGGTAACCTGGAGAATACTCAAATGTGTTACGTTTTCCAGATATAACAGGGGCACACGGGGATAAAAGGAGCCATCGATGTGCCAGGGGGTCACGTTGCCGTAGAAGATCTCCTCATTTCCGTCGATGCTTCCAAACCCAGTGATTGCCACATCCTCGCAGTCTTTGGCGTAGAGAAAGAACAAGCTGGGTCTGCCAGTATACTCACAATTTTCATAGGTGGGCACATCCAGAGCCTTTTGGGCCACAGATGGAGATTTCAGAAGGTTATAGTCCTCCAGATGATCGCTTCCCTTTAAGACTGCCCCCATCTCCAAATGCAGCTCCACATAAGAGCGCAGAATCAAAGCGCCGGAGCGAAACACCTTTCCTCCGGGAATCAGCACACGCCCTCCTCCCTTGGAAGCACATTCATCGATAGCGGCCTGAATGGCACCAGCATCGTTGGTAATACCGTCGCCTGCGGCGCCGAAGTCTGACACATTGTAAGTCATACATTTTCCTCCTACACGCTTATTATTTAAGTTCCTCATTATCCTGCCTCAACCAGCTTAAATCTTCCTTTAATGTTGCTTTGTCCTGCCCTGATTCCCTGTTTTCTCTTTCCTCCATTTTACTGTTGCCATCTAGCGCTGTCAATGGGACTATATTTTCCGTCCTTGAACCGGATCTTAAAGTATTGTATGATAAGAATCAGGAAATAGAAATGCCCTAGGAATCGCTGTGAAGGAGGAGAATACATTATGATCGAAAACCCGATCCTGCGGGGCTTCTGCCCTGATCCCAGCATTATCCGCGTGGGAGAAGACTACTATATTGCCACCTCCACCTTTGAATGGTGGCCCGGAGTTAGGCTGTTCCACTCTAAAGATTTGAAGCACTGGGAACAGATTCCTTCACCCCTGCGCCGGGAAAGCCAGCTGGACCTGATTGGGGATCCGCCCTCCGGCGGGGTGTGGGCACCCTGCTTAAGCTATGATGGGCATATGTTTTATCTGATCTATACGGATGTGAAGACCAAAAAAGGGCGTTTTTACAACACTCACAACTACATGGTCCACACCGATGATATCTACGGAGAATGGTCCGACCCTGTATACCTGAACAGTATTGGCTTTGACCCTTCCCTCTTCCATGACCGGGACGGGAAAAAATATCTAGTAAACATGGTAAATGGTTTTAAAGGTATACTGGTACAGGAGCTTGCCCTGACAGAAGGTAACTGGCAGCTCACAGGAGAGCGCCGGAAGGTATACTCAGGCTCAGGGATCGGATATACGGAAGGTCCCCATATGTATCATATCGGTGACTGGTACTATCTGCTGGTGGCGGAGGGCGGCACCGGGTATGATCACTGTGTCACGATGGCACGGTCCAAAAATCTCTGGGGACCTTATGAGACCGCTCCCCACAATCCTATCCTGACCTCCCACCGGAACAATCCGGATGCCTTACAAAAATGCGGCCACGGGGATTTGGTAGAGACGCCGGATGGGGAATGGTATCTGGTACATCTATGCTCCCGCCCCCTTGATGGAGAGAAATCCTGTCCTTTAGGAAGGGAGACCGCCATCCAGAAAATGCAGTGGACGGAAGACGGGTGGCTGCAGGCTGAAGGTGACGGGCGGTTTGCCGGCCGGCTTGCGCCGGAGCCGAAGGGATGCCCAAAACCGGAAGACTTGAAGCAACAAGATAGCCCGATGCAGCGTAGCGGATTCAAGATGGGTATAGAGGACGATTTCCAGGGGAAAAAGCTGTCCGTACTCTACTCTTCCCCCAGAGTTTCCTATGATACCTTTGCCAATCTCTCAGCCAGACCGGGATACCTGCGCCTTACAGGTCAGGAATCCTTAAACTCCCTGCACCGCGTGTCCCTGGTGGCTGTAAGGCAGCAGGAATATCACGCCACTGCGGAAACAGTCATGGAATTTCATCCGGACTATCCGGAACAGTTAGCTGGTTTGACTTACATGTATGACGCCTTGAATTTTTATCTATTGGGAAAAACAGCGGACGAGGAAGGAAATCCTGTCCTTACTTTGATCAAAAGCGATATGGGAACGGTGACGGACGTAATCTCCCCGATTCCCCTTTCCGGTGACGAACCTCTGGAGCTTCGGGTAGTCACATCCGCAGATGGCAGGGAGGCAGTATTTTACTACCGCCTGGGAACCGATGAATGGAAGCAGGCAGGAAGCACCTGCTCCACCCACATCCTGACGGACGAATACTGCCGTGGCTTTACCGGAGCACACTTCGGCATGTATGTCCATGATATGACCGGCTTAAAATACCGTGCGGACTTCAAGCGATTTTCCGTTAGTTACTTATAATGCCCGCAGCCTCCTTAAAACCTCCTCCACCTTCTGGATGGCACTGTCCACCTGACGCTTCGCTTCGTTGATTCTGGATTGGACCAGCCAATCCGCGATGAGTCCGTCAAAGAAATAATCTGCAAAGGAAAGAAAATCGCCGGTCTCTATGTGGAACTCCGCAACCGTATCCACATCCATCAGCTCCTTCTGAAGCCGCTTTAAGTCGCTGCGAGCCTGCTGTACCAGCCTTTCTGCGTCTTCCATCTTAGAGTGCTTCACAAAGGTGCTGATCAGTCCGCCACCCAGCATGTCCCAAATTCCCCAGTTGCCTGCACTTTTCAGGCTCTCTTTTGCCTGTTGCAGGCTTCTGAGTGCCTGGCTTGCGGCCTGTATCGCCTCGTTCACTTCCCGCTGATAATCCATATTACCCATATGCCCTCCTATAAAAAGGAACTGTTAAAATCTCACTGAGAAGTTAAATACCTCATGGGAATTAATAGTGAGCAGTTTCAGCAGTTCCTTTCACATTCTATGAAGACGCCTACTTGAACAACGTATTCAGAATACCTCGCCTCAGGATTTGGGAACCGGTATTTATCAGTGTGCGCTCAATCTGAGCCTTGCGGCGCTCGGCATCCTTCTCCTTCTTCTTACGGGCGGCTTCCTCTTCCTTTTCCTTCTTCTTTATGGCAGCAGCCAACTCCCTTTCTTTCTGTTTTAAGGCTGCGGCTTCCTCTTTCTCCTTCTGTTTCTCGTAAGCAGCCTTTTCCTTCTCGAATTGCAGCCGCTCCTCCTCCAGAGCCTTCTCCTTTTCCGCCAGCTGCCTCTGACCGGTCAGGACTTCATAGGCGGACTCCCTATCCACAAAGGTATCGTACTTATCCATACCGTCCCCGGCCATGAGACTGCGCCGAAGCCCTTCTTCCGCCGGTCCCATGAGACTCTGGGGGCAGATGATGGCTGTCTGCTGCGCCATAGTGGGCACGCCGTTCTCATCCAGGAAGGAGGTCAGCGCATGCCCCACTCCCAGCTCCATGATCACGTCCTCCGTCTTGAAAGCGGGATTTGCCCGGAAGGATTGTGCTGCCACCCGGACAGCCTTCTGCTCGGCAGGCGTGTAAGCCCGGAGGGCATGCTGCACCCGGTTGCTGAGCTGTGCCAATACACTATCGGGAATATCCCCAGGACTCTGGGTCACAAAGTAAATCCCCACGCCTTTGGAGCGGATCAGCTTCACCACCTGCTCAATCTTCTGCACCAATACCTTGGGTGCATCCGCAAAGAGCATGTGAGCCTCGTCGAAGAAAAACACCAACTTGGGCTTCTCCAGGTCCCCCGCCTCCGGCAGGCGCTCAAACAGCTCCGCCATCATCCAGAGCAGGAAGCTGGCATAAAGGGTGGGATTCTGCACTAATTTTACACTGTCTAAGATATTTACGATGCCCCTGCCATTTCCGTCAGTGCGCATCCAGTCAAGGATATCCAGGTCGGGCTCTCCGAAGAACAGGTCGCCTCCCTGATTTTCCAATGGCAGCAGCGCCCTGATGATGCCGCCCACTGACTGGGTGGACATGCTGCCATAGGTGGTGACATACTCGTCCTTGTGCTCTGACACATAGTTGAGCAGGGCCCGCAAATCCTTCAGGTCAATGAGCAGCAACCCCTTGTCATCCGCTATCTTAAACACAATATTCAATACACCCTCCTGTGCCGGAGTCAGTCCCAGGATCCTGGACAGCAGATCCGGTCCCATATCTGACACGGTAGCCCGCACAGGATGGCCCTTTTCCTGATAAATATCCCAGAAACACACGGGATATGACTTGTACTGGAAACTGTCCCGGATTCCGAAACGATCGATGCGCTTCTCCATACTCTCCGAGGACACACCGGGCGCAGCAAGCCCCGATACATCTCCCTTTACATCGCAAAGGAACACTGGTACGCCGGCATCGGAAAAGGATTCCGCCATTGCTTTCATGGTAATGGTCTTACCGGTGCCGCTGGCCCCCGCGATCAGGCCGTGGCGGTTGCTCATATTTAGCTGCATTACCACCTGTTCATCTCCAGCCAGTCCCATATATATTTTACCGTCTTTGTACATTTCTACACCTCCTGCCCGCCGTTGGCGTGTATCAATTCAGTATTCTTGACAATAGAATTCTGCACTGCCAGGATTCTATTGTATGAATGGAGCATTCAAACTTCCAATCATGCCGCCAACAGCGGCACAAACCAATCCCATAGAGCTAAAGCTCCAGGAACTAAACTTCCGCATATTTCTGTAAAATAAAGTTCTTTGCCTGTTGATTGTTCTCCGGCTTCGTGTCCTCCAAGGTGGCGTGGATGAAGGGCTTTCTCTCCTTCATGAACTTCAGGATAGTGGTGTAGTCCATATCGCCGAAGCCGCAGCCCATGGACAGCAGCTTGCCGTCGCGCACCGTGAAATCTTTCAGGTGTACCATAGCCACATCGGGTCCCAGCAGCTCCACAGCCTCTTGGAAAATAGCCTCCCTGTCCTGATAATTTGCGATATCCAACAGGTTCACGGGATCCAATATGATCTGCAGATTGGGAGAATCGATCTCGTCCAGCACCCTCCTGGCGCGGACAGAATTGCACACGATATGGCGGTACACAGGCTCAATGGCCACCACTACCCCCATCTGCTCCGCATATTTCACCACAGGGCGCAGATTGGCAATAAAGAGCTTCAACGCCTCCTCCGTATGGCATTCCGGCGTAAAGGTATAAGTCTCGTTGGGCGCACCAGTCTCGGTGCCCACAACGCCGCAGCCCAGCCAGGAGGCAAAGCGGATATGCGCCATATAGCGGTGCACGGTCTGAGCCAGCTGTTCCTTATTGGGATTTGCCAGGTTCAGATAACAGCCTAAAACGGCGATATCTACCTGATTTCTGGCAAACACATTCTTTATGTACATAGCAAGACCGGGAGTCAAAGCCTCGTCTGTGGTGGGAAATTCGTCAATGACCTTTGACAAAGCCAGGTGTCCGCAGGCAAAACCCAGCTGATGTACATCTGCGATCCGCTCCTCAAAGGGGAGCTTGGTGGTGTCGTGTAACCTGATTCCTAACTGCATATGATTTCCTCTCTTTCTGCCTGAATATTTAACTCCTTGTTAATAAATTGTTCCTATTAAAATCAGAATTTAGCAAACTAAACCTAAAGATATTTTTTTATTGTTTTGTCACTCCAAATATGCACCTCAATATAGCGCTCTGGACCAAACTTCCCGTCATCGTTCCAATCTTGTGGCAATCCATATTTATCTATTACTTTCAATATTTCCTGATATGTATATAGCTTATGTCGGTATTCTTTATTATCTTTTACTCGTGGACTAAAAGTCGGGTGAGAGTCACCATAAGTAAATGATAAGGTTTCTGTGTCAAATTCTTCAATCGGTATTTTTATAGTTGCACAATCCTCATACCAAGTGCTCAACCAAGGACTATGTTCTATAACCATATAGTGAGGTACTAAGCGCTCTATTTTTCCATGTTTCTTCTTAAATTCTGTTCGTAAAATATCTTCATAGAATAGTCTATCTTTTATATAGCTTTTCTGCCGTAATGCACATTGTGTTTGCGGTTTTTCTTCTCTGATCTGAGCCAAAACACTTTCGGCTTCTTGCGGACTTAAATCAGAAAGGTTACGAAACGGTCCTGTCTTTTTATCATAATAGTGATATAAAAACATATTTTTCCTTTCAAAGCATATAAATTCCGATTCTTCCTAATAACATCACAAATGTAAAAAAGGAGACATTTAATGTTTTACGGCTGTATCAGCTCATCCACGCCGATAAACTCGTAAGCCTCTCCCTCCTGACCGGTCACCGCCACATTGTCCAGGGTCAGCTTCGCCACATTCCTTGCAAAGATACCTCTCTTGCTGCTCTTGGGCACGCCCTCGGACATGGCGGGCACGTCGAACTTGGGATTTTCCGCATAACTAAAGGAGATATTCCGCATGACGATCTCCTCGATCTTCTGCTCTGGCAGACCGTCAAAGAATGCTGCCGCAACATGGCAGTTGGTGCAGTCCATATTCTCAAAGACCATCTTCTTAATAGAAGGTGTCCTGTCGTCCACCGGGTACAGGTCCCTGGATTGGACGTAAGGAGTCTTGCCATCCGGGTCGCAGAAATAGAAGGAATTCACCACCAGAGGCGTCATCACATGGTCCAAGGTCAGGTTACGGAAGGTGATATTGCTGAGAATAGCGTCCTTGCCCCTGCCCCGCCTGGTCTTGATGCGCAGCCCCCTGTCAGTCTGACGGAAGATGCAGTCCTCCACGGTCAGATTTACCACGCCGCCCGCCATCTCGCTGCCCAGGGTAACGGCGCCGTGACCGTCCTCCATCAGGCACTGGCGGATATGGATGTTCTCGGAAGGAGTCTTATACTTTTTCCCCATGTAAATTTTTCCGCTCTTTACGGCAATACAGTCATCCCCCAGGGAGAAGTGCACGCCCAGAATCTCCACATTTTTGCAGGACTCCGGATCCAGTCCGTCGGTGTTGGGCGAGTCGGAGGGATTCTTCACAGTCAAGTCCAAGAACCGCAGGTCATCGCTAAAGTAAGGATGCAGGGTCCAGGCAGGAGAATTACAGCAGGTGACGCCCTGGAGGGTCACGTTCTTACACTGGTTGATGAAAAACAGCCTGGGGCGGAACACATCCTTGATATTCTTCACATCTTTCCACCAGGTTTCCTTGGAGGCGTTGCCGTTGATGGTTCCTCTGCCATATATCACCACATCCTCGGCACCTACGCCGCAGATGATGGAGGTGTACATGGGCAGGGGGTTCCCCTCCCAGCTTCCCAGGTTATATTGATCCGTCTCGTCATAGCTTTCAATGATGCCGGGAAAAACAGGGAACTTTTCTTTCTCGGTAAAGGCTCTAAGCTCCGCGCCCTCCGCCAGCTCCAGACGCAGGTGACTCTTTAAGAACAGCGTGGTGATGCGGTAACAGCCCGCAGGCACCAGCACCCTGCCCTTCTCAGGACATGCCATGATAGCCGCCTGGATGAAATGGGTATCGTCCTGGATGCCGTCACCTTTAGCGCCAAAGCGTTTTACGTCCAGGGTCACGAACTCGTGGTCAGTGCGGAATGACACCTCCCCTTGTTTGGTGTCATTGTCGTATACTTCCACCAGCTGTTCGGTGTCAGGCTTTAATCCAAAGAGGGAGTTGATGGTCTTCTCCGTGGTAATGACCTCTTCACCGTTTACCAGTATCCGGTAGGGGCGCTTGGTAAAATAGCGGCCTCCATCCTTGATCTCTACCACAGCGCTTCTGGCTGTACTCATTACATAACTAATCTCCATATTACCTCTTTTCCGCTGCAATCAGGCAGCTCTATGTCAACAATAAACCTCATACTTCTCCGCCAACAACACATAAGTCTCCCCGGCATGGGCAATGGCCTTGCGGATCAGCGTATCAGCCGCTGCGCCCGCCGGACCAAAGCTGCCATTATTAAAATAGGTTTTGATGGCATGATTGACATTTTCCTTGAACAGATCCACCAATTCCCTATAGTACTCGTAAAGCTGGGGACTCACATTGTCGATGGTACAGATCAGCGCATCCAGAAAAGCCGCAGTGTTCTCCAAAGTATCGTTCTCCCGGCGATTTTTATTCAAAGTGCGCATTTGTGCCAGTAAATCGGGATATCCCTCTTTTTTATTGCACTCCGTCTCGTAAGCCGCATAGACGGGATAGACCCATCTGGCAGCCTGATAGGGGTCGGCATCCACCGTTTCCATGTCAAACAAGCCCTCCGCTGTCCTGGGAAGCTGCTTGATGGCTTCCGCCTCCGTCTTGACCGAAGCCACATCACCCTGGGCAATACGCTGCAGGGCCGCTGTCAGTTGTTGTTTCATGCTCGTGCCTTCCTTTCATGTTGGATTTTATTACGTCCGGCAGATTAGTGTTGATTATCTTTACAGTTAATTCTAACATAGGGGAAAGTGTTTTATCAAGATAGGGATGCCAAAAAACAAGAGACCGGACACTCATTTCCAAATGTACGGTCTCTTGCCATATTTCACTTATTCTTTCGGCCTTATTGGAGTTACGATCTTCCATTTCAGGCGCTGCCAGCAACGCCTTCCCGATTTTACTTCAAACGCCGCCCTACAGCGTCACACCCTGCTTAAAGATCGCCATGTCATGGAAGCCTGCTGCCTCGCTGCAAACCTTCTTGCCGGAAGCCACCTCGATCACATAGTCGAAGAGCTTCTGAGTCTCCTCAGTAAAATCCCCTTCCTCCGCCAACACACCGGCATTGAAATCAATCCAGTTGGACTTCTTGCCCGCCAGCCTGGAGTTGGTGGAAATCTTCATGGTGGGCACGGGAGATGCGAAAGGCGTCCCGCGGCCTGTGGTGAACAGCACAATATGGGCTCCTGCTGCCGCAAGGGCCGTTGCTGCCACCAGGTCATTGCCCGGCGCACTCAACAGATTCAGTCCCGGCGTCTTCACCGTCTCTCCGTACTGCAGCACACCCTTCACCAGGGCACTGCCGGACTTCTGGGTACAGCCTAAGGATTTGTCCTCCAGGGTAGAGATGCCGCCCTTCTTGTTCCCGGGGGAGGGATTCTCATAAATCGTCTGGTTATGGCTCTTAAAGTAATTCTTAAAATCGTTGATCAGGTCCACAGTCTGATGGAACAGCTCCTCATTGGCACAACGGTTCATCAGGATAGTCTCCGCACCGAACATTTCGGGTACTTCCGTCAGAATGGTGGTGCCGCCCTTGGAAATCAAAAGGTCGGAGAAACGTCCCACCAGAGGATTGGCGGTGATACCGGAAAGGCCGTCGCTGCCGCCGCACTTCATGCCGATCACCAGCTTGGATGCGCTGATAGGCTCTCTCTCAAAGCCTGCCGCATAATCGATCAGGCCCTTGATGATCTCTACAGCCTCTGCGATTTCGTCCTCCACCTCCTGGGACACCAGGAATTTCACTCTATTCTCGTCATAGTCGCCGATATAGGGCTTTAACACGTCGATATTGCTGTTCTCACAGCCCAGTCCCAGCACCAGCACGCCTCCGGCATTGGGGTGATTAATCAGGTCCGCCAGCACCTTTCTGGTGTGCTCCTGGTCATCTCCCATCTGGGAGCAGCCGTAAGGATGGGGGAAGGCGATGACCTCCTCCACGGAACCCTTCACAAAGGCGTTTGCCTGCTTTGCAATGGCCGTGGCTACATTATTTACACAGCCCACGGTGGGGATGACCCAGATCTCATTGCGGACACCCACCTTGCCGTCAGGGCGGTTGAAGCCCATAAAGGTCACATCCTCGGTGCGCTTCTCCTCCACTGTCACAGGCTCGTAGGTATACTCCAACAAATCGCCCAGGGCAGTCTTTAAATTGTGCACATGAATCCACGCGCCCTCTTTTACCGGCTCCTTGGCGTTACCGATGCGGTAGCCATACTTGATGACCTCGCCGCCCTCAGGGATGTCGCACAGAGCCATCTTGTGGCCCGCGGGAATCTCCTCCAGCGCGGTGACGCTCTTTGCGGCCCCCTGTACCTCCACGGTCACAATCTCCCCCTTAGAAAGGGTATTCAGCGCTACCACCACATTATCGTTCTCATTGATTTTTATGAAATTTTGCATAATGCCGCCCTCATACCATTTGCTTTGATGTCATCCAGATACCCTGCCACAGCGTCGGTAAGTCCCGGCACCTGGTTCAAGTCCTGACCAAAGAAGGTCTCGTTGCCCAAAAATGCTGTCACAAAGGTCTTGGTATCCTTCTCGCAGTTGTCCCGGAAGAACTCCAGTACAGGCATATCATCCAGGATGTTGTACTCCTGTCCGTCCCTGTGTCCGATCAGCGCCTTGTCCCTGATCTCGGTGCCGTGATAGAAGGCCATCAGCGCTGCCAGGGAGAATGTCATATGAGCAGGCAATTTGCCAAACTTGTCTACATATCCCAGCAGGCTGGGCATACATCTTGCGCGCCATTTGGAAACGGAATTTAAGGAAATGGAAAGCAGTGCATGTTTTACATAAGGGTTGTTAAAGCGGCTGATCACTGCCTCTGCGAACTCCTTCAGCTCCGACTCGGGAAGAGTCAGGGTAGGAATCACCTCGTCAAAGATGGTTTTTACCATAAAATTCTTGATATCGGGGTCATCCATGGACTCCTTCACAATATCGTTGCCGCACAGGTAGGAAGCCAGCACGAAAGAGGTGTGGGCGCCGTTTAAGATGCGCACCTTCCTCTGCTTATAGGGCTTTTGATTGTCGGTGAAGATCACGGGAAGTCCTGCATCGGGCAGCGGGAACTCCTTGCTGATATCCTTGGAGCTCTCGATGACCCACAGGGCAAAGGGCTCGCCGGTGACCAGGATACGATCCTCGTAGCCTAAGGTCTTCCACTCCTCCTCGATGGTATCGCGAGGATAGCCGGTGACGATGCGATCCACCAGAGTGGAAGTAAAGATACAAGCCTCGTCCACCCAGGTCTTAAACTCATCGCTCAGTCCCCAGAGCTCAATCAGCTGCATCACGCACTTCTTTAACATGATACCATTGTCATCGATAAGCTCCACGGGCAGCATCACAAGCCCTTTGGACTTATCGCCCTGAAAAGCCTCGAACCTGTGATACAGGAACTTGGTCAGCTTGCCGGGAAAGGTCTTGGGCGGCTTAGCGTCAAATTTGTCGGTGTTGTCAAACACGATGCCTGCCTCGGTGGTATTGGAGACCACAAAGCGGAGGGTGTCCAGCTCAGCTAAACCCATGTACTTGTCGTAGTTATTGTATGTATCCACTGCGTCTACAACGCTGGTGACCTGCCTGTTCAGGATTTTTGCCTCGCCGTCCACAATACCCCGAAGGGACACAGTGTATTGGCAGTCCTGCTTGTGGAAATTATCCAGATTGCCGAACTCAATGGGCTTGATCAGGACGATGTCTCCGTCAAATTTGCCCTGCTCATTGGCAATGTCAATCATGTAATCCACGAAGGCGCGAAGGAAGTTGCCCTCTCCGAACTGTACTACCCTGATGGGCCTCTCTTTCTTGCCGGTCATTTTTTTGTTTAAAACTTCCATGTGTTCTCCCTTCTGCCCGCAGGCACCTTTTTGTAAGTACTTTCACCAATAATTTTACTTCCTAAAGGGGCTTTCGTCAATAGACAAAAGTAAAATCGCGGTCAAAACCCTCCCCTTAAGTCGGCTGTAAAAAAGCGTTAAAATAAACCTTGAAAAATGAGATGCCGTTAGCTATAATTCAGGTAGGGTCTTTTTGTAACCGCTTTCATTAAAGTCATAATATACGAGGCAGCCTTATGACGATATACGATATTTCCGAGAAAGCCGGGGTATCCATTGCCACTGTATCCCGAGTGCTCAACGGAAGCAGCAGCGTCAGTGAGAAGACGAAGAAAAAGGTACTGGATGTCATCAGCCAGTACGAGTATACGCCCAATGCGTTTGCCCGGGGATTGGGACTCAACACTATGAAGCTCATCGGCATTATGTGCGCCGACAGCTCCGATCTGTATTTGGCCAAGGGAGTTTACTATATTGAGCAGAAGCTGCGCGCCAACGGCTATGACAGCATTCTCTGCTGTACCGGCTACGAGCTGGAGACACGGGCCGCCTCCATCAACATGCTGATCACCAAAAAGGTGGACGGTATCATATTGGTGGGTTCCAATTTCATTTACGAGGAGGATGCCGCCAATCAGTATATTGTGAACGCGGCGGCACAGGTCCCCGTGATGCTCTTGAATGCAGACCTGGACGCTCCCAATGTATATAGTGTGCTTTCCGACGATTTTACTTCCATGTACGAAGCCACACTGCAGATGATAGAGAACGGCATTGAAGATATCTTGTATTTTTACAATTCCTACTCCTACAGCGGCAAAAAGAAACTGGCCGGCTACCGGGCTGCCATGGAGGAAAAGGGGCTGTTGAAAGAAGACCTGATGCAGTTCTGTGACGGTTCCCACGAGGATGTGGCGTTCATGACCGGGCACCTGAATACGCTCTATAAACAGGGACTTGCCTTCCACGGCGTGATCGCTGCCGACGACACTTTGGCTCTGGCAGCTTTAAAGTTCGCCCGTAAAATCGGTCGAAATGTTCCGGAGGATTTCTCCGTGCTGGGATACAACAACTCCATGCTCGCCATGTGCTGCCAGCCGGAGCTGACCAGCATTGACAACAAGCTGGAGACACTGTGCCAGCATCTGATCACCACTCTCATGGGGGTGCTGACCGGAAATGAAATGCCAAAAAAGACTGTCTTTTCCGGCGAGATCGTAAAGAGGGGTACTACACGGTAAAACCGGGATATCCCTAATTTGTATATTTTAAGTGTGAGAAATGGCATCCAAGATGCCATAAACCCTATAGATTTACCCGCCGCAAAAACGGCAGAAAGCGAGGAAGAAATGAAAGCATTTATGGACAAGGATTTCCTGCTGGAGACCGAGACAGCCAAGAAGCTGTTCCACGACTACGCGGAGTCCACACCGGTACTTGACTACCACTGCCACATCAACCCCAGGGAAATCGCCGAGGATCGCCAGTTCGAGAATATCACCCAGGTATGGCTGGGCGGCGACCACTACAAATGGCGCTTTATGCGCTCCTGCGGCGTAGACGAGAAATACATTACCGGAGATGCCTCCGATTACGAGAAATTCTGCAAATGGGCGGAGTGCCTGGGCAAGGCTATCGGCAATCCCCTGTTCCACTGGAGCCACCTGGAGCTGCAGAGATATTTTGGCTATAATGGCGTATTGAACAAGAACACCGCCGACGAAGTCTGGAAGTTGTGCAATGAGAAACTGACTCAACCCTCCATGAGCGTCCGCAATCTGATCAAACAGAGCAATGTGACCCTGATCTGCACCACCGACGATCCCATCGACAGCCTGGAATGGCACAAAAAGATCGCCGAGGACAAGAGCTTTCCTGTGAAGGTACTTCCCGCCTGGAGACCCGACAAAGCTATGAACATAGAGAAGCCTGATTTCCTGGACTATCTGGAAAAGCTGCGCGCAGTGGCCGGGCTTCCTGAGATCCATACCTTCGAGCACCTGAAGGAGGCACTGGTAAAACGTATGGACTTTTTTGCTTCCATGGGCTGCAACGTCTCCGACCACGCGTTGGAGTATGTGATGTACTGTCCTGCCTCCGATGACGAGATCGAGGAAATCTTCTTAAAGAGACAGAACAGAATGATCCTGACCAGGGAGGATGAGATGAAATTCAAGACTGCCTTCATGCTGTTCGTGGGCAGGGAATATCACAAGAGAGACTGGGCAATGCAGCTGCATTACGGCTGTAAGCGCGACAACAATAGGACCATGTATGAGAAGCTGGGTCCTGACACCGGCTATGACTGCATCAACAATTACGCTCCCAGCGCAGAGATGGCTGACTTTTTGAATGCTCTGAATGTAACGGATGAACTGCCCAGGACCATCCTCTACAGCTTGAATCCCAATGACAACCAGTCCATCGGCACTATCTTAGGCTGCTTCCAGGATTCCACCGCTGTGGCAAAGATTCAGCAGGGCAGCGCATGGTGGTTCAACGATCACAAGGTAGGCATGCAGGATCAGATGATCTCCCTGGCCAACCTGGGCAATCTGTCCGGCTTTGTGGGCATGCTGACCGATTCCAGAAGCTTCCTGTCCTACACCAGACATGAGTACTTCCGCCGAATCCTGTGCAATCTGATCGGCAACTGGGTGGAGAACGGCGAGTTCCCCGCAGATATGGAGACTTTGTCAGATATTGTGAAGGATATCTCCTACTATAATGCGAAGAGGTATTTCCACTTTGATGTTTAAGCCTTATTGAAGCTTACGGAAAACGGCATGGCCTCCAGGGTCATGCCGTTTCTGCGCTGTAAAATCATACATTGCTCACCGTATACAGAGAATAGAAGAATTCCTTTCGCTCCATGAGTTCTGCAAAGGTGCCGCACTCGTGAAGCCGTCCCTCCCGCAGCACAAAGATGCTGTCGTACTGCTCCAGGAGCGATGCCTCCAGCCGGTGCGTCACCACTAGCCGGGTAAGCCCCTCCAGCTGCAGGATGGCCTCAGTGACCGCATGGGCATTCTGATTGTACAACGCGGCGGTCGCCTCATCCAACAACAGTACCGGCGTTTCCCGCAACAGACACCGGGCAATGGAGATGCGCTGACGCTCGCCCCCGGAAAGTCCGCCACCATTCTCCCCGCAGCGATAGTCCTCGCCACGTTCAGCAATCAACTCAAACAGATTGTTCAGGTATTTTTCCTCAATGGTTCCCACATCGTTCGTCAGCACAGACAGATACCGTCCCGTACTCTCCTGGGCAAAGGCACTGATGCCTTTCTGTTACAGATTTTTGAAAGCCAGTTCCTTATACTGAGCGATCGCCTTACAGAGAAAGGCCGACTGTGTCTTATAGAACCCAAGTTGAAGAAAAAAGAATACAACCACAAATAGAATGGCAGTCATAAACAGCCTCCACAGGACTGCAAGCTCTCTCTCTGTGATCATATCAATTACCTTTCCCAGAAGCCATGAGACCAACAGCATTGCCGGTACCAACATGAGCCGGAATAACATAGTTATGAGAAACAGTAGACGATTATTCTGATAAAAAGCCTGAATGTATATCCTTTCAGATTTCTCTTTACTCATTGGAAACCTACTTAGATTTTTTCTTTTTGTTCCCTCTGTCGAAACAGAACCGCTCCTGTGTCACCCAGTTTATCAGATACGTACAATCTTTTTGACACATCCAGCGCAAAAATTGTAAAAGCGGCACAAACCCACTGCCCCTGTTGCAATCGGCCATATAGACATGTACTTCCCCCTCCTCAAGCATCAGGTTCCTACGCCGCAAAAGCTGTATTTCCACCAGCGTCTCAAATACTTTTTCTGCCTCCTTACTTTCCATATGCCATCAGCACTGGCACAGGCCTCCGTTCTGTGGACTGTATCAGTTTCTTTTATTTGGATGCGCTATTATCCAGCCACCTGCCAGTTGGCCCGTTTTGTCCAGCGACGCTTGAATTGTATATCATGCGCAGCTTGATTTCAATAGAGGCATTCTTTCACAGAATTAAGCATTGCTTGATTGGGTAAAGATAACTTTTTCCACACATGCCCTCCACACGACAAAAAACTCCTCTGCAATTACCATACAGAGGAGTTTTGTGCAATATTCGTTCTATTAAATATCCGTTCTATTAATATTCCATAGCCTTCTCTTCGCCGTTCAGTACACGCAGGGCACCCTGTGCCAGCGCCAGCAGCTCGTCCTCGCCGGGGTATACGGTGAAGGGTGCGATCCAGCCTGCTCTTTCCTTCAGGGAAGCCACCACATCCGTACCATAAGCAATGCCGCCTGTGACGATGATCTGATCCACCTTGCCGTTTAAAACACAAGCCATGGAGCCGATATCCTTTGACACCTGGAGCAGAAAGGCCTCCTTTGCCTCTGCTGCCTTGTCATCGCCGTCATCTGCACGCCTGGTCACCTCACGCATATCGTTGGTTCCCAGATAAGCATTGAAGCCGCCCTTGCCTACAATCTTGCTGTAGACCTCCTTCTCGGTGTACTTACCGGAGAAGCACATTTTGATCAAAGCACCGCTGGGCACTGCACCGGCTCTCTCCGGTGAGAATGCGCCGTCACCGTCTAAAGCGTTGAACACATCTACCACTCTGCCCTCTATGTGGGCGCCTACGGAAACGCCGCCGCCCATGTGCACCACGATCAGACGCAGGGACTCATAGGGCTTGCCGATTTCTTTTGCGTACCGCTTTGCCACCGCCTTCTGGTTCAGGGCGTGGAAGACGCTGGTGCGGGGAAGCTCAGGAACGCCGGAATACCTGGCGATGGGCATCAACTCATCCACCACCACGGGGTCTACGATGTAGGAGGGAACGCCGATGGAATCGGCAATCTCTCTGGCCAGGATACCGCCTAAGTTGGAGGCGTGCTGTCCCTGTACTCCCACTTTCAGGTCATTTAAGAGTTCATCTGTAACAGCGTAGGTGCCGCCGGGAATGGGCTTTAGCATACCGCCCCGGCCAACTACCACGTTCAGGCTCTTCAAGTCAAAATCCTTCTCCGCCAGCAGGTCGGTGATGATCTTCTTACGGAAGTCCTTTTGGTCCACGATGGTGGCATATTGGCTAATCTCCTCGGTGGAGTGTCTCAGGGTTTCTTCAAATAACAGGTTCTCATCCTCGAACACACCGATCTTGGTGGAGGTGGAGCCCGGGTTGATGATCAGGCTTGTAATAGGCATGATTTTGTCTCCTTTCGGTTAAATACTATATTCATGTTGAAAATATCATAAGGTTTTATTTATAGTTTTTGTCACATTCAGGCTGCGATACTTATGGCAGGTTTTCCGGTTCTGTCATGTAAATCTTTGTGGTTGCAACATCACTGCTCTGAGCCTCTATCGTATTTTCTTTACTCTTATGCTCCTCTTCATTCTTATTGGAGCGAACGCTTGTCAGAGTATGTTCAGCCAGTTCCACAATCAACTCTATTCCTTCTTCCAGAATAAAATCCGTAAGAAAACCCATCCTCGCTCCTTTCCGACTGCTTGAACAGGCGCTCAGTCCTAGCCTTTTCGCATCTCCTCCGCCACCACTGCTGCCAGAGCGATGGAGTTCACCTTGGTTTCAAATGTATCGGAACGGCTGGTAAGGATCACAGGAACCTTAGTACCGGTGAGAATGCAGCCATTCTTCATGCCGGGAACCATGTGCACCATTGCCTTATAGACCTGGTTGCCTGCGTGGATGTCGGGGAACAGCAGGATATCGGCATCGCCCTGGATCTTCCGGTCTGTTGCTCCCTTGTGTTTAGCAGCCTCGGGGTCGATTGCCAGGTCCAGAGAAAGAGGACCGTCAACAATACAGCCAGTGATCTGTCCTTCCTCGCACATTTTGGTCAGCTCCGCAGCCTCCACGGTGACAGGCATCTTGGGGTTCACTACCTCCACTGCCGCCAGAGGGGCTACCTTGGGCTCCGCCACACCGCAGGCTTTGCATACGGGAACGGTATTATTAATGATATGTACCTTTTCCTCCAGAGTGGGATAGGTCAGGAATGCCACGTCCGTAAGGAACAGCAAATGGTCAATGGTGGGAATTTCAAACACTGCCACATGGGACAGAACACCGCCTGTGCGTAAGCCCACCTCCTTGTCCAACACGCTCTTTAAGAAATTCTTGGTGTCGATGATACCCTTCATATACATATCAGCCTTGCCATCATGGGCCAGCTTTACAGCTGTCAGGGATGCCTGGATCATGTCGGGCTCATGGATGATTTCAAATCCGGTCAGATCCATATCTAAGGATGCTGCGATCTCGCGAATCTGGGCTTCATCTCCCACCAAGATTGCATCTGCGATCCCCAGCCGCTTCGCCTCCTTTACTGCCTCTAAAACTGCGGAATCCTGAGCCACGGACACGGCTACTGTCTTTTTACCGCATTCCTTGACCTTTGCAATAATGTCTTCAAAACCCTGTTTCATTCTGTTACTTCCTTTCTGTCCCAAAGGGACATCCTTTTTTCTATTTTGATTTCGGTATGGTGATCCGGCCTGCAAAAGGTGCCGGATTTATCGTTAAAATAATAACACACAGGGTAGCAAAATGCAATAGGGAGGGCTCGCACATAATTCTTTAGCCATTTGGTAATAGTTGCTCGATATCCAACAAGGTATCGACTCTGGCATAGAGGCACTTTTTCAACTCTTCGTCAGGTTCCGTCTGGTCGGGCACCATGACCACCTTACATCCCGCCCGATAGGCGGACAATACACCATTGGGTGAATCCTCCACTGCCATGCACTGATCCGGGGCAAGTCCCAGTTGTTCACAGGCGTAGAGATAAATATCCGGTGAGGGCTTGCCCTCCTTCACCATTGCAGCGCTGATCAGCTTGGTAAAATAATCGTAAAGCCCCACTTCCTTAAGGCATTTCGCTGCCCTTTCCAGGTCGGTGGCGGTGGCAACGGCGGTGGTGATACGTCTATTTTGAAGGGCCTGCAGCAGTTCATGGGCACCGGGCTTCGTTTGAAGTCCTTCTCTATCCAGGAAAGGTTCCATCAGTTCTTTCCTTTTAGCACGAACGGCATGATAGTCGATTCTTTCGCCAAACCAAGCTTTCAGCTGGGTAACCGCAAAGGGCCTGCCCAGAGAGCGCATGGCAAGGGCCTGTTCATCCGTCATATGATAACCAAAAGCTGCCACGGCTTTGGGCCAAAAGATGCGGTAGTATTTTTCTGTGTCAATCAGGGTGCCGTCCATGTCAAAGATGACTGCCTGTATCATTGGGATATCCCTTTCTGATTTCATCCATTTTGCCAGGAATGCGGACGTGAAGATATAATCTGATCGGGGTTCGCCGCTGCCTTTTCCATCAGAAGCCAAAGGTAAGCATCCTCCAAAGCCTCCGCCAGAGGATAACCCTCCTGTCCCTCTTCAATCAGCTTCCGCATATCCAGCATCAGTGTAGCGATGGCATACTCGTCCTGCCAGTTTTCCATATGGACCTCCGGCCTCCAGAGAGGACTGAGGTGTATGAGTTCCTCCGTGGTAAGCTTCGGATAAGCCGGATCCAGACTCGGGCGCAGCTGTTCTATAACGGGCTGATACGCGTCATCCACGTAGCGCAAAAATGTGTCATTCCACTCTCCTTTAGGACCTTGCACATTGATATTGCGTGCCCGAATAAAGGAGTGGTACTGGACACCGTCAAAATCGTAAAACGCCGTCTTCCCATTGGCAAACTCAAAGGTCGCCCGAGTGCGGGTGCGCTGCTTCATACTGCCATCGGTGACAGGGCCAAACCGAGAATCGGTCTCCATCACCGGGTATATATAATTCCTGGCGCTCAGAGATACAGTGGGAAGACCATTTTTTCTGATCACCGGGTTGTCAAGGCCGCAGTTTAGCATGTGGCGAATCACACTGATGCCGTGATAATCGTGAGCAAGAGACAGAGTGACCGTATGAGGTTCTCCCAAAAGCCCCTGCTTCACCTCCTGCAGCCCGGTAGCAATCAACGGATAACGGATATACTGCTCCGCAATCTGAAGGCGTACGCCTTTCTGGCGAAGCGCCCAAAGCTCCTCCATCTGGTCCTCCGTAACGGCGGCCGGAGTCTCCGCCAGTACCGCATAGCCTTTTTCCAGCCATTCCTTCACCAACGAAAAAGCCGCATCTCTGCTCACAGAAACCACCACGAAATCGGGGCAGGCCTTTTCACAATTTGAGACAGAAGTTGTGGTAGGAATGTCATGTTTGCGTTGTATCTGCTCCGCCTTTTCCTGGGTGCGGCAGAGGACGTATTTCAGGTCAAATAGCTCGGGATAGCGCTTTGCGATTCTGACAAAGAACATAGCACGCCAGCCGGACCCGACGATTATGAAAGATAAGGGTTTCATAGGTTATGGTCCTCCTTTAGTTTTTTAAGCAGAGCCTCGCAGCCCTCCAGTACATCCCGGTAGGTGGCATCAAAATCCCCGGTATACCAGGGATCGGAGATATCCCGATCTGTTCCTGCAAAGGAGAGCAGTTTGCTGATTTTGCCCTCCGGGTCACCGCCCAGGATGCGGTTCATGTTGCGGATGTTGGCGCTGTCCATGGCTATGAGGTAGTCGTATCGGTCATAGTCGGCACGGGTGAGCTGCACAGCGCGCTTGCCGGCGCAGCTGATGCCGTGCTCCGCCAGCTTGGCTTTCGCCGGCGGGTAGACCGGATTGCCGACGCCGTTCCAGATTTCCTCGCTGCTGGTGGCAGCGGAGGCGATGTAGAAGGTGTCGGTGAGATTGGCGCGGATGGTCAGGTCTTTCATGATGAACTCCGCCATGGGGCTGCGGCAGATGTTGCCGTGGCATACAAAAAGTATTTTTATCAATGCTCTAAATCTCCTTAAAATGCTGTATTTACGCCACTTTCATGTACTTTTGTGGCAGATGATTTTCTGCCTTATCATAGCATATTGTGGCATAAAATGGTATATTTTTTCATCCATTCTTAGTAAAAATCTTAGTAAAATGACCTCTATTTTCTATTTTACTAAAGACCTTGTACTTAGTAGTTTTCTTAATCATTTCTCAATTTTGACAGTGTTATGCAAGTTTGCTGATCCGTTTAAGTTCCTCTTTTGCATCGTCCAAACCCAAATGGGTATATGTATTTAATGTCACTCCTATGTCAGAATGCCCCATCAGATATTGAAGCGTTTTGGGATTCATTCCTGACTTTGCCATATTACTGCAAAAGGTATGTCGGCATACATGGGGAGTAATTTTGGGCAACTGTTCCTTATAGATACGGTTATGCTTCGCCAGCGCCCACTCAAAATGCTTTTCCCAATGCAGCGCCACCTCTGGCATATCTTTCTTGTCCAAGAACAGGAAACCGCTGTATCCGTCTATCATTGGCTCGATTTTCGGTTTCCTGCGTTTTGCAACAATACGCTTGAAACACTCATAGACTTCATCTGTCATGGGAATCACCCGTGTCCCGCTTGATGTTTTGGTATCCTCAATGATATACTTCATATCCCTTGTCCGCTGGAGCTGATGATCGACTTTTATCTGCCTTTCCTCAAAATCAATATCGGAAAGTGTCAATCCGCAAAACTCCGAGATACGAAGCCCCGTCTTGAACAGTACAAACATTCCGTCATAATACCTTTTGTAATGCTCATCACCCTTAATAAATTCCAAAAACTTCCGTTCCTGTTTTTTCGTGATCGCTTCCCTTGTAACACTATCGTTGACAACTACTGTACATAGCTGAAATTCAAACGGATTCTTGCGTATTAAATCATCATCGACTGCCATTTGGAAAGCCGGTCTGACAACACCCCGAATACTGTGGATAGAACTGTATCCCCGTCCATCCGACTGCAGCTTGATAAGCCACTCCTTTGCATCGGACAGCTTCACTTTGTCTATCCGCTTTGCTCCAAATTCCTCTTTCTTAATGACATTGATAACAAAGTTGTAATTTGCCATCGTATTATGCCTTACGCCTGTCTTTTGCTTTACATACTTTGTCACCAACTGTAAAACCGTCAATTCTCCGCCATAAGGGATAATTCCATCATCCCTGTCCCTTTGAACGTTTTTTTCTTTCTCCCTTAAAGACTGGCATGGTCTGCATCCGGCTGGCAACGGATCGGTTGTCTCCAGCTTCCAACTGTACAAAAATTTCTGTTTTCCGAAACAGTCTGTATAAACATACGCATATCTTCCGTCTGCTCTTTGGCTTTCTCCGTTCCGTAAAATACGACCTTTCTTATCACGTCTTTTCAGGTCATGTTTCTTTTCTTTCAAACAGCTTCGCTCCTTTCTACGAAGAAGCCCTAGCACGACACAGACATTGTACCACACTAAGGCACATTTTTCCACTTTAAAGTGTTAAATCAGACAGACTTTGTCACAATGAGGTTGTCTGATTAAGGAAATCCTCAAACTTTTGACGGTTGATCAAAGACTTATTACCAATTTGGATTGTAAAGCAGTAGTCCGTATTTATATTTTCAGCAATCAGCGTTCTCATTTTCTTTTCGCCTATTCCAAAATACTGTACCGCTTCGTCAACCGTCAGCATATATTTCTCCCAGATCGGAACAGATTTTCTGTTTATATCTCTAACTTCCATAGGCTCTCCTTTCACTCCATCAGCTTTTTCAAACGTTCCATTTTCTGCTGTGCGGTCACTTTGCGGAAGTTCCCGCCCGTGAAGCGTACAGGCACACACATTTCAAGCAGCCTGTCATAAATGCGGGCGTGGGCGGTGTCCTCCGGGTGCTGCAAATGCTCCAGCGTGAGGTTTGTTGTGACGATCAGCGGCTTATTACTCCGGTATCTGCTGTCAACCACGTTGTAGACCTGCTCAAGACCGTATTCTGTCCCCCTCTCCATGCCAAAATCGTCAAGGATAAGCAGCGGATAGGCGCACAGCCTTGTTATGTACTCGTTCCTTCCTTCCGCACTGGTAAAGAGGTCATTCAGTATCACGGCAAAGTTCGTCATGCAGACAGGTATTTCCTGCTCCATGAGAGCATTAGCGATACAGCCCGCAAAATAGCTTTTCCCCGTACCGACATTCCCCCATAACAGATAGCCGATATTTTCAGAACGCATCGTTTCCCAATGCTCCACATAAAAATGCGCCTTTTCTATCTGCGAGCAGTTCCCGTTGTCATTCCCGAAAGTCCAGTGCCGCATAGCCGGATCAGTGAAACCGTTCCGTTTCAGACGGTCAACCTCGTCACTGTGTTTTTTCTCTGTTTCCTCTTTTTCCTGCTTTTCACGCTCTGCCCTGCGGCAGTCACACTCAGACGGGTGGCGGTCACGTCCCAAGAAGTTCTTTCCCTCTGCAAAATAGGCTTCTTTCGGTGTATGGCATTTCCCGCAGTACAATAATCCGTCCTCGCCCTTGTAGTCCTCCGGCTCCGGCACTGTATCCATCATGTTCAGAATCGCATTCTCTAAAACATTGCTCATAAGCTGTCCCCCTCACTGTATGAATAATCAGGTATCCCCTTTTTTGGTGCTGCCTTGCCAGCGTCCTCCTGCGCCCATTTGTAAATCGTGGCGGCATGGTTATGGTACTGTTTCCCGCTGGAAGCAATATGTGCGGATAAGCGGTCAATGTAATATTCCCATTTGTCCGGCAGCTCCGATTTCAGACCGTCAAGCTCCGCATCAGAGAGGAAAACATTACAGAATTTCCCATAAGCAGCGTGGGCGGGAGTTTCTTTCTCTCCCTCTTTCTCTGACTCTTTATCTCTCTCTATCTCTTTCTCTCTCTCTACGCTACCAATCTGTTTCAGATTGTTACAGCCTGTTTCAGTCGTGTTACATTGTAACAGCCTGCCTTCTTTTTCCGTTCCCTATGCTCCCTCACACGCATAGCTGAAGCTGTTTCCGAGCCGATGATTGTCGGTACTTCCGTAAGCTGATACTCGTCATCGTCCCCGATCTCTATCAGACCATGCCGCTGTAAAAATGCCAGTGTCAGCTTCACGTTCTCTGCGTCCTCGTCAAGCGCAAGGGCGATCTCCGATGCGAAGTTGTCCTCCACGCCCTCAAAGTAAAGTTTCCCCTCGTCTTTCAGCGACAGCAGCATCATTTTCAAGTAGATTATCGTGTGCGTATCACCGCCCGCAATGGAGCGTAACTTCTTGATACGCTTGTCCGAAAACCAGTCTGCTTTCAGCTTCAGCCAGTAATATCTCTTTGCCATAATTGCCTCCTTAAAAGCACAAAAAGGACAGCCCAGACCGCTCCCTACGGTCTGTAACTGCCCTTGCGCTGTGTTAATTTAAAATCCCTTGAAAACATCTGCAAACAGTTGGGAAGAATTGCAGAATCATATACGGGATTATGTATTCAGTTTTTGATTGTCAGTTTTGAATGTATCTGCTCTAAATTTTCAGCTTGTCCGCACCATATTTGTGAATGATACGGAAAAGGATTTCTTTCTCTTTCCCCTCTGATTTTCTATACAGCCTGCAAAGCGTTTCAAGCTCCGTCTGCGTGAGGGTATTGACATAAGGCTTGTAGTTTTCCGTAATGAAAACCCCGCCGCCCTCGCCCGGCTTTGTGTAAACCGGATAATCAAAAGACAATGCGATAATGTCATTCATTATCGTGCGCCTTGAAACATCAAATTCCCACGCAAGCTCCCTCATTGTCATGTGTCCTTTGGCGGATAAAATGCTGATGATCTCCATCCTCCGGTGTGCAGTATCCATGCCACACCTCCCCTCGTTTATGGTTTGAAAGCCGTTCAGGATTGCCAGCCCTAAAAACATATAAGATCTTTCCAAAAAAATTTTATATGCTTTATAAGAATGGCAATCATCGTCTATGTAAATTTCCTACAGTACGGTCCAAATTCATGTATGATAGACCGGATTGTTTCCCTGTCCTCGGCATTACAGATCACAGCCACCTTTTCCAAGCATTTCAGCTGTTCCTGCGAGAGCGAGTTCTGATATTTACCCACACCGTCCATGAGTGAGTAGCCGCCGTCATATCCCTGCTTTGTGACTACGGGAAGCTCTTCATTGATGATGTCAAAATCCCTGCGTATTGCATTTTTCCCTACACCGTACATTGCAGTAAGTTTTGATACGGTCAGCTTCTTTCCTGCCAGCAGCATACGCTCGATTTCTCGCCGCCGCTGAAATGTGTTGTCTAACATGGTTCACCTCCTTCCCGCTATATCATTCCCTGTGACTATTATAAAAAAAGTAATATCCTCTCTATGGGTATGTTCCTTGTAAAAAGTTTTGCTGTTTCTTCTAAAGGGCGGGAGCGCTAAAGCTGCTCCTTTGAAGAATAGCAAGCACTGCCTGTGTTCCCTCACAGGCTCTATTTTTTCAAATTCCCCTGAAGCGGAAACTTGAAAAAACAGCTTGTAGGGGGAAGTTTCCCCCTAGCCCCCTTTGCGCTCAAAAATCATAAAATACCTTGCCGGAATTTCTGATTTTTCCACTCATTTTTTTACACGAATATCCCCCATAACGGGATAGAAGATTGTGTAAAATCTGTTCAGCATCCCATTACAGAAAGGACACTAACAATGGCAAACAGAGAGCGCAAAAACGAGCTGAAAATATATCTAAGCGATGATGAGCAGTACATACTGGAGCAGAAAGTCAAAGCGTCCGGCATGAGGGATAAATCATCTTTCCTACGGCATCAGATTTTGTACGGCTACGTCTATGACATTGACTATTCAGAGCTTCGGGAATACAACGCCACACTCGGAAAAATCGGGAATAATCTGAGCCAGATCGCCAAGCGCATGAACGCAACAGGCAATGTCTATGCAGCCGACGTAAAGGAAGTAAAGGAGCTGATGAAAAAAGTGTGGGATACGCAGAGAGCAATGCTGTCAAAACAGCCGTATATGAAGCAGTAAACTGAATCTAAAAACGGTCAAAATTCGACATTAAAAAAGGTGTATCGCATTGAAGTTTTTTCCTTCATTCCGATACACCTTGATGTGCGTAGTATGTTATTGACTTTAATAATTTTTCTTATTCGATACTTATGTATTTTAGGTTTCATTTTCATTGTAAACTGTTCTCCAATCTGAGCTTTTTTATACACTTTTCCCCAAAAATATAATGCATCCTTGTCACAAAAAAATGTTTCATAACCATAAAGAGCCAACAAACTGTGATCGCTCACAATTTCATCGGCTCTGCGTCTGTGCGTCTGGCTCTATGATAACTGATGTATGTAATTTTTTTACGCTGATTAGCGTTTCTTGCTTACACTTCGGGCAAAATAGTGGAAAGTTCTCAAGTATAGTATCATCTCGAATTTTTATCCGTGTTTTATTATGGCATATCGGGCATAGCACCCAGTTCTCCTTTTCCAATGCGTCACCCCACTCATTTATCTAATTATCTAACAACCTTATTTCTTTACTTAGGCCATCCCAAGTAAACCGCAATAAGAACAAACACTGTCCCGAGTACAATAAGGATTATAGGCCAACCATTTTGCTTTCTACGAGAAATTCCGAGGACAATGAAAAATATCCCCAACAGCATTGATGCGATCATTGCGAAAAATCCCATTTTATTTACTCCTTTCAAGATGAATTACTCTATCGTGACGATTAGCAATTTCCAAATCATGGGTTACAGTAATAATAGTAGTGCCAAACTCTCTGTTCAGTCCAAACAGCAAGGCTACAATTCTTTCTCTGTTCTCCATGTCCAAGGATGCCGTAGGTTCATCAGCCAGAATAATTTGAGGCTTCATAATGATTCCTCTGGCAAATACAGCTCTGGCCCTTTCCCCTCCGGAACATTCAAGCGGTTTCTTTTTTAGTATAGGTTTAATCCCAATCGCATTAACGACAGTTTCAAAATTCTCGTCCTCCCTTAAATTCTTTTTTTCAGAACCGGCATAAAGAAAGGGCAGTTTGATATTATCTTCGACTGTCAAAGAGTTAATAAGTGCTGACTCTTGAAGAACAAAACCAATCCTTTGATTTCGCCATTGCGCTAATTCACTTGTATGTGAATGATCCGTTGGCGAACCGAAGAGAGTATATTCACCGACATAATTTCGATCAAGCAGCCCAATGATATTGAGCAAAGAACTTTTTCCTGCCCCAGACTCGCCTACAATGGCAATTTTTTCACCGGCAGCGACTTCCAGATTGAAATTATTTAATATGGAGAGCTGCGACTGTTTACTCTTATATATTTTTTCTTTAATGCTCAAATCTATAACTTTCATCATTGTAGTACCCCCAAGGAAATTGGAACTTTTTTAATTTTCCGCAACATGATTTCGACAACAATTATTCCGATAACAATATCAGAAACAACTACGAACAATAAAGCCAACCAGTCCATTCCTATCAAACCAAATAATCCGTAGGTGGAAAAGGTAGCATCTTTTCTCAACCAACACCCGTATCTGTTCATAGCAGTAAATGAGAATACAATTACAAGATTGATAAGAAACACTATTCCAAAATAGCTATAAAATATTTTTCTTAACTTTGAATAACTTAAGCCAACTAATAGATTGATCGTAAGGTCTTTCAACATCAAGCGAATACTAACCAATGCGTTCCAAACGGAAAGACAAGTTATCATGAGAAGCAAGATCAGTGATACTACAGCAACGATTTTTAGAGAATGGAAATAGTATTCGTTGAAATATTCATAATTGTCCTGTTGACTAAAAAAGTTAAATTTCAAGCCCAGCGTATCTTGTATGACCTCACTCAAATCCAAGATTTTTTCTTCTGTTGTTTGAAGAACTACAATGTCCATGAGACCATTTACTTGAAGCCCCAGATTGGCATGATTGATAAATTCCTCATTCACGGGTACAAAAATCGAAAAAATATAGTAGCTTTTTGAATTGAGAGCATAAAAATTGGAATGATACTCGTTACCTTTCAAAACACCTTGAACTTTTAGAGTTATTGCCTGATTGAGCGCAGGATCGTCAATATTTATTAGTGAACCAACGGGATATGTTTCACTCAACCCTTTTCCGATCAAGACAGGTATTTCTTTATCCTCTCCCAACGGGAAATCAAACATTAAATCCGTCCCTTGCAAAAGTTCAAATTGATTTGCTGCATAATACGATTCGTTCATATAACACAAGGATATTTCCATGTCATAACTGTTAGGTATAGATACCATAAAGCCATCTACATAAAAGGCGTAGTCAAAATGAGAATTTAAATAGTCATATACTTTCTGCGTTCCCTTTGCCTCTATTGCGCCAAAGTCAGCGACACTATTCGGGTCTAAGTTAGCAATGAAGTTACCTTCCTGATTTAGTCCTCTTGTTTCTTGATACCCTTGAAAGGTTGATATAACTGTGCGGGCAGCAATATAAGTTATATAATTTGACATACAAATCAATAGAATTACGCTTATACTGGGTATCACTTTTCTTAAAAATATTTTCGAAACAAAAAACTTAAATATCTTCATATTTCCGTACCTGCCTTGCGCTGATTAGTATATATACAGCAAAAATAAGAGGTAAAAACAGATTGCCGGTTAAACTTAAATTCAAATAAACACTTACCAAAGTAGATAGAAGATAAACGAATACCAATATAGTTAGGCAATCCAGCGAATACCGAGCCGTGATATTAAGTCCAGTATCTCCTACAAGTATTTTGCAAAATACTTCTGTTTTTTTTCTGTATAACATTTGATAATGAAAAACTATCACAATAAATGTGGATAGAATTACAATCTGGAGTTGATAATCTAAAAAGTTTTCAAAAAAGCTTTTCAGAATATAGGACTCTAAATCTACAGTCTTTACATAATCAAACGTCAGGTTTAGAGAAAAACAGAAAGTGTATGCGATGCACAATTCTAATACATCTGTCAGTCTAAATAGAGATTTCTTCAAATTTACCATTGTCTTTGCCTCTGCCGGTGTAAGCATTTTAGTCTTTCTTCCGTGTCAGGCATATTCCAACGACTGAACCTATAAGAATGAACGGCGCCAGTCGGACAAATAACCATTCAAACGCATGAGCGGCTGTCCCCATAACGGCGGTTTCTGGGTCACTAAAATCCCACTCCAGATAAGGGCTTTCTAACACCGCTAAAACCGCAAATATTATTACAACGGACACACATAATATGATAAATAGGCCATGAAGTGCTTTTCGTTGCATAGCCTTTCTTCGTGCGAGCTGCAAGTTGATTACCTCCAGCTTTTCAGAAATCGCTTTTAAGTCCTCAGCCGCTGCTTCAATAACAGTTTCCCCAAGCAAAGTGCTCACTGGAGTTTCAAGCGCCTCCGATAATGAAATCAACATTTCAGAATCAGGAACAGATAATCCTTTCTCCCATTTAGAAACTGTTTGTCGTACTACATTCAACTTGACAGCAAGCTCTTGTTGTGAAAGTCCTTTTGATTTTCTAATTGCTTTAATGTTTTCGCTTAACATTAGATATCGCCTCCTACTTTATTAGCTTTTGCATTACAGGCAGCAGGAAAAAGGTATGCCGCCTACAACATAAAGTATACGCAAACCTGCCCGTTGCGGCAAGCAACGCATATTAACATTACAAAAATGACGGCTCTAATTCTCTATCTACGAGGAAAAAAAGCCCTGCTGATGACAGAGCTTTTCTAATCCTCGTTTTATCCGTTAAATATTGTTTTATTTCTCTGTGCAGAACATTTTACAGACTTATCTCCGCCGCTTTTACATAATCGACTTATCTCTGATGTCTGCCTCATCATTGGCTATTAGTATTTTTGTATTCATTCCTTGCACCTTCTTAAGAATTAAAAATAGCAGTTAATTTTCAACTATTTATCTACGTCAAACCCGCAATGCATATTTAGTGACTAAAAATTGCTCCATGCAAGTGTCGCTAATGCTAGATTTGCATGGAGTAATGCTTTGTTTCTCTTTTTATTCAGGTGTTAGTGCAAATACATTAAGTTTAGAAGTGTTAAACTTATTACAAGTTATTTCAAGTGTTCTATTTCTACTTCTTATTTTTTTCTGTGGGCGACATAATTTCTGCTATCCGGGTTAATTCAACTTTGAGTTTTTCTAAATCCTCAATAGGTATTGTAAGTCCATTAATAATTATTTTTGCTCTTTTATCACAACTTTTGAGTTTATCATATATCCATCCTGCTAACAACGAAGTCCCAACTCCAGAGACAAAAGTCAGCACAAAAGGAATCACATCATATAGGCCAAAGCTCTCACCAACTATATATTGTTCATGTAACTCAATCTTAGATCCATCTTCTACCGCTTTAGTTCGATTCCCATACATAATTTCTTTCATGTTTTTTTCGAGTAATGCTTGTAAAACTTCACTTGTACTATCTGTGACTACTTCAATTACAATCGCCTGCATCTTTATTCTCCTTTGAATATTTTGTTATTCCTTCATCAGTATATTTATTAAATAAATCCTTTATTTCATCTACAGACATTTCATGAATTGCCTGCTGTACAATACCAAGAGGATATAAAGCATAAGAAGTATAATTTTGGGCTGCCCGCTCAACTTCATCAAATGATGTTTTATCAATCGCCTCATCCCCATAAACATCAACAAAATGTCGCAAATTAATCTTAGCCAAATATATGCGATCATAAAATTCAGTTTGTTTTGGAGAATCTTCTCTTTCTAGCATCTTACATTTAATTTCTTCTGCTAACCAGCAAAAGCTTAGAAACGCAACTATCGCTGATGCTATACCTAATTTTTCCTCGCCCGGAAAAGTTTCGAGAATACTATATGCATAAATATCAGCCTCAATTTCTTTTGGCGCAACAGCACTATTTATTTTTAACTCAGGTTGCTTATCTAGGGTATGCCCTCTATCTAAGTGACCAAACTCGTGTAATATCATATAGTAAATTTGAAACAGGGACAACCTTTTTCCAAATTCAACTTCGGTTTTATCTAACCCATATAATACTGGTAACCCAGCAATAGAAATACTTGCTGGATCACTTTGAAAAGCTAACAGTGGTATCATTTTTTGCAATATTTCATTGTGTCGAGTTTCGTTATCAACTATTTTCATGCAAAAAATGTATGAATAATTAATTTGCATTAAAAAATGTAACAATGCTACACTTATAACTAGTTGTCCGTTAGAGCCTGCTTTTAATATAGGAATTTTAGTATATTTTATATCAATTTTAGCACTTTTTAAATATATAGACGCTGTTGTGTTTCCAAATAAATCTTTAAAATGTTCAAGCACTATGTATATCCATATCGGATAATCTTTCTTGTTACCAAAAAAGACTCTATTTGCCCACTCTTGGGCGATTGGAAGAATATATTCTGTACGCTCCTTTTTAGTAAAGCGAGTGCTAGACATAAAAGCAGTTCTTACCATAAAATAGCATAATTGAGTTAATACAAACCATTCTCGTATAGATTTGTGTTTAGATTGAAAATCCTCAAATGACTTTATATGCTCTAGAAAAAAATTGGCAATAGATTGCTTAGGAAAAAGATTTTTAAAATAAGATTTCTTATGAGCATCTGGAATAAGCGGCTCTATTAATAAATCATAATCAATACATATAGTTTTCTTATCTGACATCTGACACCTCAATAAAATATAGACTATTATGAAATTCGTAGTTTCACACTCAAAATCCTTAATTATATATTTTTAATATGACATTAATCCATCATGTCCATGGTGTATTATATATGATACCATAATATTAATCAACTAAATAGCTATTTAATTAAATATCAACATGGAACCTCTATTCTGATTTGTTTTTGATTTACTAATCCTTCAATATTCTCAATATCAACTCCTAACTTTTTCGTTTCTATTAAATATTCAAATGGTAATTGAAACAAAAACTGTAATTTTGTATTTGTAATATATTCCTCGTCTGTAATTTCTAATTTATCACTAATTCCTGCAACATACGCCAATATCTGTCTATAATAAAATTCTAATTCTTCGTGCATTTTTGTATTAACATCTCTTGCAGAAAAAATTATATGTCGTGGATATTTTTCTTTTAATATCTCAATATTTCCCCGGAAATCAAATACAATAATTGGAGAAACTAAATATTTTTGAATGGGCAAATGCAATAGGTTTGTACTTGCTTTAACTTGTAGATGTGCTGCTCTACAATAATTCATTTTATCTATTCCTACCATCAAAGTTGCAAGTTCATTATCTTTTTCACACCATGAAATATCCATTGATGTATCATTGGGATTATAATAAAAATTCTTATGAGCCACAAGCATATTGTCTTCATTAGTATCAAAGAAAAACTTATATGATGTGGAAAAGGCTGAATATTTTTCATAATTAATTTCAGGATAACTATAGAGTATCTCTTTCTTCAACAATGCAATATTAATACACTTTTGGTTTGTGAATTGGTTATTATTACAAGTATCAACAACCACGCATTCCGCAATTCTCCCAATAATTTTCATTATAGAATTAGTATATTCCATAAAGAACGAAAATGTATTATTTCCAATGTGATCCTTTATCCTATTATAATCTCTTTCAAATTCCTTATTGGTTGAATCAAAATAATAACGCAATATGATTTTTGCCTTTTCATTTGCTTTTGGATGTGACATTTTTTTGAAATATTCTTCTGTATTCGCAATTTCCATATAATCTCGTAAATAATGCATCAATCGTTTGCATTTATCTTGAATCGGAAATTCATTATAAATCGGTCTTCCATAAAAATCTCTCATTTAGCTACCTCTTTGCATTCATCATGTCATTGATATTTTTCTAACAATCGCAATTTTGTCATTTCAAGGCTCTTTCAAAAAATGGTGTAGTAGTGGTGTAGTAAGCGCCATATCTCACCGTGAAATCATTGATTTTACAAGCTTTTCCGAGACTTTTCAAGATACTGCCGTGGCAGACGAATAATATTTTTATCATATCTCTTATATCCCTTCATAGGCCTTCAAACCTTGATATTTCGGGCTTTCCGGCACTTATTTAATTTTTGATTTTTACCCTTAATCTGTGTAAATCGTTATAAATCTACGCAAATTTACGGGCAAATGGTGTAGTAAAGAGTCTTTAAATGACTCATTCATTGTACCATATCAAATCCAACTTTACATCATAAGTTTTATAAAACTAATGGTTAAATGCTCGTTAGAAGCAATTATACCCGTTATACCCTTGATATTTTTGAATATTAAGGGTATAATTGGGTATAATAAATGATGGAGGTGTCCTTATGGTTGAGTTGGATATCATAGAGCGCATCGATGAATTGGAACGCGAAATTGCCTTATTGCCCTCCGGCAGCATCGCTGTTAAGAAAATAAAAGGTAAAGACTATTACTACCACCGCATTACACAAAATCAGAAGCGCACCGAAACATATATCAACTTTGATCAGGTAGAAGAGCTTCGTGCCCAGATTGAAAAAAGAAAGGAATTAGAAACAGAACTGAAAAAACTCAAGAGACTCGTCCCTTCGCCGGAACGCACAAGAGAGGAAAAGGCCACGCATCAGTTTTCCACCTATGTGCGGATCGGTTCTCAGCTGAAAAGCTTGGTGGCTCCCGTGCAAAAATACAAACGGCGTGAATGCTATTCTGTATTACACGATTTCGTATTTGGCGAGCAGCAAGATAAGGTGTTTATCCTTTACGGTTTGAGAAGAACGGGTAAGACCACATTGATTCGTCAGACAATATTGGACATGACACCCGAACAGCTAAATGCGGCGGCCTTTATCCAAATCAAGACAAAAGATACGCTGTCGGAAATCAATACGGATTTGAAGTATCTCGAGGAACAAGGATACAAGTATGTGTTTATCGATGAGGTCACCCTTATGGAAGACTTTATTGAAGGCGCCGCACTGTTTTCTGATATTTATGCTAGCAGCGGCATGAAGATCGTACTGTCTGGCACAGATTCACTTGGGTTTATCTTTACCGAATACGAACAACTTTACGACCGCTGCATCCTGTTGCACACCACCTTTATCCCATACCGGGAATTCGAAACTGTTCTTGGCATTACAGGTATCGACGAGTATATCCGGTACGGCGGAACGATGAGCATGGGTGGCGTTAATTATAACGAGCAGTCCTCTTTTGCTACGAACAAGAGCGCCGGCGAATATATCGACAGCGCTATTGCGAGGAATATTCAGCATTCATTAAAATATTATCAGGAAGGCGGCCATTTCCGTCATTTAAATGAGCTGTATGAAAAGGGAGAACTAACGAGCGCCATCAATCGTGTTGTAGAAGATATTAACCATCGATTCACCAAAGAGGTTCTCACAAAAACATTTGAGTCAAATGATTTAGCCATTTCTGTGCGTAATCTTCTTCATGATCGTAATGAGCCTATTGATATTACGCAAAACATCAATAAGGACGCCATAACTGAGTTTGTCAAAACAATGCTGGACATCCTCAATAAAGAAGAACAAATGGTTGAGGTAGATGATACACACGCATATCAGATCAGGGAATATCTGTCCCTGCTTGATTTAATCATGGAAGTAGATCTGCTTCACTTCCCGGATGTCAATCATCGCGAAAAGATTACGGTGATCAGTCAACCGGGTATGCGCTATGCTCAAGCAGACGCACTGATCAGCAGTTTGTTACTTGATGAAAAATTCAATGCGCTTTCTGCCATGCAGCGAGGCCGCATCCTTGAGCGTATCCTAAGCGAGATCAAGGGCCGGATGATGGAAGATATCGTTCTGCTGGAAACGAAACTTGCCAATCCGAAAAAACAGGTATTCCAACTGCAATTCGCCATCGGTGAATTTGATATGGTAATTTACGATCCCATCACACTTACTTGTGAGATTTATGAAATCAAGCATAGCAATGAAGTCGTGGCAAATCAGTACAGGCATCTTATCAATACCGAAAAGTGCACTGAGACCGAGCACCGCTTTGGTACGATCACCGGTCGGTATGTCATCTACCGCGGCAAAGCGGCCGAGTCTGACGGTGTTCAATATCTGAATGTCGAGCAGTATCTAAAATCCCTTGCATAATAGCAGTATAGCATGACAAAAGCCTCGGAATTAACTCCGGGGCTTAACTTATATCGTATCGAAACTCTTCTTTCCTAAAAGTAGTAAATTAGTAGTAAATTCCACACCCATCCACTCTCAAACCCGCTATTTCACGGTATTCCCACAAAGAGTTGAGATGTTTGTGGAAATTTATATTTTCCCACAATGATTTTATATTCTTAAACGGAACTCTTGAATTTTTTCAATTATAATCTGGCATGGGTCATTGCCCCTCTGTTTATTAAGCAACATTTGCTCTACATCACTATCATTTAAAATTATTAACATTTTATTCTCATTTCGCCATATATCCTGTAAATGCTTTTCTGTACTTTCATCTATTCCGCATCTTGAAAAAATCAGTCCAAACAGACCAACTCCTTTTTCTTTCAAATAATGTGCAACCTGTAAAATATCATCTTTTACAATCCCTTTTGCTGAATTTTTTGCATCAACAACAATAAAGTCTGCTCTATACCTTTGGCGTAAATATGGCCAATAACCACACTCTGCATAATTAGGCACAATAAAATCACGTCGATTTGCAAGATTAGCATCTGAATTCTGCTCAGAAACAGGATCAAGAGGAGGACAAAAAAGAGAAGTTAAAACTTCACCAACCAATTTTTGATATACTTGCCAATTATCAAATCCCGGTTGGCACTGTTTAAGTCTGTAAATTAATTCATCATATTGATCTGATGCAGCACAGATTGGCAATACTGTATCTGGAACGTCCCACCGAAATGTTTCACTATCCCAAAGCGTGAATCCAGCCTCACAGACAAGTCGGCGATACTCTTCAGCAAGAATCGTAGGAACAGCAAGGATAATATGTGCATTTGGTTGAAAACTCTGATACTTTTTCAACTGACTGATAGCAGATGTAATTCCATAGTTAGTAGCTACCGTCAAATTTTTTACTTCAATAATATATTGTTCTTCTTTTCCATGATTTTTTCGGGAAAACATGATGTCAAAATATGCTTTTTCTCCATTTGCCATCTCTTTTTTAACATCTGTTCTGACATTTTCAAAACGACTATCCTGTAGCAAAAATTGACGTATATATTGCTGAAATTCACTTTCCCTTAGAGGAGGACGATCTGCAATAGCTACGTTACATCCCTTGCAAAGCAATCTTAAATTATCTATATGATCCGAACCACCATATTTTTGGGGGAAAATATGATCAATAACACAATCTTTTCTATTCAATGTTTTTCCGCAATGTGCACATTTACCATCACTTTTATTCCAAAGTTCTTCTAACAACTTTTTCTTTTCTGTATAACTCACCATCTCTCAGCAACCTCCTCAAGTGCTCCAACCGCAACATCATAAGAAATCCGCTTCTACACCTTCCATCCTAACAACTCTATAATCCATACTTTGACCTCATATCAGAAATCACTTCATTAGCATCGCGGTACTTCCCCCTGATCTCTGGATGCCGTTAGCTTTGCAAGCATCTCTCCTCCTGTCATAGGTGCATACGGATTAGCCTCTGCAGTGTATCTTTTTATTTCAAAAGAAAATCCACTCACTGCCACCGCCTGCGTCAAAAACATTCTTATGGCAGTTGTTGTATCAGTTCCCAAATCTCTAAACAAAGAATCTGATTTTGTTTTTAAATCATCATCTACTCTTACTTGAATTGTACTAAAGGTTGATTTCCCCTTAATTTATGTAGCCTGTTACACGCAGAAATTACTTAAACTATATATTATATTCTTCCTCCTGAAAATAGCATTCTACAATGCAACATTATTTTCATAAGCTTTCATTATTACCGCAATATAAAGGGCTCTTATCATCATGTGCTTTTAACCAATTCTCATAACCTATAATCTCTGGTCCTGCCATATTTATTGCAAATTCTATGCCCCAGAGCGCTATTACAAAATATATTTCAGTCATTATATATTCTGCAGTTAATTCAAATTTTTCCTCTACAGGAATTAAAAGAAAATCACTCTCATGAATCATTTGCCCATGAAGCCCATCTGAGTACTCCCAAATTTTATTATAATCATAAATTCTCCGTATACTGCATGGCCAATTTTTAATCCTTCCTAATCTTGCATGATTTCTAAGCATATCAAATTGGGAACCATTTATTAAATCTTCTAAACTGTTTTCGATGTCTTTCAATTTGTCTGCCAATGCTTCTAAAGCCATTTTGGCTAAAAATCTTGAGGTTATAGAATTATTTGGAGGAAGCATTTCATTTGTAAACGCAGGCACGATAATTGTCGTTTCTCCAGAAGTTTTAAGAATTTTATCCATAGTTTCTGTTGGAACTTCAGCTTCATTAACTACTTTATCATGACTTAATTTCCGTTTTAATTTGATAGGGTAATTTCCATTAAGCAATCCATCTATTACCGGCATTTTATTCTTCTTGTTTGGTATAGCTTCTTGAAAACGTAATAATCGCAGTTCTGGCAATTCTAAAAATGGTTTTTCGACTTCACGTGCGAAATAATTGTTACACTTATCACATACATATCCTAATGGTAAAATAAATGTAGTATTTCCCAACGATTCCGGAACAATATGTTCAACACTTTTTGTATCTGCGCTGCTTTGTTTACAAAATAAACATTTCATTTTTTACCTCTGTCTTGTTGTTCAATAAAAATAGACATTTTATCGTATTATAGTCCAACGTATCCATTTGATTTTATCTCCGTCATATCAAAGCTCCTTCAAAAATGGTGTAGTAGTGGTGTAGCAAGCGCCATATCCCACCTCGAAATCATTGATTTTACGGGCTTTCCCGGGACTTTTCAAGATACTGCCGTGGCAGACGAATAATATTTTTATCATATCTCTTATATCCCTTCATAAATCTCCGTAATTTACTGAATCCTTTGCTCAGTCGTCTGCACTCCTTTCAGCTTTTTGATACGCTTACATTCGTACATTCTCTGATCGGCAAGCCGGACTGACTTTTCCATGTGGCCGTCGGATACTGTGAACATTGCCATTCCGTAAGCGATATCCAGCTTTACAGGAGGATTTACTTTGGCGTTGAATTCTTCCGTCAGCCTTTCCATCAGCTTGATTGCACCGTGCGCAGTCTCCTCAACATCGGACCCCGCGATAATTGCAATAAACTCATCTCCGCCTACTCGGTAGCAATCGCCCCGGTCATGAATGCTGTCGCGGATTATTCCTGCTGCAGCACTGATGTGCCTGTCGCCCTCGGCGTGGCCATAAATGTCGTTGACCACTTTGAGGTCGTTGATGTCATATTGAATGATCATATATTTTGCATCGGGGTCTTCCCGCAAGGAGGGCTCTACTTTGTTAAAGGCGAGTCTGTTTTTCATACCGGTAAGTCCGTCCGTATAGGCAAGACGCTCCAATGCCTGGCTGTTTGCAATTTGCATACGATGATTTTCCTGTATCAGGTACAGTCCGATCAGCATAAGGAACATCAGACTTCCCATACGTGCATAAAGACTTGTGGACTGCAGCACATTTGAGGAGATGCGGAATATTAACAGGTCAATGATTGCGCCGAGTGCCACCAAGCATATCCCCACAAGAAATATACGCAGAAATCTTTTCTCGATCTGTTTGTGCATGACGGCAGAAATAACAAAATATGCCGCCATGATCAAGGCGATAACAATAACGGCCTGCGAGATCTTAACAAGCTCAAAATAATCCGAAATTCCTGTGACTGTGAGCGATATATTAAGGATAAAATTGATGCAGATTACAGTGAATAAAATAGGCAGCAGCGGCGATTTGTGTTTATTGGTCGCATTTGCAATAAACACTACTATAAAGTACGGCAGGAAAATCAAGGTTATGTAATTCAGCAGTCGAACTATTGCCGGACTCTGGGTGAGAATCTGAAGTATCAGAGTGTCGTTTACTGACCATATTGCCACAAGGACTGCAAAAATTCCAAGTGTAAAAACCTCCATGAGCTGACCGTCGTTCTTGCTGCGAAGATGGGATGCGTCGGTAATGATTATGATCACGCCCAGTATCAACATCAGCAGGCATATACAAAAGCCCGAAATGCCCTCAACAAACAGGTCGCACATAAACATACCCGGATCCTCGATAGTCGCACCAAGGAGCGCCGGCGGTGCATCAGAAAAAATAGGAGTAAGCTCTAACGTCAAGACGCTTGCGTTTTCCGGAACAGGGATTGCGTGAATGTACATTCCGTATGACTTTCCCAGCAGACCATGCTGTTCGGGCCGATACGAATAAATAATCTCGCCGTCGGCAAGCACCTCAAAGAAAGTGTCAACGCTCTTTGTGCAAAATCTCATATTATTCAGATCCAGCTCCTCTATAGAGCGATGCAGAGTGATTTGCCCAATGGGGAGGTCGCTGAGTGAATATATATTCCCACCATCGGAGTTCCACCCATCATTCACGCCGGTGACATTGTCATCGTAGCCACGGTAAAAAGAATCCTTCGCACATATTACAATGACAAGGCATACCGATATGGCAACAATAACCATAAGACTTGCGAGCCAGCGTCTGCTGGAAGTTAAAAAAAGGAGTTTATCTCTCATATCATTATATCTCCGTGTATGTGCTCAGTTGTATATAGCGCTATTATATTACGCAGGCGTGATATTATCAAGGGTCACCTATGTTTATGTACTGAAGACCGCTCAGTGCTTTCTGGCCGTCCGAAGAATACAGTCCACCACTGCCTCAGCACGCACTGGCATATTCTGAGGCTGGACAGGTATCTCCGATTCATCGGCACCGGTATGAAAGACCTCCAGGGCATATTTTGCCAGCAGCCCTGACACCCTCCCCCTCTCTACGGAATCCTCAGTGCCTAAGACGACAACTACCAGATCATGTTCCATGTTACCGTCGTCCGCCGTCAGGGATGTGACCAGACAAGCTCCCGCTTTATTAGTGGTCCCCGTCTTCAGACCGGTAACTCCGGGCATATTATATAAAAGCGGGTTCGTACTGTTCACTACAATTCCGAGAGACTCCAGAGAAGCGCTTTTTAGGGAGGTGATATCCGTGATCTGAGGATAAACCCTCAAAAGATATGATACCAACCGAAACATATCCTCTGCACTCATACGGTTCTGGAGTTTTGCGGGAACAGTATCTTTTGTATAGACGGGCAGACCGTTGCTGTTGAAAAAAACTGCCTGGGAAAGCCCCAGTTCATTCGCTTTCTGATTCATCATCTGCACAAAGACTCCCTCCGAACCGGCGACTGCCTCTGCCAGACACAGCGTGCATTCGTTGCTGGAAGCCAGAAGGGAGCCGTACAGAAGGTCCTGCAGCACAACCTCTTCTCCTGCCTCCAAGGCGATCACTCCATCGTCCGAAATCGACAGAGCGTAAGCGGCATCGGAGACGACGACCTGATCCTCCAGCGTAATCTGCCCTGCAGATAAGGCATCCATGACCAGAAGGTAAGTCATAAGCTTAGAGATGCTGGCTATGGGATAAGCGGTATCAGCCTGATATTTATAGTATATTTCCCCGGTGGTAGCATCTCCTGCCAGCACACTGTTGACCCCATAAAAATAGCCTGCCTGCACCAAGGAAGCAGGGGAAACAGAGAATGGTTCCTGCGTGTGTATCTGCAGGAGGCCGTCGTCAGAGACAGTAACGTCCATGTCCAGTATCATAGCCAGATCCGCTGCCATCATGAAGCAGTCATAATAACCGGATGGCATCATCACAATCAACGTATAATAAAATCTATTTTGTCCGTTTACCTTGAATTCGTTTCTTCGTAAGGATATATTGGGGTTCTCGGAACTATCCCATGAATCATTTTCCCCTCCCACAGGCTCATATGCCATTCCGGGATCCAGGGCAATGGAATTTTTTGTGATTGCCAAGGAAAATGCCTTATTTGTGTCTTTCAGAACCATCGCCATGTCCCGCAGGGAGAAATAGGTATTATTATTATACTCATAATCCAGCGTTTTTACAGTGTACGCTGTCCCGGCATCCGCCTGTACCTGATAGGTCCCGGGAACCTCATAGCTTGCAGCGGCTCTGACGGGCAGAATCCAGAACACCAGCGTCACCGATAGTAGAAATGTCGTTATTTTCTTCAGAATCAATCTCATTGTGTCTCCTCCCCCACTCATTTCTTCCGGAAAATGAGGATTTCAGTTTTCATCTGTCCCTGTCCGTCAGAATCCTCTTCTTCTGCCAGAACCAGACCGGAATTATCCCACACATAATTTTCCGTCTTTACGGTTCCGTTATCATACCGCCTCGTCAGAATGCCTTCTGCAGCCTCATAGGTTCCGCTTCCCTCATACCGCGCCTGTAAATCTTCCAGAGAAGGCAGCAATGCAGGTCCGTAGGTCATTAAATAAGAGACCGTTGACATCCCAAAGGTTTCGGTAACAAGCGCTTCTAAGTCATCCTTGTCCGTGTCCCCTGTATACCCTGCCATGCGCAGTCTCTCTGCCAAAAGCTCCCGGAATATCGCTGCAAATGCCTCATAGGCCGCCTGCTCACACATATTGTAGCTCTCAGGCAGGATACTGCAGTGAAAAGCTCCTTCAGAGCCCGTCGTCGCCTCTAAGTTCAGAACAACCTGAACTGTCAGCTTCTGCATCCCGGACTCCACATCCTGAAACGAGACAGAGACTCCCTCTATATCCTGCAGCCAGATGAAAGCTGTAGCAGCTGCCTGCTCCGTCAAGTTAAGCTCCGCGGTCCATTCTCCCGAAAGGCTCCTGCCGTCTGATTTGAAAAAATGCAAATAAATCAAAAAAGCGGTGGAAATGCTCAAGCTTAGGATCAATAGAAGTAATATCATGTTCTTTATGACTTTTCTCATAATATCAATATCCCTCATATCCGAATCACGAAAACGCTGGAGGTTATCGCAAAACTCTTCAATAAAATTTAAGGGATATTCCATAGTTAAAAATGGAATATCCCTTTGCATTTTGCTTATACAAGTTTAGGAAATACTACATGGTTATATCATAACGGGAGTTTTCCTGCGCATTATACGTTCCGTTTGCTGTATATCCACTGGCTGCATTGGCTTGTGTCGTCAAATAATAATTTACAAGCGATACATGCGTGGCAATAGAAGAACCATATTCATTAAAGAATTTCTGTAACTGGGACATATCTGCTTTCTTAAATGTGTCCTCGTCGATCGACAGCTTGCCCGTTTTATCCACGCTGATGCCAAACTTCTCAAGCGCATCCTTGTTCTGCGCCGTCTTTTCCAAAATACTTGCCATATTCGCCGTCACACCCGAATTAAGGCTGGACTTAGCGGAATCAAGCATACTGTTATAATTGCCCACAAAACTTTTGAACGTAGCAAAAAGTTTGTCAATATCGTACTTCTCCGTACCGTCCTCACCTTTTACTTTCTCAAACAGTGAACCGGATAGAAGCTTCTGGATATCTGTCTTAAGGCCAGCTGCACCAGCATAGGTCGCTTCGTCCTCTTTCGCCGTGTCTTTCTCTGTACTGCTTACCGAACCGGCAGCACTTGCGAAGCCAAGACGGGACTTCACCGTAGAGCCATAACTTGTGACATCATCTTTTGAAAACAACTCCTGTACCTTGGAAATATCTGTCCCCTTTAACTTGCTCTCATCCAACTGCAGGGTTCCGTCTCCATTGATCGTAATGCCGATTTCCGCAAGCTTTTCAGCATTTGCTTTTGAGCTGTTCATCATGCTTGCTACATGTGCAGTTTGTCTTTCCAGCGTGGAATTCTTTGCCGCACTGACAACTTCATTATACTGGGATACATAATCTTTGATTGCAGCAGCCACTTTATCCGCCGCACTTGTTCCGTCTTTTGAGGCTGTATACGTACTGTCGTTCTGCAGCTTCGTAACAGAAGTCATCAAACCGGAAATACCCGTTGTCAGTTTGGAATTTGCCTCCTGCGCTTCCTTGGAAACTTTCGGATTTTTCTTCTCATCCAAAATCTTATCGATGACATTGTTCGTGCTGGCTTTACTTCCGGATGCCGTTATGCTTGAGCTGCCTGCAGTGCCATAATAGCTTTTCATCAGCCTGCCGTAGCTTCCGTTCTTTATTGCTGCATAGTCGGAAAGGAAGTTCAGATTGCCGGAATCGCCGCCGGGAAGTCCCTGAAACAAATAAGAATAATCCGAGTTTGAACCTACATTAATACCAATGCCCATATTATCACTCCTTTGATTTAAGTGTGCTGTTGCCGATACCCATAGACATCCATGTCTCTGTTTTTATTATATCGACCTAAAAACCTTTATAGTTAAGATAAGTATATCAACTTATTTGGGAAAATGCAAGATTTAATACACAAAAGAATCATCAGTTGTCTTCTCTCCTTTAAAATCCTCCGCAATTTTAGACAGACTTCCCTGCACATCAGAGAGGTCAACAAACTTCACCCGCACTGTCACGCCGTCATGGGACATATACTGAATATCACGATTAGAAGGTACTTGTTGTGTAAGCGGGTAAATCAATGTGATATTTTCCGCACCATACTTTTTTTGATATGCGAACATTTGATACATGTCAGCCTGTGAAATGCCGTAGTTTGATTTTGTTTCCGAGAGCACCTTCCATTTTGTATCAGCAACAAAAGTTTTTCCATCTCCCTTTCGTATCATCACAATGTCCGGTCTCATGAGAAATTTTTTGCTTGGCTCGTCAAAAAGGTAATGTCTCGTATCCTGCGTAAAAAACTGAAATTCCTCTCCTCCCAGAATCTGAAACAGCTTCACCGCAATATACCGTTCAAAAAGTGTCTCCATCGGAAATAAAAGCGCTGCCGCAATCTCTGAACCGGAGAATGAAGTAAAACTCTTCCCGCTCAGAAAAACCCGGCTCCATTGCAGCGCAAATTCATAATCTATCATATTCCGGTCAGGCACACATTTAGAAAAGTCCGTTTCAAAGTTTTCGGACAAGCTCACTTCGCTAAATTCGTTCAATAAGGTCTTGATATCTCTCTTATTTCTGATAGAAGCCGACTGCCTGTACAAATACTGTAAGGTGGTTTTGATCAGCCTGTTTTCAGGACGATTAGGGCTGTAATGATCGACCTCCACGAAGTTTAATTCCTTATGGGCATAGTTTCTCTTAATATGCTCTGAGAATTTCAATTTTCCTTTTATGATACTATCATTCTGCATAACAGATTCATAATCACACTTCAGGCCATGCTTTACGATTCGAAATACTTCATCAATGTACATTCTGATAAAAACTTCTAATATATTGATATTTGCAACATTGACATATGCAGTTTGAAGCAATTTATACGATGGTTGATACAGCGTTTTCAGCATTTCTACAAGGATTTTCCGAACCGCAGCAATATTCCCACTCTCATCCGCCTCATCAAATGTTTGGGAATATATTTTGGGCAGAATTTCGATTGTGGTTCCATCCCTCATTGTGATAATTCCCACGTAATTTTTAGCGGTAATGATCTTGCCGACGCCCTTTCTTACTGAAATCCCCATAATTTCAGATGCGTCTGCTTGCTTATTTCGCTTTGTCAGAATAAAATTTTCCAACTGATCAAAGATGTGTTTTGGCAGAGACTGATATCCCGGCACAATTTTATCAGCAACAAATGAGCCAAATTCTGCTATGGAATATAGCGCCGCCATCCATCACACCTCCTGCTTCCAATACTATATCTCGCGATATGCCTCTATATTGTCAAACGCTTTATCGTTTATTTCATACAGATTGTATTCATCCGAATCAAAATCCGACTCTCCCAACAGATTTCCATACTCCGTATAATCATTACGAACAACCGTTATGAATTCTGTCTCCGGGTCTTGTTTGCGGTTATCCCCGAGTATCTGCCGAATCTTCTCATAATCTTCGTAAAAATACTCTTGCAAAAGCGGTACGATCTCGTTTCGGAATATCTCGGCCAATACTTCAATCGTCGGACTCTTTTTCAATGGCATAAAATAAGCATGTCCGATCATATGCTCTCTGTCATAAAGAAGGCATATCTTTTTATTCATGCGGATCAGCATATCACGGATAGAAATATCCTCGACATTGACATCCTTTAGCACATCAGCATCCGGCAGCATTTCTTTGAACCGAAACCTTCGCCTAAGGGCCGTATCTATCGTGGCAATAGAACGATCGGCAGTATTCATCGTTCCAATCAGATAAACATTGTCAGGCACCCCAAACAAAGTCTTCGAATAGGGAAGCTTCACCGTCATTTCCTCTGCCTGCCCCAGCCGCTTGGAAGGTTCGATCAGTGTAATCAATTCGCCGAATATCTTAGAAATATTTCCTCTGTTGATCTCATCAATGATAAACACATAATTGCCGGTCTTTTCTTCCTTGTAATCGCCAAGACCGTAGTTCTTCTTCAATTCATCCAGAATTGCCTGTCTGGCATCAAATAACCATCTGTTTCCACCCGTCAACGTATCCCGCACATTGTCCGGTTCTGTCCACTGTTTAAAGGCAGCGGTATAAGTCAGATCGTTGTATGTACCTCCGGACCAATCCACACGAAATTTGTCTCCGTGGATCAGTTTTCCTACGATAGTTGATCCTGTCCTTCTGGTAAAAGTATAGATATTACCACTCTGTCCGGCCTTCTCTGTCAGTTTATTCCATGCCTTTTCAAACTCTTCTTCTGCGGAATGGGGAATATTGATGTCATCACAAAATCCCTTAAAAATCCCGGGCTCGATCCGATACCGAACATCTCCGGTCTCCTCTTCTCCCTCTTTCATCACCGGCCGGATTCCTTCTATGAACTCTTCATATCCATATGACTGATGGAATGTCGTAGTTTCTATCAACTTATCCTCTTTATATTTACGGAAGCGCTCAAGGACTTCTTCATATGCTTCCTTGCTGACAACAGATAAAGGCTTCTTTTCAATAATGGCAACCGCATACATAACCGTGCTGTACGTCTTGCCTGTTCCGGGAGGTCCGAAAAGAATCGTATTCTTTGCAACATCCGTTGCAGAGTCTTCCTCCTCACCTATCTTTATATTCTCAAGGTCCATCTCTTTCAGCGCTGCTGCAAGCTCTTCCCTCAATTTCCATGAATAGCGATAATTCCCCTCTTCCGCTACTTTTCTGCCCACAAATGCCACCGGCCAAACCTTCACTTCACCGTCCACATTCACACAATCCTTGAGATTTTTGCGTTTCTTGACCCTCTCACAAAAATTGTTGGCCAGTCCAATATAATAACTATAGGTCTTACCGTATACATCCGCCAGATGAACGCAGGTACTTTCTCCTCCGATTTCCAACATCCCCTTGAACATTGCAAGATTCTCTTTTTTTGTGATTTCTGAATCCTTAAGGAGTTTCAGCCAATCTGCTTTTGTGATTCCGGTACTGTACTCTTCCGGCGTCGGCCAGTATGCAACGTTCTCATCCTCCGAAGATATGTTTCTATTTTCCGGCTGCAACCTGCTGCCAAAATACACAATATCCATTGCCAGCAAATGATTTTCCGGGTCACTATAACACTCATCTGTCAAACGTGATCTGTTCATTTCCATTATTGCAGAATCCTGTTTGACAAGATCTAACACCAGGTCACACATACGGTTACAGTTTTCTATTTTCCAGACCTCAGACCTTACCTTATCACGATCTTCTTCAAAGCCGACCAGATTTTTAAACGCATTATAAACACTATATTTATAAAAATAATACTTTTCCGGATATTCAAAAGTAAGATATACCGATACTGCGTGTAAATCCTGATAATGATTTGAAATCTTGGTTCCGTCCGACACTTTCTCCTGTGTGATTGCTATAGATTTTTTGAAGCCTTCACGGAATGCACTGTACCTTTCGGCAAGCGGAATATCCTCATTATATAATTTGCGAAACAATTCGCGGACCGTTTCCGGCTCTTGCTCTGCATACCCGCATGCCATTTTGTAAGGATAATACATGTGTGCAGTCAAAAGATTGTTAGCCTTACTAAATGCATCCGCAAACATTCCGGCGAAATCCGAAGCCTCAATATCCCAATGCGCCTTATACCAGCCAATGGCCTCCCATTTATAACGTTCTTCTCTGTTAACTCTCTCAAAATCAGCTTTATATGCTTCTATGATATCAGCAATGCTTAGTCCGATGTTTTGTTCTGGTAGATTCATAAAATGGCCTCCTTGGTATGTTGGGGGTTTGTCGATCATGTTCTGGTTCTGCAATGCCGTTTTCAGTTCATTGGTCACGTAGATGAGGCGGACATCGTTTTACGTTCTAGTTCTCTCCACATGATACTTAGCGCCCCGATTCGTCTTCAAAAATATTTATAAATCAGTTTAGTGGTTCAGTAACTTCCTCAACTGGCAAAGCTTGGTAGCTTATTATTTCAAGTTTCCCATTACTATTAAATCTAGCTTCAAAGCTAATATTATGCAGTTGTAATAGATGTTGCGCAAGAATCCACATAATTGGGCACGACGTTGACTCATCTACCCTATTAAATATCTTCAGATATAACTCAGTAAGCGTTTGTATAGCAAATACCTTATATATTTCGCTCATTTGCTCATATTCCGCTAATAATGTATTCCACGCTTCACAAAGTTGGTTAAGACTTTCCTCATCTATTTCTTTAGTTTTTCTAATAAGATATAATACAAAATAATCAGTAACCGAATTGACACAACCAAGTTTTATCATTTCATGCACATATTTCACTAAATCAACACAATTTACATTAATATTCATAAGCCACTGTGTTAGATTAATCGCATTCATCTTAACATATTGATTTACTTTTAAAGATGACATCATTGCTTCCGTCGTAACTACTGTATAATCTTGGTTCAATGATATTGAAACTGTATCATAATCTGGTATTCCCAATATTTCGGAAGCTTCAAACTGATCAAAAAATTCCCCATTTAGATCATGTGTATTTAGGACAGTTGGAATATTCTCAATATATTTTCTTATTTCACCTGCCTCTTTAATCCATTTACTTTTTAATTCAGAATCAGTTTGAAGAAAATATGGTTGTCCATCATATATGCTCATTGATGATACGTTATCATTTGCATATCTGTTTATCATCTCTGAAGCATCATCATAAACTTGTCGCTGTGTTGATTCTGCAATGAATGTATTAGCTTCTTTTATTAAATTACTTGGCACACCAATTTTCTTTAAAATAATCACCGAAGCAAATGATAATATATATTTATTAGGTTTAATTGGCTCATAAATAATCATCTCTCTAATACACGATCTTTTTTCTTCTAAAACAATTTCTAAAAATTGTGTATAAGATACATTATAAAATCTTTTATACATAAACAACGGTAATGGAACATCTTGAAAATTATTGTACTGATCTAACCAATCAATCTGGTCTTTTGCATCTGGTGTGAATTCTTTTATCTGATCGACAAAAGCCTCTACATCAATTTTCCCATCAATAACAGGCGTCATAATAGCTTTAGCTGAACCATTCTTAACAATATTCTCATAAACAATTCTTGAAAAATAAATATCTAGTGGCTCAATTTTTTCAATTAAATATTCTTCTCCTGCAATTTTGAGTTCGCTGCCAACAGTTTTTCTATAGATACCAAGTTCAGCGGCATCCTCTACATAAACATGCTTGGCTTCATGCCAAATATATGGGCTTTCCGGCAATACTTTGTCATCATAAATGCAATATACTTGTATTTTGCTACTATCTTTTTGTCTTAAAACTACGCTAGTTTCTTTTTCAACACAGGTAATCATTCTCTCTGCATTCTTTTTATAATTAAGTTTAAAATTAAGATATTGCATAAATGCTGGATTATTAACATCATCTGATGCAAGAATTGCTCTTAAATTACTTCTACAGGCGTCTATATAATTACCATTTACAGCATAAGCTGCTCCAGCCAAAAGAAACATACGTGGTGTTTTGATGCTATTTGCAGCATCAATATATTTGTTCTCTATTTTTCTCATCATGGATAATGATATAGTTATTATAGAATCTATCACATACGGGTCTTTAGCATAGTCATCAAAAATACTCTTAAGTAGCTCTAATGCCTCTATATTTTTATTATTTCCATAAAGTACAGCAGCTCTATATCTCTTGATTATCAGCCCTTCACCTTGCCGGACCTCCAATCGTTTTATATATTTTTCTGCTAAATCAAATTCCTTCATGGATAGTAATCGTTCTACTATAAAATGTTCCGAATAATTATTCAAAAATTTAAAATTATAATCTTTACAGCGAGTCAAGAATCCATCCCGAATCTCCTCTGAAGCATCAATTTTTAAGTATATATTCCAATAATCATAAAATTCCTCATATCTTTCTTTATAACTTATAAGATACGAAATAGCTTCGTTTACTCTTTGCATAGCTACTAATCCAGTAACAAACATAAAGAATATACTGGGTACAGATTTGAGAGGGTCCTGATGAACTGATAAAACTTCGACTAACTCCTTTGCATTATTAAGCTGCACTAAATAAATGTTCAAGAGCCAATACTCTCCATTCGCACAACAATACTCATTTACCTCTTCAAAACTTGCTGCCCCCTCTGATATCTTGATTGCCAATAGAAAGTCCTTTATTGATTTTATGCCATATAATTCCTTAGGAATCAAATTTATAATTTGTTGAATATTTTTGTCCTGAGAATATACTGCCGCCTTAAGCAACAAGGAATAATAAATTGCTCGATAATCATCCGCCAATAAGTCATATATTTTTTGTCTACTTCTTAAATCAGCTTCTATATCTGCTATCTTACTTTGATTTTGACCATTAATACCTTCATATTGAAGTATATCTATCTTCGTGTCAAATAAAATTAATAGGAAAAACCAAGAGCTTTCCGGTTCTACTATTGTTTCTATCAATTTAGCAGAATTGATTAGCTTCTTTTTGTATAAATAAACCGCCAATATTTGTTTAACAAGCCACTCTTCTTCAGCCTCAAATTGCTTATTTATTGTAAATGCATGTGTCTCTATTCCATTCTCAATACTAATATCTTCAGAAAAAATCGCAGAATATTCTTCATTTGCTAAAGAGGTTATAATGTTTTTCAATGTTTCCAAAGATATTAATTCAATTGAATCATTAACATTCTCATTTTTAAAATATAGCAAAGGGATTATATTACGAATAACACTGTTTCTAATAATCGGATTATTAATTCTAGATAATAATTGATTTCTGGGGACATTTGAAAAGGTTGACCCAAGCATCATTTCTTTCATCAATTCAACAACATTTTCTATATCATCAGATTTACCGATAACCAAAGGCAACAAGTCTTCAACTTCATCAAATAAACCCATCCACATTTTTTTACAAATTAATTCTGCAATAGCTTCTGCCTTATAATCACTCAATCGAGTAGCCGAGAGAAGTTCCTTCTTTACTTGTTCTAAATGAGCATAACCTCCTTCTTGGCATTCTTCAATTTTTTTTTGCAATTTTACAGTATTTTTATAATTGCTGGATACAATGAATTGTTGACCAGTCGTCAATATTTTTGTATAAAATTGATATGTTTTTAGATCAATTAATTTACATAAATCTTGTACTACTCTTTTGTCATCTATTAATAATTTTATATCACTCTTTTCTGCAATAGCTTGTGCTTCTTCCACCATTTTTTTGGCAAGTACATCTGACGAATATGAATTCGGCATCGCAATTACATTTTGCATAATTCTATCTAATGGTTTATTATTCAATAAAAAACTTTGAAAAGCGCCACTATCAAGATATGTCGTCTCATTTTCTCTGCAAAATTTGGCTATTTCTTTTTCCACTGATTTAAGAAAATTATCCCTTTTTCTTCTCTGAAAAAAACCCTTGCAAGCATCTGCAGTAACATCATATAAAAAATTTTCAAATATACTAGTAATTAGTCCAACAACTAAAATACTCATACTTCTGTCCTTTTTATTCACCATTATTTCTTTTCTTCATAAATCATAGTATCTTCAGCAACCATATTCCGACTTTCTCCCGCCCAAAAATCATACTCCACTGTCTTCTGCTCAGCCTCATCCATATCTGCATTATCTGTCCAAAGTTCACACTGTGTCATAACAGTCTGCACAGCATCCTCCATGCCCTCTGGGGGATACTTATGTTTCTTAAGGAGCTTTTTAATCAGCATACGCATTTTGGCACGGGCCGAATCTCGCTTTTGCCAATCAATTGTTCTGTTCTTTCTGAGTGTCTCTGCAAGTTCTTTTGTAATGGCAATCAGTTCTTCATTTTCATAGAAGTCTTTAATGGCCTGCGGTTTTGTCAGAGCATCATAAAATGCCAGTTCATCTGCATTTAGCCCTAGTTTTTCCCCTTCTTTTTGTGCTTCTGATATCTGTTTTGCCAGATTCAGCAGCTCTTCAATTACTTGTTCATTGGTAAGCATACCGTTAAGATAAGCATTCATCGCCCGTTGTATGATCTCGCTAAACTTTTCCGATTTAACAATATTTGTTCTACGATATATTTGTACTTGCTCTGCAATCAGCTTCTTTAACAACTCAACGGCAAGATTTTTCTCCTTCATCCTAGAGATTTCTTGGAGAAATTTGGGATCAAACAATGAAAACTCCTGCTGTATATCAGAAAAGAGATTGATTACACCGTCACTCTTGATACTATGCTTAAGAAGATCATTAATTCGCTGGTTCATTTCCGGTAAAGAAATTTTCTGACCTCCGCCTTGATTCATGAGCCGATTAACTAAAACACGCACCGACTCAAAGAAAGCTGCTTCGAAGCGCAGTTCTTCCGGCACAAGAGAAGAACAAAGAGAGAGTGCCTGATGCAACATCAGTGATTCTTTCACAAAGGTATTTTTATCTTCTTCCTTCTCCCGATCAACAATAAAGTTTACGGCGCCACTGATTGTCCTAGCTCTTTCCAAATCAGAGCCCGTCGTAAACCGAGTATAGTCATAGCCATGAAACAAATCACGGCAGATAGACAGTTTTTCCAAAAACTTTGGATAGGCAACCTTCGCAACGTCTGTATCTCCATAGTTCTTCTTATCACGAACTGTGTAATCATTCATGGCCTGTTTCAATGCAGATGCAATACCAACATAGTCAACAACAAGCCCTCCTTCCTTATCTCTGAATACACGATTAACACGTGCAATTGCCTGCATGAGATTATGACCGGACATAGGTTTATATACATACATCGTGGCTAAAGAGGGAACATCAAAACCTGTCAGCCACATATCTACAACAATTGCTATTTTAAGTGGACTATCATTATCCTTGAAAATATTAGCTAATTCATCCTTGTGATGTTTATTGCCGATGATCTTGCGCCATTCCTCCGGGTCCTTATTGCTCTCCGTCATCACAACAGCAATTTTTTCTTCCCAGTCTGGTCTGAGTTCTAAAATACGATTATAGATTTTCATTGCAATTGCGCGAGAATATGCTACAATCATTGCCTTTCCAGTTAAAAGATTCTCCCGGTGTTTCTCATAATGGTCAAGAATATCGCAGACAAGGGAATTAATTGTCTGATCATTACCCAAAACAGCTTCTACTTTCCCCAACTCTCGCTTGCTTTTTTCAATGACATCCGGTTCAGCGTTATTTGCCATGATATTATATTCTGTATCAATGAGTTTAAGCGTAGCTTCATCCAGTTTCAGCTTAATAACACGGCTCTCATAATAAACAGGACGTGTTGCGCCATCTTCGACCGCTTGAGTCATATCATATATATCAATGTAATCCCCGAACACTTCACGAGTACTACGATCTTTAGAAGAAATAGGGGTTCCGGTAAAACCAATATATGTAGCATTAGGCAAGCTATTTCGGATGATTCTTGCCGTACCTACCACACGTTTTGCCACTTCCTCTCCTTCTTCATTCTTTGTAATCTTGATTTTCTCAGCAAGACCGTACTGCCCACGATGAGCTTCATCTGCCATCACGACAATATTACGGCGTTCAGACAGAGGCTCCTCTGATTCTTCGAACTTCTGCATGGTCGTAAAGATAATTCCGTTTGCCTGCCTTCCCGCAAGCAACGATTTCAAATGTTCACGGCTCTCTGCATGCATCGGTTCCTGCCGCAAAAATGCTTTACACTTTGCAAATTGACCATAAAGTTGATCGTCTAAATCGTTACGGTCTGTCAGGACAACAATGGTTGGACTATCAAGTGCTTCCTGCAGCAAATGCGCATAGAAAACCATTGACAAGGATTTACCACTGCCTTGAGTATGCCAGAAAACACCACCTTTACCGTCTGTAACAAATGCATGTTTCGTAGATTCAATTGCTTTCTTCACAGCAAAATATTGATGGTATCCTGCTAATATTTTAAACTGATCCAAGCCCTCATTTGAGAAACAAACAAAGTTTTTGATGATATCTAATAGCCGCTCTTTCTGGAAAATCCCTTCAAAGAAAGTGTCAAATTGTGCGTACTGTGTATTTTCATAACTACCATCCTTCGTTTTCCAGTCCATAAAACGATCCTCACCAGAGGTAATCGTTCCGGCCCTAGAAATCCCCATATCACTCATAACACAAATAACATTATAAATAAACATGGAAGGAATCTCCTGCATATAATTGCGCAACTGCAGATAAGCCTCACTAGCATTTGTTTCTTCTCTAGATGGAGACTTCAATTCAACGATAACCATTGGAATACCATTTAAGAACAAGAGGATATCCGGACGCTTATTGCTGTTTTCAATAAATGTCCACTGATTTGCGACAATAAAAGAGTTGTTAGAAGGATTTTGGTAGTCAACCAGATACACAATTGTGGATTTTTCTTCTCCATTTTCAAAATAACGAACCGGCACACCATTTTGCAAATAGTCCATGAATTCATTATTTTTCTGCACTAATTCACCATTTTCAAAATTACGTAACTTAAATAATGCCTCCTGAATCGCATCATTAGGTAGATTCTTATTGATGTGTCGCAAGCTAGATTCTAGTATTTCATCATAGAGTGGGCTTTTAAAATCTCTTTCAATATCTGGACCATATACATGATCATAACCCAAACTGTGTAATAACTCTATTACAGAGTTTTCATAGTTGGCTTCTGTATATCCTGTCATTACTAAATCCCCTCTTATTGCTAATTATAGCTTTATGTAATAAATTACTTTCGAATATGTAAATCCTATAGTATCGTTAATCTATTGATTCTACATGCAAATTGTATTCTCCGCGATCAATCACCATCTTTTTTACTGGAACATCAAGTTGCTTAGCAATAGAAAGCATTCGTTCTTGATTCTCCTCACTACATAGTGCTCCAAGATATATACAAGAAATTGGTGGGGCTTTTATATCCATCACTTTATTTGTTGAAGGTACAAGTATTCTCCATTCTCTTTCATAACTCCATACTTCATCTTTTGTTAAGAATGAAAAAAGGAAACTTGTAAATGTATCTTTATCAATTTCTTTTTTAACCAGATTATCTGCTGCAATAAAGGATTTCCAAGGAATTTTAGGGCGCATAACAGAATAAACAACCGGAGAAATTAGGGCTACATTATCGCAAATGTTATCTAAATTACAATCATATTCAATACAAAATCCCTTATGATTATCTGCATAATGTGACCACATTAATCTATTTTTATTATCTGCGCATAAACTAATAATATATATTGCATTGTCAACAGCCTGATTTATTCTTGTATCAATATCTGAAAAAATCCGTTCTATTTTAGAAGCCTTATCACAATCATCAGGTTTTTGTTTCATATAGTATGATTTAACTAAAGATATCTCATCCGCATCGTCTTCTATTCCTTCGCTTCGAATAAATGATTCAAAAGAAACCGTCTTTTCCGGAAACTTGAATTGGCCTTTTGGTGGCTCATATTTTTCCAATTGAGGCCTCATTTTATTAGTCAACTCCATCTTTTTTCTAGCTTCATCATTCGATGCAATACTAGAAATAATATCTATAAGTACGCCAGGATGGGCATACAAGTATTTATTTAAATCTTCCTCTGATAGTTCTGAAGTTTCATTAAGAAAATGCCGCAATTGTTTGCTATTCATTAAGTTTATGATTATTGGTTTATTTTTATCTGTACAATCTCCCAATTCTTTTCTACCAATATATATTTCCATAAACTCTGCAAATGCTTCCACAATAAAATCAAATTTAAGATTAATCTTCGCATCTACTAATGATTGTACATCAACTCCCAATCTGCTATCAAAAGGGTCATTGAATACACTTGGCCTTGATCCGTGTAATGTCTGATTTTCAAGATTTTGAAGTGAAAAATCGTTAAATGCACGATATTTATACAGTTTACCACCATCTGTATCTGACAAAAGGATTCTTTGAATATCTGCCTTTATTATAGCTTCATCTTCTTGTCTCTGCATTTTTTCAATGAGAGAATGTAGAAATTCTGTTTTCTCTTGATTTGAAACCATTATGTACCTCCACAGATAAACAAGAATTTAGAGCAGCAAGCGCAGGCAATTTACGATAAAATGTTTCCTGATACAAATACCGAAATAGTTGAACTATCAAACATTATTGACGTTGGAGACGGTACTCATGATTCGCCCAAA
>JAFLSY010000015.1 GCA_022510745.1 Lachnospiraceae bacterium
GAAGCGGATAATGTAATATTTGCCGGCACGCTGGTAGAAGGAAGAATGGACGGAGAAGGTATCCTATATTATCCGGAAGGGAATCTGAAATACCAAGGTGAGTTTGCGGATGGTCAATACGAGGGAATCGGAAAACTGTATAACGAAGCGGGAAATCTGATCTATGAAGGAGAATTTTTGGAAGGACTGTATGAAGGCGATGGTACACTCTACTATGTCAACGGTCAGATTCAGTATCACGGTAATTTTTATCATGGATTATATGAAGGTACGGGACTGTTGTTTTATAGAAACGGTGTAGTTTCTTATGAGGGGGAATTCGTCCAGGGGAAAAAAACAGGCAGTGGAAAAGAATATGATGAGAGCGGGGGACTTCTTTATGAAGGAGCCTTTTCGTTGAACCGATATGAGGGAGAAGGAATCTTATACAGCAGCGGACAGATTATATGTCAGGGCAGTTTCCATAATGGAGTATTAATATCCGGGAATGGGGTTTTCTATGACGGACAGGGTAATCTGCTCTATCAGGGCAGTATAAAAAATAAACTCTATGACGGTCAGGGAATTCTTTACTCAGAAGGTATCCTGATCTATGAGGGCGGTTTTACAGAGGGAAACTACCATGGAAATGGCAGGCTCTATGATGAGGAGACAGCAAAACTGAAGTACGAGGGCGGCTTTTATCGCGGCAAGTACGACGGAGAGGGAAAACTGTATGACCCTGCAGAAGGGTATCTCATTTATGACGGAGAGTTTAGGGAGAATCAGTATGACGGTCAGGGAAGAAGCTATAAAGAAGGGGTGTTAATATATGACGGAGAGTTTCTTTTGGATGCATACAACGGAAAAGGTACTCAGTATGACCCGATTACGGGTGCAGTGCTCTTTGAAGGAGTGTTTCACAATAATGAGTTTATACCGGAGTCTGTAAGTCCTAAGCAGGAAGAGGAGGAATCCGAAACCGGGATGCAGACATCCGAAACCGATATACAGACAGCCGTAAATGAGGCAGAGTGAGAGGAAATATGAGTGATTATACGATTATAGCGGAAATAGGATGTGCATTGGTGCGGCTGCTGCGAAAGGAATTGGTACCGGATCTGATACGAAACGGTTCCGATATCGGCCTGGCATCGCCGGCGGACAGAGGAGATATGAATCTTTGCGTCCATCTGTATGATGTGAGCGAAAGCGAAACGTACCGTGTGAGTGGAATGATACCGGATGGAGAGGAAAGACAAAAATTTCCTCCGATTCATCTGACTCTGTCCTATGTCATTACGGCATTTTCTGCCGGAGACGTGAAATTCCGTGCCGAGGAAGAACACAGAATCATAGGAAAAGTAGCTCAGGTATTACGGGATTATCCGATTTTGAATCTGGAAACCATGGAATTTGGCATGGGAGGAGGAGAAGACAGAATAAGGATAGAGATGCTCAGAGCAGATTTGGATGAAAAAGTAAAGGTATGGTCTTTTCCGGGTCTGGCACCCAAGCTTTCTCTGTTTTACCAAATGGGTCCTGTGGCCTTGGATTCCGCAAGAACAAAGAGTATTAAGCGAGTGCAGGAAATGGAATTTAAAAGGGACGTTGCGGCGAATCCTTTTACAAAACTGTTCCGGAGAAATCGTTCTTAAAGGGAGGACACTGACAATGGAATATATGACGGTAGGACTGAAAAGAAAGGTATCACTGGCCTTGCTTCCCGTTGATGATTTCACGGGTAAGATCATTCAGGGATCTTTACTGCGTGTATATCTAAAGGAGGAAAACGTATCTTCCATCCGAAAGCAGGACGGATACCATGTATTCTGCGACCTTTCCGGGAATGAAGCAGAAGTATGTCTGGAAAGCCCCCTTTACCAAAAACAGATCATAAAACTGCCTATAGGGCAGGAAAAACCAAATGTACATATAGTGAGGATGTTACCGGGCATTTCTTATCCTCTTCCACAGGGCACAACGATCATAAACGGAGCATTGCCAAAGAGCAGCGTACTCAGGCTGTTTATTCCCGTGCAGAAGAGGGGCTGTAAGCTTTTGGGTGATTACGATCCCGATGTGCAGGGAGCAGAGTTGTCCTTATTTAGTCCCTCCCGGATGTCCTTTATGGGAAAAACCATGTGCATCTGCGATAAAGATAAAAATTATGAATTATTCAGGATTACGGATCAGAAGGGAAATATCTGCACGCTGGAGCATCCGCTTTCAAAAGTTTATCAGAAGAGAGACAGCAGTATATATCCGGTGTATGAAATCACCGGCGGAGAGGATGGGAGTTTCTATCTGCCAATAAGCGGTCTGACAGGGGAAGCAGTCTGTGTCTGTATTCTGATGAGGGCAGGTAAAGAAGAGAAGACTTGTGAGATGACCCTTGTGACCGGAAGAGAAAACCGGATCACGGAGGATATCTGGAAGGGGGAGATTTAGATGGGTTTTGGAGTATTTGGAGGTGCGACGCTCATGTGCAGTTTTGGAATGGCGCCGTCTGCTTTGACGGTGCTGCCGGCGGCTCGTGTAACAGGCAAAATGCCCATGGCGTGTATCATGGATCAGGTTCCCATGGTCAATATCCTTCCCTTTGGTATGTGCAGTTCATTGTCCAACCCTACCGTAGCGTCCGCTACGGCTGCAGCCCTTGGCGTACTGACCCCGATGCCATGCATCCCGGTTACCACAGCCCCTTGGACGCCGGGGAGTCCCACTGTAACGGTGGGAGGAAAACCATGCTTAAATAACAGCAGCAAATGTATGTGTGCCTATGGGGGTGTAATCCAGATACAGAATCCCGGCACAACGGATGTACAAGTGAAATGACGGAAGGAGGAAACAAGTATGCTATTAATAATAGTATTGATGTGGGTGATTTCAGCGGCATTGATAGCAGTATACTTACTGCTGCAGCGATACAGGTATCTGAAACTGTCACAATTGATGGAGGAGAGCCGGCGCAGAGAGGAAATGGCAGGAAGAAGAGAGCAAATTTACGGGCGGATTCTCCCGGACAAGCTCATTCAGTTATTTCAAAAGGGTGAGCCGGAAAAACTGAGGATAGGAGAAGAAAAAAGCATAAGGGCAGCGGTCCTCTCCTACAATATTCCCGGTTTTTCCCGTATTGTCAGGAAACGGAGTGCAAAAGAGATATTCAGTTTTGTGAACAGAAGTTTAAGTCTGGTAGTGCCCTGTATCCTGTATCAGGAAGGAGAAATCAACAAATATGCAGATGCCGGGCTGTCGGCTTTTTTCTTAAAGAATCCGGAAAGAGCCCTGCGCGCAGCGGTCTCCATCTGCGAAGCACTCGATCAGGCAGATTTTAGAGAACTGTATTCTATTGGGCTGACTTACGGTGATGTTATGGTAGGAATAGTGGGACATGAGAAGCGCTTTGGAATTTTGACAATTTCAGAGACCACCGGACTGGCAGAATATCTGCAGGAACTGGCAGTGCGCTGCAGGGCCAGAATATTGGTTACGGGGAGCTTTATACAGCAGATTCCCGATTTTGATAAAAACTATAACAGCCGTTACTTAGGTGATATTTATCTGAAGACGGCCGGACTTAACGAACAGCTCTATGATGTATACGACGGGGATGAGCCGGTGGATAAGAATCAAAAGCGCAAAACCAGGATGCTGTTTGAAAAAGGAGTGAATCTATTCCAAAATAAGAATTTTCAGGATGCCAGGCTGCACTTTATCGAAGTATTAAAAGCAAATCGTATGGATGGCGCTGCAAAAGAATATCTGTACATCTGCAACAGATGTATTGCAAAAAAAGATTCTCCGGAAAACATACCGTCTTACCTGTATGTCTATTGACTAAAAAAGGTGGGAATAGGCAATGAAAGCTACAATTGACGAATTGCTTTCGCAAAAAGAGGTCCTAAAAGAGGAGACCATTTATTTCGTGGAGAAGGACGAAGTGAATCTTTTTCCCATAACTGCAGGAAATTTTTTTCATATGGAGCCGGCGGAAAAATGGCAGGGAGAATCCCGGCTGGAAAATGATTTTCAGGAGAAGATGAGAGAGAGGGAGAAAGAGCAGACTTACCGGGAATTGTTTAAGCTGGCGGAGAAAATTAAAGCGCAGATACGTGATATCAAGGAAGAGGATCCCAAGGGCTATGGACATATGATGCAGCTTCGTGCACTCCGGTTCGTGAAACACAGTATTGATAAAGCACTGCAGGAGATGAGGCTATATTATCAGTCGGAAGTGGAGCGGGAGATGCGGAAGGCTTACGGAATTAAAGGCAGGAAGCTGCTCGTGTATAAGAATACGGTCTGTTTGGGCAGCTTTGAGGATCTGGTGCGCCAAATACCATCTTTGAGAAAAGTGCGGCTTGAGTGGATTCGCAGGATACCGCTTTTGCTTAAAAATATTGATAGTATTCGGAATGCGGTTACAATGAATGTTCCCATCGGTCTGGTGGGTGGGCCGTGTCTGTTTGGGCTCTATGAGGTGGAGATTGTTGTACGGCATAAGGACGGTCAGCGTTTTTCCTATGACTTCAGCAGCGGACATCATTATGACAGAGCCGGACAAAAGACCTTTGAATTTGCAGACCATGTGGCGCAAAATACCACAAAGATTGAAAGTATCCATTTTATCAATTGGAAGAGGGGCATAACTGCTCAGGAGCACGACAGTCTGGAAGTGTTGTTTGACGTGGGTACCGTATTGGGAGCCAAAGTGGCTGTGATAATTCCCGACATTTCCTACTTAAAGTATTTGTCAACGGTCATTGCTCCTTTAGACAGTGCGATGAAAAGCCGGGTTCTGGAAGAATTCCGTGCGGAAGCCCACAAGATTACGGATTTGTATTTGAACAGGATCGATAAACTGAAAACGCAGTATCCGGATGTGGAAGTCAGAGTGCTGCATGAGCGGGATACCAAGGCCTGTGAAATATTTCATACCGGCAGGGAGGCTTTTTTTCAAAACTCAGGATTGATTCATAGAATGACTGCCAAACGGGAAAAAAAGGATGCTGTTTTTGACTATATCTCGATGCTGGCGCTGCCATACTATTTTTGGGGGACGCCTCAAGTCATCCAGATAGATAATCTGGATGAAACGGATTCCTATCGAAAATGCAGAAAAGTACACAAAGATGCTTTTTCTCTCTCAGCCATTCTGTACCCGGAAAAGCTTTGTGCTAACGGGGAGCAGACCATATTTAACGCTCCTTTGGAGTTTAAGGAATATACGTAAAAGCATTTCTTCAAATGAGGTATATCATGAAGGTTTTACATAAAATGATGCAGTATGTCCTGCAGAGAAAGCTGCTATGGGTGGATGGAGTGATGTTTCTTCTTCTTTTGCTTGGCGGGTTTGTTTACCAAAGGGGAAACGCGTTATATGACCTGCTGCCGCGGCCGGAAGTGGTGCTCATCAATCCTTATCTGGTGCAAAGTGACGGGCAGGACGGTGTCTATGTGATAGACAATGAGCGCTCCCGCGTGGTGATGATCAATTCCGAGAAAGAAGTGGAATATCTGCTTAAAAGCAATGAACTGGAGGAGGATTCTTTTTCTTATGCAGAAGACTTGGAATTTGATCCGGAGGGCAATGTTTATCTCTTGGATGCCGGCTGGAACGAGACAGGCTCTGCAGTTGCCAGGGAGGCTATTCTCGTCTATGACGCAGAAGGAAGGTATATTGATACTCTGATGGAGATCAGGTATGATGATGAATATGTGGACAAGCATAGGCTGTTTGCGCTTACTTACCGGGATCAGGCGCTGTACTACGTGGAGTCAGGGCAGAAGGGCTGTTATGTGTGCAGGTTATCCCTGCAGACAAAGGAAGTAGAGCGGATTGCCTTCTATGGATATCAAAATGCTTTCAATCTAATTCAGGATTATACACTTGACCAAAAGGGAACTACGGTTTATGCTTTAGATAAGCGCGGAAAGGTTTTAAAAGGCAATAACGGTGTACTGAGTGTTTTGTACGATACCGGCGCGGACCCGGCATATGCGGGAGAGACCGTGCTTTACCGTCTTGTGGCAGGGGAAAACGGTTCTGTTTATTTGACGGATATTAAACAAAATAAGCTGTATTGTTACACGGAAGGAGAAGAAAGTTTAAAGGTTTTTGCAGACCAGGGGCAGGTATTGAGCATAACATCCGCTTTTACGCCGGATGGCAGCCTTGTTCTTGGGCTTTTATTAAATTCGGAGATCTGTATGATTCACATGGATCCCTCCATGCAGAAGGAAGGCAGTTCCGCCATCGTAATACCGAAGATAAGCGGGAATTCTTTTTTAAAGACCGCCTCTTACAGACGAAAGGAAATCATCTTTCAGTTCTTTGTGGTAACCGCCTTGCTTGGCTTTTTATGGTGTTTGAGCCGCGGACTCATCCTTCTGTCCGGTATTAAAATATCCGCAGTACGAAAAACCGGTCTTCTGGCAGCGGGAACAGCCGCCGTTGTAGCAATGGTCATCGTAACACAGTTGTTCAATCAGTTTACGGCTATTTATCGGGAAGAATTGATAAACAAACTGTTTGTGCTGGCCCATACCATCAGCGGAATGGTGGACGGAGACAGTCTGGGGCGGATACGTGCTGCAGAGGACTACATGAATGCGGATTATATGGCTTTGATGGATACGCTGACAATGGGCTTAAACAGAGAGGATGCATCCGTTCGGGAAATGTACTGTAATGTACTTTGCTATGAAGATGGTAAGGGATTTGCCATTGCGTATTTGGACAATTCTATCGGCACCTATTACCCGAGAGAGGAAGAGGAAACCATGGAGCTTGCCCGCATCTATGAGACCAAAGAAGAGGTGCAAAATGAGGTGGATGACGATACCGGATCTTATATTTATGTGTGTGTGCCCGTGTTGGATAAGCAGGGTGCGGTTGCAGGTGTGATAGAGGTGGGAACTACAACCCATGTACTTTCCCAAAATATCAACAGCATGCGGCAGTCCGTGCTGGTCACATTGATTTTAGTGATTTTGATCATCCTGTTTATGTTTGGTGAGGTTCTTTCCTTTTTTGAGCAGAAAGCCAGATACAGAAAGAAAGCAGACCGCCTGCGGGATACCGGGACATCCGAGATTCCCCTGCATCTGCTGCGTCTTAGTATTTTTGTTACCTATATGGCTTTTAATGTGGCAAGCTCTTTCATGCCGGTATATGTGTCCCGCTTTGTAGCAGAGGACCAGGGCCTGTCCAGAGAAATTGCATCTTCCCTCCCCCTTACATTGAACTTGATCTTTATAGGGTTAACATCCGTATGTTGCGCACCTCTTTTAAGACGCTTTTCTTTCCGCTGTGTAGCGGTAGCCGGTGCGGGAATCAGCATGTTGGGGGATGCGACTTTATTTCTGGGACAAAACTATATCCTGCTGTTGTGGGGACTGATCTTAAACGGTATTGGTGTAGGGGTGATCACGAACTCTATGAATATGTTCATTGCCAGTGCCACCAAAGAAGAGATCAGGGAGGAGGGGTTCTCCTTGTTCAATGCGGGGAGTCTCTCAGGTACTGCCTGCGGCATGATGCTTGGAGCCTCTTTGGCAGGTATTGTGGGACAGCGCAAAGTATTCTGCTGTTCTGCTGTTGGCTGGGCTTTGATCATGGTGCTGCTTTGGGTTTTGGGCAGGCACATGGGAGGAAGATTGGGGAAAGAAAGAGTGCAGAGAAAAAAAGTAGGTGCATTTTTAAGTTCCAGAGGTGTCATGCCGTACATACTTCTCATTCAGTTCCCCTATGTGATCATCAATAGCTTTGTGTACTATTATGTCCCCATCTATGGTGACGCTCAGGGCTTAAACGAAAGTATCATATGTCTTCTTTTGATGCTCAATTCGCTATGCAGTGTATATTTGAGTGTGTCTGTAACAAAATACATGGCGGGTAAGTTTGGGAAAGGAAGTATTTATCTGTCCAGTGGGTTTGCTTTTATGGCACTTTTGCTCTTCGGAGTACGCAGTACGGTTCCTATGCTCTTAGCAGTTTTGCTCCTTTTAGGATTTGCGGGAAGCTTTGGAATATCCGTCCGTCAAATGTATTTTACCAAACTTGGCGGGGTAGCGGCATATGGGGAGGAATCTGCCATGGGGGTTTATAATCTCATGGATAATGTGGGCGGATCGGCAGGCCCGATTTTATTCAGTGCGATCATGGGAGGTACGAAAGCTTTGCCGAGACTGGCAGCTTTTGTCGGAGTATCGGGAATGTTAAACGGTATTTATGCGCTGATATTCCGGGATAAAAGGAAATGAAATTGTTTTGAAAGGGATGGAACAGCATGAAGAAGAGAAAAAAACTGAGCCGGAAGATGACTGCCATATGCGGTATCTTTGTACTTGTCTTAAGTATGACGCTCGGACTGTTGGGAGTTTATACATATTATAAAAACGTCAGGGAACGGTATGAACAATATGCAGAGACTATCATTCGGATAGCCGACAGCTATATTTACATTGAGGATATGGAGCAGTGCATTGAAACCGGAAATAAGACGGAAGATTATATATTGACGCAAATGCATTTAGACAACATCAAGAGCCGTTCTGATGTGGAGTATCTCTATGTTATAAAACCCTTGCAGACGGGAGAGGTCGATAATGCCATGTATATCTGGAGTGCGGTGACCCATGAAGAGCAGGAAACCTATCAGGAGATCAGTTCTCTGGGAGATTTGTCCGGGGAAGGCTTTAGCAGCGGGATGGCGGAAAGATTTATGGTGGCCATGGCCGAAGGAGACGAGGTGACTTACTATTCTAACAATACCGCAGAATTCGGTCATATGCTTACGGGAATGTATCCACTGCGCAATTGGGACGGGCGAGCCATAGCATTGATCTGCGTGGATATCTCCATGAATCAGATCTATCAGGATATTTATCGTTATATCCTGTTTGTGCTGTGCGGAACATTTCTGGTAGGCGCGGTTTTTTTGTTAGTGCTTCTCGGTCTGGTGAATAAAAGTGTGGTTACTCCTGTGATTCGGATGTCCCAAAGCACAGAAGATTTCGTGCAGCAGAGCAATCATGAAACCGATCCTTCCCGACTGGTCTTTAAAGATCCGATGGTCTTTACCGGGGACGAGATTCAACTCTTATGTGAGAATCTGAATGAAATGACCTCCAAATTGGTGATATATATGGGGAATCTTCAGGAAGCCGCTGCGGACAGGGAGCGTATTTCTGCGGAATTGAATGTGGCCGCCGGTATTAAATCCAGTATGCTGCCGAATGTATTTCCTGCATTTCCGGAGAGGACGGAATTTGATATCTGTGCAAAGCTGTGGACGGCCGGTGAAATGAGCGGAGATTTTTATGACTTCTTTCTCATAGATCAGAATCATCTGGCAGTGGTAATAGGAAATGTCAACGGATCCGGAATTCCTGCAGCACTTTTGATCGTGATTACTCAAACTCTGATCAAGAACTATACAAAGCTGGGTTTTACTCCGGAGAAGGTCTTCACCGAGGCTAACAACCAACTCAGTGAGAGCAATGAGGGAATGACCACAACAGCCTTTCTGGGCATTCTGGATTTGACAAACGGCATCTTTTCCTATGTAAATGCAGGACATGCCATTCCTCTTTTAAAACATGCGGGAGGAGAGTTTGAGCCGCTGCCGGCCAAAGATTGCTTCGTGTTGGGAAGCATGGCCGGCGTGCCTTACTGGCAGCAGTCGGTGCAGCTGGCGCAGGGGGATTTGCTGTTCCTCTATACAAAGGGATTGATAGAAGCGGAGAATAGAGAGCAGGTACAGTACAGTACGGAGCATATGCAGCTGCGGTTGAATCAGATCCTCGGTGAAGCCTACGAACTTCCCGAGATATTGGAAGTCATGTACCGGGATGTAGAGAGATTTCTTGATGCAGAACCTGCAAAGCAGGATATCACCATGCTGTCCGTTCGGTATTTTGGTATTTGAATTCCTATATATTTATGGCATAATAAATGTATGAATATAAGGTCAGAACGCATGAAAAAATACCGTTTTATGATTGTAGGCTCCGGTTGGAGATCTCTCTATTATGTGAGAATTGCAAAGGCGCTGCCGCAGTATTTTGAGTTGTGCGCCATGCTGTGCAGGACGCAGGAGAAAGCCGACTATATAGCGACAGTTCATGGGATACATACCACCATGTCCGTAGAGGAATGTGTGAAAATGAAACCGGATTTTGTGGTAGTGGCAGTGAATAAGGCCTCCATCGCTGATGTAGCCAAAGAGTGGCTGGAGAGAGGATTTTTCGTGCTGTGCGAGACCCCGGCATCTTTGGAACTGAAGACTTTACATGAACTGTGGGCGCTGCATGAGCAGGGAGCTAAGCTGGCTGTGGCGGAGCAATACATTTTTTACCCCTTTTACTATGCCATAGGTCAGGTGTTACAGCGGAAGTGGATCGGAGATCCCTACAGTGCAGTGGTTTCATTGGCCCATGAATATCATGGGGCAAGTCTGATAAGGCATTTTTTGAGGGAGGATATGACGGCTTTTCAGGTGACGGGAAAAACCTTTACCTTTCCCACTGTGGAGACTATGAGCCGCTATGAGCGTTTTACCGATGGCAGGATAGGGGATAAGAAGCGCACCACTGCTGTCTTTGAATTTGCGGACGGAAAAGTGGGATGGTACGATTTTGACTCGGAGCAGTATCGGTCTCCCATCCGTCACAATTATCTGAATATCCGCGGTCCCAGAGGAGAGATAAAGGACGATAAGATTTATTATCTAAATCAAGATAATCTGCCCGTATCTACATCGTTGGCAGTTACGAAGCGTACCATAGAGGTACCGGGGGAGACAAATCCCAATCTGAGACAGATTGAGCAGATTACGGAAATTGGGCTGGAGGACTCGTCTGTTACTGTATATAAGCCCTTTTTTGGAAATGTACCGCTCTCGTCCGATGAGACTGCCATTGCGAATCTTATGTATGGGGTGGCGGTTTATGCGGGGGAGAAGGATGGCAGCGGAAAACTCAGAGTACCCTATTATTCTTTGAAAAATGCCCTCCAAGATTCTTATATGGCAATTCTGCTGCAACAGGCTCTTACCACCAAAGAAACAGTAAAGAGCACTAGGCAGCCATGGCATTAGCAGAGTGAATGACGAAGGTGTTTTGCTATATAAAACTGCTTGTCAATCAACTGGTTAGGTGTTATTCTTTTCTTGTACTATCAATAAAGTCCTGATTTGGTCAAGGTAGATAGGGAGTTAAGAATGGCCCAGAATTACATTTATATTCTCGTAGCGTTTGCCCTGATTTTCGGGGGAAGCCTTGCTCTCAGAAGTAATTATGTGAATAAATATAAAAACAAATATTATATTTATGCCGTATTGGTGAATATCGGTATTTTGATCGGTGAGATCGGTACGCATATCGGCGTGTATTATGGTCTGCGGCTGATCCATATCATTTCAAATATGGTTAAATATGGACTGGCGCCTCTGCTTCCCTATTGCATTGTGCTGATGAACCGGAAATGCTGGAAACGTAAAGAGAAGATAGCGATGCTTCCGGCAATTTTGGTTGTCCTTATTGCACTGACCTCCCAGCAGACAAGACTGTTGTTTTATGTTGATGGAGCAAATCAATACAGCAGAGGGCCCTTTTTTCTTGTCAGCTTGGCTGTAAGCATGCTTTATTTCCTAATGCTTACCATAACATCTTTTTATGAATATCGTGACGCTGATTTTTCGGAAAAAGTGTATCTGCTGGCCATATTGGTATTGGCATTGGGCGGCGTTTTCTTACAGGTGTTTTTTTCGCAAGTCGCATCCATGTGGACAACTACGGGAATCAGTCTGCTGTTATATTACACCTTTGTACTTGAATTGAGCAATAAATATGATGTGCTGACAGGTGTTCGTAACCGTCGGGCCTTTGACTCACATAAATCAAATCTATTGTCCGGAAAATATTATGAACTGATCGTATTTGACATTAACGGTCTAAAACCGGTCAATGACAATTTGGGACATGAACAAGGCGACAAGCTGATCATGGGAGCTGCAGATGTGCTGGCAAAAAGCTTTTATGGGGTCGGCAAAATATATAGGATCGGCGGAGATGAATTCTGTATTATCTGCGATGCTAATGATGAAACAGCGGTGAATACGGCATTAGCGGATATAAAACAGAATATCCTCAAAGCAAATAAAACTATGGAGAATCAGGTTATGCTGTCTGTTTCCTACGGCATGGAAATCCACCGGGCAGATGATGAACGGAATTTTCAGGAGATATTTAATGTGGCCGATGAAAAGATGTACGGGATGAAGCAGGAGTTTTACAGAAATAAAAAAGCATGATAGAGAAGCTTAGGCGACAGATAATAACAGTCAGAAATATGATGAAGGCGCAGAAATAACGAATGCAAGAAAATCGTTATACTCTGCGCCTTTTCATTTTACAACTCTATTATGCCAACAACTCCTCGAGTTCTTCAATCAGATTACCAAACAGCGCCAGCGCTTCGTTCACCGGTGCAGGTGTGCTCATATCCACACCTGCGATCTTAAGCAGGGATATGGGATCAGTAGAGCAGCCGCCGCTGAGGAATTTAAGATAATGCTCCACAGCCTCCGAACCGCCGGAAAGAATGCGCTGTGACAGTGCCATTGCAGCGGAAAAACCGGTTGCATACTGGTAAACATAGAACTGACGATAGAAATGGGGAATTCGGGCCCATTCCATGGCGATTTCCGGGTCTACGATCACGTTGTCACCATAGTACAGTTTATTCAAATCATAGTAGATATCGCAGAACTGCTGGGCTGTAAGTGCCTCCCCTGCCTCTGCCAGTTCATGTGTTTTTAGCTCGAATTCCGCAAACATTGTCTGGCGATAAAGGGTGGTGCGGAACTGTTCCAGGAAATAGTTGATAAGTACTGCACGCTCCCGTTTGTCAGTAGTATGATCCAGCAGATAGCGCATCAACAGAGCTTCATTGCAGGTGGATGCCACCTCGGCTACAAAGATCACATAGTCCGCATAAACAGGTGGCTGTTTTTGATTGCTGAGATAGGAATGCATGGCATGACCCAGCTCATGAGCCAATGTAAATGCGCTGTCTAAGGTTTCTTTATGGTTTAACAGTACGAAGGGATGAACAGAACTGCCGCATGAGTAGGCGCCGGAACGTTTACCTTCATTTTCATAGATATCCATCCACCGATCTTTAAAACTGCTTTCAATAACCTTATGATACTCCGCTCCCATAACTTCAGTGGCAGCAAGCACATATTCCTTCGCCTGCTCAAAGGGAATGACTCTGTCCGCTTCCGGCAGCATGGCTGCATAGAGATCGTACATATGCAGTTCTTCAAGTCCCATGGCTTTTTTCCGCAGACCCATGTAGCGGTACATCTTGTCAAGATTCTGATGGACTGCTTCAATGAGGTTATGGTATACGGATTCCGGGATTTCAAGAGGGGAGAGCGCGGCTTGAAGAGCGCTGTCATATTTTCTGGCCCGGGAAAGAAATACATTTTTCCGTATCTCCGCATTGAGCATGCCGGCCAGACCGTTCCGAAAACTCTCGTAGACCCCGTAAAGAGATTTGAAGGCATTTTCACGCAGGGTTCTGTCCGTACTCTCCATTAAAGCAATATAAGAACCGTGTGTCAAAGGATGTTCGGCACCGGTACTGTCAATGACTGCAGGAAATTTCATATCCGCATCTGCAAAGGCATTGTAAATGTTGCTGGGACCGTCTGCTACTTCACCTGCGGCTGCCAGCAGATTCTCCTCTGCCTGGGAGAGAATGTGTTCCCGCTTCAGCCGCGCCCAGGTCAAATGCCGGCGGTATTTCTCCAGATCGGGTTCTTTGACATAGAATTGCTCCAATTCCTCTTCGGGAATCGCTACCAGTTCCGGTTCCGCAAAGGCATTTGCGCTGTTTATGCGCACGAGAAAACTGGAGCAACGCCCATGCATAGCCTGATATACCGCGTTCGCCGTGTCTTCGTGGTAGCGCAGCATAGTATAGACATATAGACTTTCAAGCCGGACATTTACCTGCTCACTATAGTTTAAGTATTCTAACAGAGTGGCGGCATCGGTTCCCAGACGCCCTCTAAAGACTGCCAATTGTTCAGGTATCTGCTGGCAGGACTGAAATTCTGTTTCCCATGCGTCATCATTTGCAAAGAGATCCTCTACGCTCCAGCAGTCAGCCGGATTTTGCTCATTTCGCTTCATAATATTTTTTCCGTTTGCCATGATATCCTCCATATCAGTTCATTCATTTATCGATATGATATCACAATTTTTGGAGGAGAACAACGGTCTGTGGATAAAAGTGTGGAAATGAAAGGAATATTGGTATATTGTCAAGAAATTCCTTTTAGGGTATAATGTAAAAACATACAATTGGTTATGTGTGCGAAGGAGAAAATAATATGTTCCGGGCATTGGTACTGTTACTGATCGTACTAATTATTTCTATGATCGTCTGTGTTAGCATCGTCAATAAAAAGCTTATTAAAAATCGCAGTCATGTGGTTCATTTGATCAATATGGCCATTTTTACCGCGGCTTGTTATACTGTTTTTATTTTAGTACCATTCGGTTATGATACGCTGGCCACTTTTATGAGCGGCCTCTATTTCCTTTCAACAGACTGGCTGGTTATCTATTTGATGTTCTTTGTCGCAGCCTATACGCATATACAGCCACCATCCAAACTGCCCAGGCGGATCATTGGTATTTTGGCAGGGGTGGATTCGATTTCTTTTCTGATCAATACCTTTACCCACCATATGTTTAAATTGGAAGCTGGTTCATCGGATCAGACGGGGATATCTTACTGGAACATACAGTTGCAACCACCCCATACCGTGCACCGTATTTTGGTCTATTCAATTGTTTTGTATAGCTTATGTATATTGATTTATAGGCTGATCAAATCTCCTGTTATGTTTAAAAATAAATACAGCAGCATATTGTTTCAGACATTGGCTGTAGTAGGATTAAATGTATTTTGTTCAGTTAAGAATGCCAAGTTTGATTATTCGGTCATTTTATATGCCTCTTTGGCCATATCCATCTGCTATTTCGCCCTATATGCTCTGCCCAAGAAAGTATTGGAAAAAATATGTTCTACCATTGTAGAAGATTCTGTAATCGGAATGTTTGCCTATGATAACGACGGGAAATGCGTGGGCGTAAATGAAATGGCAAAGGACTTGTTTGCCGGAGACGAAGAGATTGAGGTCATTGCGGAGAGATATCTGGCCGACTGGTTTAAAGAGCATAAAGACAGCTCCTTAAATGTTATTGGTGAAGAACGAACAGTAATAAAGAACGGTGAAAAGAAATACATATATGTTACTTATCAGAAGTATTTAGATGAAAAAGGAAGAAGGCTTGGCTGCTGCTTTCAATTTGAGGACCGCACGGAAGTAGTAATGAATTTCAAAGAAGAAAAGTACAGGGCTACACACGATATGCTGACCGGCCTGTTAAACAGGGAAGCCTTTGAGATTGAAGTAAAGAAAATTCTGGCCAAGGCAGAAGAGCCTTACTGTATGGTCTGTTCCAATATCCAGGATTTTAAAATGATCAACGAGCTTTACGGATCGGATGCGGGCGATAAGCTATTAATGACACAGGCGGATATGATTCGCAGCAAAGAGGAAGAGGGTTCTGTGAGCGCCCGTATATATGCGGATAAGTTCTGTACTTTGATGCCCCGTAGGTCTTTTAACGAGAAGATGTTTACGGAAAATATGTCCAAATTGTTAGACCTGGGGGAGGAGAGCCCATTCAAGCCGCATTTCTATCTCGGTGTTTATGATATTACAGATGTAAGTGAGCCTGTATGGACTATGTATGATAAGGCTATTCTGGCAATCAATACCATCCGCGGTAACTATGGAAAGTATATTGCTTATTATAAGGAAGAACTGTTAGAGCGCATTTTAGAGGAAAGAGAAGTACTTGGCGGGTTTGATAGAGCGCTGGCAGAAGGGCAGTTCCATATGTTCCTTCAGCCACAGATTGCTAACAATGGAACTATCGTGGGCGCAGAGGCATTGGTGCGGTGGATTCATCCGGAAAAGGGTTTGGTGAATCCGGGCGTATTTATTCCGACTTTAGAGAAGGCAGGACTAATTCACAAGCTGGATCTGTATATGTGGGAATGTGCGGCCAAAAAGCTGGAAGAGTGGAAGACGCAGGGAAAAGAGGATTTATCCATTTCCGTGAATATATCGACAAAAGACTTTTTCTATCTGGATATTCCCAAAACATTCTCTAAGTTGGCTCAAAAATATGATTTTGATATCGATAAGCTCAAGCTGGAGATCACAGAATCAGCGCTGATAGAAAATGTCTTGGCAATCATGAAAACCTTGGACGAGCTGCATACGCTGGGGTATGATATCGAAATTGATGATTTTGGCAGCGGATATTCCTCTCTGGGAATGCTCAAGGACATTAATGCCGACATTTTAAAAATTGATATGATATTCCTGCAGGAGACCAAGAATATTATGCGGAGCAACACGATCTTAAAAAATGTTATTTCCATGTCAAAGGAACTGGGAATGCCCATTATCATGGAAGGTGTTGAGACCAAAGAACAGGTCGATTTCCTGATGAATGCGGGATGTGATATGTTCCAAGGCTATTATTTTGCAAAGCCCATGAATGTGGAGAACTTTGAACAAGCGTATTGTTAATTAAGATAAGTTTCTTAACGGCGGTCGTTAGAAAAGACCGCCGTTTATTATATGTATTTTTCTTAGGATTTCTTTAAATCCGATGAACTTTCATTGCGACGTCAAACAATATTTGATATAGTAAAGCTTATAGAAATATTGTACAGGAAAGCGGAAGGAAAGGACAATGAATCGGAAGAAAATGAAAATGAGAGGTCTGTTAGCGGCCTTGACTTTTATGATCTTGTTTGGCGGCATATTTTGTGAAGATGCGATGTTGATAGTCCGGGCGGAGGCGGGGAATGCGTTTTCCATCCAGGCTGAGATGACGCCTTCGGACAAGGAGACCTATAGTATCAGACTGACTATTGAAAATCAGGGAGAAGACTGGGAAGGAACAGTGCGTCTTACAGTAGATGAAAACTACTATATACCTTCCGCGTATGATACGGCGCTTTCTCTGCCGCAGGGAAGCAGGAAACAGTTTGTAGTCAAAGTACCGGTAAACAGCATTGAGAGTTCAAATGGCACGGTTTTTGTTACCCTTTTGGACAGAAAGGATAATAAAATTGCAGAAAAAGAATTTAAGCGTCTCCTGACAGGAGAAATGGAAGCTCTGTCCATGGGGATTTTAAGTGATGCCTACTCAAAGCTCACTTATCTGGATATGGGCGGAAGGGATATTTATTTTTATAACGATCTCTATCCTATCAAGCTGGTAGAGCTAAAACAGGGGAGTCTGGCTGATGAGTTGGATGCATTGACCTTTTTGGTGATCGATCAGTATAACACCGCTATACTGACAGAAGAAGAGTTGGAGGCCATTGAACTCTGGAATTTAAACGGTGGTGTTCTGCTGATCGGGACCGGAGCTTATGCAGAGGATACACTGAGTGGTTTTGACGGCGGTTATCTGGATATCAGCAGCGGGGTGGTTCATACACCGGGGGATGAGGAATTTTCTGAGCCGGATTATATGGGAAATGTATATCTGGACAGTTCACAGCTTACGATTGCGGAGCTACAGATTTCCGGCTACGCTTATAATAATTTGAATATGGACTATTATTATGGGGGCTGGTTTGAGTCAATGGGAGACGGCAGTGTGTGCATAGTCCCCTATTCACTGGCGGAACTGGGAAGTCTGGACGAGTCTTCTTGGTATATAATGCCTGAGGATTTTGTACAGGGACTTATAGAAAATGTCTCTAACTATGCTGTCTCACGTTATGCTTCTTCCACGTCTTATTATGACGATCATGATTACGATATTAGGAGACTGTTAGGAGTGATCGGAAACAGCAACAGCATTCTTAATTTTGGCGTACTGAAAGTGCTTGTGATCGTATATGTGATTTTTGTGGGTCCTATACTTTATCTTATTCTGCGTCTGCTAAAACGGCGGGAACTCTATTGGGTCGCTGTGCCGATAACGGCGCTTTTGGGAATCGGTATGGTGTATCTGGCCGGCAGGGGATTTGAGGTGGTGAGCACCAAGGTGTACTCCGTCACCATGAAGAATCTCTCCGAAAGCGGAAATACGATAACTTATCTGCACTGCTATGATGCAAATCGCAGTGAGTGGGAGCTGAGGATGGCGGATGGTTGTGAATATGCAGGTCCTTTCGGTGATTCGTACCGTTACGGTTCCTATGAAAACTCTTACTATTATCATATTAAGAAGGAAGGTGATACCTTTTTTCTGGGTATGAAACCGGAAACAAATTTTGAGGACAGCTATTTTTATTTAAGCAGTTCCACATATGGAAACGGGGTGGAGGGCAGTCTCTTGATACAGGACCTGTTGGTCGATATGGGACGTGTTGGCGGGACTGTTGTGAATGATACAAATAAAGACATTAGCTATTTTGCAGTGGCCTGGAATGATTGCAGATATGTTTATGAGGGGCTTGATGCAGGAGCATCCTGCCGCCTGGAGGACCTTGAGCCTCTTTATGGTACATCGGGCAGCAGCTATTATTATGGTTCCTATGTCTACAGTTTTTTATCGAACTATTACGATGACAGAGAGTATGGAAAAGTCGGCACTCTGGCCGCATTGGCAGTGGGAATCGATGCTGCTATGGCACAAGCGGACAAGGATGAGTTTGTAGTCATTGGCGTTGTGGAGAATTGGGACAAGACGGTGAATGATAATTGTAGTGAGGTATCTTATGGATGTCTCTACTCGGTTCAATAGGAGGTGCCGTATGCTGTATATCAATGATCTGGTTAAAAATTATGGCTCTTTTACGGCAGTCAATCACTTGAGTCTGCACATCCCTGAGGGCGATCTATTCGGCTTTGTAGGTCCTAACGGAGCAGGAAAGACCACTACGATCCGTATTGTCTGCGGCCTTTTGAAGGCAAGCGGCGGTTCCGTGCGTATCGGGGGGACGGAAGGCACTGTGGGCAGTAAAAAAATGAAACGGCTGATTGGCTATGTACCTGATTTCTTTGGCGTATATAGTAATCTGAAAGTACGGGAATATATGGATATGTACGGTTCCATGTACGGGATGTATTCCCGGGATATTGCCAAACTGACAGATGACCTGTTAGAACTGGTAAATTTATCGGACAAGAAAGAGTTTTATGTGGATACGCTTTCTCGGGGTATGAAGCAGAGGCTGTGTGTGGCAAGGGCGTTGTTACACAATCCCAAGCTGTTGATTCTGGATGAGCCCAGTTCCGGCTTGGATCCCAGAGCCAGAGTGGAAATGAAGGAACTTTTAAAAAATCTGCATTCCATGGGGAAAACCATTGTCATCAGCTCCCATATTCTGTCGGAACTATCGGAGATGTGTAACAGTATCGGAATCATGAATCATGGACAGTTGATCACCGCGGGACGCATTGAGGATATCATGCAGCAGATTTCAGGGGGAAGCCGCATTCATATTCACATTGTTTCCGATATGGAGCCTGCGGTGCGTATATTGAAGGAGCAGGCGCAGGTCACGGTAGAGTCCGTACGGGAGAATGAACTGATCATTACCCATGGCGGTACAGAGGAGCAAATCTGTAATCTGATTGGATATTTGATTCAAAATCATGTGATTTTAACCGACTTCCATAGAGAGGAAGGTAATCTGGAATCGCTGTTTATGCAGTTGACAGGAGGTGCAGAATGAAAATCCGATTGAACCCTATTGTGAAAAAAGATCTGCAGGTGACAGTGCGCAGTATGCGGATGAGCTGGGGATTGTTTGCCTATGAAGCGGCGCTGACCGTGACTTTTCTGCTGGCACTGCTAGTGATTCAGAGTGCGAGCGGCTTAGGCGGAGGAAACATTTACACCTATCTGGTATATCTGTTCCCTGTGGTGGCAGCGGCACAGGTGTGTATTGTAGCAATGTATGTACCCATCATCACAGCATCCTCGATTTCGGGCGAGAAGGAGCGGCAGACATTTGATCTCATGCTGACTACCTGTATGTCACCCTTTGCCATTGTGGTTGGAAAGGTGACTTCCGCAGTGCTGCGCATCCTGTTTTTTGTAGCAGCAAGCATGCCGATCATGGCATTGTCTTTTGTGGTAGGAGGTTTAAGCTGGAGCAATCTGTTCTATTATCTGCTTGCGCTCATCCTCTTTTCGGTATTTGCAGGGAGTATCGGAATCCTTGCATCTTCCCTTTGCCGAAAATCCGTAGTAGCCGTGCTTTTGTCTTTTGCAATGTATTTTGTAATCTTTTTTATGACGTTTTTGCCTCTTTTGTGCTACACTTTGGCTACAAGAGGGGAATTGGGAGAGACCATGCTGTTTCTGCTGATAAATCCTATGGTATTTTTTGAAGAGGTTTTCATGCAGATGATGATGGGGGAATCTGTTTTCGGAAGAGAAGGCGGATCTTTCTATCGGGGTGATGTTGGCTTGCTGACCTATACTTTGGCACAAGGAAAGGTGTGGATGTTTGTGTCTGCGGGATGCATTCTGGCATTGTCCATTCTGTTTATGGCCTTGGCGGCATGGAAGGTGAACCCTATGCATTCCGGGTCGGGACGCAGGCCCGTTCAAAAGAAGGCGGTGTGATGGATGGATCAAAAAGAATTTACGGATATGATACGGGCATCCCGGCGTAAGCTGAATCTGGCAGGCTTTTTAAAAATGCTGGTATTTGCACTGAGTGTAGGCGCAGGCGCGGGGATCCTATTACAGGCGCTTGCCTTCGTGATGCCTTTATACTATGTGAATGTCTACACGGGAATCGCACTGTTGCTCGCCGTGTTGACGGCGCTCGTAGCATCCCTTATCCGGCAAAACACTATGGAGGATGCAGCGCTGGTGATGGACAGTTTTGGCTTTCAGGAACGGATCATCACAGCTTATGAGCATTTAGAGGACGAGGGAGCGCTGCCCTCGCTTCAGCGAAAGGATGCCATGGAGCAGCTGAAACGCCATAAGGACAGAATCCGGATATCAGTATGGCCAAACCGGAAGAAGACGGCGCTGCTTGCGGCGCTTTTTACCTTGATGATCGGATTGGCGCTTGCGCCTTCCCGGATGAAAGATTGGGCCGGAGAGCTGCATGAGATACAACAGGCAGCCGGGGAGAAGGAAAAAGAAATCGCGGAAGTCTTAGAGGGCTTGGAAAAGCTGGCAGAGCAGGAGGAACTGACACCGGAGCAGCTTGCGGCTCTGCAGGAGATGATGGAAAGCCTTCAAGCCTCCATGGCTGAGTATGGGCAGGTATCTTCGGCAGAAGCCTTGCAGGCAGCCGGAGAGAAGCTGCAATTTAAATATGAGAACATGAGCAGCAGGATGTTCGATATGGCTCAGAGTATCGGGAACGGTGCCGCTTTCTCTCCCATGTCGGCACAGTCCATGCAGGCTATGGCAGAGAGGCTGCAGGAAATGAGCGGAAATCCTTCTACAGCTAACAGCCTTGCTTCTAATCAGGGACAGAGTGGTAGCGGTCAAAACAATCAAAATGGAAGCGGTCAGAACAATCAGGGCGGCCAGAATAACGGACAGAGTAATCAAGGGGATGGACAGGGAAATGGCCAGGGAGACGGTCAAGGCAATGGCCAGAACGGTCAAGGAAATGCCCAAGACGGACAGGGAAGCGGCGAAAACGGTCAGAACGGCCAAGGAAGCGGCCAAGACGGGCAAGGAGACGGTCAGAGCGGACAGGGAAGCGGTCAGAATGGTCAGGGCGACGCCGAATCCGGCAGAGGAACCGGAAGCGCCAACATATCCAGAGATTATGTCAGTATTCCTAATGCCATTGCGGAGAACGGTAATCTTACGGGAAATGCCGGAAACCATAATGATTCAGAGTATTTTCGCGATCAGAATGGCTTAAGCTGGGAAGGAATCCATATGTCCCATGAGGCGGTCATCGGAAGTTATGAGCAGAATGCCTACGAAGGCATTGCATCCGGAAGATATCCAAGCGGTATGGAGAACGTGATAAAGGAGTATTTTTCCAGCTTTCACTAGCGTTTTATTTTCATAGATAAATGTGGAGGGTAGTACAAAAAATGAGTGAATTGGATAGAAACAAGCTGCAGGATCCGGCCTATATGGCAAAGCGGATCGCAGACTGCGAGAGAGAAATCAGGAAGGGGATCATCGGACAGGAAGAGATTATCCGTCAGGTCATGCTGGCTATGCTCACGGGTGGCAATGTGCTCTTAGAGGGTATGCCGGGACTGGGCAAGACTAGGCTGGTCAGCACGATCGCAAAGGTTTTTGACCTGTCTTTTAAAAGAATACAGTTCACGCCGGACTTGATGCCAAGCGATGTGACCGGTACCAATATTATTGTAAAGAATGAGCAGGGCAGTTCCTTTTCCTTTGAGCGGGGGCCCATTTTCGCCAATCTGATTTTGGCGGATGAGATAAACCGCGCCACCCCCAAGACACAGTCCGCATTGTTGGAAGCCATGCAGGAGCATACGGTGACTGTAGGAAATGAGAGCCATAAGCTGGAAGAGCCTTTCTTTGTACTGGCTACGCAGAATCCGATTGAGAACGAAGGTACCTACCCTCTGCCGGAGGCCCAGCTGGATCGTTTTATGTTTAAGATTCTGGTCCGCTTTCCCTCCAAGGAGGAACTGAAAGGTATCGTCACGCTGACAGAGGGAAGTGGGGCAGTGGTCATTGAAAAGCAGATGGACGGTGAGGGGCTGTTAGCAGTAAAAGAACTGGTCAATCAGATTCCCATCGCGGATGCAGTAATGGATTATCTTTTGGATATTGTCATGGAGACGCATGCGTCGAATCCCCTTATCCGGGAGGGCGCAAGTCCCAGAGCGGCGCAGGCACTGATTCGTGCCGCCAGAGCAAAGGCCTTTTTGGAAGGACGTTTCAATGTTTCATTCCAGGATGTAGAGGAGGCAGCTTACCCCGTATTGAGGCATCGTATTTTGCCCAGCTTTGATGCTATTAGTCAGAGCGTGTCAGAGGACGACATTATCAGGGGAATTCTGACCGCTAAGAAACCCAAAATTTAAGAGGACGGAATGTATGAAGCTGGATGTTTCGTTTTTTGACACATTGTCCCGGCTGCGGCTGTCCATGGGGCACAAATCTTCCATGAATTTAAGCGGAAACCGCAAATCCGTGCTGAAAGGTTCTTCTACAGAATTCTCTGATTTCAGAGAGTATATGCCCGGGGATGACATACGGCGCATTGACTGGAATGCTTATGGACGGCTGGATCGGTTCTATGTGAAGGAGTACATGGAGGAAAAGGAGGCTGTGATCTCAATTTTATTAGATACCAGTGCCTCCATGGACTACGGGAAAAACAAAAAGAGTGACATGGCCGCTATGCTGACTGCCGCTATGGCCTATCTGGGGCTTAACAACATGGACAGAGTGTTAATCTATGATGTGCAGAAGATGGACGCTCCCTTTGTGGCATACGGTGGTAAGAGAGCATTTCCACGTCTTGCGGACTGGCTGGGGCAGCGCACCTTCTCTGACAGGGCGGATATTGCAGAAGCAATCAGGCGCCTTCCGGTCAAGGGGCCCGGTATAACCATCCTGATCAGTGATTTTTTGCAGGAGGAATTTGTGGATACGGACAGTGAGAGATTTCATCAGCTGCTGCGCTTTCTGGATTATCGCAGGCAGAAGGCCGTATTTTTGCATGTGCTGGCAGAGGAAGAATTAAACGTGGAACTCACCGGCACCCGAAATCTCATCGATATGGAAGAAAAAAGTACTTTGCGCCTTACGTTGGATGCTTCGAGTATCCGCATCTATGAAAAGGCCCTGCAGGCGTTTACCGCAAGTCTTAAGCGGGATTGTGCAAAAGCGGGGGCGATTTATGCGCTGTGCAGCACAGGGAGAGATTTTCACAAACTGATATTTGAAGATTTAAGGATGTTATATGATATTTGAGAGCATGTGGCCGCTGTTGTTTCTGGCAGCGGTTCCGATTATCATAATTTTATATCTGTTAAAGCCAAAAGGAATCGATCATCTTATTTCCTCCAATCTCTTATGGAAGAATCTGTTAAAGAACGAGCAGTCCTGTACCTTTTTTGAGAAGTTTGTACACAACATTCTCATGTATCTGCAGATTCTGATCATTGGCCTCTTGGTGATTGCGTTGATGTCACCTTTTATCAGAGCGCAAGGTCAGGGCGGCGGGAGAAAGATTCTGTTAATTGATACCAGTGGCAGTATGCAGCATGTGGGGGATTCGGGTAGAACCCGCCTGGAAGAGGCGGTGGAGCAGGCCTGCGACTATGTGCGGAACTCGGAGAATACGAAGTTTTCCCTTGTGACAGTGGACGGAACCGGTGTGAATCTGTTGGCATTGGATATCGGGGATGCGGACAGTCTGATTCTGGCACTGCGGGGAATTCAGTGCAGTGACAGCGGAGGAAGCCTTGTGGCTGCTCAAGGTTTAGAAAACCTCGGTATTTTAGATACGCTCATGGGCGAGGAGGCGGAAAATGCTACAGATTTGATTGTCTATACCGACGGAGCCGGTGCAGCGGAATTTGAGTCTTTGGTGAGTTCCTCCGGGAGTGAACTTCATGTAGTGGGAGAACCTACTGTCAATGTGGCAAACGAGTACACTGTTTTTTCTCTGCGGGAAGACGGATTGTATGATGTGATGGTCAGCATAGTTAACTACAGCGACAGAGAAGTTTCCTTGGATGTGGGGCTTTACGACGAAGGAGAGAAGCTGATTGCTTTAAGCCAGATGCACCTTGCGGCCGGAGAAACAAAAGTTTGTCTGTTTGAACAGATTGATTGGAACGGACAAAGTCTGGAGTCGCGCTTAAGCGGAATCTCCTTTTTAGGAGGCGGCAGAGACAGTCTGGCTAAGGACAATATCTCACAGGCGGTAAAGAATCGCGGAAATCTCATTGACGGTCTGCTTGTCGGAGACGGGAATACCTTTATTGAAAAGGCATACCAGGCCGTTACCGGAAGCAGCATTGCTAAGGCGGAAAGTGATGCTTCCGTAGAGAATCATGCTTATAATGTAGTGATTTATGATGCTGGATGGGCCCCCGAGACCCCGGAAGGCAATAAGCTGCTGTTTGGCAATGTTAGAGAGGAGTCGGTGGAGAAGCTTGAAAATGTAGTGCTGGATATGGCGGATTGCGACCTGACCGCAGGACTGTCCGGCTTTAGCATAGGGGTGAATACCGCCTATTGCTTTGCGCTCCCGGAAGGGGCGGAGAGCTTCCTTCAGTACGACGGAAAATGTGTGGGCTACTATGGGGAGAGGGACGGCAAGAAGGAAATCGTGGTAGGTTTTGACATTCGGGAGTCGGATTTTCCCCTGCGGGCGGAGTTCCCGGTGTTTTTAGCCAATGCCATGATCTATCTGTCGGATACTTCCTGGCTTGCCACAAATATCTACTATGCGGGAGAGGAGATTGCTTTACAGCCCTGGGCCGAACCGGACAGCCCCCTGTTTGAGAGTCGTCCCCGTACGGCAGGTTTGTATCAGGTTGGCAATGCAGACTATCAGGAGTTCTATGTGGTACGTTTCCAGACTGCTACGGAGTCAGACGGACGTAAAGATGCGGATTCTGTAACCAATGGCGGAGAACTGCGGACGCAGAAAGTGAAGAGGACTTTGCGGAACGTTTTTTTGCTGCTTACATTGGCATTCTTGATAGTGGAATGGATTGTTTATGTACGGCAGATGCGGTATCGGGGAAAGTTTTATCTGGTGCTGCGCTGCATGGTGTTCTTATGCGTACTGCTTGCGTTTCTTGGTATTAGTCTTAAGTTAGGCAGCAGCGGAACCGCCACGGTGTTTGTGGTAGATCTCTCCGACAGTAATGAAGAGCACTTAGAGGAGATGGAGAGTTATCTGGGAAGAATCGTATCGGAAATGCCTTCCCGCAATGTATACGGCATTGTGACTTTTGGAAAAGATGCACTGGTGGAGCAGTTTTTGAGTGCAGAGAAGCATTATGCGGGTCTGATGACGGTGCCGGAGAGTTCGGCCACCAATTTTGAGGAGGCTGTTTCCAGAGCGCTCATGTTGATTCCAAGCGGCTATCATGCAAGGCTTGTGGTATTGACGGATGGAAAGGAGACCGGAGGGGACATCCGGCATATGGCGCAGGCGCTTTCTGTAAACGGGGCGGAGTTTCTGACGCTGCTTTATGAAGATGAGGAGACACCGGATGCTTATATTGACAATGTTACACTCCCTGCCAATTTACATCCTGGAGACAAGTATTCCGTTACCGTGCTGGTGGAGAGCAATTACGAGACAGACGCGGTTTTGGAACTCTATAACGGAAGTCAAAAGGCGACATCCGCTGATGTGCACTTAAGCAGGGGGAGCAATCGCTTTGTATTCAGCCTGCAGGTGAGTGAGGATGCGGGCAGTAATGCCATGGAAGCCTTGCGTGCGCAAGTGAGAGCAGTGGGGGACAGCTGTCAGGAGAATGATGTCTACAACGCTTATTCCGTGGTGGAAGCCGCACCCAGAGTGTTAGTCATCTCCGGACAAAACACTGGTGTTTCAGGCTTTACTTCCGTGTTAAATGCGGCAGGATGCGATTACAGTGCAGTCTCCGCACTGAATGCGCCGGACAATATAGATGCCATGCTGGAATACAAGTCCATTATCTTAGTGGATACCTATATTGACGATCTGCCCGCGGGCTTTTTAGAAAATTTGGAGACCTATGTGAAGGATTATGGCTGCGGCTTTGTTTGCTGCGGCGGAGAGAACAGTTATGCTCTGGGCGGCTATCGGGATACGGTACTGGAGGCGGTCCTTCCGGTGGATATGGAGCTTCGGAGCGTGGACGAGAAGCCCTCCATGGCAATGGTCATGGTCATTGACCGTTCCGGGAGTATGACAGCCTATGTAGACGGTTCCGGTGGCAGTAACCTTGACGTGGCGATCAGAGCAGCTACCGTTGCCGTGGATAATCTGGCTGATTCGGACTATGTAGGGGTGTTGACCTTTGATGATAAGTACAGTTGGCAGGTAGAGCTGACCTTGGTCGATGACAGAGCGGGTATCAAAAATGAGATCGAGAGGATTGATGAAGGCGGCGGCACCACCATCAAGCCGGCTCTACAGGAAGCCTATAGGGTACTTTCCCAGTCCGATACTTCGATAAAACATGTGATACTGCTTACGGACGGAATGGGAGAAACCGCGGATTTCAGGGATGTGGTGCAGGCATATACGGATGCGGGAATCACCCTTTCCACCGTTGCAGTGGGAGTCGGGTCGGACACACAGCTGCTGGAGCACCTTGCCAATAACTGCGGCGGCCGGTATTATTATTCCGATACTTCCAGTGACATTCCTAAGATTTTTGCCCAGGAGGTTTTTCTGGGAGGGGACAGCTATATCCAAAACGGAAATTTTGGGCTGTCCGTCAGGAGAGGACATGAACTGACGGCAAATCTCTTTAACGAAGGCTGGCCCATACTTTATGGATATATCTCCGCCACCCCCAAGACGGCTTCCAGTTCCATTATTTCTTCGGCTGAGAAGGATGATCCGATTCTTACGGTATGGCAGTACGGTTTGGGGAGAACCGTAGCATGGAACAGTGATGTTACGGGAGAGTGGAGCGGCCCGTTTGTCGGGAAAGAGGACTATGTCCAGCTTTGGAAGCGGATTGTTGACTATTCCACCGGAAATGCCAACTTGGGTGAGGACAGGGTGAATGTGGTGACTGTAGGTGAGGAAACCCAGATAATCTACCAGACGGGCAGCTATAGCGGTGATACAGAGATTCTGGCCACAGTCATTGACCCGGATGAGAATGTCCGGGAGGTAAAGCTCCATGCTACGGCGCCGGGGACCTATGAGACCAGCATACCCACTGATCATACAGGTCTGTACCATTTCAGTTTACGCCGTACGGAGAACGGGGAGATTCAAAGCTATATGACCACGGCTGCCGCGGTACAGTTTTCTTATGAGTATAAATTTAATGTGAGTACGGCTCCTTACTTAAGTTTTGTGCAGCAGTATGGCAGGCTCATCACCGCTGAGGAAAATATCTGGACGAATATTACCACAGGAGCAAGGGAGAAACGCCCTCTGACCAACTGGCTGTTGGGGCTTGCAATCTGTCTGTTTCTGGCAGATGTGGCAATGCGCCGCTTCCAGTATGTGCCCCGATTAAGATGGGCGGAGAAGGTACTTAAAAAGACCGGAACCGGGGAAAAGAATCCCGAGCAGGATATGCAAGGATATGACGTGCAGGTTTTAGATTCTCAGGGAACAGAAGACGGTCATGGTACGGAGACGCAGATTCCGCACAAGGGAAAGAAACACGCAAAAGAAAAGGAATCCAAAAAGGAAAAAAAGTTAGGCCAATCCGAGCAGACATTGGATACCTCCCAGCTTTTGAAGAAAAAGGACAGCAGGAATATCTAATATTCGTATTTACGTTTTCTAAGTAGTTAAACAATGTATGTTTTGCATAAAAAGCATAAAACATTACTGATTAGAAAACCTTAACTCCTTAGTCTCTGTGTCAAGGATGGTTTAGATACTGGAGGCGGCCAAAGAGATATAAGTTATTATAGAAAACTAAAATAAAAAGTGTTAAAATATCCCATAAATATATAAGGAAAAGGAGAATAAACATGAGAAGTATTACTACATTAGACTTGCAGTACGCTCATCGTTTCTACGGCTTTAAGGGTGAGGCCCAGTATTTGCATGGGCATACCGGCGTTCTGACTATCGAGGTGGAAGACACCGTCGAGTCCGGCGTCAATATGGTTTTCCCTTGTAATGAGATCAAGAAGACGGCTTGGGAGGTTCTGCAAAACTTTGACCATGCTCTTGTTTTAAGAGAGGACGATCCTTTGCTGCCCGCTATCCTCAAAGTTTATGAGGAGCAAGGAATCAAGGATGGAGCACCCACCAATAAGCAGAAGGGTACTGCTTTCAAAACCGAGCTGGCAACTGCCTATCCGGAGTGTAGGCTGGTGGTTACCAAAGAGACTATGACGGTAGAAGGTATGATTAAAATCGTTTACGATCTGCTGAAAGACAAGCTGAATATTGTGAAGATTACCTTCACTAGCGGTGTGAACGCAGCCACCGAGGAATATGAGTCTCAGAAGAGCGTAGATCGTTGCCCGCTGTGTGGTATTGCTTTGAACGAGAACGGTGTTTGCCCGAAGTGTGGTTATAAGAAATAATTTGCTTCGGATTCTACAGGATTATACATAATATTTAAAGGGCAGCCCTGAAAAGGACTGCCTTTCTAATAATATTTTCTTATTATTGACATTTCTTGAATGAACATGAAGCGGAACTTAAAGTTGCAAAAGATATTACGTTAGAAACTATTTTGTATAGCAAATATTATTGGTTTTCACGTTTGGCAGATAGATTTCATGTAGTATTCGGCTTTGACGCAGGTATAGATCAACAACAGTTTATGATTGTTAAAGAAATAGAGCAAAGACTGGATAATGTACAAACAATTGAATATTGTCTCCAGTTTTGCTATCATGATGGAAAGATAATATTAGGAGGTAATTTCATGCAAAAGGTAGTGGATATCATAGTTACGGTCTTTCTTTTGGCGGCGGGGGTTGCTTTCTGGCCGTTCGGAGACAGCGCCTTGTGCAGGATAACGGCAGTCGTCAGTCTGTTGATCTTTGTAGGGCGTGTGGTAAAAAGTTTGTTTGGAGAGGGCAGGAAAGACGAGTCGGTAGGGGATGCTCCGGCGGGAATGCACCGTTTCCTGACCAAACAGAGCATATGGATCAAGAAATGCTGCGAGCAGACCTACGCAAAATCAAAAATGGCTGTCTATTTGTGGGGAGGCGGACCTATGGTGGCGCTTGTGATCATCGGTTTCCTTGCGCAATATCCGGCTCAGCATGTGTTTACGTTTCACGCACCGATCGGACTTTTGTTCGGGGAAGTTCTCACGGTGATAACGTGGCCGCTTCTCTGTGCTCAGGGAAACTGGAAGAAGATCATAAAAAGTCTGCAGAAAAATGTCATGAAGCTGTTTCCGACGGATGAGGCCAGAGAGGGATATTTTGCGGATTATTTTGACACTGATGACCACTATACTCTGGTGTCGAAAGACAGTGACGACACCACATATACCATCACTGTCGGCAAGATATACTGGTCCAGCATCTGGCAGAGCGGTGTCATTAACGTTGTGTTTGCTCCTCAAGTCGAACATATTGAGATTTTTAAGGAGGTCATTGTCGTGAGAATCAATCGGGTGCGCACCTACACGACTCATTATGTGGCGGAATTTTTTGACCGGAACGAGAATCCGAAAAAGAGGCCGATAGCCCGGTTCAGCTTCGTGAGCAGGGAGTCTCTGAACGCTTTCCTGACCCTTGTCTCAGAGCGGACGGAGAAGAAGATTCCGGTGGAAGATTTGGGCACGAAAAAGATATAAGGTTTAGAAAAGGAGCGAGAGAAAATGAAAGGGATAAGGAAATGGATCACGGCTTTTGCGGCTATAGTGATTGCTCTTTCCCTAACTGCGTGTCAGGGGGACGCCTCCGCGGATGATCGGAACGTTCCGACGGGCAGCCCGGAGAGCGTATCTGCTCAGCCGTCCGTAGGCAGTGAAAGTCAGACGGCAGAGTTGAATGAGAGAGATGCTCAGAAGCTCTACAATAACTATATAGAGATTAATAATCACATGGTAGGCGAGATCAATGATGCGCTGACGCAGTATTTTTCCAATGTAAACATTGAGAGTGGAGAATTTGAACTTGTAAAAGAGAACATCAACAATTATTTCTGTTACTATCCGCATTCCGCTAAATATCTCGGATATGCACAAGAGGCCTACGAGGCGGCATCCAGCAAGAGCGAAAAAGATGCGCTTGACCAGGCTTATTTGAATTTTTATCCCTCTTTGCAGAAGATGATCACCATACTTGGAGAAATACATGCCTATACAAAAGACGATGGTTTCCTGGAAGACGATTACGCCAAGTCGCAGGAACAACATACAGCGCTGATGGGTGTCCTTGAAGAATATTTTATGTACGGCGAGGAATTTATGGAGGAATTAAATACCGTCGCATCCCAGCGGGAAAAAGAAGCGCTGGAGCAGATGAAAGCGGAGGGTTACGAGGTATTATATACATTGAATATGGCGATGCTTTCGGCCGAGGATATCTACAACGAGCTGTATCGTCAGGGTATAGGAAATGAAAATGTACTGGATATGGATCTGACTCTGATCCAGCCTTTGTATGACGAATTTACATCCTATGTGGATCAGGTTCTGCAGTACGATCAGGACAAGGATAAGCTGAAGCAGGAAGGGCTCTATATGAGTGTGGACGGCATGAGAAACTGGGGCTTCTTTGTAACTGCACTGCAAAATACGCATAAGTCCATCACGGTGGTGTTGGAGAAAGTGCAGGCGGGAGAGCCTCTGGACATGATTGCCATTCGGATGTCCGGTTCCGGCAACGGATCTGTCTCGTCCTTTGCGGAAGGATTGTCTGAGACTATTGACTGCTATAATAACCTTTTGGCGTATTAATTTCGGCTGTGGTAAATCATTCATTATTTGGGGTTGTTTGTCTCTCAAAACTGAAATGGGCGGGAAAGCTGTTTTAGGGCGTTCTCGCCTTTGCTGTTTCCTGTTTTAAGCCTCTATCAGACAGTGAAAAATCGGCACTTGCTAAAGCGGTTAAAGCCTACCGTGACAGTGTATCATTCCCGGAAGAAACGGTTATGCTTGCAGATGGAACAGACGGCAGGCGAATCATTTTTAGGCTTTTAGATATTTTGCTTCAACAATTAAGATGGCTTCTTATAGCCCATATACTCTTTATGTTTTCAAGCAAAAAAATTTATTAAACAGGCGCAAAAATCGAAATATGAAAGTTATAAAATACAGGAAGATATTACTGCATAAATAAACATAACCCCTCAGTGTCGAGGGTGTTAGAGAAGCTGGAAATTATTTCCATATACCAAAGATGCCCGTATAAATTGCGCTCCAATCATTCCATCGTCTGCCAAGGATTTTTAACCATTTCCGCTCCAAGATGAAACGCTTTTTGTTTCTCCTGTGGAAAGACGATTTGATGTCTTGCTTTTTTGGCATCCGGATCAAACATTGTCCAGTCGTATTTGTCATAGTCATTGACCTGAAGCGTGTCACTGCAGATCATAACTTTTGTGGAGCCAATGAAATTACTTAGAGTATTCTGATATCCTGATACCATTGTTCCATAGCCCTCCGGTGTATAATATTCCTCCGGAGCATTGCTTGTCATAATAAAAAGGACGGGGATTTTGCGGTCATTGTAGTTCATTAGCTCTTTCTTGTAGGTTATATATTGGAAAATCAGTCGCTCATACAGAGCGCGAAAAACGGCGGTGACATCCCCAAGATAATTTGGCGTACCGATGATCAGACCATCTGCATGGCGTATTTCCTCCAGCACAGGCGCAAGTCCGTCCTGATAGATGCACTTGCCCTTATTTTCAGGCAGTTTACAGCCAAAGCAGGAAATACAGCCGGTAAATTTCTCCAGCCTATAAAGGTTAAATATCTTGACTTCTGCCCCTTCGGAATCTGCTCCCCGTGCAGCCTCCCGTATTAAAGTACCGGTATTCCATTCTTTGCGTGGACTGGCGTTTATCAATACAATGTGTTTCATAATAGATTACCTCCGGTTTACTTAAAGGCTGAAAGCCTTTCTTGTTCTTCTTAATATTACATCTCTTTCTGATACTTGGCCATGAGGCACATTTCCAAGATTGTCTTGCTTATAAAGGCTCCAACAATGGCGAGTATCACCCACAACGGTGCATCTAAGAAAATAGCTATCCAGGCAGCAACCATTACTGTCCACTGCAATACCTCTCCGGCTATGGCCTTTGCCCTAAGCTGGATGGCAACATTCCTCTCATCATGGGACTCGATCTCATATAGTTTCCACTTCTCCGGATTTTTCTTGTCCCAGCGGAAGAACTGCCACATGGAAATTCCCACACCCATAAGCGCTGCGCCCGCTCCCATCAGCGTCCCGTCCACTGCATTCGACACCCTGCCATCTAAGACAATGGCCAATACAATGAGTACAATACCAAAGATACCCACAATCAGATAAAATAACGATTTCTTTTTCATAACGCATCCTCCTCATAGATAAAAATTTCTTCAATACTCATGTCAAAATATCGCGCGATCTTGAACGCCAGCAGGATGGAAGGATTGTAGCGTCCGTTCTCCAGCGATCCAATGGTTTGTCGGGACACCTCCAGCGCTGCTGCCAAATCTTCTTGTTTCACTCCGCGTTCTTTGCGTAATTCTTCTAACCGGTTTTTCATTGCAGCCTCCTTTCGGATGGAAAGTTTGCTTTCCATATATGTATGATATCACGGTCTATATGCCATGTCAAGCTTGCTTTCCATTTTTTAAAACAATGAGAAAGAACAGATGGGGACATACCGGCATTCTGACTTGATTTCTTCTTCTTAAAAAAATATAATAGTGTTAGCCAGATGGCTTATATCTGGATGATCGGCATGGGACGGAGATTACTTGGAAAATAGATATTGCGGATATCATATGGAATATGGGGTGGGGTTATGGGATGGATGGAGAAAAGAACCGAGATTAAAAAGTATGTGCCGCCGATTGGCATGCGTCTTATCAAAACGGGTATCGCGGTATTTTTGTGTTTCTGCGTGAACATGCTGCGGGGGGATGCAGATGTGGTTTTTTATTCCCATATTGCCGCCATATATTGTATGCAGGATTCCGTGGCGGAGACGAAGAAGAACGCAGTCAACAGGGCGGTGGCCACCACGGTGGGGGCGCTCTGCGGTCTGGTAACGCTTCTGCTGTTTCCCTCATTGGCCATAGAGACTATGACTGAGCGTCTGATGCACGGTGTGGTCATTTCCATGATGGTGATATTCGTCATATACACCACGGTAGTGATCAAACAGAGGGATACGGCTTATTTTGCCAATGTAGTATATCTGAGCATCGTAATTAATAATATTACAAACAATCCTTATCTGTTTGCCTGGAACCGCTTTTTGGACACCATGATAGGCATTGTGATCGCCCTGTTAGTAAATTCAGCCAGACTGCCAAGAGAGCATAACGGAAACATCCTGTTTGTGGCCGAGTTGGAAACGGCACTGCTTGACAGGGAGAAAAAGCTTTCCGGCTACAGCAGAGTGGAGCTAAACCGCATGATAGCGGAGGGTGCAAAGTTCACAGTCTCTACTACCCACACGCCCGGAGGACTGACAGAACTTTTAAAGGATGTGAAGCTGAACTACCCTGTGATCGTCATGGATGGTGCGGCGCTGTATGACATTCAGGAGAAAATGTATGTGCGCTCCTATGTGATGCCAAACAGTAAGGCGAAAGAGGTGATGGAACTTCTGCGCACCCATAGGATGAACTGGTTCGCTCATGTCATCATATTCGATATGATGGTTATCTACTACCAGAATACACAAAATGTGGTTTACAATCATCTGGTCAAGGAGCTTCGCAGTTCGCTCCATCATAACTACGTGCTAGGAGAACTGCCTGAGGAAGAGGATGTAGTCTGCCTTAGGGTAATAGACAGGACGGAGCGCATTGAAGCCCTGTATCAGGAGATGGAGAAGAGTGGGCTGCAGCTTAAGATGTTAAAATATGATGCTGAAAAATATCCGGGTCATACATTCTTAGAGATATATGATCACAGCGCAATGAAGGAGAACATGATAAGCTGGCTGGGAGAGATGCTTGAGACGGATGAAGTGATAACCTTTGGCGGTGCAGAATGGAATTATACGCACACGATCGCTCCAAACGACAGCAATCGGATGGTGCGGCTGATCAGAAAGAAATTTGAACCTTTGAAAGGTTTTGGAAAGTGAGGAGACACAAATGGAAACATGGTATTATGAAGTGATGTACATTGACGGGGACTATGCCCATTTGAAGAGGACGGATATAGAAAGCGAAGATTTAAAGCTGGTGGCCAGAGCGCTGCTTCCGCCGGAGATTACGGAGGGCAGCCGGTTAAAATATGAATTGTTTCAGTATACGCTGACTGATTGACGGTATATAAAGGAAAAAATGGGTGATAAAGGATGAAACTGGCAATCATAGAAGATGAACAGGTACACAGGGAGATTCTGTCCGCCTATCTAAAAGACTGGAGTCGGGAGAGAAAGCTCCCCATAAATATTGTTGACTTTCCCAGTGCGGAGAGTTTTTTGTTCGCATGGGAGGAGCAGCGGGATTTTGACATGCTGTTTGTGGACATCCAAATGAAAGAGATGAGCGGCATGGAGATGGCAAAACGGGTCAGAGAGCAGGATTCGGACATTGTCATTGTGTTTACTACGGGGATTGCGGATTATCTGGAAGAGGGCTATGAGGTGGAGGCCCTGCATTATCTTTTAAAACCGATCAGTCAGGAAAAGCTTTTTCGCTGTATGGACCGGGCAATGAAAAAGGGAGGACAGGAGAAGTTTCTCTTAGTGCATACGAAAGAGGAACTTTTGAAACTGTCCATGGAACAGATTATGTTTATAGAGGCCAGGGGACATGGCTGTGTCATTGAGATTTATGTTCCGATGGGCGAGACCCGGCAAGTGGAGATTACGGAGAGTATCTCAGAATTGGAGCAGCAATTGAATGGAGGAGAGTTTATCAAATGCCATCGCTCCTATTTATGCAGGATTGGCGGAATCCATCATATTGACCGCACGGAAATTGTATTGGATAATGGCAGTAAAATTCCGGTGAGCCGAAGGCTGTATGTTCAGGTCAATCAGGCGTTTATCCGGTATTTCCGAAAAGAAGGGAATTAAGATGAATGAAAAAGTTCTGTTTATAACTGCGGGAATCGCAGTGGGAATTGTTATATTGGGAGTATGTGTCTTTTGGCTGCGCAGGCTTATTTTTACCTTGGTGGACAGGCATACGTTTGAATATCAGAGTGATCTGTTAGAGAAGCACTATGAAGAAGTGCAGAGCATGTACCGTCAGATTAGAGGCTGGCGGCATGATTACCACAATCATATCCAGACCATGAAGGCGCATCTGGCCATGGGAAGGCTAAAAGAGCTGGACGCATATTTAAATGAACTGGACCATGACCTGACAACGGTTGATACGGTAGTAAAGACCGGCAATGTGATGATCGATGCGATTTTAAACAGTAAGATTTCTCTGGCAAAACAGCGGGGAATCGCAGTAGAAGCCAAAGCCATTGTACCCAAAGAGCTGGATACCTCTATCTCTGAGGTGGATTTAAGTCTGATAATCGGAAACCTGATGGACAACGCCATGGAAGCCTGCATGCGGATAGAGGATGCCGGAAAACGTTTTATCCGATTGTACATTGATATCTTAAAAGGGCAGCTCTACATCTATGTGATAAATGCTACGACGGGAGAATTAAAACGGGCGGGCAGGATTTACGAGACCCTGAAGGACAGCCGGCATCATGGATTTGGACTTATGCGTATTGATAAGGTGGTGGAACGCTATCATGGCTATCTGGATAGAGCTGACGAGGAGGGTGTGTTTGCCACAGAGGTGCTTCTTCCGTTATAAACCATTCGTGCACGATACGAACCGTTCGTGCACGTTTTTTCTTTTTTGAGACACACTATGCTATACTGGCACTGTCCAAAGAAGTGCAGGGAGGTATAACCATGGAAGCGGATAAAAAGGAGTTTGTGCCTAAGCATTATTCCATTTTGAGCGATATTCTGTTTTTTGCAGATTATTTTAAAAAAGAAGAGCCTATGGTATTGGTCTTTTCCATCATGGAAATCCTGCTTAAGTCTGCAGTGCCCTTGTTCGGGATTTGGCTGCCCAAACTGGCTGTGGATCTGGTAGAAAAGAATGCTTCGGTTACGCAGGCAGCTGCGGTATTAGGCGGATTTGTGCTTTTGATGATCGTATTCAACGGTGCAAGTCAGGCAGTGCAGGGCGGCAAATATCATCTGTATAATGAGCAAAGGACCAATGTACTTGGTATGTTGTTTCTAAAAAGTCTGCGAATCAGGTATGCGGATGTGGAGGCAGGAGAAATCAAAAAAGTTTATATGAAAGCGCGAGGGTCTACGGCAGGAGGAGATTGGTCCGCTATCAGCATGACAGTGTCTGCGACCACCGATTTATGCATAAATCTACTGAGCTTTGCGCTATATTCCACGGTGATCGGTTTCTTGAATTTCTGGATGCTGCTGATCTTGATCGGGCTTTCTTTGATCAACTACCGTTTAAGATTAAATCACATCAAGAAGCAGGAGGCTTTTCGGGAAGAAAATGCAACGGCATGGCGGCATTTTGGCAGTGTAAGCAATGCCATGGGAAATCCTTACGGAGCCAAGGATGTTCGGATTTTTGCCATGCAGCACTGGCTTTTGCAGCTGCGGGATGTAGTGATCGGAGAACTGACGGAAGTTCAGAAAAAGTATCAGTGGACCAGTGCATATTATGCCAGGATACATTATGCGTTGTCGGCACTCAGAGATTTGGGGGCTTATGCGTGGCTCTTGTATCAGGCATCAGAAGGCAAACTGACGGCGGGCGAATTTGTACTGTATTTCGGCGCAATTACCGGTTTCTCCACTTTTGTAAACGGTATTATGAATTCCCTTTCCGCACTCCGAGGCGCAGCCAATGATACGGACTACCTCAGGGCCTATCTGGAACTGCCGGAAGAGGACAGGGCAAGCGGCAGCAGACATATAGATGAACTGACTCTTCCTCTTTCCATTGAATTTCAGGATGTCAGCTTTTCTTACAAACGGTGGAAGGAAGATGATGTGCAGGAAGAAGTGACCGAAGAGAGTGGGAGCGGATCAGAAGGAAAATGCATTTTTAACCGATTGAACCTGAACATCCGGGCGGGGGAAAAGATTGCTTTGGTGGGTGTGAACGGTGCAGGCAAGACTACATTGGTAAAATTGCTCTGCGGCATGTACGATCCCGACGGGGGTCAGATACTGATCAATGGTATTGACCGTAATGAATTTCCCAGAGAAGAACTCTATAAGCTCTTTTCCGTGGTATTTCAGGAAACATTGATCCTGCCCTTTACCGTAGGGGAGAATCTGAGTATGGACCGCATAGAGCGTGTGGATGAAAAGAAGGCGTGGGACTGTCTGGAAAGGGCAGGACTGGGAGAGTTTTTCAGAGAACAGAACATCGGCATCCGCAGATATATGACAAAACAGTTGATGAAAGATGGGATAGAACTATCCGGTGGTCAGAAGCAGCGGTTTCTTTTGGCAAGAGCATTATACAAGGACGCGCCCATTCTGGTGCTGGATGAGCCTACGGCAGCCTTGGACCCTATTGCGGAGAGTCAGGTCTATGACAGTTACCGGAAATACACAGAGGGAAAAACGGCAATTTTTATCTCCCATAGACTTGCCAGTACAAGATTTTCGGACAGGATCGTGTTGATCGAGGACGGCAGGATACTGGAGCAGGGAAGCCACGAGGAACTGATACGTGCAGCAGGACCATATGCGGAAATGTTTAAACTGCAAAGCTCTTATTATTCGGAGGAAAAAGAAGATGGGAACGGATCTGATGAGTAAGCTGCCCATACGGGAGCATATAAAAAATATCAGGAAAATTTTCAAGGTAATCTGTGACATGGATAAAAGGTATCTGCAAGGGCGGCTTTTAGTGTCGCTGCTTGGCGGAATCGTGCCTTATATAGAACTGCTGCTGTCCGCTTATATTCTGGATGGAATCAGCACAGGTAAAGATTTTTTACATTTGATCACCGTGGCGGGAGTATGTGTCGGAGTCATTTTGTTGCTTCGCTGTAGCAGTGATGCGCTGGACCATTGGTTAAATATACGGCAGGACCGCATAGCGCATTTATACGACTGTATTACGGAAACCAAGATGTTAGACATGGATTATTCCAGGATCGACAGCCCCGAGATCAAGGAACTGAAGGCAAGAATTTGGAAAGATAATAACTGGGGCGCAGGAATTAACACGATCTTCTGGCAGTTTGCCGGTCTGGTAGACCAGTGCGTACGGTTCATCATTGCATTTGTGCTCGCCGTACCGGTAATCGGATATATCATACGCAGCAAAAGATATGAATCCGTGGCAGTGTTTTTGATCATGGTGGCATTGACGGCGGTGTGCCAGCGATTTCTGGTACGTTTTCGCAAGAAGGCAATGGTTTATATGTTTAACACCTTAAAAGAAGAGGAAAAAGAGGAGCAGGAGCATTTCTGCTGGGAGTTTTCCGGTGAAGATAGTTTTGATTACCGATACGGCAAGGATATAAGGATCTACGGCAGTTATGATCTTTTAAAGCGCTGGACCATTGATGTTCTGAAAAATAAAAATTACCGTAAAGGATTTTTGGAGGGAGCGAAGGGGACTGCCGGACAGTTAGGCTTGAATGCCGTAAATAACAGTATGCTCACCGGAGGCGCCTATTTGATGGTGGTCATCGTTGCCCTTGGAGGTACGATCTCCGTGGGCAGCGTGATACAGTTATCAGGTGCCCTAAACGGAATCTTTACTGCCGTGTACGCGTTGATCAGCCATGTGACGGAACTTGCCCTGGCAGCCAGAAAACAGGTGAGTACATTGGAACTTTTAGAGCTGGAAGATGAGATGTACAAAGGCCGTCTGCCCTTAGAGAAGCGCAGCGACAATCAGTACCGGATTGAATTTCGAAATGTTTCTTTTCAGTATCCCGGAAGGACGGATTGGGCGTTAAAGGATTTTTCGTTGAATCTGACCGTGGGAGAAAAGCTTGCTATCGTGGGTATGAACGGTTCCGGCAAGACCACTATGATCAAACTTTTATGCCGTCTCTATGATCCTCAGCAGGGTGAGATCCTGTTAAACGGCGTGGATATAAAGAAGTTTAAGCAGACGGATTACTTAAGGTTATTTTCCGTGGTATTTCAGGATTATGTGCTCTTCCCCTTCAAGCTGGGTGAAAACGTGGCGGTAACTCGGGAATATGACGAGGGGAAGGTAAGAAGCTGTCTTACGGATGCGGATTTCGGGGTGCGGCTGGCTGAGTTAGAAGATGGCGTGAACACTTATCTTTCTAAAAACTATGAGGATTCGGGTGTGGAGACATCCGGAGGGGAGAAGCAGAAGATTGCCATTGCCAGAGCCATATACAAGGAAGCCCCCTTTATCCTGTTGGATGAGCCCACGGCGGCGCTGGATCCCAAGGCGGAGTATGAGATCTATACGAATTTTGACCGGATTGCAGGGGGCAAAACCGCAATTTATATATCCCACAGGCTTTCTTCCTGCCGCTTCTGTGAAAAGATCGCCGTCTTCCATGAGGGGCGGCTGGTACAGATGGGCAGCCATGAAGAACTGGCAGCGGACCGGGACGGAAAATATTATGAGATGTGGAATGCCCAGGCACAGTACTACAGAGAGCAGGGGATTGCGATAGAAGATATGGCTATGGTATAATGTCCAAAAAGGGCAGAGGAAAATGTGCGTACAGACAGATGCCGAGCTTGCTCGAGCAGATGTCTGTATGTGCATTTGACGAGCGAAGCGACCTCGAAAAACCGAAGGTTTCTCGAGGTTCTGCCTGTCACTTGCGGTAATATGGCATAATATTCTTATTCAAGGTATGAAGGAGGAGTAATTCTATGGAGTGGGGAACGGTTTCGATTGCAAGTATGAGCGCTATGCTGTTTACCTTGGTGGTTTCTATCGGGCTGCCTGTGGTTCTGTTGATTCTTATACGGATTAAGACAAAAGCGAGAATATCATCTTTTTTTATCGGCTGCGGAATCTTTATTGTTTTTGCCCTGATCTTGGAGCAGATTCTGCATACGGTTGTATTTACGGCTGCGGGAAGCATTCTGCAGGGTAATATTTTCTTATACGGACTCTATGGCGGATTGGCCGCGGCGCTGTTTGAGGAAACGGGCCGGTTTATTGCCATGAAATTCTGTATGAAAAAGTGTCTGGATAGGGGGAATGCCCTGATGTACGGTGCAGGACATGGGGGCATAGAAGCGATTCTGCTCGTGGGACTGACCTATATCAGTAATATCATTACTTCCATGATGATCAATAATGGCAGTATGCAGCAGATCATGGCCCTGTTGGACCCTTCGCTTCAGGAAGAGAACTATAATCAATTGCAGGTATTGTGGCAGCTTCCTGCCTATCAATTTTGCTTAGGAGGCGTGGAGAGAGTATTTGCCATCGTGCTGCAGATCTGTCTTTCCGTATTTATGTATCAAGCTGTGAAAACAGGGCAGAAGAAATACCTGGCAGTGGCATTTTTGCTGCACTTTATCGTGGATTTTTTGACTGTCGTAACGACAGGTCTGGGACTTCCCTTATGGGCGGTAGAACTGGAGGTATTAGTATTGACAGCGGGTATTGCTGTTTATGCTGCAAAGCTATATAAAGCCGATGGGAATGTAAATTTTTAAGAGAGGAAAACGGTATGCTCATCAGAAAAGCAGAAAGAAAAGATTTGGAAGAATTGCTGGAGATTTATAATGATGAGGTGATAAACGGAGTTGCTACTCTGGATTTAAATCCTAAAACTATGCAGGAATGGGAGCAGTGGTTTTTTGAACATAATATAGACAACCATCCTCTGATCGTAGCGGAACTGGACAATCGAGTGGCCGGTTATGCCAGCCTGTCCACCTATCGGGAGAAGGAAGCTTATTGCTCCACAGTTGAATTGTCCGTATATGTGGCATCCGCCTTTCAAGGTCTGGGTGTTGGCACTAAATTGCTGCAGAGTATATTGGAAGAGGCAAGAAAAGATGAGAATACCCATGTGGTAGTATCCGTCATAACGGCCGGAAATGAGGTCAGCAGGAAGCTCCATGAAAAATTTGGATTTACATACAGCGGTACGCTTCATAAAGTAGGGTATAAGATGGGAGCGTACAGAGATATTGACAATTTTGAAATAAGGGTATAAAAAATTATTGCGCATCGGTAACCCGATGCGTAATCAGTGATCATAAATTTATCCCCCGCAGCCGACTTATGTCAGCCACGGGGGATTTTTATCTACACAAGGAAATTGCATTGCATTTCCCGGGTAATTACAATCCTATCAGCAAGAATGGGTACTGAGCTGTAAGATGATCAGGTGTGCAGAAACTGCTTCGTTACCGCCTGCGGAAGGTGTAAGCGTTAATGCCGAGCAGTTATCTTCAGGATTTCTCACGGTGAGGACGGTATTAGGACAGGTTGTGGTAACAAGGAACATACCTGCAATGGAGGACGTGCCGGTTGCGCGGCCCACGACCGTATAAGCTAAAGGATCACCGTCTAAAGTCAGCTGCAGCTGGCCGGCCGAATCTATTTCTGCCTGGAAGTAAACGAGATAGGTACCTGCTTCTTCCAGATTGAAAGTGGAGGCACCGGTTCTGGTAATACCGGAGTTGCTGTTCGCACCGTTTCTGGGGAAGTTCACATCCGCACCGGGGGCAACCGGGGTGGCATTGTCAGAGGGCATCATTGCATAGAAGTTGGCATAATTCAGTATGCCGCCTGCAGGTCCTTGAGGTCCCATGGGTCCCGTTTCACCTGCAGGTCCCTGAGGTCCGACAGGTCCTGCAGCACCTGCAGGTCCCTGAGGTCCGATAGGGCCGGTAGCACCGGTAGGTCCCTGAGGTCCAACGGGTCCGGTCTCGCCCTGAGGTCCCTGAGGTCCGACAGGTCCTGTTTCGCCTGTAGCGCCCTGAGGTCCGATGGGGCCGGTAGCGCCAACGGGTCCTTGAGGGCCTACGGCACCGGTTTCACCCCGGGGTCCCTGAGGTCCGACAGGTCCTGCTTCACCTGCAGGTCCCTGAGGTCCCATGGGTCCTGCTTCGCCGGCAGGTCCCTGCGGTCCAACGGGGCCGGTAGCGCCTGTAGCGCCCTGAGGTCCGACAGGTCCTGTTTCGCCTGTAGCGCCCTGAGGTCCGATGGGGCCGGTAGCACCTGTAGGACCCTGCGGTCCTGCTGCACCGGTAGCACCTGTAGGTCCCTGCGGTCCTATTGCACCGTTTTCCCCTGCAGGTCCCTGCGGTCCGGTAGGACCCTGAGGGCCGGCCGGTCCGGTAGCGCCTGCAATACCCTGAGGGCCTGCGGGGCCGGTTTCACCTTGGGGACCCTGCGGCCCGGTACAACCTCTTTCACCCTGAGGTCCCTGCGGTCCTCTGGGGCCGGGAGGGCCGGGAGGTCCCGGAGGGCATTCGGGATGGGGCGGCCAGTTATCGTGACATCCGTTGTTATTGGAACAGCAGCCGTTATTGCCGTTATTTCCGTTATTTCCAAAAAAGTTTCTTCTTTCCATGTAAATTTCCTATGAGTTTTATTTACTATATCGTATGCACTTTTTATGAAAATGTCACATATTGTCAGAAAGATGAATATCACGAAATTTTCTGCTGCAAAGAAGAAATTATAACGTAAATGGTAATAAAAATTTTATTGGACTTTTAAGATGCATGCCAGTACAATGATATTAGGAAAGGGAGGACATGCAATGGAAAAGTATTTTGGAGAAAACACACCAAAACTGGGATTTGGACTGATGAGGCTGCCTAAACGCGGAAATAAGATCGACATAGAACAGACCAAGAAAATGGTGGATATGTTCATGGATGCGGGACAGACCTATTTTGATACGGCCTATGTATATGATAACGGAGATTCAGAGCGGGCCGCAAAGGAAGCGTTAGTGGACAGATACCCCAGAGAGAGTTTCACTCTGGCAACCAAGCTCTGTGCATGGATGGGGGCTCACAATGAGGAAACGGCAAAACAGCAGTTCTATACCAGTTTGGAACGTACAGGAGCAAAATATTTTGACTACTACCTTTTGCATGCATTGCAAAAGGGTAACTATAAAACCTATGACCAATATCATATCTGGGACTTTGTGAAAGAGCAGAAGGCCAAGGGGTTGATTAAACATTGGGGCTTTTCTTTCCATGCAACGCCCGATATTCTGGATGAAATACTGACCGCTCATCCAGATGCGGAATTTGTGCAGCTGCAGCTAAATTATGCGGATTGGGAGAATCCGGACGTAACCGCCAGAGAGAACTATGAGGTAGCAAGACGGCATGGCAAGTCCATCGTTGTCATGGAACCTGTCAAGGGCGGTTCTCTTGCCAATCCTCCTAAGGCAGTACAGGATATTTTAAAATCAGCTGATCCGAATGCTTCCTACGCTTCCTGGGCAATCCGCTACGCGGCTTCCTTAAACGGTATTATTACGGTACTTTCCGGTATGTCCAACATAGAGCAGATGGAGGATAACCTCTCCTACATGAAAGATTTTAAGCCCTTGAATGCAGAAGAACAGGCGGCTGTCCGTAAAGTGCAGGAGGAATTAAACGGCAGCAAGGGTATTCCCTGTACGGCATGCCACTATTGTACTGCCGGATGTCCTAAGCAAATACCGATTCCCGAAATTTTTGCAGCAAGGAATCAACAGTTGATCTGGGGACAGTTAGAGGAGGGGAAAAAGGCTTACGAGCAGGCAGTTGCCGGTATGGGAAGCGCCGCGGACTGTATTGCCTGCGGTCAGTGCGAGAGAGCCTGCCCTCAGCAGGTAAAGGCAATCGAAAGACTCAAAGAATGTTCGGCTGCATTTGGGATTTAGGATATGAACAGGGAAACTTTATTGGCGTATGCCAAAAAACAGTATAAAACGGTGCCGGATTATCCGTGGAAAAGCAGTCCTGGAAATGCAGTACTGAGACATATGGACAGTCGTAAATGGTATGGTCTGATCATGTGTATTCCCAGAGAGAAACTGGGACTGCCTCAAAGTGGGATGGTGGACATTCTGAATGTGAAATGTGATCCGGTGTTTGCAGCTTCCCTGCAAAACAATCAGGGCATTTTCCCTGCTTACCACATGAATCATGCGGAGTGGATAAGCATCCTTTTAGATGGTACGGTGAATGAAGAGCAGGTTTTTGATCTTCTGGATTTAAGCTTTTCTCTTACGGATTCAGCAAAGAAGCGGGTGCAAAACCGGGGACCCATGGAATGGATCATTCCGGCAAATCCAAAATACTATGACGTGGAAGAGGATTTTAAGAAGAGTAATTTCATAGACTGGAAGCAGAGCAGCAATGTCAGAGTGGGGGATACGGTGTACTTGTATATGGGAGCTCCTGTTTCTGCCATCCTGTATAAATTAAAGGCCATCGAGGTGGATATTCCCTATCATTACGAGGATAAATTCTTACATATGAACAGGGTGATGCGGCTGCAGCTTTTGGAACGCTATGACGAAAGTTTATATCCCATGAGCCTGTTAAAAGAGCATGGTGTATTCGCGGTACGGGGACCGCGCAGTATGCCCGGCAGTCTTAGCCTCAAAATCAATAGGAAGGTAAAAAGCTGAGAAGAATAGGAAAATATTGTAAAGACAGGACTAATAGAAAGAAATTCTTGTCAGATACTGACGTTTTATGGTATAGTAGAAACGGTAAAGTATTATGAGAAGATAGTATACACCAAAATCTAGTAGAAGGGAAGTCAGAGTTATTTTATGGATGTAGGAACGAATTCTTTAGTTTTTACCAATGACAAATGTATTGGCTGTAACAAATGTACCAGTGTCTGCAGCTGTGCCGGTGCCTGCGTTGCGTGCGAAGTAGACGGCAAGAACCATATCAGTGTGGACGGCAACAGATGCGTTGCCTGCGGAGCTTGCTTTGATGTCTGCGAGCATGGAGCCAGAGAGTATCGCGACGATACGGAACGTTTCTTTGAAGATTTAAAGCGTGGAGAAAAGATTTCACTTTTGCTTGCGCCTGCGTTTAAAGCTAATTATCCGAATGAGTACGGAAGTGTATTGGGCGGTTTGAAAGCAATGGGTGTGAACCGCATTATCAGCGTTTCTTTCGGTGCGGATATTACGACCTGGGGCTATTTGAATTATGTGCAAAAATACAATTTTCTGGGCGGCATTTCCCAGCCCTGTCCGGCGGTAGTAGGATATATTGAAAGATATCTGCCCCAGCTGCTTCCCAAGCTCTTTCCGGTACAGAGCCCCATGATGTGTGCGGCCATCTATACCAGAAAAGAATTGGGTGTACAGGATAAGCTGGCTTTCATCAGTCCCTGCATCGCAAAGAAGGCAGAGATAGAGGACCCCAATAACCATGGCTATGTCAATTATAATGTGACGTTTGATCATTTGATGAAGTATGTGCGTGAGCACAATATTTCCGGACCGATGCTGTCTGACGAGATCGAATACGGACTGGGTTCCATCTACCCTATGCCGGGCGGTCTGAAAGAGAATGTATACTGGTTCTTGGGAGAAAGCGTATTTATCCGCCAGATGGAAGGCGAGAAGCATATGTACCACTATCTGGAGAAAAATAAGGACAAGATCGCACAGGGCAAGACTTCCTATCTCTTCATTGATGCGCTGAACTGTGGTTCGGGCTGTATCTACGGTACGGGCTGTGATCCTGAGAAATCAGAAGATGATTCCGTTTTGGAAGCCCTGTTACGGATTCGGGAGAGTTCTAAAAAGAGCGGCGGTACCTGGGGAAGAAAGCTTACTCCCGAACAGCGGTTAAAGAAGCTCAACAGCCAGTTTTCCAAGTTGAGACTGGAAGACTATCTGCGCGGTTACACCGATCGTTCCGCTTCCTGCGCTTACAAAAAGCCCACTGAGGTAGAACGCAATGAGATCTTTAAGAGTATGGGCAAGAATACCGCTGAGGATAGATCCATCAACTGTTCCTGCTGTGGCTATGACTCCTGTAAACAGATGGCGGACGCTATTTACAACGGCTTTAACAGAAAAGAAAACTGTATTTACTACATAAAGGGCGAAGTAGAAGAACAGAAGCATTTGGCAGAACGGATGGCCGATCAGTTAGAGGAAGAGAAGAGGCTGGTTGCTGATCAGCATGACCTGATCTTAAATACGATTCAGGAAATCAATGGCGAGTTTGACGTACTCTATCAGTCTCTGAGAGATATGGCGGGTGGTAATAACAACAATGCTTCCGAGGCAACATCCATATCTTCGGATATCGTAAATATCACGGATTTCTGTGATGTGCTTGTGGGCTCCATGGATGAGATCGGCAATTTCCTGACGGAGTTGGTAAAGAATAATGACGAGGTTGTGAGCATTGCTTCCCAGACCAATCTGTTAGCATTGAATGCCAATATTGAAGCTGCCCGTGCAGGAGAGGCCGGACGAGGTTTTGCGGTTGTAGCGGATGAGATCAACAAGCTGGCTTCGGAATCCAGAAATACGGCCAACCGCAGTAACGCGAGTCAGGAAAAGATCATGAATTCCGTTAAGGAGATCATTGAGGATACTCACAAGCTGCAAAGTATTGTAGATACGGTCAATGGCAGGACACAGACGCTGGCTGCTGCTACAGAGGAGATTTCCGCTTCTGTTGAGGTGATTCTGGGTACCGTAAACAATATTAAGGAAAGACTGAAATTACTGAATGACTAAGGAGTGCTAAGCATTCTTTGGAATGTTCCAATTCTCCGGAATATTCAAATTCTGTGGAATAATAAATATTCCTTAAAATATGAAGATTTTTGCAGGGTTCCGTTTTACGGAGCCCTGTAACTATGTGCGAAGACATAAGGCGATTTTGCCGCTGTCTGTACGCCGGTAAAAGGAGTCGGGTATGAAAACGAAAGATATGACAACGGGGAGTCCATTTAAACTGATCATACTGTTTGCACTTCCCCTCATGGTGGGAAATATCTTTCAGCAGCTATACACGGTAGTGGATACCATGGTGGTAGGGCAGGTGCTGGGGGTGCCCGCACTGGCAGCCCTCGGTGCAGCCGATTGGACCAACTGGATGATGCTGGGTATCATTCAGGGCTTTACACAGGGGTTTTCCATACGGATTTCCCAGAATTTCGGCGCCGGTAATACTAGACAGTTAAAACGGGATGTAGCAGCTTCCTCAGTGCTTTCCGCCATGATGGCTGCAGTACTGCTTGTGGTCGGACAGCTGGGTGTTGTCCCCATTCTGAAACTGCAGCATACACCCGTGGAAGTGCTGCCGGATTCCTTGCTGTATTTGAGAATTCTATTCGCCGGGATTCCTATTGTTATGGCATACAATCTGCTTTCTGCTCTTTTAAGAGCATTGGGGGATGGAAAAACGCCCCTCTATGCCATATTGATTGCCTGCGTAATCAATATTGTGTTGGATATACTTTTTGTCAAAGTATTTGGCTTCGGCATCGCCGGAGCTGCGGCAGCTACCTTGATCGCACAGCTCTGTTCCGCCGTATTCTGTCTGTATGCGGTGAGTCGCTTACCTCTGCTGAAGCCGGAGCGGGAGGACTTAAAGCCGGATGGAGAACTGTATGGAAAGCTTATGTGGCTGGGAGCGCCCATGGCTTTTATGAATGCGATTATCGCCGTAGGCGGTATGATCGTGCAGAGTGTGGTAAATACCTTCGGCGTTATATTTTTAGCGGGCATTACGGCGACCAATAAGCTCTATGGCCTGTTGGAGATTGCCGCTACTTCCTATGGCTATGCCATGGTGACCTATACCGGACAAAACCTGGGTGCTGGAAAGCCGGAGCGTATCAAAAAGGGCGTACGTGCTGCCCTGATAGCAGCCGTTTTAACCTCCGCTCTGATTTCCGCCTGTATGCTGCTCTTTGGCAAAAACATCTTAAGGCTTTTTATTACGGGTACGCCTAAAGAGATAGAGGCGACTCTATATATTGCCTATCGCTATCTGGCTGTCATGAGCGGCCTGTTGTTTGTGCTGTATGTGCTTTATATCGTGCGTTCCGCCATACAGGGACTGGGTGATACGGTACTGCCCATGGCATCGGGCTTTGCAGAATTTGTTGTCAGAACAGGAACGGCTCTTTTTCTGCCGCGCATCTTCGGACAAGAAGGCATCTATTTTGCGGAAGTAGCTGCCTGGCTGGGTGCGGATATCATACTGATCATTTCTTATTATGTGAGAATGCGTCAATTGAGCAGAAGGTTTTCAGGTATTGTATAGTATATAAAATTGTTCTATACTTTTATTATGTTTAACAGATACTGTCCGCCCAAGCGGATAGGAATAGATAAGGAAAAACGGAGGAAGTTCTCATGCAATATCAGAATCCCGTATTAAGAGGAATGTATCCCGACCCCAGCGTTTGCAGAGCCGGGGATAAGTATTATATGGTATGCAGTACCTTCCAGTATTTTCCCGGTGTACCGCTCTTTGAGAGCGAGGACATGGTGAACTGGAAGCAGATCGGACACTGTCTGACAAGGGAAAGTCAGGTAAAGCTTAATGGAGTCAGCAGCAGCGGAGGCATCTATGCTCCCACCATCCGCTATCATGAAGGACGGTTCTATATGGTGACCACCAATACTACCGATAAAGGCAATTTCTATGTTTATACGGACGATGTTTACGGAGAATGGTCGGAGCCCGTGTGGGTGGAGCAGGACGGCATTGACCCCTCTTTGTTCTTTGAGGACGGTAAGGCCTATTTTATCAGTAACGGCTATGATAATACTACGGAAAAACCCTGTATTCAAATGTGTGAAATTGACATAGAAACCGGTAAAAAGCAAAGTGAGACCAAGCCGCTCTGGCATGGTACGGGAGGCCGCTATCTGGAGGCTCCCCATCTGTATAAATTCGGAGAATATTACTATATTCTGGATGCAGAAGGCGGTACGGAGTACGGGCACATGGTCAATTACGCCCGCAGCAGAAATATGTGGGGACCTTTTGAAGCTTTTCCGGGCAATCCGGTTCTGACAAACCGCAATCTGGGTGGTTATGAACTGCAGGGTGCAGGGCACGGAGATGTTTTGGAGGATAAGAACGGAAACTGGTGGTTTATGCATCTGGCCTTCAGGCAGATTGACAGATGGATGCCCTTTCACCATTTAGGGCGTGAGTGCTGTCTGGTGCCCGTTACATGGAAGGATGACTGGTTCTACATAGGGGACGGTACCTCGCAGTTAAACTATGAACTGGTGGAGCGGGAAGCGGCTCCCCAGCAGCTTGCTTTTGAGAAGAATATAGAAAATCTGGCTGGAAGTCATGAGTGGTGCTTTCTGCGTAACTATATTCCGGAAAATCATATCATTACAAAAGAAAGCATCCGGCTGAAAGGTACGGCGGACACTCTTTTCGGATTGGGACTACCCACCTTTGCGGGAATAAGACAGAGCGAGCTTTCCATGGATATTACCGCAACGCTGCAAAGCGAGTGTGAGGAAGCGGGACTGACCTTATTTATGGACGAGGGCCATCATTATGATCTCTTCTTAGATGGGGAGGGCAATGCGGTACTGCGGTTGTCCATCGGGTCTCTGTCTGCGGATGTGAAAAAAGTGCATGTGGGAAAGAAAGCGGTTCTTAAGGTGGAGGCAGAGCCGAAAGAATATCATTTTCTGGTTGTTTCAGGAGAGGAGGATAACTCTGAAAGTATTTCGATGGGTGTGGCAGAGACCAGATACCTTTCTTCCGAGGTAGCCTGCGGCTTTACAGGTGTCATGATAGGGCTGTATGCCGTGGATAAGACCGGAAAATGTGCCGAGATTACGGAGTTTTCCTTAAGGCACAGTAATACACTGAGGAGGTGTAAAAGAATGCAGGAAAAACCAGACTTGCAATCATCTGTCACTATCCGCGAGGAAGATAAAATAAATCCAAGCCTCGGCAAGCGGCATGTGACAAAGAAACTGGTACTAATTCTAACACTTTTTATTCTCTTGCTGCTGCTTTTTGTCTGCCTCGTATATCCTTGGATAAAAACTCGATTGGATGCGTCAACCCAAGTGGATGCGCCAACCCAAGTGGATATACCAACTATGGTTATAGGCTCACAGGAAACGGAAGGATATACCGGAAAAGTGCGGCTGGTGGGAGATTTGGAAGCGGATAATGTAATATTTGCCGGCACGCTGGTAGAAGGAAGAATGGACGGAGAAGGTATCCTATATTATCCGGAAGGGAATCTGAAATACCAAGGTGAGTTTGCGGATGGTCAATACG
>JAFLSY010000016.1 GCA_022510745.1 Lachnospiraceae bacterium
CTGGTCAGAAAATCGAGAAGCTCGTCAGGCTCGGCACTGCTGTTCAGTACCTCCATCTCGTCATAGCCAAAATTCCGCATTCCGGCAGTATAGCCGCAGAGACCTTTTTCATTTTTATGCAGTCCAACCCAAACGAGATTAGTGATCGGATACTCATCCTCATTGATCTTCTTGGCGAACGTCAAATAGTACCTCGGTTCCAGCACAACGTCGCCTGTATAGATACCCAGCACGCCCTCCTGCTTGCAGGCGGAAACAACCGCTTTTACCAGCATCAAGCCGCTCTCTATCGGGGGAAGGTCTTTGCCAATCTGCGCCACCAAAATATGCGCCTTGTGCTGTTTTACGATGTCCTTGCCGTCCGGCCACATAAAGTTCATGGCAGCCGCGTTTTCCGCTTCATCGCCCGGGATCGGGCCGGGCATCAACGAGACGGCGAGCATCGCGCCCTGATAGCTGATCACAAAGGCGTCGTCTCGATCATCCGCGGCCTTCTCCTCCGGGGATTCGTCCTCAATACCCCAAGTTTCTTTCAAATCCCGCAGGAGCGCCGCCTTGTCCCATTTGACATCATCCAGCAGCACATAGTTGATGAATGTACCAGCGTTTTCCTTACGCTTATCTGCCTCTTTTTCCAGATTCATATAATACTCACGCACATACTCCACCAGTGCGGTTGCCTGTTCCACAGCGGTTTCCTCGTGATATTCCTCCATCTCACTGTATACGTGACCGCAGTTTTCCAGCTCGCCATCCTCATAGCCGCCGCAGACGCCAAACAGCCACTTGCCGAGCGCTGATTTCTTGTATTTGAATATGTAATAGTGCATCTCGTGAAGATCAAATTCTCCGGCACATTCGATCTTAGCGGGTGCTTTTCCCAATTCTGCCGGATGGGAAAGCCACTCGATCATAGCTTCTGTTGCTGCATTCAGTTGCTCTTTGTTCATGGTGATGATCCTTTCTGTTACCACTGCATCAGTTACTGATTGGTTACCATATTGGTTAAAGTACACTCTCTCGTGTATAGTCAGTCAGATCGCTGCCAATCTTTTCTGCGACCTCCTTAACAGTAATCCTTTTTTCATAGATCGCTTTCAGTTCTGCATCGGTGGCGCCTATGAGCTTGACGAACTGCACCTTGCCGTTGGGCGTGACAATTTCCCCGGCTTCATCCCAAGCTGTAATAAAGCCGGTGAGTTTGGACTGCTGGCGGTTATCCATTCCCTTGGTCTGTCCGGTGTAGATGTACTCATTCGGCTGAAAGATCTCTCCCTTCTGGAATGTCAACCGGGCAAGGGACTGAAAAATACCGCAGATGGTTTCAAGTTCCGCCCGCTCGTCAGCAAGCCCCGCTTTCTTTAACTTTAAGGTAAACTCAAAACCATAACCGCTCCACTCCGGATCCTCACTCTCTTTTTCATAAAGTTCACTGAGTCCGTAAGAAACAAAATGCCAATAGTCACCGCCGTCATAGACGCTGATCCCACGGAGCGGATCGTTACCGCCAAGCTGCCAGGAGATCAGCGTGGCGAAGTGAAGTGGATTTTCCTGCCCGGGGTACAGTTTATCAAACGCCTCCGTAATGGCGTCCCACCCTCGAGCGTCAAGCTCCTGCTCATCATTTACATACGGCTTCACGTCCGGTATTGGTTCATCTTTAGTTTCTTTGCTTTTGAATTTATCAGACAAGTTCATATAAGTTATCCCCTTTCAATCATTTCAGCTATTCTCATGTAAACACTTCTTATTTCTATGCTTGTAAAATCGGTTGAAAGTGTCTCTTCAAATTATAGCATAAAAGATACGCATAAAAATCAATATTATCAATGATATACTCCAAAACTTCACAAAGAAATTTCAAGAACTCCACACTATCATTGCAATAAAAATGCACCCCTACATTAAAAGGGATGCATTGTATTAAAAAATATCTTTCAGCAGGGGAAGAGAGGATCGAACTCCCGTTTACGGTTTTGGAGACCGCCGCACTACCGCTGTACTATTCCCCTGTATAACGTATAACACGTTATCAACAAGCCTCATTATAGCATAGGAAGTATGTATAAGCAAGCATAAAAATATAAGTTTTTATATTTTTCGATTTTTCCGAATAGGAAAAATTTTGCGCTCATTATATCACAAGCATAGCTTGTGATCGACATTCGCCGTTCGCCAAGAGTGAGCAAGCTCCCTCCGGCTCACTTGCGCTCATTAAATCAGGTCGATGGCATCCTGCACACCGGATACTCCCACAATGCGAATACCCTTGGTTTCCTTCAAGGCATCCGCATTCGCTTTGGGCAGCACACAGGTAGTGAATCCCAGCTTTTTCGCCTCCTGTACCCGCTTATCCGCCATACTCACAGCACGTACCTCTCCGCTTAATCCCACTTCTCCGAACACCATCAGTTTCTCGTCTATGGAACGGTTCTTAAAACTGGAAACCAGTGCCAGAACAATTCCCAGATCCACTGCCGGTTCTTGTATTTTCATACCGCCTGCAATATTTACATAAGCATCACAACCGCTCATCTGCAATCCCAGCCGTTTCTCCAAAACCGCCATCAGCAGATTGACCCTGTTAAAATCCGTACCCGTGGCCTGTCTGCGAGGAATTCCAAAATTGCTGTGGCAGACCAGCGCCTGAATTTCTATCATCAGCGGTCTTGTGCCCTCCATGGAGCAGGCCACTACACAGCCGCAGGCATCCTTAGGACGGCCGCTTAACATATACTCAGAAGGATTCTCTACCTCTTTCAGTCCCTCCTCCTGCATCTCAAACACGCCGATTTCATTGGTGGAGCCAAAACGATTTTTGACACCGCGCAAAATACGATAAGAGGCATGTCGATCCCCTTCAAAATACAGCACCGTGTCCACCATATGTTCCAATACTCTGGGGCCCGCTACCGTTCCCTCTTTTGTTACATGCCCGACTATAAAAACGGAAATGCCCATGCCCTTTGCAAGCTGCAACAGAATACCGGTGGATTCCCGCACTTGGGATACACTGCCCGGAGCAGCGGATACATTTTCATTGAACATGGTCTGAATGGAATCTATAATGACCATCTCCGGTGTATATTGCCGGATGGTCTCTTCAATGATCTCCAGATTGGTCTCGCAGTATAAAAGCAGATTGTCATTAAAGGTACCGATACGCTCCGCACGCATCTTAATCTGTTTTAAGGATTCCTCTCCTGATATATACAGTACCTTATGCCCTGCTAAAGCCAAAAAACGGCACATCTGTAAAAGCAGCGTGGATTTGCCGATACCGGGATCGCCGCCCACCAAAGTCAGGGAGCCCTGTACAATACCGCCTCCCAGTACTCTGTCCAGCTCGCCGATACCCGTGGATACCCGTTCATCTTCCCGCATGGCTATTTCAGAAAGAACGGCCGGCTGCCCTCTATGGCTGCCGTCCGTTCTCATGCTGCTCTTTTTTAAGGCTGCAGTAGCTGTTGGCTCCTCCACAAAAGTATTCCACTCCCGGCACCCCGGACACTGTCCCAGCCATTTGGGAGATTCATAGCCGCAATTACTGCAGAAAAAACTTGTCGTACGTTTTCCCTTTGCCATCTTACTTCACTGTTCCTTTAAGCCTGTACTACCTTCACAGTCACTTCGCCTGCCGCTTCTAACGCAACGCTGATATTCAGTTTACCGCCGAAACCGGTACCCATTTTCCCGGTACTCTTACCGTCTACAAATACTTCGTACTCGGTATCCTCCTTCAGCCCTACAGTCAGCTGAACATCCTCGTCGCCTTCCACTACAAACTCTACACCGTCGCTGCTCTCTTTAAAATCCAGTACACTGGTCCCGGGTACGGATTCATACAGCAGCATACCGTTTTTCTCAAGCTTGGTGATCTCCTGATAGGTCTTCACCTTATACAGATCACCAAGGTGCTCATAATCTTCCTTTTTCGTCTTCTGCGCCAGTTTGTGGTTTCCGAAACTGATCGTGCCGTTTGCCTCTGTACGAAGTAATTCTTCAACGATTGCCATTTGTGTTTCCTCCTGGTTCCAGGCTCATCCGCCCTATAAGTATAATAATAGTATAATATATCCTGCCTTTAGTTTCCACTACTAATTTGTAACGGTGAAAGTAACTTTTTCTCCCTTATAGCCCGCTGTCACGGAATCTTCCGGCTTAATCTTGCCCTGCAATATTTCTTCAGCCAGCGCGTCTTCCACCACGGACTGGATGGCTCTTTTTAAAGGTCTTGCTCCCATTTTCTTATCGGCATGCTTCTCCACCAGATATTCCTTTAGTGCAGTGGAGAGCTTTAAATTAATGCCCATCTGTGCCTTACAGCGTTTGGAAAGATTGCGGGAAAGCAGACCCACGATTTCTTTCATGTTTTCGTTAGTCAACTGATGGAACACGATAATATCGTCGATGCGGTTGATAAATTCCGGCTTAAATACCCTCTTTACCTCCTCCATGACGCCGCTCTTCATCTTCTCATAGTCTTTCTTTTCACTGTTCTCAGCGGCAAATCCTAAGTTCTTGGGGTCCACGATCCGCTGTGCGCCCGCATTGGAGGTCATGATCAGAATGGTATTCTTAAAGCTGACCTTTCTCCCCTTGGAATCGGTAATATGGCCGTCGTCCAATACCTGCAGCAACACATTAAATACATCCGGATGGGCTTTTTCGATTTCATCGAAGAGTACCACAGAATAAGGATTGCGGCGCACCTTTTCACTGAGCTGGCCGCCCTCTTCAAAGCCTACATAACCAGGCGGTGAACCTATCATCTTGGATACGGAATGCCCTTCCATATACTCCGACATATCCACCCGTATCAGTGCGTTTTCGGAACCAAACATAGCCTCCGCCAGCGCTTTGGAAAGCTCCGTCTTGCCCACGCCGGTGGGGCCTAAAAACAGGAACGAACCGATGGGTCTGTTTGGATCCTTTAACCCCACTCTGCCCCGGCGCATGGCCCTTGCCACCGCCTTCACCGCCTCCTCCTGTCCGATCACACGCTCATGGAGAATGGACTCCAGCTTCAGCAGCCGTTCGCTCTCCTTCTCTGCCAGTTTTTTCACTGGAATCTTGGTCCAGAGAGAAACCACCTCAGCTATTTCATTCTCTCCTACCAGATATTCCCTGGCGCTCTCTTTGGCCTCTTCCCGCCTCTTCAACCGTTCATATTTTGCTACCAATTCATCCTGCTGCCCCCGCAGTTCAGCAGCCTGCTCAAAATTTTCCATACGGATGGAACGCTCGATCTGTACATCCTTTTTCTCAATCTCATCCAAAAGCTCCTGCTGCTTTTCGGAAACACTGCCACTGCTCAGACGTACCGCCGCAGAAGCCTCGTCGATCAGATCGATGGCTTTATCGGGCAGATTCCTGTCATTGATATATCTGTCTGAGAGCTTTGCTGCAGCCTCGATAGCCTCGGGCAATACAGTGACACGGTGATGCTCCTCATATTTGTGGCGAATACCTGTCAGAATGCGAATCGTGGCCTCCACATCCGGCTCCTCCACATTTACGGGCTGGAATCTACGCTCCAACGCGGCGTCCTTTTCCACATATTTCCGATACTCTGCAATGGTTGTCGCACCGATCAGCTGAATCTCTCCTCTTGCCAAAGAGGGCTTTAGAATATTGGATGCGTCAATGGCTCCCTCCGCACCGCCCGCACCGATGAGGGTATGCAGCTCATCCAGAAACAGAATCACGTTTCCTGCCTCAATGACTTCCTTGATAACCTTCTTTATCCTTTCCTCAAATTCACCCCGGTATTTGCTTCCCGCTACCATGCCGGAAAGGTCTAAGGTCAACACCCGCTTATCTTTCACCGTAAAAGGCACCCGGCCTTCCACAATCCGAAGGGCAAGTCCCTCCACTACCGCCGTTTTGCCAACGCCGGGTTCCCCGATCAGGCAGGGATTGTTTTTTGTTCTCCTGCTGAGAATCTGGATCACACGCTGTATTTCTTCTTCTCTGCCGATAACAGGGTCTAGCTTACCCTCTTTTGCAAGTGCGGTTAAATCCCTGCTATACTGGTCCAGAGTGGAACTGCCTTTTTTGTTCTGACGGCTCTTTGCCAAATCCTCCTTATAGAGACCTCCGTCCTCCCCGATGGCAATCAATATATCAATGTAAATCTTCTGCGTGGATATCCCCAAGGTATTCAGCAGGCGAACGGCTACATTCTCCCCCTCTTTGATAAGAGCCATGAGAATATGTTCCGTTCCCGTCTGTACCTCGCCGAAGCGTTCCGCCTGTCTGTGGGCTTCCTCTAAAACCTTTCTGGCTCTGGGGGAATAGGAATCCCTGTCCTTAATGGATACCGGACTGTCCATGGCGATCAAATCCCGTATCATTTCGATCACCTGCATTTCATCCACATTATTATCAAAAAGCACCCTTGCGGCAACACCGGTCTTTTCTTTCATAAGCCCCACCAGAATATGCTCCGTTCCCACATATCCCTGTCTCAGCCGCTTCGCCGTCTTCTCCGCAAGTAACAGAGCGGCTTTCGCCTTATCCGTAAATTGTGACTGCATCAATAATGTCCTCCATAATCCTCATATATTTCATCAATCAAAGCATGCACTTCTTCTATGGAAATATTCCTGCAGCTGCTTTTTGCCAAGATCACCTGCAGATCCTTCCTCAGTTCCGTCAGAGCACGCAGTTTGTCAATATCCACTGCAATGACAGCGCCGCGGCGCCTGTCCACTTTTACATATCCTTCCTGCTTCAGTACCGTATAAGCCTTGTTCACCGTATGCATATTAATGCCGATGGCATCCGCTAACTGCCGCACAGAAGGCAGCTGCTCTCCTTCGCGAAACCGGGAGGTGGCTATACCCAGAATGATCTGGTTGCGCAGCTGCATATACAATGCTTCATCGCTGTTAAAATCTATTTCAATAATCATGTATATCCTCCTTCCCCATCTGTTATACATATATTATCACACTGAAAGCTTTCGTCAATACACTTTTGTAAAGAAAATACAGCCTCCCGCCCGCAGGCAGGAGGCTGATTGCTTTCATGACTGATTATTCTTCGTCACCATCCCAATTCAAAAACTCAAATTCAAACTCATCATCATCGCTCATAAAGTTCTTGGACTGCCGGGACTGATTGCCAGTCATATTTTTCTCTATATTTCTGGCTTCCACATCCGCCTGAGCCTGCCTTTCGAGCTTTTCCGCCGCAGCTCTGTCCACTGCAGTCTGGGATACCGGTCTGCTGCCCTGACTCACGGGACGGCCCCCGCCTGTACTCTGAGCGGGACGCGCACCGCCGGAAGAACTTCCGTTTACGCGGTTAGCCCCCTGACTTACCGGACGCCCCCCTGTGGAAGATGTGCCCGCAGGACGACTTCCTGTGGATGTACCTGCCGGTCTGCTTCCTGTGGATGCGCCTGTCGGCCGGCTCCCGCTTGCACCCTGAGCAGGACGGGCACCGCTCTGACTCCTAGTCCCCACAGGTCTCGAACCGGCGGGCCTGCTGTTTGCAGGTCTTGTACCGCCGCTGCCTGGAGGGGAGGATCTTCTTAAGGATAAGTCAAAACCATCATCCTCACTCATATCCCGTATCTTAAAAATCAATACAGTGACAGCCAACACCAGCACTACCAGCACAATGCAAAGGAATATTAAAATTCCATTCTGTCTTTTGATTTTTTTCTGGGCATTCTCCAGCTCCGTTGCATTCTGATCGGATGCGCTGAATAATTTGCTCAACTGATACTGTTTGCCGGCTCCATTATCCAACAGATACCATACACCGTCTATCTCCATCGTTTCATATGTCTTGCTTAGCGAAGGAGTTTCCACCGGTTCCTCAGGGGTTTCCGGTACCTGTTCTGCCGGTGCCTGTTCCGGCGGCAGCAGTTCACCACTTAAAGTCACAAAATCGGAGCGGACAAAACCGGTCACCTCGTTATTATCCATCAAAAAGCTTACATAGTACCATGTATCATTGTTATTTCCTGCTTTGGTACCGTGTACAGTCAAAACAACGCTCTGTCTGACTGTGGTTATGATACTGGAGCTGGTCGAACTGTCAGCTCTGACTCTGACCTGATCATTTGTCACGGATGCGCTGACCGGCTGTACTTCCACCACACCTTCGGTGTTTATTGTCACATTTGTATTCGGCGTAGACGGAGCAGAAGATGCCGCAGGTGCGGGAGTTGATGGTGTCAGTGTGCCCGTAGGTACGGTGCCCTCTCCTTTTTTCACCAAATCCGCACGGATATAACCTGTGGAATCAGCATCTATAACCACCTTATACCATTTCTTGTTGTCAACTCCGGTTACTTCTTCAATGATCTCCACTGTGTTTCCTTGCAGCACACTGGCCAGTGCCGTGGAGTTAACGTCCGCGCTGGCACGTATATTTGCAGAGGAAGCCGTTACGGTTCCCTGTACGTTTGCAAGCACCTCCCTATATGGCAGCAATGCAAGCACTGCCATACAGAAAAGGGCTGTGAATGCCATTCCTAACTTTTGTACCCATCTGTTTCGTTTCTCTTTCATGTACCTTATATCCCTCCTATTTATCCCGCTTATACCGCTTTGCCCCGCTGGCTTCTTCCTGAACCATGCCGGTACCGTGCATATTCTGCCGATGCATATCCCGCAGCTTATCCTCCAGCTTTCTGTGGTACTTAGTTTCACAATCAGGACACAGTTTGCCGCTGCGAATGTTTTGTCCACACATTTCGCACCTCAAGAACATCTTAGAATCCGCAGATACCTGCAGTCTTCCCTCCTTTAGCATATTTCGGATTGTCCGCTGCTTGACATTGGTAGCAGCTTCCACCTCCGCCGCAGTGGCTCCTTTGTGCACTTCCACGTAATTGCGAACCTTCCCGTAGTCATCATAGTCAAGCGCCTTACATTTCTCACATTGATACTCACCCACTCCTTTGAATACCATGACTCCACCGCACTCTTTGCAGATTTGGGGAACATGGTAATCATTGAGTTGCAGCAATTCTGATAAGTCTCTCATTTATCCACCTTCTTTACCGGCTATGCTTCATCAATGGCTTTTCCGATATCACGACGCATATATTTATTGGAAAAGCTCACCCATTCAGTTGCTTCATATGCCTTTGCCCGGGCTTCTTTTAAGTTCACTCCTTTAGCTGTTACACCCAGTACACGTCCTCCGTTTGTTACGATATGTCCACTGTCATCAAATTTGCTTCCCGCATGGAAACAGTAATAATCCTCTTTTCCTTCAAACCTCTCCAGGCCGGTAATCTCAAATCCTTTTTCATAGGAAACCGGATAACCTTCTGAGGCCAATACCACGCAGACTGCCGCATTCTCTTCAAATTCCAGTTCCACTTTATCTAAGGTACCGTCTATGCAGGCATCCACTACATCCATAATATCGTTCTTCATTCTGCAAAGTACTACCTGTGCCTCCGGGTCGCCGAAACGTGCGTTATACTCTAAAACTCTGGGGCCCTTGGGTGTGAGCATCAATCCGAAGAAAATGACGCCTTTAAACTCCCTGCCTTCCGCCGCCATGGCATCCACGGTCGCCTGATATATGTACTTCTGACAGAAAGCGTCCACTTCTTCTGTATAGAAGGGACTGGGTGAAAAATTGCCCATACCGCCTGTATTCAGTCCTTGATCTCCATCCAGCGCACGCTTGTGGTCCTGTGCGGAGGTCATGGTCCGAATGGTTTTGCCATCCACAAAGGAAAGAACGGATACTTCCCGTCCGGTCATAAATTCTTCGATCACCATACGGTTCCCCGCACTGCCAAAATGCTTATCCAGCATAATTTCCTTTACGCCGGCTTTTGCTTCCTCCAAAGTATTACAGATCAAAACACCCTTGCCTAACGCCAATCCGTCCGCCTTTAATACAATGGGCATTTCTGCCTTCTCCAGATATGCAAGGGCCTTGTCCGCATCGTCAAAGGTCTCATACGCGGCCGTGGGAATTCCGTATTTTTTCATCAAATCTTTGGAAAAAGCCTTGCTGCCCTCCAAAATAGCCGCTTTTTTATTGGGACCGAAAACCCGCAGGCCCGCTTCCTGCAGTACGTCCACCAGACCGCCCACCAAAGGGTCATCCGGCGCTACAAAGACCATATCCACTTGCTTCTCTTTCGCAAAAGCTGCAATTTTATCGAATTCCATTACGCCGATGGAAGGTTCACACTCCGCAATCTGCGCAATTCCCGCATTGCCGGGTACGCAATAGAGCTTTTCCACTCTTCTGCTCTTTTTCATGCTTACGGCTATGGCATGCTCTCTGCCGCCGCCTCCTACAATCAATACTTTCATGAAAACCTCCCTGCCATAAATAATATGCTGAAAAGTATCTATTCTTTACGGTATACATAGCCGGCTTTTACGCTCAAACGTCCATTGGCAATATCGTCGATAGCCTGAGGAAGCAGAATCCATTCCGCCTGCTCCATCACCCTGCGCTGCAAAATCTCGGGTGTATCTCCTTCCTCCACAGCCACCGCTTTCTGTGCGATGATCGGTCCTTCATCCATGCCTTCATTTACAAAATGCACTGTTGCGCCGGTAATTTTCACACCCCGCCGCAAAGCCTCCTCATGTACCTTCAAGCCGTAATAGCCTACACCGCAGAAAGAGGGGATCAGCGAAGGATGAATATTAACTATGCGTCCGCCAAACTTCTCCACCATACGCTCCGGAATCTTGACCAAAAAACCTGCCAGCACGATCAAATCCGGGGCCAATTCACACATTTTCTCCGTAAAGGCAAAGTTGAAACTCTCTCTGTCGGGATAGCTCTTGGGGCTCATTAGTATCCCCGGTATGCCATGTGCTTTTGCCCGCTCTAAGGCCTTTGCCCCCGGATTATTGCTGATCACCGCAACCACTTCCGTATTAGTGATCTTACCGCTGTCGATAGCATCCAAAATGGCCTGCAGATTCGTACCGCCGCCGGATACACACACTACAATCTTTAGCATACCACAGCTTCCCTTTCTCCCGGCTCAACAGCACCTACGATCCAAGCCTGCTCTCCCGCAGCCCGTAGAACCTCTACCGCCTGTTTAGCCTGAACTGAACTAACTGCCAGCACCATGCCCAATCCCATATTGTAGGTATTGTACATCATCTTTTCATCGATACCGCCCTTCTCCTGAATCAGTTTGAAGATAGGGGGCAGAGGATAGCTGTCCTTTTTGATCACGGCACGCTTGCCTTCAGGCAGCATCCTGGGCACATTTTCGTAAAAGCCGCCGCCGGTGATATGGCTGCAGCCTTGAATGACCACGCCCGCATCCTTCAGAGCCTTCAAAGCCTTCACGTAAATCCGAGTAGGCGTAAGCAGCGTCTCTCCCAAAGTAGCGCCCAACTCATCGTAATAAGTATCCAGACTCTCCTTTGTCATGTCAAAAACTTTTCTCACCAGCGAAAAACCGTTGGAATGTACACCTGAGGAACCGATACCCACCAGAATATCTCCTGCCGTGATCTGCTCTCCCGTGATCAGGTCCTTCTCGTCCGCTACACCTACGGCAAAGCCAGCCAGATCGTACTCCTCCTCCGGCATCAGCCCGGGATGTTCGGCGGTCTCACCGCCGATCAAAGCGGCTCCCGCCTGCTTGCAGCCTTCAGCAACACCCTTTACAATAGCTGCAATCTTCTCGGGATAATTTTTACCACAGGCTATGTAATCCAAAAAGAACAAAGGCTCGCCACCGGCACACGCCACATCGTTGACGCACATTGCCACACAGTCAATCCCCACCGTATCATGCTTATCCATCAAAAAAGCCAACTTGATCTTAGTTCCCACGCCATCGGTTCCCGACAGCAAAATAGGATTTTCCATATTCTTGATGGCCTTTAAAGAAAAGGCTCCCGAAAAGCCGCCCAGTCCGCCCAATACCTCCGGGCGCAGAGTTTCCTTTACATGCTGTTTCATCAGTTCTACCGACTTATATCCTGCTTCTATATCTACGCCTGCTTTTTTGTAGTCCATCATTCTTCTCCTCGCGTTTATTTTTCCAGATATTTTTTGTAGCCTACCTCTTTTAACTTAGCATCCTTTGCCTCAACCTGCTCTTTTAACTTTTTGCTGTAGTCCTTCAGTTTTGCGAGCAGTCCCGCATCCGAGGTGGCTAAAATCTTAGCTGCTAAAAGTCCTGCATTGGCACCGCCGTTAATTGCCACGGTAGCCACCGGTATGCCCGAGGGCATCTGCACGATGGAATACAGGGAATCCCTGCCTCCCAAAGAAGTAGTGTGCATGGGAATGCCGATCACCGGCATGGGAAAGATTGCCGCGCACATACCGGGCAGATGCGCCGCCATACCCGCGCCCGCAATGATCACCTTAAATCCCTTATCTTCCGCCCCCTTTGCATATTCAAAGAACACATCCGGTTCTCTATGGGCGGAAATAATCGTCATTTCATAGGAGATACCCAGTTCCTCCAAAATATCTGCCGCTTTCGCCATAATGGGCATATCCGAATCGGAGCCCATGACAATCCCTACCTGTGCCATTACTGTTTCTCCTTTCAAACCGCATTCTTTGTTACTCTTAGTGTACTAAAAAATGATTTCCGGTGCAATGCTATTTTCTTAAATTTCTTTTAATAATGGTTTATTTAATTCCTCGCAGCCTTTCAATACAAAACGGCCTTCCTTGATGATCACCTGACGGCTTCCATCCCCACAGACGGCGGTCAGTTCGCCCAATTCATGATAGGGAATGGTGATATCCGTATGACAGTTAAAATAAGCCTTGCTTCTGTCCGTATTTCGAAGTGCGGATATCTCATTGTCCCGGGCAATGATCTCTTTGCCGTCAGGATTGTAGACCTTTACCTCTTCAGCCTGGGAATAGCAGGTGTCACCAAGCGCAAAATGAGGTCCCATCTTTTCCGCTATCAAAATCGGCAGTTTTGCGCCGATATCGTATTTCTGCGCCGCCATATAAGCGGTGGTATTTGTACCGATGGCAAATTCTCCGATGGGCAGCGTATCGTGGTGGTGCAGCACATTGTCACGAATATAGCGCCTGCCTTCCTCTTTGTCTGCAAAATTGCCGCAGCCATAGTCTGCCACCATACCGTCTTTCAATATGATTTCCAGATCCTTATATTCCAGCTCGTTTAAGAAAACCCTGCCCACATGCAGCGTACCCTGCGTACCCTTCAGCACCGGGGAAGTAAAGACCTCTCCCACCGGAATGTTCACATCCGCCACACAGTTTTCAAACTTGGTTTCTTTCTCCGGGTTTACAAGGGGCTTAAGCATCACCCGCAGATCGGTGCGGTTGCCGTTCATTCCCTTTATCTCCACATATTCCGCCTGATCCAAGGTATCGATCAAAGTCTGCTGGAGCTGCTGATAGAGCTTGTAATCCAGTGTGTTAATACGGATGATCTCAGAGAAGATTTCCGCAAAGGGCTCTCCGACCGCAGGAGTGGGAAAGGCGATGATCGTAAAGCTGCGCTCCTCCTCTCTGATATATTCCGCCTGCATCTGCCTGAATGCAGAGGTATATTCTACCATGAGCTTCTGGTATTTCTCATTGGCCTTTATGGCCTCTTCCTTAGGCGTAGGCGCAAACGGTTCTTCCCCGAACACCTCCATGACCGCCGGACCGCCATATTCACGGGCTGCTTTCTTATTCTGTTCAAAGGCATATTTCATTGTTTCTAACTTCCTGCTCATATACTGTCTGTCAAAGAACAGCATATCGTCATCCTTATGGTCGTAGAGATACTGCCTGTTGACGGGCGTACTCTGGATGCTTTCCATACTAAGCACCGTCTTTAATCCAATGGCGGCAAAATTCTCTACCGCTTTTTTCACAACCCGCTCAAATCCCAGATTATAATGAATGCTCACGCTCTTTTTGATACTGATATCCTTATTTCCTACAATAAAGCCGATACGGTACCCTTCCGTAAAAGTATCCGCCATCAGACGGATGGTTTCCTCGGGCAGGCCGTTCAAAAACTCCGCTGTCTTTAACTCATTTTCCGAAACAGGTTTACCATAATAATACAGATAACGCAAATCTGCCAAATCGCTTTCCGTCACCAGTTTAAACAGATCATCCTCACGGGGTGTCACTTTCTCTAAAACTTGTCTCTCACTGCGAATATCCGCATAGTCACTGATGTACCAGTAAAAAATCTGACTGATGTCCTCATATGCGGGAAGCGCTTTTTCCTCCTCCCATGCACATCGAAATGCTGCCGCAATTTCCAAAAACAGCTCTGCTGCTGCCGCAAACTCCTCATTTCGGTCCGTATAAACCGAGGTCAGCATCCGGCGCAATTCCTCATAAACAGCGGAAAGCAGCCCTCCAAACTCCTTTCCCAACTGTCCTGCCGCATAAGCCGGATTGGCATAACTGGTATTATAGTTTTCCGGATACAGTTCTTCGTAATAGCTGCGGTTTAAGTCCTGTAATTCCAAAAGACTCAGCTCCTTTAGCCGGCCTTCTTCCATTATTTTCTTTGTTTCAAACAGTCTGCAGATCCAAGCCGCACCGGTTTTAAAGTAATCGGAAAAGGCAGGCTGCAGTTCCTCCTTTTCTATTTCGGCAACTCTCTCGCGCGCCAGTTCCAAACGCTCTTTCAAAATATCTTCCATTTCTTTCCTCACAATCTGTTTATGTTAAAAATCTTTACATCCGGTTCATCCATATTTTTTACAAATACATTCCTACATATACCACCAGGCCAATCCCCAAAAGTGCCAGAAGATTGAAAAAAATCCCCAGACAGGGAAAGAACTTATATCTGTCCTTTTCCCGAACAGTCACCATGCCGAGTATCAATCCGATCAAGGAAAAAATCGCTATCAACAGTCCCGTCATGCCATAACCCATGGGTGCATCGCCTTTCTGCACATAGGTCAGATAAAGCACCGCAAAAAGAGAAAGGGAACTGATGATTCCCAGAATGGTAGACATCACCGCTTTATCGGAATGCCTCTTATTGGTAAAAATATAACCGGGCTTACGACTCATAAATGCTCCTTCGGGTACACGATAAAAGGGCACTCCTGCCGGAGATGCCCATGATTCTTAAAATAACAAATTAGATTTGCGCGCTAAAAGCTTGGCGCCACTGATGATCAGTAGAATCCCCGTGGCGGTTCCAACCACCAGAGCTATTACACCGATGATAATGTTTGCTGCACCGGTTCCCCGCATGGTCTTATAGATTTTTTCTTCCATGATTGGCCTCCTTCTGCCCGATTGATAAATCGTATTTCGGCATAATTCTTTTATTTTGCACCATACTCTGCATAGTATTTGTCTATTGCATTCTTAATGGTATCATCAATGTATATCTCTCCCTTATAGGGTCTGTTATAAAGGTACTCCGTCACTTCCGTCATGCTGACAATGGCATTGGCCGGAAAGCCGTATTTCTCCTGAATCTCCTGCAGGGCACTGACCTTTCCGTCCAGCCCCACTTCTTCCCTGTTTAAAGATACCATCAGACCCTTGATCTCCACATTGGCCTGCGCCTTGATAATGGGAAATGTTTCCTCAATGGATTTGCCGGAGGTGGTCACATCCTCTATGATCACCACTCTGTCCCCGTCCTGTAGTTTGCTGCCTAGCAGAATGCCTACATCGCCGTGGTCCTTGACTTCCTTTCTATTAGAGCAGTAACGGATTTCCTTACCGTAGAGTTCACTGTACGCTATACAGGTAGTTACACTCAAAGGAATCCCTTTATAAGCAGGTCCAAAGAGTACATCAAAATCATCTCCGTATCTGTCATGAATTGCTTTTGCATAGTACTCACCCAGCTTTTTTAACTGCCCGCCGGTCACATAGGCTCCGGCATTCATGAAGAAAGGGCTCTTTCTGCCGCTCTTTAAAGTAAAATCACCGAACTTTAACACTCTGCAATCCACCATGAACTCGATAAATTCCTGCTTGTACTGTTCCATCCTCCCAAACCTCCGTCGTAAACTCTGCCATCACTTTTCAATAAACTTACCAAACCACTATATATTGTAGCACAAACCCGAAACTATTTCAATCCATTGATGTGACTATCTTGCTGCCAGTGCTCCGGCTATATCCTCTTTCATATCCAGCACGGCTGCTCTGGCCGCATCCGCATAACCTTCCTCACCGTAGGATGCATATTTCTCCTGTTTATATGCCGCAATAATGCCTCTGGAAGAATTGACAATGGCACCCAGTCCGTCTTCATTGAAGAAATGAACCAAATCCGCACCCTTGCCGCCCTGGGCGCCGTAACCCGGTACTAAAATAAAAGTCTTGGGCATGATCTTACGGAGAATTTTTCCTTGCTCGGGGTAGGTGGCTCCCACTACCGCACCGATATAGCTGTAGTCCTCGCCCATGCATTCACTGCCCCACTCGGCAACCTTTTCTCCAACCAGTTCATAGAGAGGTCTGCCGTCCACCAGACGGTCCTGAAACTCCCCGCTGCTGGGGTTGGAGGTCTTCACCAGAATGAAGAGTCCCTTTTTCTCCTTCTGACATACTTCGATGAAAGGTTTAACACCGTCAGAACCTAAGTAGGGATTGACGGTTACAAAGTCCTCCCCAAAACCGTAAAAGGCATTCTGTCCCACGGATACCTTACCCAGATGGCCCTCCGCGTAAGCGATTGCAGTGGAGCCGATATCCCCACGCTTAATGTCTCCGATCACTACCAGACCTTTTTCCTTACAATAATCCACCGTTCTCTTAAATGCACGTATTCCTTCCAGTCCAAACTGCTCGTACATAGCAATCTGGGGCTTCACTGCAGGAATCAAATCATATACCGCATCCACAAGCCCTTTATTGTACTGCCAGACAGCCTCCGCTGCACCCTCTAAGGTCTCTCCGTATTCGGCAAAAGCCTTCTTCTGAATATGCTTCGGAAGATAGTTTAACATGGGGTCCAGTCCTACCACAATGGGAGCGCCGGTTTTCTTAATTTTCTCAATTAAAGTCTGAATCATAATAGCCTTCTCTCCTTTCAATATTCCATAAATCCAACTGGAAAAATTTTACCATACAAAGACATCTTAAGCAATGTTTCTTTTGTCAGACAGTCACTGTTTTGCTACCTGGAGCCGCAGCAGATGCAGCTCGTGCAGGGCTCTGGTATAGGCAACATACAAAAGCTTAGCCTGAGCCTTGTTCTCTATTTCATGAATCTGCTTCGGATTCCATAAGAGCGCTACATCAAATTCCAATCCCTTCACTAACTCTACGGGCAGTACCGTGGCTTCCTCCAGCCACTTCTCCACCCATTTGGCTTCTTTTGCATCGCCGCAGATGACTGCAATGGACTCATAACCTTTTTTCTTTGCGGCTTCTATGATTTCCTTTGCCTTTTTATACATTTCCTCTTCTTTCGCCAGTTCATATTCCTGCACCGGAATTCCATGGCGGATGACCGGCTGGATACGGTACGCGCCGCCTGCCGCCTTTTCCAGAATTTTGGCGGCATATTCGGATATTTCAATTGTGTTCCGATAACTTTTCTGCAGCAGTTTAAAACAGTCCCTATCTCCGGTTAGCACCCATTTACGAATATCCTCCCAGTCGTTCATGCCGGTTTCATAATTGATATTCTGGGAGACATCGCCCATTATGGTAAAATAGCAGGCCGGCAGCACCTTTCTTAATACATAGTAGGGCGCAATGCCGAAATCCTGGGCCTCGTCAATAAAAATCTGACCAAATTCCATATCCTCTTTCTTCTGCTTCACCCGATAGTAAATCAGTACAAGGGCCGCTAAGTCGTAAACATCGTAAGCCCTTGCTGCCGCATTCCTTGCATGAGCCGTCAAATCCAGACTCCCCGGCTGACATCTTTCATAATCGGTCAAAAACGCCTCATACAGTGTGTAAATGCTCCTGTTTTCCGCTTGATTTTTATAGTAATCTTTATATTTTTTGTATTTTTCCTGCAGATATTCCTTTTCTCCCTCGGGACATAAGAATTTCAGTCTGGTACGCACCCGCTCGTCCAGTGTAAGCAGCAGCCTGTATATACTGTATTCCGGATTTTCACTTCTCAGTCTCTCCATACTGCTACCGGTTAAAATAATCCCCAGTTCTTTATCCCGCAGTTCCCTGCAGTTCACCTTTTCTTCCCGCAGATGCAGCAGAAAAAGTTCAAGTTTCAGCAGAAAATCCATCTTACTGCGTACCTTGGCATCCGGCAGTACCTCCGCCACGGAATGTTTCTTCGTCCACTCTTTCTTTAACAGATGAGTAAATATGGTATCCATGCATTTTTGTTTGACATCATGCACATCCAGTTCCGGCAGACCGCTGGTAATATAGGATAACAGCAGTTCATTCCCTCCTATGATACAGAACTCATTGGAGGTAAATCGCTCCTTGTAATTATATAGAATATAGGAAATCCGATGCATGGCTACTGTGGTTTTGCCGCTGCCCGCCACGCCCTGTACCAGTATATTCAAAAAAGGAGACTCTCTGATGATCACATTCTGCTCCTTTTGGATTGTAGCAATGATATCTCCTAAAACAGCCTCCTTATTCTGGGAAAGATACTTGATCAAGAGTGCGTCATTGGCTGCCGCATCGCTGTCGTAATAGCCGTTTAAACTGCCTTCCTCAATATCATAGGTGCGCTTTAACCGCAGTGTAATGGACTGCTCGTGACCGTCCGGCAGCATATAAGAGCCTTCTCCTATTTCGTTTTCATAGTAAACGCTGGAGATGGGTGCACGCCAGTCGGCTATCACGATCTCTATCCTATCCCTGAACACGCCGTTCTTGCCGATATAGACCCGGGATTCTTTATCCACTTCTTTATCCAGATAGTCAATTCGGCCAAAATAGGGATTCTGATATGCCGCCCGATTTTTCCGCAGCTGATTTGCGGTATGCTCTTCTAAGCTGGCGCTGGTCATGAGCTGATTGTAAAGCTCCACGTCACCGCTCTGCAAGGCTTTATAAAGTTCCTGTGTCTTGGCGTGGCGCTCCTCTAATTCCGCCTCATATTTTTTTACATTTTCTGCAATCAATTCCCTGCACTCTCTGAAATGCTGCTGCTCCTTTTCCCAATCCTTTTCCATGAAGACTCCTTTCCGCCAGTTTGTGCCCGGCTGTATGGGGCAGATAAAAGGAACTGTCGTGGTCCTCAGCGAATCCACCGCAAACACGTTGATTTTTACCAGCTTGTGCTGCGCCGCTTATTTACAGACAGAAATCAAAACTCGCCATAAATGGCTCAAACAGTTGATTTCCGTCTGCGCTATGCTCGCAAAACTGTAAAAATCTGCCTATTGTTTGCTTTGCGGATTCGCTGAGGATCACAGGCATCCGTTTTCCGCCCACAAAAAAATTCATTACACTGATAAAAAGTATAATGAATCTTGAAATAATTACTAGACTTTTATTTTCGGTTGTGATATGATGCTTACTAGAGTCGTACCTGAAACCAGCATTCTGATTTCAGGTACTTTTTTATCGTATTTGCGAACATATCTTTTGCTAACGGGTGGACAGAAAACTGTATTCTCTTCTTGCCTCCGCATCATCCGGATAAGTCTTCAAATAATTATCCAACAGCACTGCTGCCTGGGTATATTCTCCCAAATACTCATAGGCCACGATCTCATTGAAGCGCAGGACCTGCATCATGCTGTTTTCCTCCATCTGCATGGCGTTCTGAAAGGACTGTAATGCAGACGCATACTCCCCTTGCTTCAAATAACACAGACCCAGCTGATTATAAATCTCCGCATTGCCTTCGCCGCGGCTTAAAAAACTGTTATAGACATTGGTGATCGCATAATTATAATCACCGGTGGCTTCGTAAGCCATTCCCAGATATAAATAACTCTCCGCACCGCCGCTGTCCTTTGCCTGTTCCAAAAGCACCTGCGCCTGTTCATAGTTGCCAAGAAAATAATTGATTCTGCCCCGGTCGTAAGCGCTCATTTTATCTGATCTCTCCGCAAGAGCGGTCTCCAAATACTCTTGCCCCATCTGCTTATATCCTGCAGCAGCCAATACCTCATACACCTGAATAAGACGGTTAAAATTAGTTGGTTCCAGTGATATTACCTTATCAAAATCTTCTTTTGCAGTCTGGTATTCTCCTTGGGAAAGTCTCGCATTTCCCCGCAGATAGTAGGCATCCGTCTCTCCCGGCCGAAGCGCCAGAATCGCATCATAGACGGTTTCTGCTTCTCCGTAGCGCTCTGCCTTCTGATATGCGGCCGCCAGATAGTAATTGACATCGTAGTCCATTTCTTCTACCATGCCGTTACTGAGCCCCAGACAGGTAAGAAAATATTCTATTGCCGCTTCATAATCCGTCAGTCCCATGGAAGCGATACCCATCCCCCGGGCAATCAGCCGCGGATTTTCTCCGTTTGCCTGCGCCGCAGCAAAGGAATTCATCGCCGCATTATAGTCCATGGCTTCTATGTATTGCATACCCTCCGTTAAGGCTGACGCGCTGCCTCTGTTCCCACAGCCTGATAAAACTGCCACAAGCAATACACTCAATAATATTTTCAGCAATCCGCTTTTTTTATTTTTCATCGGCATCGCTCCCAATGCATGATTCTTCTAATCCTCATTATAACGTATCGCAATCAATAAAACAAGATTCCCTGCTATACAAAAACAAGCTGTACCAACAGCATATAGCAGATGGTTCCGCCTAAAATGGAAAGCAGCGTGTTATGCTTCCATTTGTGAAGCAGCACAACAAGCAACACTGCTATGAATTCCGGAAGGCCGTGATTTCCTGAAAGAAAATCGATTCCTTTCAGACAATATACTACCAGCATGGCTATTACGGCATACGGAAGCACCTCCCCCAGATACAAAATGAATTTGGGGGTACTTCCGGAAAACAAAATAAACGGCAGGAAACGCAGCAGCATGGTAACGCCTGCCATCACTGCAATGATGATGAGAGACTGGCTTGCATCGATCATATTATTCTGTTCCCCTTTCCATTTTAATTTGAAAAAGGAAAAGTCCGATGCTGATCCCTATCATGGAAGGCACCAGAAAGCTGTCCGCCCCAAAAATAAGCAGACAGATTACCGAAACAGCCAACCCCAGGATTGCGGGGAAATGCTGTTTTGCCTTTTCCCACTGTTCCACAAAAATAATGACGAATAATGCCGTCATGGAAAAGTCTATACCTGCCGAATTAAAAGAAACCGCATTTCCCAGGATCGCACCGAGAACACTTCCGAAAATCCAGTAGCATTGATTCATCAAAGTCAACAAAAAAGTATAATTTTTCCGTTCCACGCCGTCGGGCAGTTTCGGATTCCCGCATACAAGTGAATAGGTTTCATCAGTCAGGCCGAAAATCACATACCACTTACGCCACCCCATATCGCGATAGTCTTCAATCATGGATATCCCGTAAAACAAATGTCTCGCGTTCACCATCAACGTCATTAGCGCTGTAGAAAGAACGGAAGCACCGGTGGCAAGCAGGTTGACACCGACATATTGCATGGAACCGGCAAAGATCGTGATGCTCATCAACAGCGCCCACCAGAAGGAATAGCCTTTGGCGCTAAGGAGGATGCCAAATCCTGTTCCAAGAACTATGTACCCGGCCATAACCGGAAGTGACGATATAAACGCGTGCTTCACCGTTGCTTTATTCATTGCCTGTTTCTCCCTGTATCACAAAAAAGTCCGGTGCTTCTAAACCGAAGCACCGAACTCCTGATTTAAATCACTAAATTCATTATATGCCAAAGGGGAGGCCCTCCGCAAGGTCTAATCCGATTTTTCATATTAATTTTCCTGAAAAGTTCCGCAGGCAGTTTCCCTGCAGTCGCAAGCGCCGCATCCTCTGATGTCCACATGCTCCGCCATACATTTATAGTGTTCGTTATATACACAATTTGCTGCTTCGCAGTCAATGTCAATGGCGTGGCTGGGATGTTCCGTAGCGTTACGAAAACTATCCCCTCTTCTCTGCAGAAAACTTTCACAGCAGGTATCATCCTCTCTGTGTGCCTGTGTGCCGCCTACATTAATATCGCCCTTACAGCAGAGGCATTCGTTATTATAGGCACAATTCTCCACAGTACAACATAATTCAGCCATAGTAAGTCCTCCTTTTGAATTGGTATCGAACTTAGTATGGCTGAAAATGCTTACTTTATACGTTTTTTGATTTAAAACTATTTTTTGCTTTCTTCGCTCACCTGTTCTTTGCGGATTTCTTTGGTGCGGATTTCTTTCAAAATTTCTTCAATAAAGACTTCCAAAGATTTCTGTCCTTCGTCACCTAAGAATCTGCTTCTGACGGAAACCAGATTTTCCTCTTCTTCCTTCTGTCCCACTACCAGCATATAAGGTACCTTTGCCAGTCTGGTCTCTCTTATTTTGAAGCCGATCTTCTCGGAACGGTTGTCTATGGTCGCTAAAATGCCATTCTTTTTAAGTTCGGCCAATACCTTTTCACCATAATCCGCATACTTTTCGGAAATAGGCAGAACCCTGACCTGCTCGGGACAGAGCCATGTAGGGAACTTGCCCTCATACTTTTCAATCAGCCAAGCCAGCGTTCTCTCATAACAGCCCATGGAGGTTCTGTGAATGATATAGGGGCGCACCTTGTCTCCGTTTTGATCAATAAAATACATATCAAACTGCTCGGCTAAAAGCGCATCCCATTGAATGGTGATCATGGTATCCTCTTTACCGTAGACATTCTTGGCATTGATATCCACCTTGGGACCATAGAAAGCAGCCTCTCCCACGTCCTCCACAAAGGGAAGGTCCAATTCGGTTAAGATATTACGGATATGGTCTTCTGTCTCATTCCAAACCTCAGGGTCTCCGATATATTTTTCCCGATTATTCGGATCCCATTTGGAGAGATGCCAGGTAATATCATCCAAAAGTCCCAAAGTTTCCATACAGTATTTCGCCAGTGCGATACAGCCCTTAAATTCTTCCACCATCTGGTCCGGACGCACGATCAGATGTCCCTCGGAAATGGTAAACTGGCGCACACGGGTCAATCCGTGCATTTCGCCGGAATCCTCGTTTCTGAAAAGCGTAGAGGTTTCCCCGTATCGAATCGGCAGATCCCGGTAGGAATGCTGGGTCGCTTTATAAACATAGTATTGGAAGGGACAGGTCATGGGTCGCAGTGCATATACTTCCTTGTCCTTCTCCTCCTCTCCCAATACAAACATACCGTCTTTATAGTGATCCCAGTGTCCGGAAATCTTATACAGATCGCTCTTTGCCATAAAGGGCGTTCTGGTTCTGACATAGCCCCACTCATTGTCTTCCAGATCTTCAATCCATCTCTGCAGGGTCTGGATGATCTTGGTACCTTTGGGCATCAGCAGGGGAAGTCCCTGACCGATCACATCCACCGTGGTAAAGAGTTCCATTTCCCTGCCCAGTCTGTTGTGGTCACGGTTCTTGATGTTGTCCAGATAAGTCAGGTATTCTTCCAATTCTTCTTTTTTATTAAAGGCCGTACCGTAAATACGCTGCAGCATGGCATTTTCGGACTTACCCCTCCAATATGCACCGGAAGAAGAAGTCAATTTGAAGGCCTTGATGCCTTTGGTACTCATCAGATGGGGGCCTGCACACAGGTCCACAAAATCTCCCTGACTGTAGAAGGAAATGATGGCATCCTCGGGCAGATCCCGTATTAACTCCACCTTATAGGGCTCATTCTTTTCCTCCATGAATTTGATGGCCTCTTCTCTGGGAAGTGTAAATTTCTCCAGCTTATTGCCTTCCTTGATGATTTTCTTCATTTCGGCTTCCAGCTTATCTAAATCTTCTCTGGAGAAAGGCTCATGCTCAAAATCATAATAGTAGCCGGTATCAATGGCGGGTCCGATAGCCAGTTTTGCATCCGGAAAAACCCGCTTAACTGCTTCCGCAAGTACATGGGAGCAGGTATGTCTTACTACCCGCAGACCTTCCTTGTCATTGGCTGTCAGAATATTCAATGTACAGTCCTGATCTACAAGCGTGCGCAGATCCTCTACCTTGCCGTCAATCTCTACGGCACAAGCCACTCTGGCCAGCCCTTCGCTGATATCTAAAGCAATATCATAGGCGCTCATTGCCTGTGCATATTCCTTTATAGAACCGTCCTTCAATATAATCTTCATTCCTGCCTCACTTTCCGCCGCTATACGGCAACTGTTTTTCTCTTACAATTAGAAAATCCCTTGCATTACCAAAGTAATGCAAGGGACGTAAAATACGCGGTTCCACCCTGCTTGCCCTACGCCGTACCCACCATAAGGGAATCGGCACAAGACCTCTCATTTTCCTGTAACGTAGGTATACGGGCCTGATTGGGGCCGCTCGGAGGTGGTCTTCAAAGGAGCTTCATAGGAGCGCTCACACCGCCGGTTTCCCGGGCGCCCTTCTCTGATATTTCCCTTCCTTTTACTCTTCTCTTCAAAGCATTTTCAATATTTCTGCTTGTATTCTAGCGCATTTTATAAAAAGTGTAAAGTATTTTTACTATTAATTATTCCTGCCGCAGCATTTTTTATACTTCTTACCGCTGCCACAGGGACAGGGATCATTGGGATACACTTTGGCTTCTTTACGGATAGTGGTAGAGGATTTCTGCTCCTTATAAAGTGCCTTTTTAGTATCCTCGTCAAAAATATCGTTCCACTCCTCCAGATTGTAGAGCCAGTCCGCCTCGGCGGCTACCATATTTTTATACAGCAGTTCCTTGTCAAAACCGAGCTGTACCTGAGTATCCTCCTCCATCTCCTCGATAGGGTTCTGCTCTTTTAAGCTGTCGTTGATACCGTCTAAGAAACCGGTCATGGTCATGATATCCACATCGAATTTCTCAGCCAGTTCTTTTACGCTGCCCTTTACCACCTTATCCGGCGTCTTTAAAATTTCTGCGTAAATATTTTTTTCCTTTTCAAAATAAGCCGTCCACATCTGCTGCAGAGCCTGTCTGTCAGTATTTTCATCGTAGGCTTTTTTTCTCCACTGTTCTAATAATGCCATATCGCTACCATCCTTCATCCAATCGTTAAAATTGTAGAAACAGTATTATCTTATCCCTCTTTTATAAATTATGCAAGCGTAAAATAATACATTTCCTATTCCGGTTCATTTACGGCTGTCTGTATATCGGTTTCGGATATCTGCATCTCGGTTTCGGATTCCTCTTCTTCCTGTTCAGGATATGCGGGCTCTGCCACATACTCATTATTATGAAAAACTCCTTCCAAGAGCACTGCCCCCGTAATCGGGTCATACAGAATACCTTTTCCGTTGTATGCACCTAAAAGAAACTCTCCTTCATATATTAACATTCCTGCTTCATAGCTTCTGCCCTGACCGTCATACCTACCTTCTCTAAAGCCTCCGTCATAAATGAGATACCCTTCTGCAGGGTCATACAGTTTCCCCTCTCCGTCGTACATGCCGCGATAAAAGCCACCCTCGTACATCAGCGCTCCGGTCTCCACACTATACAGCCTGCCACTGCCATGGTAGTATCCTTCCATAAAACCGCCCTCATAGATCAGGATACCTTCTGAGTAAAGAATTCCCTGACCGTCAAAGAGTTCATTTTTTATACCGCCCTGATAGAGCAGATTTCCCTCCCTGTCATAGAAAACCACATTCCCGGATATTAAAACTCCATTATGGAAACTGCCCTGACTCACAACCTGTCCGCTGCTGTACAAGATTCCTTCTCCCTCATATTGATTTTGTAAAAAGGCGCCTTCATACAAAAGTTCCCCGCTCTCGTCAAACTCTTTTCCACTGCCTGATTTTTTCCCCTGGACGAATTCTCCCTCATAAGCAGTCATACCATTCTGATAAAATAGCGTGCCTGCCCCCTCATATGATCCCCTGGAAAAACTGCCGCGGTACTGCATCTGACCGTCCGGATAGTAAAGCGTACCATTCCCATCATACAGTCCTCTCAAAAATTCTCCTTCATAGATCAGATTTCCCGCTTCGTTATACAGTTCTCCGGTTCCCTCGTATTGACCATCCGCAAACTCACCTTGGTATTTCAGATTCCCTTCCGGATAATATAGGATACCTTCTCCGTCCATTCTTCCTTCTACCAGCGTGCCGGCAAATATTACATTATCCGCTTC
>JAFLSY010000017.1 GCA_022510745.1 Lachnospiraceae bacterium
GACTTAGCCTGCTGGCTTGCTGTAAGGCCTAACATTCTGTTAGAGTTCATTGCTCGTAAGTTGTGCTGTACTACCATAATTTATTCCTCCTTGAATTTAAGGTGGCTTCCCTGCCACTCATTTTTTGTTGAAAGCAATCACTTGCTTTACTTGTTATATATATCGACGGGTTCTTCGAATACTTAACCCCTCGGATAAAATTTTTCAAAATAATTTGATTGCATATATCTGCTTTATTTTGTAAAATCAAAGTATACGATAAGAAGGAGAATGTGAAATGGCTGATTTCCCAAAAGACTATTTTCAGGCGGAGACCAGAGATGGCTTTTTTATTGAAGCTATGATGAAATGCTCCTGGGCCGCATATGTTGAGGTTCTGGAGGCTTTTGACGCCCTGTGCATCAGGCATGGTCTGCGGTATTTTGCCGCCTATGGCACTCTTTTGGGCGCTGTGCGCCACAAGGGCTTTATTCCCTGGGATGATGACATGGACATTTTCATGCCCCGTGAGGATTACATGCGTCTGCTTCACCTGCCTGTATCGGAACTGCCCTCCGGTTATGCTGTCCACAGCATTTATGAAAACAATATTCATCCACAACACTTTTCCATATTAGTCAATTCCTCCAAAATCGACTATTCCCCGGAGCATTTGCAGCGCTTTCACGGCTGTCCTTATGTGGTGGGATTGGATATTTACCCTTTGGACAATCTATCTGACAATGAATCCGAGATTGCATCTCAGGCTGAACTTCTCCGTCATGTCCTTCAGATAATCCAACTTTACTACAAAACACCCCAGGAGGCCTTGGAGTTGCTGCCGGAGATCGAGTCACTCTGTAATGTCCGGTTGGACAGGGGGAGCAATTTAAAGAACCAGCTCCTTAGGGTTGCGGAGAATATCTGTCAGATGTACAATGATACGACCGGCGGAGATCTGGTTTCTTTCACTGCCACTCCCAAGCGCTTTCACCGGATGAAAAGGGAATGGTTTCAAGAAGCGCTCCGTATGCCCTTTGAAACAAGCACCATACCGGTCCCAGCCGGCTGGCATGAAATTCTGACTTATATATATGGAAATTACATGACGCCCCGGTGCGGACTGCAGATGCATGATTATCCTTTTTACCGCAAGCAGGAACGTATTTTGGCGGAAGCCATTTTGCATGAACGCAATTCCCGCGGCAAATAAGCCGAAGGCTTCCGACTGATCATAAAGAAAAAGGAGATATTTAGCATGCTGGAATTTGAACAGAATTTCTTTCTCGGCGAGACCAGAGATAATTTCTACATAGAGCCCATGATGAAATGTGCCTGGGCTGCGGAATTGGAAGTTTTGGACGCTATTGCCCAGATTTGTAATAAGTACAATATCCGATGGTTTGCCGACTGGGGCACGCTCCTTGGCGCCGTCAGGCATCGGGGGTTTGTGCCCTGGGATGACGATCTGGATATCTGTATGCTTCGTGCGGATTATAAGAGATTTCTGCAGGTCGCATCCGAAGAGCTTCCGGACGGGCTGCATGTGCTCAACCTCTATACCAGGGATGACTGGCCCGAACTGTTTACCAGAGTGGTGAATGCAATGCACGTCACCTATGATGAAGAGCATCTGAGGAAGTTTCACGGCTGTCCCTATATGGTAGGAATCGATATCTTTCCTCTGGACGCCCTCCCCAAATCCCAATCGGAGGAAGAGCATCAGAAGACCCTGATCAAAACTCTCATAAGCTGTTCCCGGCAGTATGCCAGTGACCCGGAGGAGATCATTTCCCTTCTCCCGGATTTAGAAAATCTGACCGGTGTGCAGTTTGATCGGGAAAAATCCATCTACAATCAACTGCTGCGTGCGGCAGATCATGTGTGCTGCAAACACAATAAAAAGAAACCTGAGATTGTCACCCTTATGACTGTTAATGCCCGGTGGCGCTACCATTTGAAATATGAATGGTACCGTACCACGGAGTATATAGACTTTGAAAACATAACGCTGCCCTGCCCCGGGAACTATGATGAGATTTTGACAGTCATGTACAAAGACTGGAGAACCCCTGTGAGGGGCAGGTCCACCCACGAATATCCTTTCTACAACAAACAGAAGAAAGCCCTCCAAGAAGGGCTGGAAGCCCGTATTATGCGGGGCGAATTCTTAAAATAAAAACAGCAGGCTGATAATCGGCCTGCCGTTTTTATTACATATCTTATTTGTCCGTAAAGAAAAAAGGAGTTGACTTTCGTCAACTCCCTTTTGGTAGTTATCGCAATGATTACTGTAATAAGGACAGTACACCCTGATTTGCCTGGTTGGACTGTGCCAGCATTGCCTGACCAGCCTGTGCCA
>JAFLSY010000002.1 GCA_022510745.1 Lachnospiraceae bacterium
TATCAAATAAATATGGACACAATAATATAAAGCAACTTATTATATTTGCTATAAATAGTATGTATGGAAATGGAGAAACAAACAATTTGACAAAGGGTTTCCAAAAGGAATCAATTATTATTACTTTTTTGTCACACTCAAATTTAATTGTAGACAAATTATAAAGAATATTATTTCTGACTTCATTTGCCAAAAAAGCATTAGACATAATATCAGTTTTTAAATCGTTTAAAATATCTTCTTGAGTAAATTTTGGGTTAACAATCTTGTGTTCACGTAATTTTGATTTATATACTGACTGGATGTCATCATAGGTAAGATTATGTGAATCACTTAATCTATATGAAAGAGTTTTTAATATATCCATTCTTGCTTTCTCGCTTGTTGTATCATTAGTTTTTCTGGCATAATAAATTGCTAGCGGAATGCTTATGATTGATGATATACTAGCAATTATTTCAAATGTACTCATTTAGCATTATTCCTTTGCTTGGTGGATTGGTTGTACTTATTATACTATATCATTAAATTAATAAAATCAAATGTTTTTAGGATAAAGAAACATTTTAAGTACAAAAAATTCGGTGTTTTTCATGAAAATAGCACACAGAGGATTGATTTGACATTTTTGTAACTTTGTAAGTTTATCCGGTTTGGATTATACAAAAAAATAAGTACTTTGATAACTTTGGATAGCAACAGAGTGCCAAGCGGTAACAAAACGAAATAAAATGGTGATAAAATAGGATTAAAGTAGAGAAGAAAGGAGAGATATAATGTCAGAGAAAGAAAATGAAAAATTACCAGATTTCTTAGAAGAATCTGATAATAAGACAGATGATGGTTCTGATGGTGATGATGGTGGATTCGGAGAAGCAGTTCTAGAATTAACTAAAAAAATAAACAAAAATAATTGTTTAGAACACCATTGACATGTTTGTTCTAGTAAATAATTGGTACAATTGAAAAGTAAATAAGCACTCTGGTAACTTTATTGAGTCTCAGAGTGCTTATCTGTACAAAACGGATAACCGTGTTTAAAGAAGAATAAATGAGTATAATATCATTATTTATTAGAATTGCTAATCTTATAGCAATTCTCGTAGTCCAGATATGGGCGATTATTCCAAATATAAAAGTAGAAGTAAAAATTGTAACGAGTTGTTTTGAGTGTTTTTAGTGGAGGAAATGTAATTGAATAAATATTTAGATGGTGAAAATCAGGAACAGAAGAGCAGTGCTATTAAAATTAGAAGTATTCAAGCTGCGAGTTTATTTAGGGTAAATAATGACTACAAATTTGTGATAAAGAAGAAAAACGAAAATCAAGATGGAAGTGTTTGAATCTCAAAAGAGTATAAAGAAGCAATTCTTGATTATGGCAGCGCAGTTATTAATAACAGTTTATTTGCTGAGTATGTGCGTAAGCATGGTGTAACCGTAAATAAGCGTAATCAGAGCTTAGATTTTGTAATGATGAAATTTGATTTCGGTGTTGATGCAGATGACTCAGTAGAAGGAATGGACAAGCCATCTATGACAACGCAGGAATTACGAGATTTTTATTATGAGAATGGAGCAATTATCACATGGACAACATTTGATTCAAAGACAGGTAACGAAATTGTAAGTAAAAGAAAGACTATTAAGTATAAAAATGCTGATGAGAAGCCCTGGAAAGGCATAAGAAGGGCATTGTTTATTTGTGAGAGAGAATTTATATAAAAAAATACAGAATTATCTTATAATGGGATTATGGGAAAAGATGCCTAATGAATTAGGTGCAAAGATTGTGGAGATGTCTGCGTATGCACCGCTTATCACGGCAACGGCTATAGATTATATCCGAATTCCTATAGAGAATATATTTGTGTTAGAAGATGAAAAAGTATCTATCGTGAAGAAAGCAATCTCTGTAAAATCAAAAGATGTTAAACATACCAAAATGATAAAGGATTTTCCGGCTTGTGAGGATTATATTAATCAGTATGGTTTGACCTTTTACAAGAAAAAAGTAAGGATAAATTCTAATTTGACATGGCTGTATCAAAGCAAGACAGCATTAGGAGCACATGGAATTAATGTGAATTTATGCCCTGCAAAGGAAGTTGCACATTATAAGAAAGAGTGTTTTTGTAACAGAGAAGATAAGGATTCCAAGATTACTAATACTTTGTGAGATGGTATGGGTTTGTGTGATGATTCTATTTTCCCTGAAAATATGGAAAGATTTATATACTGTAGCACTTTTATAATAATAGGAAAATTAAATGTTTAGGATTGGATATTTTGTACTGCCACGTTATGTAGTGCTTTTTATATTAGAATTTTAAGTAGGAGTGTGATTTATATTAATATAGAAGAAACAGGAACAAAAACTTTAGAAATGCCTTTTTGGCTAAAAATGAATTTAACAAAACAAGAAGCAGCGGCTTATTCAAATATAGGGATTAACAAAATTGAAGAGTTATTGAAAAATCCTAAATGTAATTTTGTATTATATGTGGGCAATAAGAAGTTGGTAAAAAGAAAAGAGTTTGAACAGTTTATCGCAAAAACGTTTAAAATATAGGTTTTCATATTGGTGTATGTGTGATATAATTTTAAATTGTATCAAACTCTTTTTGCTAGTGAAGGCAGAAAGGAGTTGTTTTTTTAGGTAAAGACTTAAAGGGAAAGGAGCTTGGAGTTGGCATTTGCCAGAGAAAAGATGGGTTATATACCGCTAGATTTGTAAGCAAGCGAACAGGTAAGTGCATTCAGAAATATTTTCCGAAGCTGCAAGATTGCCGTAAATGGTATGCAGATGCAAAATTTGAGGATGAGCATGGCGGGATCAATGCATCCGGTGACATGACAGTTACAGCTTGGTTTAACTACTGGATTGATAACATTAAAGGTGACAGCATAAGACCCAATACTATTAGAAACTATAAGGAAAGGTTTCAACAAAATATAAAGGATTGTATAGGAAGTATGATCTTATCAGAGGTAAAGCCTATGCATTGTCAAAATGTATTGAACCAGATGAAGGACAATTATAAGACTTCAACAATATATCAGACACGAATTGCCTTGTATTGTATGTTTGCTGATGCTGTTGAAAATGATGTAGTTCTTAAAAATCCAGTAACAAAGGCTGTGAAGTATAACATCGGAAAAGAGCCTAAGAAAGTCAGGGCATTGTCCATTGATCAACAAAAGAAGTTCCTTGAGGTTGCGAAGAATAGTAGTAATTACAATCAGTTTGCTTTGCTGTTACAAACGGGATTGCGGACTGGTGAACTGATAGGGTTAAGATGGTCAGACATTGATTTTAAAAAGCGAGTAATACACATACAAAGGAGTATGGAGTACCGATATTCCGTTGGTGAGTGGAGAGTTGGAGAGCCTAAGAGCAAATCAGGTTATCGGGATGTACCTTTGACAGAAGAAGCTATTGCAATCCTAAAAAATCAAAGGGAAAAGTTAAAGGGTATCAAGGTGATCAATATGGAATTTAAAGATTCTGTATTTTTATGTAGAAAAGGTGAACCAACGAAAAACTCTGCTTATGATACTACCTTATTTAAGCTGTGTGACAAAGCTGGGATTGATAGATTTTCGATGCACGTTTTAAGACATACTTTTGCTACAAGATGTATCGAGGGCGGTATGCGTCCAAAAACCTTGCAAATCATCTTAGGACATTCTAATATAGGTATTACAATGAATCTTTATGTCCATGTGACAGAAGATGAGAAGGTGAAAGAGGTTGAAAAGATTGAGAAAGCCTTGAAAATTGTGTAGTAGATTGTGTAGTAGAAATATATGAGAAAGGCAGAATGTCTTGAAAATAAGGCATTTCTGGATAGGTAATAGATAAAATGAAACTAGGAATCGTAGGCCTGCCCAACGTTGGCAAGAGCACATTATTTAACTCCCTGACAAAGGCGGGAGCAGAATCTGCAAATTATCCGTTCTGTACGATAGACCCTAATATAGGTATCGTGGCGGTGCCGGATGAGCGTCTGAAGCTTTTGGGAGATATGTATAAATCCAAGAAGGTAACCCCGGCGGTAATCGAGTTTGTGGATATTGCAGGGTTAGTAAAGGGCGCTTCCAAGGGAGAGGGGCTGGGGAACCAGTTTTTGAGCAATATCAGAGAGGTGGATGCCATTATTCATGTGGTGCGCTGTTTTGAGGATACCAATGTTGTACATGTGGACGGCAGTGTGGATCCCATGCGGGATATCGAAACCATCAATCTGGAGCTGATCTTCTCTGATTTGGAAATACTGGAGAGAAGGATTTCCAAAGTAGCGAAAGCTGCCAGAATGGACAAGACCCAGGCCAAAGAACTGGCCCTCTTAGAGAGAATCAAAGCCCATCTGGAAAGCGGAAAGCTGGCAAAGACTCTTTCCGTGGAGGACGAGGACGAAGCGGAGCTGTTTAAAGGTTACAATCTGCTGACCTATAAACCGGTCATCTATGCGGCTAACGTAGCGGAAGAGGATTTGGCGGATGACGGTGCGTCCAATGCAGGAGTAAAAGCAGTCAGAGAATTTGCGGCAGAGGAGAATAGTGAGGTATTTGTTATCTGTGCACAGATCGAGCAGGAAATCGCGGAGCTGGACGAGGATGAAAAAGCGATGTTCTTAGAGGATTTGGGATTATCCGAATCCGGTCTGGAGAAGCTCATCAAGGCCAGCTATCATCTGTTAGGGCTTATCAGCTATCTGACTGCAGGAGAGGATGAAACCAGAGCCTGGACCATCAAGGTGGGGACTAAGGCGCCTCAAGCGGCCGGCAAGATACATACGGATTTTGAAAGAGGTTTTATCAAGGCTGAGGTGGTAAATTATAAGGACCTGCTGGAACAAGGGTCTTTGGCGGCTGCTAGGGAGAAGGGACTGGTAGGTATGGAAGGAAAGGAATATGTAGTCAAAGACGGGGATGTGATTCTGTTCCGTTTTAATGTATAAATTCTGATTCTGAAATTAAACCCCAGATATTGTTGACAAAATAGCAACGATACAACATATAGTGTTTTGCGAAAAATTACGTCTTGCAAATTGCTGCAAGACGTAATTTTTTTTAATTTTTTATTAATTTTGCTTGCTAAATATGCTATTTTAGTATAAAATCATAGTAAAAGTGGTGAAAAGTGGTGCTAAGTGGTACAAAGTGGTAAATAATTGGAGGATTTTTAACGGCACTATTTCGTGGCAGACCACTTTTGAAGGCGGGTGATTGCTATGTTCATGGGTGAATACAATCATACGATAGACGCTAAGAGCAGGTTGATTATTCCTTCAAAGTTCCGTGAAAGTCTGGGAGATGACTTCGTGGTAACAAAAGGACTTGATGGCTGCTTATTTGTATTTGATCATACGGAATGGACAGCATTTGAAGAAAAGCTCAAGGCATTACCCTCCCTTACAAACCCTGATGTGCGTAAATTTATTCGTTTCTTCATGGCGGGGGCTTCGGAAGTAGAAGTGGACAAGCAGGGCCGTATCTTGATCCCGGCCAACTTGAAGGATTTTGCGGCACTGGAAAAAGATGTGGTTTTAATTGGCGCCGGCAGCCGTGTGGAAATTTGGAGTAAGGAAAGATACGAAGGAACCGTATCCTACGACGATATGGAAGAGATTGCAATGCATATGTCGGAATTGGGATTAGGTATCTAGCGTAAGAAGGATATAACGGATGGCATTCAGTCACTATTCAGTATTACTGGAAGAAACAATCGAAAATCTGAATATTAAGGCGGATGGCATCTATGTGGATGGGACCTTAGGGGGCGGCGGACATGCCATAGAGGTGGCAGGACGGCTTTCCGACAAGGGGCATTTATTTGGTATTGATCAGGACGATGCGGCCATAGCGGCAGCCGGAGAAAGACTGAAGCCGTATTTAAAGCGAGTAACCCTGTTTCGCAGTAATTACCAAAACATGAAAAATCTTCTTGCAGAAGAGGGTGTTACCGAAGTGGATGGCATCGTTTTGGATCTGGGCGTTTCCTCCTATCAACTGGATACGGAAGAAAGAGGCTTTTCCTATCGGTTTGATACCGCACTGGATATGCGGATGGACAGAAGGCAATCTCTTACGGCACGGGATATTATAAACGATTATTCCGAGCAGGAGCTGTACCGTATTATCCGGGACTACGGAGAAGACCGTTTTGCAAAAAATATAGCCAGGCATATTGCTATGGTCAGAGAAAAAAGTCCCATAGAAACAACGGGCCAGCTAAATGAAATCATTAAAGCTGCGATACCGGCAAAAATGAGACAGAACGGACATCCCTCGAAAAGAACCTTTCAGGCCATCCGAATTGAATGTAACAGGGAGTTGGAGATACTGAGAGATTCTTTGGAGGACATGCTTGCGCTTTTAAAGCCTAAAGGAAGGCTCTGTATTATTACCTTCCATTCATTGGAGGATAGAATTGTAAAATCGGCTTTCAAACAGGAAGAAAATCCCTGTATCTGTCCGCCGGAATTTCCGGTATGTGTGTGCGGAAGAAAGCCCCGGGGCAGAGTGGTGACAAAAAAACCCATATTACCTTCCGAAGAGGAGCTTGCACAGAACAGCCGCTCCAAGAGCGCAAAATTAAGAGTATTTGAAAAGAAATGAGGACGAGTTTATGGCAACAGTTCGCAGAAGACAATATTATACAGAGGGCAATACGGCGAGACAGTTGGATGTCAGACGCATCAATGAGAACGAGCCCAGAAAAAGACTGAGCAATGAGGCCAGAAAGAACAGAGAGCGCGCTTATCACATGGATATGGGCTATGTGTTGTTTTTAGCGTTGGCATTGTTTGTGGCCGGCTATGTACTGATCGGCTATATCCGGATGCAGGCAGATCTGACCGCGCAGGTGGAAAGCATTGCGACATTGGAGAGCCGGTTAAACAATTTAAGACTGGCAAATGATGAGGAACTGACCCGAATCAACAGCAGCATCGATTTGGAAGAAATAAAGAGAATCGCTATCGGAGAACTGGGAATGGTATACGCTGCGGAAGGACAGATCATAAATTATACCAATGAAGGAAGCGACTATGTCAGACAGCTGGGAGATATCCCCCGATAGGAAAGAAAAGCAGGTGTCGTGATTGAGTAAGGAAAGAGAATCCGTTAAAAAAGCTAACAAAAGCGAAATAAAAACCAAGCGGAAATTTACCATCAGAATGCAGAAAAAGCTGTTGGTTCTTTTCGGCTTGTTTTTATTGGTATTTATCGGGCTGGGAGCAAGACTTTTCTGGATAGGCCGTGAAAAAGGAGAACAGTACAGCAGACAGGTATTATCTCAACAGAGGTATGACAGCGTTACGCTGCCCTTTAGAAGGGGAGATATCTTGGACTGCAACGGGACCAGCCTGGCAGTCAGCGAAAAAGTATATAATCTTGTCATAGATTCCAATGTTATGTTGAGCAGGGAGACTTATTTAGAACCTACACTTGCGGCACTGGGAAGCTGTTTTCCGCAGCTGGATATGGCGGCTATCAGAACTTATATCACGGAGCATCCCTCCAGCCGTTATTACGTGCCATTAAAAAGGCTGACCTACATGGAAATCAGTGCCTTTAAGGTGATGCAGAATGACACGGCGAAGGACGATGAAGGAAATCCCGGACCGGGAAATTATATAAAGGGTGTCTGGTTTGAGGAGGAATACCAGAGAACTTATCCTAACGGAAGTCTCGCCTGTGACGTTCTCGGCTTTACTACCAGGGACGGCACGGGTATGTACGGTCTGGAAGAGTATTATAACGATACTTTAAACGGCACTACCGGTAGGGAATACGGATATTTAAACGGAGATTCCACGCTGGAGAGAACTACAAAACCTGCTGTGGACGGCTATACCCTTGTCAGTACAATAGATATCAATGTGCAGAGTATTGTGGAACGGTACGTGATGGAGTATAACGAAGAATACACGAATCATTATACGGAGGGGCCCGGCGCAAGAAATATAGGGGTTATTATGATGGAAGTCCATACGGGCAATGTGCTTGCAATGGCCAGCTATCCCAATTTTGACTTAAACTCCCCGTATGATCTGAGTGCCTACTATACGCAGGAAGAAATTGATAATATGCGGGAAACGGATATTGATTCTTACTACGAAGCGCTGAATGCAATCTGGAGGAATTTCTGTATTTCCGATACTTATGAACCGGGTTCTACTTTTAAGCCTTTTACCGTGGCGATGGGATTGGAAACCGGAAAACTGAGTGCATATGATACTTTTTTGTGCGAAGGTTCTCTGACTGTGGTGGAAGGAGAAAATCCCATCCGCTGCCACAATCGAGTGGGAGACGGTACGGTGAGTCTGGAGAAGGCCATCGCTACCTCCTGTAACGTGGCGCTTATGAGAATGGCCTTTAGGATCGGTGCACAAACCTTTGCGGAATATCAGCGGAATTTCAATTTCGGCTTGCGTACAAATGTGGATCTGGCAGGAGAAGCCAGAACCGCGGAACTGCTGCACAGTGCGGAGAACATGAGACTTACCGAACTGGCAACCGGTTCTTTTGGACAGGGCTTCAATGTTACCATGATTCAGATGATCACGGGCTTCTGTTCCCTGATCAACGGGGGATACTACTATGAACCCCATATGGTAAAGCAGATCTGCACCTCCAACGGAGCAGTGGTAGAGAATATAGAGCCCCGCGTGCTGCGCCAGACTGTTTCGGAGTCCACTTCCGATTTGATCAGGCAGTATTGTACGGCAGTGTGCGATCCGGATTATCCGGGCGCTACCGGAAAGAAGGCCAGACCTGCCGGTTATGTGATTGGCGGTAAGACCGGTACAGCACAGACCCTGCCCAGAGGCAATGGAGAATATGTGGTATCTTTTATCGGTTTTGCTCCCGCCGACAATCCGCAGATCGCAATTTATGTGGTTTTGGACCGTCCCAACATGAAGGACCAGAGTACCGGTACGGCAGAGGCGGCTATTATGGCCAGAAATATTTTAACCGAGGTACTTCCCTATGAAGGTATCTTCATGACGGAAGAATTGTCTGAGACAGAACAGAGGGAATTAGAGCAGAAAAAATTGGAGGATACCAGAAGGTATACACAGGATATTCCCAGTGACGATACAGAAAATGATTCCAGAGAAAATGACCCTACAGTCCATATGCAGGCTCCTTGGATGGACTTTGCAAAAGACCCGGCAACCGGTTACTTGATCGATCCGATCACGAATCAATTGCTGGATCCTGAGACAGGATACCCTGTAGAGGACAATTACGATCCGATTCAGTAAAGCTGCGTCAGATAGAATCATAACCTCATAAAAAGGGGAATAGAGTATATCAATACCTTTTTTATGAGGTTCTCATGTTAGAGAGAGGAAACAGAACCTTTCACAGGAAAAAAATTACAGTTGTATTTTTTCTGTGTACCGCAATACTGTTTATACTGTTTCTGCGACTGGTCTATCTGATGATAGCCAAGGCGGATTACTATGGAGGGAAAGCGGTAGAACTGCATGAAAGGGAGAGGAGCATTAAGGCTGCCAGGGGACGGATTATTGACTGCAACGGTCAAGTGATTGCTGATAATAAAACCGTTTGCACGATTTCCGTCATACACAGTCAGATCGAGGATCCGGAATTGGTGATCGAGGTGCTTTGCAGGGAGTTGTCCCTTTCGGAGGAATACGTCCGCAAGAGAGTGGAGAAATATTCATCCATTGAACGTATCAGAAGCAATGTTGACAAAGAAGTCGGAGACAGGATCAGAGAGTATGACCTTGCAGGTGTCAAGGTGGATGAAGACTATAAACGGTATTATCCCTACGGTTCTTTAGCCTCCAAGGTATTAGGATTTACCGGCAGTGATAATCAGGGGATTATCGGTCTGGAGGTCATTTACGAGGAATATCTGGAAGGAAAGCCCGGTACCATTCTCACAGTAACAGATGCCCAGGGCATAGAAGTGGAAGCGGCCGGAGAGAGCCGGATAGAGCCCGTAAGCGGCGGAGATCTACATATCAGCATGGATATGAATATCCAGAGCTATGCGACGCAGTTGGCTTATCAGGCTATGGAAACCAAGGAAGCGCAAAGTGTTTCCATTATTGTGATGAACCCCCAGAATGGGGAATTGCTGGCCATGGTAAATGTACCGGAGTTCGATTTAAATAATCCTTATGAACTGCCCGAAGCGGTTTCCGTCAGTGCAAACGGAGAAGAACTTACGGCAGAGGAAAAGCAGAATTTGTTAAATGCCATGTGGCGTAACGGCTGCATCAATGATACCTATGAACCCGGTTCGACTTTTAAAATTATTACGGCGGCTGCAGGATTGGAGTCCGGCGTGGTCACACCCGCAAGCACTTTTTCCTGCCCCGGTTTCATCGTGGTGGAGGACAGAAAGATTCGCTGCCATAAGGTGGGCGGACACGGAGCCGAAGATTTTGTATTAGCTACCATGAACTCCTGTAATCCTGTCTTTATTACGGTAGGACTGCGCATGGGACCGGAAATCTTTTACCGCTATTTTGAGCAGTTCGGTCTTTTGAAAAGGACCGGTGTGGACCTGCCTGGTGAAGCGGGTACCATCATGCATAGTTTGGAAAATATAGGTGATGTGGAATTGGCGACCATTTCTTTCGGCCAGTCCTTTCAGATAACGCCCATACAGCTATTGACGACTGCCGCATCCATTGTTAATGGCGGCAAGCGCGTCACGCCGCATTTCGGTGTGAAGATTACGGATACGGAGGGTAATCTGATCGAGACTCTGGAATATCCGGTAGAAGAGGGTATTGTATCCGAGGAAACCTCTGCTACCATGCGGGAAATTCTGGAAAAGGTGGTGTCCGAGGGCGGTGGAAAAAATGCTTATATAGAGGGCGTCAGAATCGGCGGAAAGACGGCAACCAGCCAGACGCTTCCAAGAGGAAGCGGCCAGTATATTGCTTCCTTTATCGGCTTTGCACCGGCGGATGATCCTCAAGTAATTGCCATTGCCATCATTAACCGTCCGCAGGGTACCTACTATGGCGGACAGATAGCGGCGCCCATTGTACGCCAGCTTTTTGAAAATATTCTTCCTTATTTAGGTATTATGGACTATAATGGGGATGTTATAGAAGAAGAATAGGAGCAGATAAATATGGAGTTGAAAAATAAGCGGGCTTTGATCATCGGTTCCGGAAAAAGCGGAATTGCGGCGGTCACGCTTTTGCAGGAAGCAGGGGCAGATCCGGTACTCTATGACAGCAATGAAAAGCTGGAAGTGGAGGAAATACGGAAAAAAATCACCTCTGCGGGCGATATGGAAATATATACGGGAAGTCTGCCGGAGGCAGTGGAATCGAGTACGGAGCTGCTTATCTTAAGCCCTGGTGTACCTGTGGATACGCCGTTTGTTGAAGGGTTTCGTAAAAGGCAGATACCGATCATCGGGGAAATAGAATTGGGCTATCTGTTGGAGAGGGGACGTGTGGTTGCCATTACCGGTACCAACGGAAAAACCACCACGACCACGTTGGTGGGAGAAATCATGAAAGCCCATTTTAATAAGGTCTTTGTGGTGGGAAACATCGGAAATCCTTATACCTTAGAGGCTTCCAAAACGGATGGGAATTCCGTGACTGTAGCGGAAATCAGTAGTTTTCAGTTGGAAACTGTGGATACGTTCCATCCTGCGGTGTCCGCAATCCTCAATATTACGCCCGACCATTTAAACCGCCACCATACCATGGAAAATTATGTAGCGGCAAAGGAAGCCATAGCCGGCAGACAGACAAAAGCCGAAGTTTGTGTACTGAATTATGAGGATGAATATCTGCGGGATTTTGCTAAGAGATGTCCGGCAAAGGTGATTTTTTTCTCTTCGGTACAGACATTGGAAGAAGGCTTTTACCAAGAAGGAGATCATATTTACAGGGCAGAGAACGGAAATAGGAAACAGATCTTGAATATTCATACGGATATGAATCTGGTAGGGCAGTGCAATGTGGAAAATGTCATGGCGGCGTTAGCGATTGCGGAGAGCATGCAGGTACCTTTGGAGGTGACGCTCGCTGTGATCAAAGAGTTCAAAGCCGTAGAGCACCGAATAGAATACGTGGCTGAAAAAGACGGCGTGGTCTATTACAATGATTCTAAAGGCACCAACCCGGATGCGGCTATTCAGGGAATCCGTGCCATGTCTCGTCCGACGGTATTGATTGGCGGCGGTTATGACAAGGGCAGCGAGTATGACGAATGGATCGAAGCTTTTGGCGGTAAAGTAAAATGTTTGGTGCTTTTAGGGCAGACGAGGGAGAAGATTGCGGAGTGTGCGAAAAAACACGGTTTTACTGCAATCAGGATGGCGGACAGCTTTGAGGAAGCATTCCGCATCTGTACGGAAACAGCAGAAAGCGGCGATGCAGTGTTACTCTCACCGGCCTGTGCCAGCTGGGGAATGTTTTCAAACTATGAGGAAAGAGGACGCATTTTTAAAGAGTATGTGAATGCTCTGTAAAAGGAGTGAAAACGTGGCTAATAGAAAAAAACGACAAGGACAAAACGAATATTTCTTTGACTACAGCCTGCTGTTCATCGTGTTGTTTTTACTGGGCTTCGGTCTGGTAATGCTGTATTCTACCAGTTCTTATGAAGCGGCCCAGAAATACGGCAGCTCTACATATTATTTGATGAAGCAGCTGCGTGCCACTATTTTGGGATTGGCAGGCATGATGATAGTGGCCAATATTCCCTATCATTTTTGGGAAAAATTCTATGGCTTCGGTTATCTGATATCATTAGTGCTGTTAGCTTTGATCATACCCTTTGGATATGAATCGGGCGGTGCAAAAAGGTGGTTCCGTATCGCGGGTCTGTCCATACAGCCATCCGAAATCGCTAAGCTGTGTATGATCCTGTTTCTGGCGGTTATGATCTGCAAAATGGGAAAGAGCATACGAAGTTGGAAGGGTTTTGCAGCTCTGATGCTGCTGCCTATGCCCATTGTCCTCATGGTGTGGAAGATAACCTCTAATTTGAGCTCCGCTATCATTATTTTGGGAATTGCAGCCCTGATGGTATTTGTAGCAAGTCCCGACTATAAGAAATTTGTTCTGTTAGGTGCGGCCGGTATAGCCGGTGTGGCACTGATCGTCTTTGTGATTGTCAATATGGCCAATGCAGATGGGCTGAATTACCGTGGTGAGCGTGTGCTTGCCTGGCTGAATCCGGAGGCATATGTCAGCGATACGGGGTATCAGACCCTGCAGGCCCTCTATGCCATCGGTTCCGGTGGTATCTGGGGAAAGGGGCTGGGACTGAGTATGCAGAAACTGGGCTTTATTCCCGAGGCGCAGAACGATATGATCTTTTCCATCATCTGTGAAGAACTCGGACTTTTCGGAGCGGTGGCGATTATGTTGATGTTTGTCATGCTCATCTGGCGGCTCATGGTCATTGCCAATAATGCGCCGGATTTGTTCGGTGCACTGTTAGTGGTGGGCGTTATGGGACATATGGCGATACAGGTGATCTTAAATATCGCGGTGGTAACGAATACCATTCCCAATACGGGTATTTCCCTTCCCTTTATCAGCTACGGCGGTACGGCGGTACTGTTCCAGTTAGCGGAAATCGGGCTGGTTTTAAACGTGGCAAAACGGATACAGCTTAAAGAAGTGTAGTATTTGGGCCTTAGAACATCTCCTCCCGCTGTGCATAAGATAAAATATATTTTCTTCTTGTGTGCAGGAGGCATGTGTTGGATTCTGTTTATATCCGCGGCGGCATTGCCCTGCAGGGGCAGGTCAGCATACAGGGTTCTAAAAATGCGGTACTGCCGGTTTTGGCGGCAACTTTGCTTGCAGAGGGAACCAGCGTGATTGAGAATTGCCCCAGATTGGCAGATGTATACCATATGCAGACACTACTGCAGAGCCTTGGCTGCAGTGTGACCAGAGACAAAAAGAAACTCAGGGTGAATACAGAAGGAATGAGCAGGCTGCAGGCCTTTTCCGGAGAGATGCCGAAGGACGCGGTGGAAAGTATGCGTTCTTCTATTATTCTTTTGGGTCCCTTGCTTAATAAAATCGGAGAAGTGGAGCTTGCGTATCCGGGTGGATGTGTGATCGGAGAGCGGCCCATTGATATTCATGTAGAAGCCTTAAAGCAGCTGCATGTAAGCTTTGAGGAAAAATCTTATGGTCTTCATGCTTGTACGGAAGGTTTGCAAGGGGCGGATATTACCCTGCCTTTTCCCAGTGTGGGCGCTACGGAAAATGTGTTGTTAGCGGCAGTGGGAGCCAGTGGGACCACCATCATACGAGGTGCGGCCAGAGAACCGGAGATTGTTACGCTTTGCGGCTTTTTAAGTGCCTGTGGAGCTGATATTACCGGTGGAGGAAGTACAACAATTATTATACAGGGTAGAAAGAGACTCTGTGCAGCCGATTTTGCCATTCCGGGGGACAGGATCGTAGCAGGGACCTATCTGTGTGCCTGTCTGGCGGCAGGCGGTGAGGTACTGCTGATGGAAGCTCCCGTGGAGCAGATGCAGGCCGTAAAAAGGGTAACAGAGGCTATGGGGGCTGTTTGGCAGGAAACGGACAAGGGTCTTTATATACAGAGGGGAGAGCGGCTGAAAGCGCCGGATAAGCTGGTAACAGCGCCTTTTCCGGGTTTCCCGACGGATATGCAGTCTTTGTTTCTGCCGGTATTAGCTTTGGCAGAGGGCAGCTGCAGGGTAGAGGAAAACATCTTTGAGAATCGGTTTCATATCATCCCCGATTTGAATGCCATGGGCGCCGGGATAGAGCAGATAGATGCAAAAACCGCCAGAGTGAAAGGCGTGGAACAACTTAATGGTGCCAGAGTGGAAGCCAAAGAGCTAAGGGGCGGTGCGGCCTTGGTCATTGCCGGCGCTGCCGCCAGAGGGGAGACCATTGTAGATGGATGCGGATATATTGAACGCGGATATGAAAACATCTGCAGGGATTTAAGAGAATTAGGAGTGCGTATTTACGGTGTATAGGTTTGAGAGAAACACAAGCAGCTTATGGAAAAAAATAAAAGTTCTTCTGACATTGGCGGTTGTCGCGGCATTGCTGGGTGGCTTGTACTATTTTTTACAGACCCGCACCGTAACAACCGTCTATGTAGAGGGCAATATGCATTATACCAGGGAAGAAATAGAGAATATGGTCTTTGACGGACCTCTGTCCCACAATTCTCTTTATCTTTCATTGGTTTACAGAGACAAACAGATTACGGATGTCCCCTTTATTGCTTCCATGAATGTACAGGTGCTTTCTCCCGATACGGTGAAGATAGAAGTGTATGAGAAATCTCTGGCAGGCTATGTGGAGTATCTGGGACGATATATCTATTTCGATAAGGATGGAACCGTGGTGGAAAGCTCTGATATTAAAACGGCGGGAGTACCGCAGATAACGGGGCTTTCCTTTGACCACATGGTAATTAATGAGCCTCTTCCGGTGGAGGATACGGAGGTATTTTATCGGATATTGACCGTGACGCAGGCCCTGACAAAATACTCGCTTACGGTAGACCGCATCTATTTCAGCTCTTCTGAGCGCATGACGCTGTATTTTGGGGATGTTAAAATTATTTTCGGAACGGACGAGCTTTTGGATGAGAAGATGGGATTGATCCAAAGCCTGCTTCCGGAGTTAGAAGGAAAGGCAGGGAGTATGTCCTTGGAGAATTATGACGGCAGCTCCAATTTCAGGCCCATTTTTAAACCGGACACGTAATCTGCAAAAAACATTCCCGGAATTGAAAAAATATGTTGATAAATTCAAAAAATAATTATATGATATTCTATATGGAGTTTATTTGGAAATAAGGAGGACGCACCCTTGTTAGAAATTAAGACGAATGATGCTGAATCTGCTGCAAGAATCATCGTAGTCGGTGTGGGCGGCGCAGGTAATAACGCTGTAAATAGAATGGTTGACGAAAATATCAGTGGGGTAGAGTTTATCGGTGTCAATACCGATAAGCAGGCATTGCAGCTCTGCAAGGCCCCTAAGCTGATTCAGATAGGAGAAAAGCTGACTAAGGGACTGGGCGCAGGCGCTAAGCCTGAAATCGGTCAGAAGGCAGCTGAGGAAAGCACTGAAGATATTGAGAGCGCGCTGAAAGGTGCGGATATGGTTTTTGTAACCTGCGGTATGGGCGGCGGTACCGGAACCGGTGCAGCGCCTGTTGTAGCCAAGATTGCCAAGGATTTAGGTATTCTCACCGTAGGTGTGGTTACCAAACCTTTCCGTTTTGAAGCAAAGGCGCGCATGACCAATGCATTGATCGGTATTGACAATATCAAAGGGAATGTAGATACTTTGATCGTCATTCCCAATGACAAGCTTTTAGAGATAGTGGACAAGCGTACCACTATGCCCGAGGCACTTAAAAAAGCGGATGAAGTATTGCAGCAGGCCGTGCAGGGCATTACGGATCTGATCAATGTACCCGCAGTTATCAATCTGGACTTTGCGGATGTACAGACTGTTATGAAGGACAAGGGCGTTGCCCATATCGGTATCGGTATCGGTAAGGGTGATGATAAGGCATTGGAAGCAGTGAAGATGGCAGTGGAGAGCCCTCTGTTAGAAACTACCATCAACGGAGCAACCCATGTGATCATCAATGTATCCGGCGATATTACCTTAAACGATGCTTCGGAGGCTTCCGATTATGTAAGAGAGTTGACCGGAGATGATGTCAATGTTATCTTCGGTGCGATGTATGATGCTTCCAAGACGGATACTTGTACCATTACGGTTATTGCAACCGGTCTTGAAACGCAGGAAAGCAGAACGAAGGGAAGTGCATATATTCCTTCTTATACGGCCTCCAATCGTTTTATCCAGCCTGCTTCTTATCAGTCAAGCATGGCGGATAGCGCACTGAAGCGTTCTACCGATGAGCAGAATGTCGTAAAGCCCACGCTGGACGGTATTTCAAAACCTACGGACCTCCGCTCCTCAGTAGTGGAGAAGTCCTTAAAGATTCCCGATTTCCTGCAGCGGGGTAATAAATAATATTAGATATACATATGCGAGTGAGGACAGTCGAAAGGCTGTCCTTTTTATATATCATAGAAATGTTCTCATAAAATCAGCATCCCTGCAAACAATGGGCAGATTTTTGCAGTTTTGCGAGCATAGCGCAGCCGGAAATCAACTGTTTGAGCCATTTATGGCGAGTTTTGATTTCCGGCTGTAAAAAAGCGGCGCCGCAAAACTGCTGAAAATTAACGTGTTTGAAGGGATGCTGATTTTATATAAGTCATTTCTTTTTGTCTCAAACTCCATGTCGAAGTATGCCTAAAATTTAAGACAGTTCATAGAATAAATCCGACAAATTCCGCAGATGCTGCCCTTTATAATAATTATCAGACAGTATCTGAAGTCCATGTATAACGGGAAAGGAGAGGAGGCCGGTGTATTATGAGGTCTACATAGACAGTCTGTTTCTGTTAAGTTTTACCATGAACCTGTACCTTTTGATGCTGGTAAACAGGAGTCTGCATCGTACTGCCACACGGTGGAGGCTGATTGTGGGCGCAGCGGCAGAAGGTCTGGGATATTGTCTGGCATTTGTTCTTCCTTTCGGAGGAGCGGTAGTAAAAACGCTTGTTATGGCAGTTGTACTGAACAGCATTATTTTGTACGGCGTCTTTAGGCCTGCTTCTATAAAGGCTTTTTTTAAGCTCATAGAGCAGACTGTCAAATACAGCCTTTTGATAGGCGGCGCTTTTTTTCTGCTCATAAACCATGTAAGGGTATTCAGAGAGCATCGTATACAGACGATGGGAGTGCTGGCCAGTGGTGGGCTTTTATTTCTGGGCATCAGTGCTTGGGAAGAAAAAAAGGAGAGGGAAAGAGCCGGTCCATGTAAGGTTGTACTTAAAAGCAGGATGGGCAGAAGTATTACCGTGGATGCCATTGTGGATACTGGAAATTGCTTACGGGAGCCTATCAGCGGGCAGCCTGTATCTGTTCTGGACAAAGCATTATATGAAGAGTTATGGGATGGGGAAGAGCAGCCTGCGGGCTGTCGTGCAATTCCTTATAGAAGTGTGGGATGCAAGCGTGGCATTATGATGGGACATGAAATTCCCGAAATGCTGATCCAACAGGATGGTTTTGAATGGGTATGCCGTAATGCATATGTAGGTATAAATGAAGGCAAGCTTGCTTCTATGGGAGATTACGGTATGCTGCTACATCCCGAGTTATTAAAAAAGAGAGAAAGTACCAAAAACAGGAGGACGAAACATGATATTAAAGGTGAGTATGCCGGCAAAAATACAGTTTAAATTATTGCAGAGGGAGAATGCTCTGTTTAGATTCTGTCAGGGAAAAACTCTCAGACAGGGGGATATTCATTACATAGGCGGCGCGGAGGTACTGCCGCCGCCCCTTGAAGCGGAACGGGAGAATGAGGTCATAAACGATTTGGGGACCGAGGACGGAGATACTGCTAAAACAATTCTGATCGAACACAATCTGAGGCTGGTAGTGTACATCGCCAAGAAATTTGACAATACGGGGGTAGGGGTGGAAGATTTAATCTCAATAGGAACGATCGGATTGATAAAATCCATTAATACATTCAATCCACAGAAGAATATCAAGCTGGCGACCTATGCTTCACGCTGTATAGAAAATGAGATTCTCATGTACTTAAGAAGGAATAATAAGACCCGGTTAGAGGTCTCTATTGATGAACCCTTAAATGTGGACTGGGACGGCAACGAGCTGCTGCTTTCGGATATTTTGGGAACTGACGAGGATATCATCTATCGGGATATCGAAACGGAAGTAGAGAAGAAGCTTTTGATGAAGGCGATTGATAAACTTTCCGAACGGGAAAGAACCATTATCAACTTAAGATTTGGGTTGAACACCCCCGATGGGCAGGAACTGACCCAAAAAGAAGTAGCCGCACTCCTTGGAATTTCCCAGTCCTACATCTCCCGGCTGGAAAAGAAGATCATGAAGCAGTTGAAGAGGGAAATAGAGCGGCAGTAGAACATTACAAGCAATTCGTAAGCACATATATGCCGGTTTGCGGACAGTGACAAAAATATCCCTCTGTGGTATACTGTGCGCAAAGGGCAGAGTCAAGTGGCTGAATACACATATGCCAAGCTTGCTTGTGCAAATGTGTATTTGGACATTTGACGAGCGAAGCGACCGAGGAAAACCGAAGGTTTTTCGAGGTTCTGCCAGTAATTTACAGGGGGATAACTTATGATCAGGCGTGAAGATATTTTATCGCTGGAGTTTCTAAAAAAGACCGAATATACGGGCAGCCACGGCGGAATGCGGTATCGTCTGGAGGGAGCGGCTGCAGAAGAGGGGCGCAGGCTGAAAGCAACGCTCTGGCCTGAACCTTTTGCTTACGGGGCTACACCGAACGAGCAGAAGCAGTCACAACAGTTTGATTTTTCCGAAGAGGGGATACAGGCAGCGGTGGATTGGATGAACAATCAGCTGCCTTAAGCACGTTAGACACAATTACGCCGTCAGATAATTTCGCATAATCCTCAGTGCATTCTTCTCCAGTCTGGAAACCTGTGCTTGGGAAATGCCGATCATTTCCGCCACTTCCATCTGCGTCTTACCAGAGAAAAAACGCAGAGAGATGATTTCGTATTCCCGTTCATTTAAACGTTTCATGGCTTCACTTAAGGACAGATGTTCCACCCAGGTTTCTTCCCTGTTCTTTTTATCACTGATTTGATCCATCACGTAGAGTGTGTCTCCGCCATCTGTAAAAATGGGCTCGTACAGGCTCATGGGATTTTGAATGGCATCCAGCGCGTAAGTAATATCTTCTTTGGAAATGCCGATCTCGGAAGCAATCTCCTCAATGGTGGGTTCCTTTAAATTTTTCTTGGTGAGGGACTCCTTGGCATAAATGGCTTTATAAGCAGTATCTTTAAGAGAACGAGATACCCGTATGGAGTTGTTGTCCCGAAGAAAACGGCGGATTTCCCCTATGATCATCGGCACCGCATAAGTGGAAAATTTTACGTTTAAAGAGGTATCAAAATTGTCAATGGCTTTGATCAAGCCGATGCAGCCAATCTGAAATAAATCATCTACATTTTCATTACTGGATGCAAATCGTTTTATGACGCTTAGCACCAGTCTTAAATTACCTTCAATGTATTGGGTTCTGGCTTCCATGTCCCCCTCGGCGATACGTGCAAACAGTGCGTCCTTTTCGTCAGCCTTTAAGAGCGGGAGCTTGGATGTATTGACTCCACAGATTTCAACTTTGCTTTGTGCCATAATATGATGCCTCCGTTTTTGATTATTTGTTTATCTGTGGGTACTTTTTTTACTCTTGCGGTAATCGCTAATAGTATGAGCAGCGGAGCTTTTTTTTATGCAGTAAAATTCGGAACCATTTCTTTGCGTGGGAATATAATGTAATGAGGAAATAGAACGGGGGCATACCATGCTTTTTTCGGAATTCAAATGTAAGGAAGTCATCAATTTAAGGAACTGTAAGCAGTTAGGAAAAGTGAGCGATCTGGAATTTGACGAATGCAACGGGTGTATTCATAAGATATTTGTTCCTAGAGGAAATAAGTGGGAAAATTTTTTTAAATGTGAGGAGGATTATTGCATTCCTTTCAGGGACATTAAGCAGATCGGACCGGACATTATTCTGGTAGATATTTGTGCGGACTAAAATTGTCAAAACAACGCAAAAATAAGGCTTTTTTACTGATAAAAATTGACATAACATCGAAAATATCATATAATATAAACAAATAGTGGAGTTTTCTGCCGACTCTTTTTTGCAGATTCCGCTATACGACAGAGGCTGTCTTATGACAGCAGAAAAGAGGCTGAATATGAAATGTCCGTTTTGTGGCCATGAGAATACCAGAGTTATTGATTCCAGACCGGCTGAAGATAATAATTCCATTCGCCGCAGACGCGTCTGCGATGAATGTGATAAGCGATTTACTACTTATGAAAAGATTGAAACGATTCCCCTGATCATCATCAAGAAAGATAACAACAGGGAAACCTACGACCGCTCAAAAATAGAAGCAGGTGTATTGCGTGCCTGTCATAAGAGACCGGTCAGCGCCAGCCAGATTACCCAGATGATTGATGAAGTGGAAACCGAAGTATTCAGTCTGGAGGATAAGGAGATACCCAGTGAGGTTATCGGTGAACTGGTAATGAACAAGTTAAAAGATCTGGATGCGGTAGCATATGTCCGTTTTGCTTCCGTGTATCGGGAGTTTAAGGATATCAATACCTTTATGGAAGAATTAAAAAGTGTTCTGGAAGAGAAGTAAACTCTACAGATTTTGTCGTAATGTGCCGATATACATAATAACGAAGGATAAGGAGGTGATATCATGGGAATCGGCGGCGTATCAGATTACAGTAATTTATTCCGCAATTATAAAGTTCCGGAAATACCTGTAGTGGATTACAAACGTCTAAGTCAAGCAGAAGAAGCTGTTTCACAGGCTGCGTTGCCCGAACAGAATTCCCGGAATATCGACCTTTCTATTGAAGAGAATCAGCCGAAGAGACCCGATCCCATCGATGTAAAGGAGATTTCCCTTTCCTTTAACCGTAGTGAGGATTATGGCTATATCGGCAGTGACAGCGATATAGAGTCCTTGGATATGCAAAAGGCCATATCCGATATGCAGAAAGATAAAGTGCTGCAGCAGTATCAGTACTTTGTGGGAGAATCCCAGAATCTGCAGAGCGCCGGTGAAGACGGTGTTGTCATTGTAAAATTCTAAAAGTAAATCGGACAGCATGTGTTTGACACATGCTGTTTTTTTGTGTAGGATGATAAAAAAGGTATGTTTTAAAGGATGGATTCTATGCTTCAGAGATTTTATCCCCATCATGAGGCGGATTCGGCATATGTCATAGATTATGATGAATTGTATAAAAAGGGTTTCAGGGGCATTATTTTTGATATAGATAACACTTTGGTACCCCATGGAGCGCCCGCGGACGAGAGGGCCAAGAAGCTGTTTGCACATCTGAAGGAAACAGGCTTTGCGCTGATGTTATTGTCCAATAATAAGGAACCCAGAGTGAAGAGCTTCAATGATGAAGTAGGTGCTGATTATATTTACAAAGCAGGAAAACCGGCAAGAGCAGGTTATGTTAAGGCTATGGAGAAAATGAAAACTACTCCGGAAAATACCTTGTTTGTTGGAGATCAGCTCTTTACCGATGTCTGGGGGGCTAAGAAGGCAGGACTTACAACCTATCTGGTAAAACCCATTCATCCCAAAGAAGAAATTCAGATTGTGTTAAAGCGTTATCTGGAAAAAATTGTACTGTTTTTCTATCATAGAAGGAAAAACGATTAGGAAGGAAGTCACCATGGAAATAAACGGAATGACTAGAACCTGTGGGCTTTTAGGAAATCCGGTGGAGCATACACTCTCCCCCGTGATTCACAATACTTTAGCAGAACTGACCGGTATCAATCTGGTTTATCTGCCTTTTCTGGTAGAACAGAATCTGTTAAGTGACGCGGTACAGGGTGCCCGGGCATTACATATTTTAGGGTTAAATGTTACGGTTCCTCACAAAGAAAAAATACTTCCCTTTCTGTCGGAAGTGGATGAACTGGCGCGGCGTATCGGCGCTGTCAACACGCTGGTTTCCGTAGAGAACGGCTATAAAGGTTACAATACAGATATGCCGGGGCTTTACCGCGCCATGGCAAGCGACGGCATATCGGTGGAAGGGGAAGAAGTACTGCTTTTAGGGGCAGGCGGCGTGGCAAGAGCCGTGGCAGTCATGCTCTGTGATAAGGCGAAGCGGATTATTATTTTAAATCGTACCGTGGAAAAAGCTGCAGCCATTGCGGAAGAAGTAAACGGATATGCCGGGTATAAAGTGGCAGAAGCGCTGAAACCGGAAGAATATACTTCTTTACCCGGTAAGGAGTATCTTGCCATACAGGCCACTAATGTGGGAATGTATCCACACACGAATGAGGTCTTGATTCAGGATATGGCTTTCTATAAAAAAATCCGCGTTGGCTATGACCTCATCTATAATCCGGGAGAAACCCGCTTTATGAGGCTGGTGAGGGAGAACGGCAGAGAGGCATTCAACGGTCTGAAAATGCTGCTATATCAGGGGATTATTGCTTTTGAACTATGGAATAACTGCAAGATAACGGAGGAGCAGGCGGCTGTGGTGTATAAGAAGCTGCAGGAAAAGCTATGAACAATATTGTATTAATTGGGTTTATGGGATGCGGCAAGTCCACGGTGGGAATCAAGTTGTCCTATAGATTGCGCAGAATTGTGGAAGATACGGATAAGCTCATTGAGAAAAAGGCGGGAAAGAGTATTTCGGAGATTTTTAAGGAAGACGGAGAGCCCTGCTTCAGACAAATGGAAACGGAATGCTTAGAGGAATTGTTAAATTCCAAAGAAGAAAAGATTCTGGCAACCGGCGGAGGACTTCCCATTCGCAGGGAGAATCATGCCCTTTTAAAACAATTAGGCTGTGTGGTCTATCTGCGGATTTCGCCTGAGTGTGTCTATGAGCGGCTGAAAAATGATACGAGCAGGCCGCTGCTGCAGTGTGAGAATCCCTTAGAGCAGATCCGAACGCTCTTGGCCAAACGGACCCCGGTTTACGAGGAAGCAGCGGACCTTGTGGTAGATGTGGACGGAAAAGACATGGAGCAAATTATAGCGGAAATCGTGCAAAAACTGAAAGAGCACGGATATCTGCAAGAAGGAGAGAAGCTATGAAATTATTGGTGATCAACGGTCCCAATCTGAATTTTTTGGGGATTCGGGAAAAGGAAGTGTACGGTACGCAGGATTATGATTATCTGCTGCAGCTGATCGCAAAAAAAGGAGCGGAAACGGGCAGCAAGATTGAAGTTTTCCAGAGCAATCATGAAGGGGCTATCATCGATCGGATTCAGGATGCCTATTATGACGGGACGGAAGGGATCATCATCAACCCGGGTGCCTATACGCATTACAGTTATGCCATACATGACGCTCTGGCCAGCGTAAGCATGCCCAAGGTGGAAATCCATATTTCGGATATTACGGCCAGAGAAGAATTCCGTAGGGTTTCCGTAACCAGACCTGCCTGTGACGATCAGATTTACGGGAAAGGGTTAGAAGGCTACCTGCTTGCCATCGACAAAGTGATCGAATTGGCAGCGGAGCGAGGGTAATAGCCGAACACAGTTTCAAATAACGCAGGATTTGAAAAAAAGAGTTGAAAAATAGTACATCTTAGTATACACTAGAGTATGAATTAAAACGTGACAATTTTAGGAGGAACATTTTTTATGATTTCTGCAGGTGATTTCAGAAATGGTATTACGATTGAATTAGATAACAATATTTACCAGATCATTGAGTTCCAGCATGTAAAGCCCGGTAAAGGTGCTGCATTCGTGAGAACCAAGCTGAAAAATATTAAGAGCGGCGGCGTGGTGGAGAAAACATTCAGACCCACCGAGAAATGCCCTCAGGCACGTATTGACAGAAAAGATATGCAGTATTTATATTCCGACGGTGATTTATACAATTTTATGGACGTTGAAACCTATGAGCAGATTGCATTGAACAAGGATGCCATTGGCGATGCACTGAAGTTCGTAAAAGAGAACGAGATGTGTAAGGTCTGCTCCCACAACGGCAGCGTCTTTGCGGTAGAGCCTCCTCTGTTTGTAGAACTGGAGATTACCGACACCGAGCCCGGCTTTAAGGGAGATACCGCAACGGGTGCAAGCAAGCCTGCCACCGTAGAAACCGGCGCATTGGTTTATGTTCCCTTGTTTGTCAATCAGGGAGATAAGATTAAGATTGATACCAGAACCGGAGAATATCTTTCCAGAGTATAAGCTGTTTTTTCTGTAAATAAAAAGTAAGCCATTAAGACAATAGAATTCGTTCTATTGTCTTTTTTTGTAGAAAAACAACAGAAAGGATAACTTATGGATTTTAATGAATTTTCAGAAAATGTAGTAAAAAGCATAAAAACCTGTTTGGGAGATGATGTGAAAGTGGAAGTGAAAAAGGTTCGGAAAAACAATGATGTAAAACTCCATGGACTGATTATTTCCAAGGAACAGTCCAGTGTTTCGCCTACGATTTATCTGGACGGCTTCTTTAGAGATCACCAACAGGGTAAGGCTTTAGGAGATATTGTATATGAAATTGTGGATATCTATGAGAAAAATAAGGTATCCGCCAATATCAATCTGGATTTCTTTTTGGACTATTCGGCTGTGAAAGGAAGAATTTTTATAAAAGTCATACATTATGATAAAAATAAGGAAATGTTAGAGGAGGTTCCGTATATTCGTTTTATGGATCTGGCTGTGGTATGTTATTATGCCTATATCAATGACTTTTTGGGCAAGGGATCCATTCAGATAGAAACGGGGCATCTGGACCGATGGGGGATTTCTGAGGAAGAACTTTTTGCGGCGGCTAAAAGCAATACCCAAAATAAGCTGGGGGTAGAGATTAAAGGGATGGATGAGATTCTGTTGGAAATGCTGAGCGAAAATGGAGAAGAAATAGATCAAGAAGACCTAAAGTCCATGCTGCAGCATTCCGAAAAAGAGGTCCCCATGTATATTATGACCCTGAAAGGCCGTTATTTTGGCGCTGCCTGCATCTTTTATGAGGAGATGCTGGCAGCTTTCGGAAGGCAATGCCAAAAAAGCTTTTATATCCTGCCCAGTTCCATTCATGAGTTGATTCTCGTGCCGGACAGCGGAAGAGAAAAACCGGAAGCACTGCGTCGGATGGTGCAGGAAGTCAATGCCGGGCATGTAGCTCCGGAAGAAAGACTATCTGATAATGTCTATTATTATAATCTGCAAGAAGGCTGCCTGCATATGCTCTGATGCAGTTTCGACCATTTACCAAAAAAATACATAAAAGAATACTAGACAGAATGGGGCTTTTATGATATTATAGTCAGAGTGATGTAACAAATTTGTAATATTTGCAGCCGTAGTCTAATGGATAGAACGAAGGCCTCCGACGCCTTTAATGCAGGTTCGATTCCTGTCGGCTGCATTTACATCACTCTGACAATCTGGTCTGGGTCTTGTTATTTGACAAGCGCAGACCTTTTTATTCAAAAGGAAAGGTGACAGCGTGAAAGGGACAGTCAAAGAAAAAATATTGCATATAGTTGATTTTGTATTGGCTCACGGCAAACTGGTATTTCCCATAATTCTGATTGCCGCGGTAGCTGTTACGGTGACGATAGCGCTAAAAGCCGGCTCGGACAGAGTTGCGGCTGCGGAAACCGCAGAAAACGGTCAGGCGGCAATTTCATCCGGAGATGCAGGGACTGAGCTGGTTGTACCTGACACTGCATTGGAGTTGAATGCATATCCGGAGGTTAACGCCCTCATAACCACTTATTTCCAGGCTATGGCAGACGGAGATGCAGACACGATCGCTTCCATTCAGAGCAGTATGGATGATATGGAAAGGATTAAGATCACGGAACTGGGAAAATATATTGAAAGTCATCCGTTGATTGAAGTATATACCAAACCGGGACCGGAAGAGAATTCCTATGTGGTGATTGCTTATAATAAGACCATTATGTCCTATTATCCGGAGATTGAATTACCGGGATATCTCGGTTTCTATGTCTGTGCAAGAGAAGACGGCACTCTGTATATCAATCAGGAAGATGTTACGGAAGAAGTATCCGAGTATATTCGAAAGATATCGTTACAGGATGATGTGGTGGAACTTTGCAACAGAATCGAAGTGGAATATAAGGAACTCTGCATCGAAAAGCCGGAGGTATTCAGTTATATTACCCAGGTAGAGCAGGAAATAAAGACTACAGCCGGTGTGATCCTAGCCCAGCAGATTAGTGAGGGAGATAACAGTGGGAGTGTTTCCGGTTCAGATGTTGGAGAGAATGAAAATGAGGGGGAAACCGAAACCCCGGTAGAACCGGAACCTACGGGTCCCGTCTATGCAACTACCACGGCTACTGTCAATGTCAGAAGCTCTGACAGTGAAACAGCGGATAGAATCAATAAGGTGCCCGCAAACACCAAAATAGAAGTGCTGGAACAGCGTCCGAACGGCTGGAGTCTGATTGTCTACGAAGGAAAAGAAGGCTATATTAAGTCTGAATATCTAAGTATCGTGGAAAGCGCTAAAGATGCGGAAATCATCGGTACGGTAACGGCAAGTACCAATGTTAATGTCCGTGTATCTCCCAGCCAATCCGCGGATAGACTGGGCGTTGTAGCAGGCGGAGAAACTCTGGATCTGATTGCCATTGAAGGTGAGTGGTGCAAGGTGGTATACAGCGGACAGATCGGTTACGTAAAGTCCGAATTTGTTCAGCAAAACTAAAGCTGCTTTACTCATGTTTTAGTGTATAATTTGACAAAAGGGAGTCATACTGTAAAAGAACGTTCCAGGAATATTCCAGGAAAGGGAGAAAACAGTATGAAACCGGAAGAAGTCAATGTTTACAGAGAAGTTCAGAAAAATGCCGAGATGGCAATAAAGGCCATTGAGACTTTGAGCGATAAGGTATATGAGGACGATTTTGCCCTGCAGATATCCAGACAGGCGCTGAAATATTCGGATATCCGCAACCGAGCCATGAATAAGCTGTTAGAAGCGAAAGCGGAAACAGTGCACCCCAATGCGCTCTCGGACTTGATGTTAAAGAGTGGTATTCATTTGAATACCCTGCTCAATACCAGTACCAGTCATCTGGCAGAGTTAATGATTCAGGGCAGCAACCGGGGAATCACAGAAATGTGCAAGGTTTTAAACCGTAATCCGTTAGAGCGTTCCATGGCAGTGGAAATGGCCAAGGAACTCATGGATTTTGAGGAGAAGAACATCAGCATCATGAAAAAATATCTCTAAGCACAATGTGTAAACTACTTGTTGTGCAATATGCCCATTGTGCAAAATGCACAAAAAAATCAAAAAAACTTTTCTGATTTAATGAGATAAAGCCCTTTGCAATTTTTAGGTGCTATTATATAATAGAAAACGTGGGACAAAGGCGTCGAGGCACAGAGAGTTATCCTTGTGCCTTTTTGCGTGTAGTCCTAAAGCATAAGTTGCTTTAACAGGCACTGGACAAAATTAGAAACAGGAGGATACAAAAATGTCATACGTTGATGAGGTATTTGAGCTGGTAGTTGCCAAGAATCCTGCACAGCCTGAATTTCATCAGGCAGTTAAGGAGGTATTGGAATCCCTGCGCGTGGTAATTGAAGCCAACGAGGAAGCTTATAGAAAGGATGCGCTGTTAGAGCGTCTTTGTACGCCGGAAAGACAGATTCTGTTCCGTGTTCCTTGGGTAGATGACAAGGGGCAGGTACAGGTAAATAACGGTTTCCGTGTACAGTTTAACAGTGCGATCGGTCCTTATAAGGGAGGCTTAAGATTGCATCCTTCCGTAAATCTGGGTATTATTAAATTCCTTGGTTTCGAGCAGATTTTCAAGAATTCCCTGACCGGTCTGCCTATCGGCGGCGGCAAGGGCGGTTCCGATTTCGATCCTAAGGGCAAATCCGACAGAGAAGTAATGGCATTCTGCCAGAGCTTTATCAATGAGTTATACAGACATATCGGCGCTGACACCGACGTCCCTGCAGGTGATATCGGTACGGGTGCAAGAGAGATTGGATACATGTATGGACAGTACAAGAAGCTGACCGGCCTTTACGAAGGCGTGCTGACCGGCAAGGGTCTGACCTACGGCGGTTCTCTGGCAAGAACCGAAGCAACCGGTTACGGACTTCTGTATCTGACCGAGGAAATGTTAAAATGCAACGGCAAGGACATTGCCGGTAAGACCGTCGTGATTTCCGGTTCCGGTAATGTAGCTATTTATGCAACCCAGAAAGCACAGCAGCTGGGTGCAAAGGTAGTAACCGTTTCCGATTCCACCGGCTGGGTATATGATCCCGAAGGTATTGATGTAGCCCTGCTTAAGGAAGTGAAGGAAGTGAAGCGTGCAAGACTGACCGAGTACGCTGCAGCAAGACCTAGTGCACAGTATCATGAGGGCAAGGGCGTATGGACTGTAAAATGCGATATCGCACTGCCTTGCGCAACCCAGAATGAATTAGACCTTGAGGATGCTAAGACTCTGGTTGCAAACGGCTGCTTCGCAGTAGCAGAGGGCGCTAACATGCCTACTACTTTAGAAGCTACTGAGTATCTGCAGAAGAACGGCGTTCTGTTCTGCCCCGGCAAGGCTGCCAACGCAGGCGGCGTAGCTACATCCGCACTGGAGATGAGCCAGAACAGCGAGCGTTTAAGCTGGACCTTCGAAGAGGTTGATTCCAAGTTAAAGGGTATTATGGTAAATATCTTCCATAATCTGGATGATGCTGCTAAGAAGTATGGCATGGCAGGCAACTATGTAGCAGGTGCAAACATCGCCGGCTTCTTAAAGGTTGCTGAGGCTATGACTGCACAGGGTGTGGTTTAATAGTAAAAATACATAAATACGGAAATGCCGGAAAAGTCAGTGATGGCTTTAACCGGCATTTCTTTATTTTGGAACTAAGTAAAATCAAGGCCTTGTTTTCCGGGAATGGACGGTATATAATATGACAAGCAATTGTTTTGATTTTTAAGGAGGGATCGTATGGATATCAATGTGACCAATGATGTGAAATATGTGGGTGTCAATGACCATGAGGTGGACCTGTTTGAGGGACAGTATGTAGTTCCTAACGGTATGGCCTATAATTCTTATGTCATTCTGGATGAGAAGACTGTCGTCATCGATACGGTGGACAGACATTTTACTCACCAGTGGTTAGACAATGTGGCGGCGGTTTTAGGCGACAGAAAGCCTGATTATCTGCTCATTCAGCACATGGAGCCGGATCATGCCGGCAATATTGACAACTTTATGAAAATCTACACCGACACGAAAATTGTGGCTTCCGCCAAAGCCTTTGCCATGATGAATCAGTTCTTCGGCACCGATTACGCCGACAGACGTATCGTTGTGGGGGAAGGCGATACTTTGGCTTTAGGCAAGCACACCCTGACCTTTGTGACTGCTCCCATGGTTCACTGGCCGGAGGTCATTGTTTCTTATGATGATGTTGATAAGGTGCTTTTCTCCGCCGACGGTTTTGGTAAATTCGGCGCGCTGGATGTGGAGGAAGAATGGGATTGTGAAGCACGCCGTTATTATATCGGTATTGTGGGCAAGTACGGAGCGCAGGTTCAGCAGCTGTTAAAGAAGGCTGCCGGACTGGATATTCAGATCATCTGTCCCACTCACGGCCCCGTGTTGAAGGAGGATCTCGGTCATTATTTGAACCTTTATGATATCTGGTCCTCTTATCGGGTGGAATCAGAGGGAATCCTGATTGCCTATACCTCGGTATATGGTCACACCCAGGAAGCAGTACATCTGTTAGCCGATAAGCTGCAGGCAAAAGGTTGTCCCAAAGTCGTGGTGACGGATCTTGCCCGGGATGACATGGCGGAGGCTGTGGAAGATGCTTTCCGTTATGGCAAGCTGGTATTGGCTACAACCACCTATAACGCAGATATTTTCCCCTTCATGCGGACCTTCATCGATCATCTTACTGAGCGGAATTTCCAGAACCGAACGGTGGCCCTGATAGAGAATGGCTCTTGGGCACCGCAGGCCGCCAAGACCATGAAGAATATGCTGGAAGGCTGCAAGAATTTATCCTTTACCAAGAATACGGTTCGCATACTGTCCGCTTTAAACGATGAGAGCCGCAAGCAGATTGAGGATTTAGCGGATGAATTGTGTATGAGCTATCTTGCCCAGCAGGGAGAGACTGCCAATAAGAATGATATGAAAGCGCTGTTTAAAATCGGCTATGGCTTGTACGTGGTCACTTCCAACGACGGTACCAAGGATAACGGTCTGATCGTAAATACCGTGACCCAGTTGACCGACAATCCTTATCGGGTAGCAGTGAATATCAATAAAGCCAACTATTCACATCATGTGATCAAGCAGACCGGCGTCATGAATGTGAACTGTCTGTCTGTGGATGCTCCGTTCCAGGTGTTCCAGAATTTCGGATTCCAGAGCGGGCGTGCTGTAGATAAATTTGCTGACTGGACTCCTCTGCGTTCCGACAACGGACTTGTTTTCCTGCCCCGGTATATTAACGCGTTTTTCTCCTTGAAAGTGGAGCAGTACGTGGATTTGGATACCCATGGCATGTTCATCTGCAGTATCACCGAGGCAAGGGTTATCTCAGATGCGGAAACCATGACCTACACGTACTATCAGCAGAATGTCAAACCCAAACCGGAAACACAGGGTAAGAAAGGCTATGTATGCAAGGTGTGCGGCTATATCTATGAGGGGGATGAACTTCCGGATGACATCGTCTGCCCGCTCTGCAAACACGGTGCAGCCGATTTTGAGCCGATAAGATAAAGTAAAAATATTATGTATTGAAATACCCTAAATAAATTCCTGTTTCATGACGATATAATCATAGAACAAGCTAAGGAAAGCGTAGATTTCAAAGGATGGATCCTAGAAACTACGCTTTTTTATTTGAAAAGGAAAGAGAAAATATGGCGGGAAACAGTTTTTATTTAGATGCCGTTACACGGGCGGCGCGTAGTTATGATTACGGGCGAAGCGTATCCGGCAGATATGCAGCGGCTGAAATCATAGCAAATGAAAATGCAGTATCTGATTTTGGAAAGTTGATGGAAGCGGCAAGGAAAGAACGGCCTTCTTTGGATGAGAAGGATATGGAAGCTTATAAGCAGGAGATATACCGGAAAATTGCGGGACTATCCATGCATCCATCCAGAAATCAGGATTCTGTTATGGTGCAGATTTCCGATGAAGGATTTGCCGCAATGTGGAAGGATCCTGCATATGAGCAGTGGGTATTGGATGTTTTGAAAAGGGATTTTGCGGCTGCCAATCCTTGGTCGAGTGTAGCAGGAGGTAATTTGGTGATACATCATTTTGGCGCCGACAAGGAAGAGTATCGGGCGGAAAGTTTTCCGAAAGGACTCTCCGGTGGCAGAAAAAGTCTGATGGAGGATGAAGAAGAGGGATTTTGGGAAAGACGGGCAAGAATAAACCGGGAGTTTTTAGAGGCAAGAGAAGAAAATGCCCGGATCAATAAGGCAATAGAGCGGCGCGTCAAACAAAATTCCATGGAAACGGTGGGAGAAGGACAAAACTATATCATGTTAAATATGGCAGAGCTTTTGTTTTCAGAAGGTAAGGCCACAAACACCGACAGCAAATAAACGCTTAGATAAAATAAACCGCTATAGCGGATGCCGTTAGAATGGCAGAAGGAGAGGAAAATATGGCATTTGGAGAAATTACGATCAATCAGAATACGAAAGAATGGCAGTACAACGGAAGAAAGCCGCAAAATGTATCCAGAAACAGCAGTTTTTCGGAGGTTTTGAATAAAACGACAGAGGGAGTAACTATTTCTGCTCCGGGAGCGGCAGCCATAAATGACAAGAAGGTTCCCTACGGACATTTGGCAGAGGACGGTCTGATTACCTATAACGGAATTACCTTTTTCTGTGATTATAAAAATAATGCGATCTGTTTAGGTGATATGTCCAATCCCAAAGAGGTGATTAATGTAGCCTTGGAAGGTGGTGGCGTGCTGAAAGTCAACCGGGACAGTATAGGTGACCTTGTAAAGGCAATCGATATGTTTTCGCCGGAGGATGTAAAACGAATTTTAGATGCTATCGCAAGGGATAATTTCTGTCGAAGCAAGCTGCAGGAAATTGAGGATGAAAAAGGAAAGATCGGGCAGGAGCTGGCGGAGGAAGAGAATCTGTAAGAAGTATACAACAAATATATTGCATCATAGTGTATCAGCGTAGTCTCATACAAATTGTAATACCGCAAATAACTGATAAATGGTTGTCTGCGGTATTTCTATGTGCAATTATAAAAGCGTTATTTTAAAGCTGAGAAAAGAATACGTGAATAAACAAGCATCATCCGAGGAAAAATAAGGTCAATCATTTCCGAAGGAGAGAAGATATGAAAGGCTTCTTTTATGGATGGTATTTAAAATGTCAGTCCGGTGCACAGACATTAGCAGTGATACCGGCGTTTCATAAGGCAGGAAAAAAGTGTACTTGTTCCGTTCAGATTATTACAGATAAGAATTCATGGACAATTTCTTTTCCTGCCGATAAATTTCATCATGCGGGAGATCATATTTCAATTGACAGGAATTTATTTTGCAGGAGAGGAATCCGGCTGGAAATACATACGCCGGAAGTAGACGTTAAGGGAAGACTACGCTTTGGTCCGTTATCTCCTTTAAAATACGATATCATGGGTCCATTTGTGTTGGTGCCGCATTTAGAATGCCGCCATAGTGTATTTAGCATGACGCACTCTGTTTGCGGGACGGTGTATGTCAATGAAGAAAAATATGTTTTTAAGGATGCATGGGGATACTGGGAAGGCGATCGTGGACGGTCATTTCCCAAAGACTACGTTTGGACACAATGCTGTTTTTCCGGTGGTTCTCTGATGCTGTCCGTAGCGGATATACCTATAGCTGGGTTTCATTTTAACGGTGTTATTTGCGTGGTATTGTGGCAAGGCAGAGAGTACAGATTAGCTACGTATCTGGGAGCTAGGGCAGTACAGATACGGGATGGAAGAATACGGATTATACAGGGTAATTTAGAACTGGAAGCAAAGCTTCTAAAAAAGGCTGTCAATCCATTGCAAGCGCCTGCAATGGGAGATATGGTGCGGACGATTCATGAAAGCGCTGCTTCACGGGCATACTATCGATTTCGAAAAGGAAAGAATACCCTATTTGCTTTTGAAACAGACAGAGCTTCCTTTGAATACGAGTACCCGCATTAAAAACTGAGTGGAATTGAGATGATAGATGGGCAGGAAAGGGGATGTACATGAATTCGGTTTGGACAGAAACGGCAAATATGCCGCATTTTGAAACTTTAGAGGGTGAGGTTAAGACGGATGTACTCATAATCGGCGGCGGGATAACCGGCCTTTTGTGCGCCTATTTTTTAAAAGAACAGGGTGTGGATTATTTACTGGCGGAAGGACGAAGTATCTGCAGCGGCGTCACCAAGAATACTACGGCGAAGATTTCTGCCCAGCACGGTCTGATCTATGGGGATCTATTGAAAAAGGCAGGAGAGGAAAAAGCAAAAATGTATCTGGATGCCAATCAAAAGGCAGTGGAGAAATATTTTGCACTCTGCAAAGACATGGACTGCGATTTTGAAGAGAGAACCAATTATGTATATTCTGTAAGTGACAGAAGAAAGCTGGAGCAGGAGGTCTTGGCGCTTAAGAAAATCGGGTTTGATGCCCTGTTGCAGGATACAACGGAACTTCCCTTTTCTACAGTAGGGGCAGTAGGTTTTGCGCATCAGGCCCAATTTCATCCGTTAAAATTTCTGGCTAAAATTGCAGAAGGGCTGAATATTTACGAGAATACATTTGTGACAAAAATCTCAGAAAATACAGCTCTTACGGAAAAAGCACGCATCAACTTTGAGAGGGTGATTTTTGCCACTCATTTCCCTATAGACAATAAGCATGGAATGTATTTTCTAAAGATGTATCAGAACCGTTCCTATGTCATTGCATTGGAGAATGCTTTTCCGATAAAAAATATGTATGTGGATGAGGATACGAAGGGGCTGTCCTTTAGAGGCTATGAAAATCTTTTATTATTGGGCGGAGGCTCCCATCGGACAGGAAAGCAGGGCGGTAACTGGCAGGAATTGCGAGATTATGCGGGAAAATATTATCCTCGTGCCAAGGAGCGGTACTATTGGGCAACACAGGATTGTATGCCTTTGGACAACGTACCCTATATCGGAGTCTATGCAAAAAGTATGCCCCAGTGTTTGGTGGCAACGGGTTATCATAAATGGGGAATGACTACTGCTATGGCAGCCGCCATGCTCTTAACAGATAAAATCATGGGAAAAGAGAATCCTTACGAGGCGGTATTTTGCCCTTCCCGAAGCATATGGAAACCGCAGCTTTTCGTAAATGGAGGAGAAACCATAATCAATTTGTTAACGCCTACTACAAAGCGCTGTCCGCATTTAGGTTGTGCCTTAAAATGGAATAAAGCGGAGCATTCCTGGGACTGCCCCTGTCACGGCTCACGGTTTGCTGAGGATGGAGGTCTGATCGACAATCCGGCTAACGGGGATTGGAAGAGGGGATGTAACGGTAATTGAATTTTTGCTTGGTGGTACGGTGGATTATGAGATCGTAACATGTGATGTTTCATAATACCATAAAAAGCACACGTAAGTTGATTGTTATGCGATGGCTTGTGCGATATAATATATCTTGTCTTGGGGCCGCAAGAATAAATAATAAATGATAAGGGGATGTAAAATGTTACAATTTTCGAAAGCGGGCACATCGGATGCTTTAGTATTAAATGGAATCTCGAAACGTGCATTTGACAGTGATGTGGAGGTGGGAGCTCCTTCTGTGGGAGGACCGCCCGGATATATGTCAATAGGATTTCATACAAAGATGGCAAGAGGAAATCATCTGTACAAACTTGTAGAAGATGGTTTGATTGTAGGAGGAGCAATCTTGTTTCCCGATGGTGACAAAATTAATATTGCCAGAATATTTGTTGCTCCGGAGCATTTTAGAAAGGGATTTGGAGTGTTCATCATGAAGGAAATTGAAGAAAGGTTCCAAGAGGTAAAGACTTTTGTGTTGGATACGCCGCTTTGGAATGTTAGGACAAATCGATTCTACCAAAAGCTCGGATATATTGAATATAAACGAGATAGCGAATTTGCATATTACATAAAAACAGTTGATTCAAAATAAAATTCGATATATGTTTTGCATATTTTTTTAATATCATGTTTCACATATCATCGGATTATCAATTCATGTTTAAAGTTGCACGTTGTTATTGTAATTTCAAGTAATATGTGGTCTAATAGTATTGATATTTATTCGGCACACGATATGCTGCCGATAGTGCCTCAAAGATGATTTCAGGAATCTTCAGGTGATGTAATGAGCAGACGGAATATGATAAGAACAGTAGTATTTGGCGTGGGCATACTGTTGTTTATAGGTGGGATTTTTCAGGGCGGATATACTGACACTCTGCAAAAGGCTGTGAGAATATGCATGGAGTGTATCGGCATTGGATAAGTTGAGTTTTAAGCGAAAATTGATACAGCTGGCATCGGCATTTATATACAATGCGAACCTACCGGGTTTTGCTTCAGGGAGTATATACAAGGGGGACTCGAAAGGGATATGTGTTCCGGGGCTGAACTGTTATTCCTGCCCGGGCGCTGTCGCAAGCTGTCCTTTAGGGGCGTTACAGAATGCAATTTCAAGCATGCCACGAAAAGCTCCTTTTTATATTGTCGGTTTTATATTGCTTGTCGGCTTGGTGTTTGGCAGAGTTGTATGCGGTTTTTTATGCCCATTCGGGCTGATACAGGAGCTTTTGTACAAGATTCCGACCCCGAAAGTCCAAAAGAGTAAGTTTACGAGAAAGTTGACGTGGATAAAATATTTGATATTGACAGTTTTCGTGATAGCTTTACCTCTATGGTATGCTTTTGCGAAAGGACTGCCTGTGCCGACATTCTGCAAATATATCTGTCCTGCAGGTACGTTGGAAGGTGGAATATCGCTTGTTGTGATGAATGCGAACTTAAGAAAAGTGGCAGGTTTCCTATTTGGCTGGAAGACGATTGTCTGTATCGCAATCCTTGTTTTATGCGTGTTCATGTACCGTGCATTTTGTAGATTTTTGTGTCCGCTGGGAGCGATATATTCACTGTTTGCGAAGATAGCACTGATTACGGTATGGGTTGATGAAACGAAGTGCAGCGGCTGTGGCAAATGCGTATGTGAATGTAAAATGGATATAAAGAAGGTTGGCGATCGTGAGTGCATTCACTGTGGACAGTGTATATCCTGTTGTCCGAAAAAATGTATTTTTTTAGGAAAAGAAAGGAAATCATAATGCGAAAAAGAATCATTATATTTATGACAATATTTGCTTTATGTCTTAGTCTTACGGCGTGTGGGAATGGAAGTTCAAATAAGAATAATAATTTGTATGAGGCAGTAGCTGAGGGCGAAGAAATGCGTGACTTCACTGGCGAGCTGGTGGGCGGAGGCGAATTAAAACTTTCTGACCTGAAGGGCAAAGTAATACTGCTGAACTTCTGGGCGACGTGGTGTGGACCATGTGTGGGAGAAATGCCTGCGTTTCCCAAACTTATGGAAAAATACGGCGATGATCTTGCACTGGTGACTGTAAACGTTGGCGAGGACGCAGAGACAATTCAGGAGTTTTTAGATAAAAACAGCTATTCAGAACTGATAGTTTTTCTTGATGAAGATTACGCTATCAGCAACCTGTATCCCTCGGAAGGAATTCCATACACGATAATCATCGACCGTGAGGGCGTAATAAGTGCGACCCAACTGGGAGCTCATGATGCTGACACAATGTTTTATGAATACAGCAGTTTGATTGACACTGTCCTATTACCATAATTGATTGGAGAGGTACGGCTCCAAATATAATCGTTATGAAAAGTCAGACTTTGTAGTATTAAAGTAATACATATCAGTCAACTGGTATCACTGCGGTAACGGGAAAGTGAGAGAAAACCATGGGCGAGAAGAAGCAAAAAAATCCGATGCTGATAAGCGGTGTCATATGGGGCATTTCCCTGTTTCTTACTGCAGCTTATTATCTGGTGCGGTATTTCCTGCCTGATGGCGTGGAATACCGAAACTGGCTGCAGGTAGTTGGTATTCTGTTTACCCTGCTGTGGATGCCGCTTACGTTCTTTGTCTTCCTGTTGTGCAGTATCTGGGTCTGGAATAAAAAGCGCAATGAAAGCCTGGTTGCATTACGGGTGGTTCTGACCGTTCTCACTGTGTTAGGCGGTCTGGGCAGCGCTGCCGTGTTATCACTGATCACGATTTTCCATCTCTTTGAAATGGGAATCGAGAGCAAGTTTACCGAAGGAATTCTTGTGGTACATGATTATATGTTTGATAGCGATAATATGGGATTGTCCTATTATTCTTATGATGGGCCGGAGGGATTTTTTCTTAGGAGAGAATACGGTTCCATGACGGATATCGTACTGATTACGTTAGAGGAAAAATACGATGAAAAATTCCGGATTTTAAATGTGGAGGAAGATAAGGTAACACATTACTGGGTAGCCTCCGTAGAGAATCCTAAGCTGTATTTTCCGGTAGGCATCGTATACGGACATGTGGTGGATGATTATCCTACGGGATGGGCATTTTGCAAAATGGAGGAGACGGCGGATGTGATCTGTCCTAAGAGAGAACTCACCATGGTACAGAAAAGTGTTACTGCCGAAACGGATACCTGTATCTTAATGTACTGCGAGGGTATTGGTGATATAGATTCCTGTTCAGAAGATGCGTCAATGCTGATCAATTCTGCATTGAGGGAAGAGTATCTCTGGGAGCCCGGCAGAAATGTGACCATGGAAATTGTGTGTACCATGGATGGTGCAATGGAAGAGAGTGTCTATCTCTATTTCGGCAACTATCGAAAACTTCAAGCGGAGTACGGGTATGAGGTAGATGCCTTCACAGACCCGAGTTTGATTTACAAGCTGCTTTTGGACAAATATGATATCATGAGTGCTGAAATACAGACGGAAACGGGAGAGGAAAGTCCCATCACCCATGAGGATTCCACCTATTTCGTAGAGGGCGCTTACAAAGTACTCTATGAGGAGCTCCTTGCTTCAGGAGACTATGCTTATGACTGCCGCTATAATGCCAAGGGAAATTTCTACGGTTGGCTCTGTGAAGGTACCGGAACATTGGAGAGTGTGTCGGGTGTGGTCTTTGATTATGTGGAAACAGTAGTGTACGACCGCATATCCAAGAATAATAAATGTCACTTGTTTGTGCACTATCGGACGTATTATCAGGACGGAGCAGAGTACACCACGGCGATTCTGGATATGTATGCGGTGGATATGGAAACAGGTGCGGTATATACTTCGGGCCGTCATGCATGGGCGGATGTGGGCAGTGCGGAATACCGTGAGGCCACGGGAGAGCCCTAACAGCATCCTGACAGTGCGGTAAAGTCGGGGTGGCAAAAGGAAACGGAAGAGAGCACCATGCCGGAAAAGACAGGAGGATAGTCATGCCGGAGGATGGGATTCGTATAAATAAATATTTAGCCGCAAACGGGCTCTGTTCCCGCAGGGACGCAGATAAGCTGATCGCACGGGGAATTGTGACGATCAATGGCAAAAAAGCCGAAGCGGGGGATAAGGTTCAGGATGGTGACAGCGTGCAGGTAGGAAAGAAAGCCATTGCCGGAAAGCCCCAAAAAGTAGTACTGGCCTATTATAAACCTGTGGGCGTGGTCTGCAGCGAGCGGGATAAGCATGCAGAGAAGCTGCTTATGAACATGATAAATTACCCGACGCGGGTCACCTATGCGGGACGTCTGGACAAGGATTCCGAAGGGCTTTTGCTCTTATCCAATGACGGCGACCTGATACAGGCCATGATGAAAGGTTCCGCAGGCCATGAAAAGGAATACGTGGTAAAGACGGACAAGGAACTGACGGAGGACTTTCTTAGGAAAATGGAGCAGGGAGTCTATTTAAAGGAACTTGATAAGACCACCAGACCCTGCCGCATCATAAAAGAAGGAAAGTTTACTTTTCATATTGTTTTAACGCAGGGTCTCAACAGACAGATTCGCCGTATGTGCGATGCTTTGGGATATGAGGTAAAGCATTTAAAAAGAATCAGAGTGTTAAATATTACACTGGATGATCTGCAGGTCGGCCGTTACCGTGAACTGAAGGAAGAAGAACTGGCTGCTCTGTATAGGCAGTGTGGATTGCATAGATAGAGGGATGTTTCATGGAAAATGTAAAGCAGAACAGAATGAAGGAGCTGGTAGAGCAGTTAAAAGAGGCCTCCAGAGCTTATTATGCACAGGATAACGAGATCATGAGCAATTTGGAATATGACAGGCTCTATGATGAACTTGTGGCGTTAGAGAATGAAACTGGCATTGTGTTATCGGACAGTCCCACGGTTACGGTGGGCTATGAGTCCGTGGAGGAGCTGCCAAAGGAGCGGCACGAAAGTCCCATGCTTTCCCTTGGCAAAACCAAGAGCAGAGAGGAATTACAGGACTGGCTGCAGGGAAAACTTGCATTATTAAGCTGGAAGCTGGATGGTTTAACGGTTGTTTTGACCTATAATGCAGGAAATCTTGCAAAAGCGGTGACCAGAGGGAACGGAGAAATCGGGGAAGTAGTGACCAATAATGCCCGTACTTTTAAGAATCTGCCCCTGTCAATCGCTTATAGGGGAGAACTGGTACTACGCGGAGAGGCTGTGATCACCTACTCTGATTTTGAAAAAATTAATGCGGAAATACCAGAAGCGGAAGCCAAATATAAGAATCCCCGCAATCTTTGCAGCGGTTCGGTGAGACAGCTTAATAATGAAATCACGGCAGAGCGGAACGTGCGGTTTTATGCGTTTTCGCTGGTGAAAGCCGAGGGTGTGGATTTTCAGAATTCCCGCAAGGCACAGATGGATTTTCTGCGGGAGCAGGGCTTTGAAGTGGTAGAGGCTGTTTCGGTAAAGCCGGATACCATTCAGGCGGCAATTGCCGATTTTGAGAGAAAGATTGAAACCTATGACGTGCCTTCGGACGGTCTGGTATTGACCTATGATGATATTGCTTATGGACAGTCCTTAGGCAGGACCGCTAAATTTCCCAGAGATTCCATTGCTTTTAAATGGGCGGATGAACTGCGGGAAACCACTTTGCAGGAAATTGAGTGGAGTCCCAGCAGAACGGGACTGATCAACCCGGTGGCGATTTTTGAACCGGTGGAGCTTGAGGGTACCACGGTCAGCAGGGCCTCCGTACACAATATCAGTATTTTACGGGGATTAAAGCTGGGTATCGGCGACAGGATCACGGTGTATAAGGCCAATATGATCATCCCGCAGATTGCGGAAAATCTCACCTGTTCCGATAATCTTGTACTGCCTGAGCATTGTCCCGTATGCGGCGGACTAACAGAGGTACGTAGCGTTAACGATACGGAGAGTCTTTACTGTACCAACCCGGACTGCGCGGCTAAACGGCTGAAGGCATTTACACTTTTTGTAAACAGGGATGCCTTAAACATTGACGGACTTTCCGAGGCTACGCTGGAGAAGTTTATTGCGAAAGGCTTTATTCATGATTTTGTGGATTTGTTCCATTTAACTGATTATAAGGAGCAGATCGTGGAAATGGAGGGCTTTGGTGAAAAATCTTATGCCAATTTGGCGGAGAGTATCGAGAGAGCCAGAAAGACCACGCTGCCCAGGTTGATTTACGGTCTCGGAATCGCCAATATCGGTCTGGTGAATGCCCGCATGCTGTGTAAGCATTTTGACTACAGGCTGGAGGGATTAATGGAAGCGGATACGGAGGAACTGAGTGCGATTGACGGTGTGGGAGAGGTCATTGCGGCTGCTTTCGTAGACTATATGAAAGACGGTCTGAATCGTGATAGGCTCAATAAACTGGCGGAGGAACTGGAAATAGAAGTGCCCGTGATAAACGAAAACAACCAGACCTTAAACGGTCTTTCCTTTGTGGTGACCGGCAGTTTAAATCTCTACGAAAGCAGAAATGAATTAAAGGAAATCATAGAGAGTCTTGGCGGAAAGGTGACGGGAAGCGTAACCGGTAAAACAGAATGTCTGATCAACAATGATGTAACCTCATCTTCAACCAAGAATAAAAAAGCCAAAGAGCTGGAAGTACCGATCTTATCCGAAGAGGATTTCATACAAAAGTATTTAGGAGGAAGCAGTCATGCCAATTAAGACCCAAAGTGAATTGCCGGCAAAAGAGATATTGGAGAATGAAAATATATTTGTCATGGATGAAAAACGGGCAATGCATCAGGATATTCGTCCCCTGCAGGTCTGCATTTTGAATATCATGCCCGTAAAGCAGGATACGGAATTGCAGCTGCTGCGGGCGCTTTCCAACAGTCCCTTGCAGGTGGATGTGACCTTTTTAAATGTGAAAAGCCACACCTCGTTAAACACTTCGGCTAACCATTTGAATAAATTTTATACCACGATAGACGATATTCAGAACAGTAAGTTTGACGGTCTGATCATCACGGGAGCGCCGGTAGAGGATATCAGCTTTGAAGAAGTGGACTACTGGGAAGAACTTTGCGGTATTATGGAGTGGTCAAAGACTCATGTGACCTCTACGCTGCATATCTGCTGGGGAGCACAGGCGGCGCTCTATTACCATTACGGCATTCAGAAAAAACAACTTCCGGAGAAGCTTTTCGGCGTCTATCCGCACAAGGTATCCAACCGCAAGATTCCTCTGGTGAGAGGCTTTGACGATATCTTTATGGCCCCTCACAGCAGACATACGGAAACCCCTTCGGCGGATATCCATGCCTGCAAGGAGCTTACCGTTTTAGCAGAATCTGATGAAGCAGGGGTATATCTTGCCATTGCTCATGATGGGAAACAGATTTTTGTAAACGGACATCCCGAGTATGACCGCTATACGTTGCACAATGAGTATTACAGGGATTTAAACAAGGGACTGCCCATTCACATTCCGTACAATTATTATCCGGATGATAACCCGGAGAAAAAGCCTTTATTACAATGGCGTTCCCACAGCAACAATCTTTACAGTAACTGGCTCAATTATTACGTATATCAGGTAACGCCCTATGAATTGTAGAATATGAACGCAGCGATGTGGATTTGAACGGCAAATATTTAGGAAAGAAGAGGATAGGTATGAACAGAACAGGAAATACAATCAATTTTTGGCAGAGAATTCTCCCCGCATGGGTCTTGGTATGGGGTGTTTTATTACTGGCAGCCTGCGGTGCCGACCCCACAGCTTCTGTGGGACGGGGGGACTCCACGGCTGATGCGGACAGGGAGACCGGTGCAGATAACAGACAGGAGGAAACGGATCAAGCAGAAGGGGCAAACGAACAGGATGAACTGCTTTCCGGCAAGCACCATATTGAAATCTATATTCAGGATATGGGTGTTATTGCAGTGGAGCTGGATGCGGACAGCGCTCCTATTACGGTTACCAATTTTGTAAATTTGGCACAGGACGGTTTTTATGACGGATTGACTTTCCACCGCATTATAAACGGGTTCATGATGCAGGGCGGCGATCCTTTAGGGAGCGGTTTCGGCGGCTCTGATGAGAAAATAACAGGTGAGTTTTCCGATAACGGTATAGAAAATAATCTGTCCCACACCAGAGGCGCGATTTCCATGGCCCGCTCACAGGATTACAACAGCGCCAGTTCTCAGTTTTTTATCGTACATCAGGATTCCCCCCATTTGGACGGACAGTATGCGGCTTTCGGCTATGTGACGGACGGGATGGATATTGTGGACGAAATCTGTGAAAATACGATAGTGCAGGATGGAAACGGTGCTGTGGCGTTGGAAGATAGGCCTATTATTGAGAAGATAGAGGTTATCGATTGACGGCGGACTACAGGAAGGAAAGGCGTAATTATGAATATGGAAAATGATAAGAAATTTGCCCTTCTGATAGATGCGGACAATATTTCTCCCAAGTATATTGATATCATTTTGACGGAAACGGTGAATTACGGTATTGCCAGTATCCGCAGAATTTACGGTGACTGGACAGACAATGCCAAGCGTTCCTGGAAAGAATGTCTGTTACTCAATTCCCTGACCCCGGTGCAGCAGTTTTCCAATACCACGGGCAAGAACGCGTCAGATTCCGCTATGATCATTGATGCCATGGATATTCTCTACGGCAATCATGTGGATGGCTTTGTGATTGCTTCTTCCGACAGTGATTTTACTGCTTTGGCAAGACGGTTGAAGGAGGACGGTAAAATGGTGATCGGTATGGGGGAGAGCAAGACACCCATGCCCTTCATTAAAGTCTGCGATCAGTTTAAGACCTTGGATGTATTATTTGAGAGTAAGAGTAACGAGGATAAAAATAAGGGAGAGAGTGAGGAAACTTCCGAGAAAAAGAGCGGAAGCGGCACGACGGCAAAGAAAGGCGGGACGAAGAGCGCTGTCAAGGCAGCGGCCGAAAAACCTTCCGATGCACAGCCCATCACCAGTCTTGCCACGATTAGGAAGGCAGTCATGGAGATTATCGACGAACAGACGGAAGAAGGAGATTTCCTGCAGATGAGCAAGCTCTCCACATCCCTGCAAAAGCGTTATCCGGATTTTGACTATCGTGTATATAAATTCTCTAAATTCAGCCAGATGCTAAAATCCTTTTCTGATATTGAACTGACCATGCGGGGAACGGAATGGGTGGTTGGAAAGAAAGGAACCGAAGCAGTACCCGCTGATATAGAGCGTTTCGTTATGGGAATGGTGGAAGAGAAGACGGGGGACGGTGAATGGATGTCTGTGGGCGGCCTCTTAGATGGCATCAAGCAGAAATATCCCAAATTCAATTATCACAGTTATGGTTTTTCTCAGTTTCATAAAATGTTAAAATCGTTTCACGGACTGGAATTTCGGCAGAAGAACAGTCAGGTTCGGATAAAACATTCTTAAAGCATATATGCAGCATCAGACGGCGTAAGAGCAGTACCGGAAGGGTATACCTCTTACGCTTTTTTCTTTTCCTGCGCGTGATATTTGAAAATAAATAGGGAACAAATTGGTTGACAAATATGAATATAGGTGCTATGGTTAGTTACATAAGTAATGAACCATACAACATAATAGAAATAAGAATATAAAGAAGATTTAAAATAGATAACAGGAAAGGAGGAAATAAAGTGCAAGAAATCCTGACACAGGAAAAATCTATCTATCTACAGATCAGTGAGCTATTGGAAAATGATATTCTGCGGGATATTTTGCTGGAAGAGGAGAGAGTACCCAGCACCAATGAACTAGCAAAGCTCTATGTCATCAATCCGGCTACTGCCGCAAAGGGCATCAATATCCTTGTAGAGCAGGGGATTTTATATAAAAAGCGGGGAATCGGCATGTTTGTGGCAACAGGAGCCAAGGCAGCCATCAAAAAGCGGCGGAAAGAAGAATTCTTTGACAACTATGTAAAAACACTTTTAGTAGAAGCAGAAAGTTTGGGTATTTCCAAAGAAGAACTGATCGGTATGCTTCAAAATACCATGAAATGATGAGTTAAGGAACATAGAAAAATAGAAACCAAGGGAGGCATAAGCCATGGAAGAAAAATTAGTTTGCAGGGATATCATGAAGCAGTACGGAAAAGTAAAGGTTTTAGAGGATATCGATCTGGAGCTGGAAAAAGGCAAGATTTACGGGCTGATCGGCAGAAACGGAGCCGGAAAAACCACGCTTTTATCCATTCTTTCGGCACAGAATCCTGCCACTGCGGGAAGCGTTACTTTAAACGGAGAGCCGGTCTGGGAGAACAGGGAGGCCCTTTCCCATATCTGCTTTTCCAGAGAGATTAATCCTTTAAGGGATAACGGGAAAGGACTGAAAGTAAAGGACTATCTGAGAGCGGCGGCTATTTATATGCCGGGCTGGGATGCGGAAATGGCAAAGCGCCTGATGGAAAAATTCGGCCTTGATATTCGCAAGCCGGTTATGAAGCTTTCAAAAGGTATGCTTTCCATGATCACCATCATCATTGCACTGGCAAGCAAAGCGGATTATACCTTTTTGGACGAGCCGGTAGCGGGTCTGGACGTGGTGGTAAGAGAGCAGTTTTACCGTATTTTACTGGAGGAGTTTGCAGAAAGCGGCCGTACCTTTGTAGTATCCACCCACATCATAGAAGAAGCGGCGGATCTGTTTGAAGAAGTCATTATGATTGATAAAGGGAAGATGCTGCTTAAAGAAAACGCGCAGGAACTGGTGGAGAGAGCGATCTATATAAGCGGCAAGGAGGATGCGGTGGATGTTGCCATTGCAGGTTTACATTGCCTGCATACCGAAAAGATGGGAAGAAGTAAGGGTGCGACCCTGCTTTTGGAAAAAGGACAGAGTATCAAAGCATCCGAGGAGATCACCGTGCAGCCGGTGAGCCTGCAGCGGCTTTTTGTTAGTATGTGCGGGGAGGAGAACTGATATGAAGGGTATTTACAGAAACCTGCGTTTTTGGGGAAGAAATTATGAGTATATGATGGGCTGGGCAATAGCGATATTAGCCTGTATTCCTGTGATTTGTTGTCTGCTTGTAGGAAATCCGGGAGGGATACCCGCAGCCTTGACTGATGGCGGATATATATCTATCGGCTTTCCCATGTGGTTTATTTTAATGGGGATGAACGGAGCCACTACTTATTTTCCTTTCAGCGTCAGCATGGGAAGCAGCAGAAGGGACAGCTTTATCGGTATGGTAATTATGACCCATGTGATCGCACTGGAATTATTATTGTTAACTCTTGTGTTAGGGAGTTTGTCGAGTGATTCTTTAGGGGAATCGGTTTTGACAGTGGCCGCTTACCTATTTTTAGCTCTGCTTGCAAATAATCTGCTCTGCGCTATTATGTTCCGGTTTGGAAGAAACGTTGCGGTGGTGGTTTACATATTGACGATTCTGACAGTGATCATAGGCGTTTTGGTTTATCATATGGTAAATGCGACTGTTGGGATAACAGGATTTCCGAAAATTTTAGAGATAGGTAAAATGCTTCCTTTGCGTGTTTGGATTGTAATCGGAGTTGTAGCGGCAATCCTGCTGGATGCTTTCTCCATATTGCTGCAGTGGATGAGTGTAAGAAAAATAGAGGTCAGGGAATAGAAGGGGGAGAAGCACATGAAAGATATAAAAAAGACATGGGATTTCTGCCTTAGAAATCTGTATTTTGAATTGTGTGTAACAGGAGGGGCAGGAATCTTGGGAATAGGAGTCACGCTTTTCTTCTCCCGGGTTTTGGGAAAGGATAGCTTTGAGTCTTTTGGCCTGAATCTGACCCTGATATTTTGGGTGATCAGTGTATTTTTTATGGGTGCGGTGGAAGCGGCAACAGTTTTTTACTTTATGATTTCCATGGGAAAACCCAGAAAAGCTTTTTTGGTATCCTACGGAACTGTGCAGGTTCTTCACCAACTGTTTGGTCTGGTATTGATTTTTGTGATAGCGCTATTGGAATGGATTCTGGCGGCAGCTGCCGGACTTTCACCCGTATGGGAGGTGACAGGATGGTCACTCTTTACGGACATCGGAACACTGGTGTTATTTGTGTTTGGATTTCCCGTTCTGATATTGTTTTTTGGTGTTCTCTATATTAAGTTTAAGGACTGGGTATTCATCGGTCTCTGTCTGCTTGCTATGGGTGGAAACTTTATTGGCCGCTATATCATAGCGATGGGAGAATCCGGAAGTCTAAAATGGCTGATAAAGGTCTTTGATCATTTTCTGCGGTTAGCCCCTATCTGGCATACTCTTTTTGCATGTGCAGGCTTTCTTCTGCTGCTTGGTTTGTCTTGGATGATGGTCAGAAAACAGACCAATATATAAATAGGTGATACAAATCATAGCAACATATCAAAAACTCCCAATCTCCATTTCCGATATCATCAGGAAATGAAATTGGGAGCCTTTTTATGTTTGAACACTAGGCCGTGATGCTCTGGTCTTCCACGTTCTTAACAGCAGTGGAGAGCATCAGTTTAATACGGTTTAATTGATTGACTTCGCTGGCACCGGGATCGTAGTCGATGGCTACGATATTGGAAGCGGGATATTGTTTGCGCAGCTCTTTGATAACGCCCTTGCCCACTACGTGGTTGGGCAGGCAGCCGAAAGGCTGACAGCAGACGATATTAGGTACGCCGCTATGAATCAGCTCTACCATTTCACCGGTCAAAAACCAGCCTTCACCGGTCTGGTTACCGATAGAAACAATGGGCTCGGCATATTTAACCAGATCTCTGATATGAGCGGGCGGTGTAAAATGCCGGCTCTTTTGTAATTCCTTCGCGGCAGCGCCGCGCAGCTTTTCAATGGCCCAGATGCCGAGAGAAGAGATACGGGCGGTCTTTTTACTCATACCCAGCTCTTCCGCTTTATAAATCTGATTGTAGAAGCAGTAGAGCATGAAGTCGATGAGATCCGGCATGACAGCTTCCGCACCTTCCGCCTCTAAAAGTTCTACCAGATGGTTGTTGCCAGCAGGAGAGAACTTCACCAGAATCTCACCAACGATACCGACCCTGGGTTTCTTTAAATCCTCCTTGATGGGAATGGCATCAAAATCTCTTACGATCTTACGGCAGAGGCTGTTGAATTTAAAGAAATTTAAATGCTTGCCGGATACAAATTCCTGTACCACCTTCAGCCATTTTGCATGTACGGCATCCACACTGCCGGGTACTTCCTCATAGGGACGCATACGGTAAACGCAGCGCATGAAGATATCCCCAAAGACTGCGCCGTAGGTCGCGCGCATAATGAGATTGGCATTTAAATGAAAACCGGGGTTGCTTTCAATACCGGCTAAATTCAGCGATATGACAGGTATCTGTGCCATACCGGCCTTTTCCAAAGCTCTGCGGATAAAACCGATGTAGTTGGTAGCGCGGCAGCCACCGCCGGTCTGACTCATGACGATGGCAGTGCGATTTAAATCATATTTTCCGGAGAGCAATGCCTCCATAAGCTGTCCTACCACCAAAAGAGAAGGGTAGCAGGCATCGTTGTTTACATATTTCAGGCCCACATCCACGGAATGCTTATTGTCGTTGCTTAATACCTCGAAATGATAGCCGCAGGCGTTGAATGCAGGCTCTAAGATCTCGAAGTGAATCGGGGACATCTGCGGACAGAGAATGGTATAGTTCTGCCGCATTTCCTCGGTAAAGCTGACTTTATGAATGGCGGAGGAACGGATCGTTCTCTGCTTGTTCTGTTTTTCCCTGACACGCAGCGCCGATAACAGAGAACGGATACGGATACGTGCAGCGCCTAAATTATTGACTTCGTCTATTTTTAAACAGGTATAGATCTTATCTGAGCCGGAGAGGATATCGTTCACCTGATCCGTGGTGACGGCATCCAGTCCGCAGCCAAAGGAGTTAAGCTGGATCAGATCCAGATTCTCCACTGTTTTTACATAGCTGGCAGCGGCGTAGAGACGGGAATGGTACATCCACTGGTCGGATACGATTAGCGGCCGTTCCGGATTTCCCAAATGGGAGATGGCGTCTTCGGTAAGAACCGCAATGTCATAGGAAGTGATCAGCTCGGGAATACCGTGATTGATCTCCGGATCCACATGATAGGGGCGTCCGGCCAATACGATACCGCGCTTGCCGTTTTCTTCCATCCATTTGAGCGTTTCCTCGCCCTTTTTGCGGATGTCCTCTCTTGCGGCAGCCTGTTCTTCCCATGCGGCGGCAACAGCGGCCTTAATTTCTACGGCAGGAAGTTCCTTAAATTCTTTTATCAGAGCAGAAGCAATGGTATCCTGAGTCTTAAAGGACATGAAAGGGTTACGGAAGATGACCTCACCCCGTCCGATTTCTTCTACATTATTTTTGATATTTTCTGAATAAGAAGTAACAATGGGACAGTTGTAATGATTGTTGGCTCCTTCCACCTCATCCCGTTCATAAAAAAGGGCGGGATAGAAGATAAAGGGTACATTCTGCCTGATCAGCCAGGTAACATGTCCATGGGCCAGTTTAGCCGGATAGCATTCGGATTCACTGGGGATGGATTCAATGCCCAGCTCATAAATCTTCCGGTTGGAAGCAGGAGAAAGTACCACCTGATATCCCAACTTGGTGAAGAAAGTGAACCAGAAAGGATAGTTTTCATACATATTTAAGACTCTGGGAATGCCAACCGGTCCTCTGGGTGCCTTATCGGGGGCAAGAGGCTCGTAGGAAAAGAGTCTTTTTAGTTTATAATCAAATAAATTGGGAACATTGTTCTCATTTTTCGCTTTGCCCAGTCCGCGCTCGCAGCGGTTGCCGGAAATGTACTGGCGGCCGCCGGAGAATTTGTTGATGGTAAGACGGCAGCTGTTGGTACATCCCTTGCATTTTGCCATGCTGGTTTCAAACTGGAGCTCACAGATTTTCTGAAAAGAGAGCATGGTGGTTTCATAACCCTCTTCAAAGCGTTCTCTGGCAATGAGGGCGGCACCGAAAGCGCCCATGATACCTGCGATATCGGGACGTATAGCTTCACAGTCCGCAATTTTTTCAAAACTGCGCAGTACTGCATCATTATAGAACGTTCCGCCCTGTACCACGATATTTTTACCCAGTTCGGAAGCGTCGGAAACTTTGATAACCTTAAATAAGGCGTTCTTGATAACGGAATAGGCCAGTCCGGCGGAAATATCCGCAACGGAAGCGCCTTCCTTCTGCGCCTGTTTTACCTTGGAATTCATGAATACGGTACAGCGGGTACCTAAGTCGATAGGGTGTGCCGCAAAGAGAGCAGCATCCGCAAAATCCTGCACGGAATAGTTTAAGGACTTGGCAAAGGTTTCGATAAAGGAACCGCAGCCGGAGGAGCAGGCTTCGTTTAACTGCACGCTGTCTACCGTATTATTTTTGATCTTGATGCATTTCATATCCTGTCCGCCGATATCTAATATACAATCCACGGAAGGGTCAAAGAAAGCAGCAGCATAGTAATGAGCCACAGTTTCCACTTCGCCGTCGTCCAAAAGGAATGCAGCTTTCATCAGGGCCTCTCCGTAGCCGGTGGAACAAGAGCGCACGATCTTTACTCCCTCCGGAAGCAGGGAGTAAATTTCCTTGATAGAACGGATCGCAGTCTTTAAAGGACTGCCATCGTTATTGCTGTAAAAAGAGTAGAGAAGGGAGCCGTCCTCTGCCACCAGAGCGATCTTGGTGGTGGTGGAGCCGGCGTCGATGCCAAGATAGGCATTGCCCTGATAGGTGGAAAGTTCTGAGGTGCCCACATGATGTTTTGCATGGCGCTCCTTAAAAGCTTCGTAAGCAGCCTCGTTTTCAAACAGAGGTTCCATACGCTCTACTTCAAATTCCATTTTGATTTCGGAGGAAAGCTTGCCCACCATTTCCTCCATGGTGTAAGAAATTTCCTCTTTTGCATTTAATGCGGAACCGATTGCCGCGAAAAGATGGGAGTTATCCGTATCTATGATATGTTCCTCGTCCAACTTCAGGGTACGGATAAAAGTGGCTTTGAGTTCCGAAAGGAAATGCAGGGGGCCTCCCAAGAAAGCAACATGTCCTCTGATTGGCTTGCCGCAGGCTAAGCCGCTGATGGTCTGATTCACTACTGCCTGAAAGATGGAAGCGGATAGATCTTCCTTGGTTGCACCCTCATTAATGAGGGGCTGGATATCCGTCTTGGCAAATACGCCGCAGCGGGCAGCGATGGTGTATAGAGAATGGTAATTCTTGGCATACTCATTAAGACCGGAGGCATCCGTCTGGATCAGGGAAGCCATCTGGTCAATAAAGGAGCCTGTACCACCGGCACAGATACCGTTCATACGCTGCTCCACATTGCCGCCTTCAAAATAGATGATCTTGGCGTCTTCACCGCCTAATTCAATGGCAACGTCCGTCTGAGGAGCCAGTTCCTTTAAAGAGGTGGCTACGGCAATAACCTCCTGCGTGAAGGGTACCTGCAGATGGTTCGCTAAGGTCAGACCGCCGGAGCCTGTGATCATGGGATGTACCATCAGGTTCCCTAACTGCCCATAGGCCTTATGAAGCAGGGAAGAAAGAGTTTCCCTGATGTTGGCAAAATGTCTTTCATAGTCGGAAAACAATATATGATGCTGCTCATCCAGAATGGCGATCTTGACTGTGGTAGAGCCAATATCAATACCGAGAGTATAAGTCATGTATATCAATCCTTTTCATGATGATTAAGTAAACTGCGCACATCCCACATTATACGACAGGATTTTACAAAATGCAACGAAGAAGACTTTGAATATTTCTGGGAGAATTGAAAAATAATTCTAAACTTTATTAAAATTTACAGGAAATGGATGGGATTTGGTTTACTTTGGAAATTAGGAATGTTAGAATATATGCAGCCATTGATTTTCAAATGACAGCTACTTTATTTTGAATCGGAGGACTGATACGGCTCATGAGCAAGTTTGAAAGAAAATACGGCAAATATGCTATTCAGAATTTAACAACCATGCTGATTGCCTGCTACGCGGTGGGGTATGTCATTCAGCTGATCAACAGCGATTTTTTATTATATCTGACCTTGGATCCCTGGCAGATCATTCACGGACAGATATGGAGACTCTTTACATGGGTCGTGGTGCCGCCTTCTATGGGCAATCTCTTTACAACTTTGATCATGCTGTATTTTTACTGGTCCATCGGCACTACACTGGAGCATACCTGGGGTACCTACCGGTATAATGTCTATCTCTTTTCGGGATTTTTGTTTACGATATTAGGCAGTTTTCTGGCCATGGGACTGGGCTTTTGGATGTATGGAAATATGCTTGATCTCAGCACGGCCCAAGCTTGTGCGGATCTGTCCAGAGTAGGCTCCGTATCTTTCAGTACGGTTTATGTGAATACCTCCATTTTTCTGGCTTTTGCGGCTACTTTCCCGGATGTGCAGGTATTATTGATGTTTTTGATTCCCATCAAGGTCAAGTGGATGGGTATTGTATACGGTATTATAACGCTGTGGGACTTCCTACAGGGAGCTTACACGAATGTTATGACGCCCTTGGGAGTATTCAAGCTGGATATCAGCCTGTTTCCCAGAATAGCCATATTGGCGTCTTTGCTTAATTTCTTCGTCTTTTTCTTTACATCCCGCAAGGGTATCCTGCGCAGTCCGAAGCAGATAAGAAGACAGCATGAATATAAGCGTGAGGTGCGCAGGAATACCGGTGCGGTTACCCGCCACAAATGCGCAATCTGCGGCAGGACGGATGAATCCCATCCGGAACTGGAGTTCCGGTTCTGCTCTAAATGCAACGGCAATTACGAATACTGCCAGGACCATTTGTTCACTCATACGCATGTACAGTGTGAAAAATAAATTTTATACATGACTTGCATGCAAGGCATTGGAAATCTTGTGCCTTCGCAATGCGAATGCATTCGCATGAAAGTTTCCGAACTATAGAAAGGAATATTGGCTGGTATGGAAAGAGAGCTCTTATTTGCGGATAAGCTGCAGGAACTAAAGGATACGGCAAAGGCACAGGGCAATCTGGTGACCAAGGCTCAGGTAGAGGAGTCTTTTGAAGAATTCGGATTGCAGAAAGACCAGCTTGATCTGGTATACGATTATTTAAAAAAACATAGGATCGGCATTGGTACGCCCGTGGATACGGAGGAGTATCTCACGGGAGAAGAAAAGAACTATCTCCAATTGTATATAAATGAACTAAAGGAACTGCCTGCCTGCAGCGCAGGAGAAAAGGAAGCCATTATCCTCTCTGCCATGGCAGGGGATGGAGACGCGCAGGAGCGGCTGCTGACTCTGTATCTGCCCCAGGTGGTGGATATCGCTAAGCTTTATGCGGGGCAGGGCGTTTATCTGGAGGATTTGATCGGAGAAGGAAATGTGGCGGCTGCCATGGGAGTCAGACTGTTAGGGGCCTTAGAGCATGCCTCCGAAGCCGAGGGCGCATTGGCCAAAATGGTAATGGATGCCATGGAGGAGTATATTGCGGCAAATGCCGAAGAAGGTAAAAAAAGCAGACAAGTTCTGGATAAGGTGAACAAAGTAGCCCTGGAGGCCAAAAAACTGGCCGATGAATACGGCAGAAAGGTAACGGCAGAGGAATTGGCGCAGGAGAGTACATTGTCATTAAAGGCAATACAGGAAGCCATGCGCATCAGCGGAGATAAAATCGAGGATTTGGAGAAATCATAAATATGACAGGACACGAAGAGAACCGGGACTATAAATACATTATGCAGGAATTGTCCACGCTCTATATCGGGGCCAAATATACGTATGAGGAACTGATCGCGGAGGAAGAGGTACCTTTTAAGATCAAGTCCCTGATCAATACTTATGTGAAGCCGGAACTGGAGGGGGAAAATCTTTCTATAGAGAGTCATTTTTATTATATGGACGGCAGCGGGTTTGCTTACCAGACTTTTTTACAGTTAAAAACCAGGGTCCGTTTCAGTATTTTACAGACAAAGGGAAAAAATGCGCAAGCTTCCTATGTGACGAAGGTAATGAAACTGCAGGACTTTGTTAAAATTCCGCCAAAGGAAAAGGAAGAGCAGGGCGTAATGATTCAGGAAATCGGGATGTCCAAGCTGGCATTGATGACTTTATAGCAGACAGAAAGTGAGGAAATATGAGAGTAGAAGATTTAAACAGCTATGAATTGATTGAGAAGAGACGTATCGAAGATTTACAGTCTGAGAGCTATTTGCTTCGCCATAAGAAAACGGGAGCAAGGGTGGCCCTGCTTTCCAATGCTGACGAGAATAAAGTATTTTATATCGGTTTTCGGACCACTCCGTCGAACAGTACCGGCGTGGCACATATTCTGGAGCATTCCGTACTTTGCGGCTCTGAGCGTTTTCCGGTAAAAGATCCTTTTATTGAGTTGGCCAAGGGCTCTTTAAATACTTTTTTAAACGCCATGACCTTTCCGGACAAAACCCTGTATCCGGTAGCAAGCTGTAATGACAAGGATTTCAGAAATCTGATGCATGTTTATCTGGATGCGGTATTCCATCCTAACATCTATAAAGAGGAGAAGATTTTTAAACAGGAGGGCTGGCACTATGAACTGCATGAGCCCGAAGGGGAACTGAAATTAAACGGCGTGGTCTATAACGAAATGAAAGGGGCCTATTCCTCACCTGACGATGTGTTCGAGCGGGAACTGATGAATTCCCTGTATCCGGATACTACCTATGGTTATGAATCGGGCGGTGACCCGGAGGTGATTCCGGAGCTTAGTTATAAGGATTTTGTAGAATTCCACAAGAAATATTATCATCCCTCCAACAGCTATATCTATTTGTATGGTGATATGGATATGGCTGAACAATTGGACTTTATTGACAGGGAATACCTTTCCGCTTTTGAGGAAAGAAAGGTAGATTCCCGGGTGGAGAGCCAGCCGGCTTTTGAGAAAGTAAACAGGGTAGTGAAGGAATACCCCATAGGTGAGGAAGAGGACGAGGCTAAAAAGGCATATCTCTCTTACAATCTGTCCATCGGGGATACCCTGGATAAGGAGTTGTATATTGCCTTTCAGGTTTTGGATTATGCGCTCTGTTCCGCACCCGGTGCACCCCTCAAACAGATATTGACTGACAGGGGTATCGGCACCGATATTTACAGCAATTATGAAAACGGCATCAAGCAGCCATATTTCAGTATTGTTTCACAGAATGCGGCCCCTGAGAAAGAGCAGGAATTTCTGGATACGATAAAAGAAGTGCTGATGCGGATCGTGAAAGAGGGATTTGATAAGAAAGCGCTTCTTGCGGCATTAAATTATTATGAATTCAAATACAGGGAAGCAGATTTCGGTTCCTATCCCAAGGGATTAATGTACGGACTGCAGATCATGGAGAGCTGGCTCTACGATGATACAAAACCCTTTATCCATGTGGAAGCCAACGCTACCTATGCGGCTCTGCGAAAAAAAGTGGAGAGCGGTTATTTTGAGGAGCTTGTAAAAAATTATCTTCTGGAGAATCCCCACAGCTCTATAGTGATTCTCTTACCAAAGAAAGGACTGACAGAGAAAAGGGATAGGGAACTGGCTGAAAAATTGGCTGCTTATAAGGCCTCTTTAGGGGAAGAGCAGATACAGTTATTAATTGAAGAAACCAGGGCTTTGGCTGAGTACCAGGACGCACCGGATACGCCGGAAGCTTTGGCCAAAATTCCCCTGTTATCCAGAGAAGATATTAAGAAGTCTGCTACGGGCTTTGTCAATGAGCTGCGCAGGATAGATGATACGAAATTCCTTTATCATGATTTATATACCAACGGCATTGGCTATCTGCGTTTCATTTTTAATTTAGAGAGCGTGCCTGAGGAGTTATTCCCTTACGTAGGCGTATTAAAAGGGGTATTGGGACTGTTAAATACAGAGAGGTTTTACTATGCAGAACTCTTCAATGAAATCAATATCCTCACGGGCGGTATGGACGTTGTGACCAACACGTACCAAAGTTATCCGGACCCGGATAAATGTACCAATACGCTGGAACTGAAGGTAAAGGCTTTAGAGAGCAATTTTGAAAAGGCCATAGGGCTGATACAGGAAATTATTTTGACTTCCGATTTTTCCGATAAAAAGCGGTTGAAGGAGATCATTGCGGAAGGAAAATCCCGTATGCAGAGCCAAATGACTGCCGCAGCCCACAAAGTAGCGGTTAACAGAGCCCTCTCGGGCATCTCCGTTCCTGCGGCTGTCAATGAAAAACTTGCCGGCATGGATTTTTACAGGCTGATAGAAAAGCTGGATAGTGAGTTTGAGGATCGGGCGGAGGAATTGTGCGAGGGTCTTAAGAAGCTGGCAGCCATTATTTTCAGAGCGGAGAATCTGATGGTGGATCTGACGGGAAGCGCGGAACTGGCGGAAAGACTCCCTGATATGGTAAGAAGTTTTCGTGGCGCGTTATATCAGGAAGCTGTGGAAACGGGCAGCTTTGTACCGGTTTTAAAGATACAAAAAGAGGGATACAAAACTCCCGGACAGGTACAGTACGTCTGCAGAGCCGGAAACTTTAGACATAAGGGGCTGGCTTATACGGGCGTCCTAAAAGTCCTGAAAGTCATGATGGGCTATGACTATCTGTGGAATCAGGTCCGCGTTCACGGAGGCGCTTACGGCTGTATGTGTGCCTTCGGAAAGTCGGGCGACTGCTATTTTGTGTCCTATAGGGATCCCAATCTGGAAAATACCTTAGAGATATATGAAAAGGCAGCAGCATATATCGAGGGCTTTGAAGCGGATGAAAGAACTTTGACCCAGTTTATTATCGGTGCGGTCAGCGAACTGGATATGCCTATGAATCCCTCTGCAAAGGGTCTGTATTCCTTAAGCGGTTATATGACGGGGTTGACGAATAAAGATATGCAGAAAGAAAGGGACGAACTCTTAGCTGTAACGGCAGGGGACTTGCGGCATATGGCCGACTATATCCGTGCGTTCATGGAGGAGGACTGCCTCTGCGTGGTAGGAAATGCAGAGAAGATAAAGGCAGCGGAAGGACTGTTTGATAAGGTGGAGAATCTGGTATCGTGACAGTGGGCAGAAGAATCATCAAATTACCATAAAAAACCGATGCATCAGACGTATCTGGAAAAAAAGGGAGGATAAAATTATGAAAGGATTGTGGAAAAAAGTATGGATCTGCGGTATGGGGCTGACGATTTTACTGACGGGCTGCGGCAGCAGCGACAGTGCAGGTGGCAGCAGTACCAGCCCAAATTTTGCGGTACAGTATGAAGCAAACGGCAGCGCTTACAACAGCAACACAGCAGCGTATGATGTGGAAATGTATGCCGGTGACGGTATCTATGAAATGGCTTCTGAGGAAAGCGGTGATTCGGGAACTTCGACACAGAGTATCAGAGAAGGAAGAAAGCTGATACGGACGGTGCGTCTGGAAGTGGAAACACTGGAATTTGACCAGTTATTTGCTTATGTACAGAATAAGACCGAGGAATTGGGCGGATATATAGAAAGTATGAATGTCTACAACGGCAGCGGCTATACGTCCTATTACGGCAGCGGTTACAGGCAGGAGAGGAGTGCCAGTCTGACACTGCGCATTCCCAGAGAAAATCTGGATGGCTTTTTGACGGAAGTGGATTCCCGGGGAAATGTAATCAGCCGCAATGAACAGGAAGTAGACGTGACTCTGGACTATGTGGATCTGGACAGCCACAAACAGGTGCTGCTTGCAGAACAGGAGCGGCTGTTATCTATGATGGAACAGGCCGAGACCATAGAGGATTTGATCATACTGGAATCCCGGCTTTCCGATATCCGTTATCAGATCGAGAGTATGGAAAGCCGTCTACGTACCTATGATAACCAGATAGAATACAGTACGGTTTACTTAAATCTGGACGAAGTGGTGGAACTGACTCCCATTGTGGTTGAGGAAAAGACTGCTTGGCAGCGCATGGGAGAGGGCTTTATGGATAGTCTTGAAAATATCGGAAACGGTATCAAGGAATTCTGCATTAGCTTTGTGATCGCCCTGCCTTACCTGATCATCCTGTTTATCTTTATGGGAGTACTCATCTGGTTTATTTTCTTTATTGTGAAGAGGAATAATAGGAAACGCCAAAAGCTTTTTGAGGCACAGAGAGAATTTATGCAGAGGCAGCAGGTAGAGAATGAAAAACATGAGTGAAAACCAAGCATTCAAATCGGGTTTTGCGACATTGATAGGCAGGCCCAATGTGGGAAAGTCCACATTGATGAATTGTCTGATTGGACAAAAGATTGCCATTACCTCCAATAAGCCACAGACTACCCGAAACAGAATACAGACAGTATATACTTCCGAAGAGGGACAGATTGTTTTTTTAGATACACCGGGTATCCACAAGGCCAAGAACAAGCTGGGAAATTACATGGTCAATGTGGCGGAAAAAACCTTAAGTGAAGTGGATGTGATCCTATGGCTGGTAGAACCGTCTAACTTTATCGGAGCTGGAGAACAGCATATTATCGAACAGCTGAAAAAAGCTAAGACTCCTGTTATTTTGGTCATCAATAAGATTGACACCGTAAAGAGAGAGCAGCTTTTAGCCTATATTGATACCTACAGAAAGGTCTTTGATTTTTCGGAAATTGTACCGGTTTCGGCTTTAAAGGATGAAAATACGGAAGAATTATTAAAATGTATCTTCCGATATCTGCCCTACGGTCCGGCCTTCTATGATGAAGATACCGTGACGGATCAGCCGATGCGACAGATTGTGGCGGAACTGATCCGAGAAAAGGCGCTGCGGCTTTTGGAAGAAGAAATTCCCCACGGTGTGGCAGTCAGTATTGAAAGCATGAAGTTTAAGAAACATATTGTGGATATTGAGGCAACGATCGTGTGTGAGAAGGATTCTCACAAGGGTATTATCATCGGAAAAGGCGGTGGCATGCTCAAAAAGATCGGGTCAAGAGCCAGGCCGGAAATAGAAGATTTATTGGAGCAACAGGTAAATCTTCAACTTTGGGTCAAGGTTAAGAAGGATTGGCGGGACAGCGATTTCCTTTTGAAAAACTTTGGGTATAATGAAAAAGATACCCGCAAGTAACGCATAGAAAATAAAAATCAGCGAACCCTAATGTAGTACGAGTAAGCACAAAAAGGGGGCGCAGGATGAACATTGTGAACAATGAAGATTACTGGAAGCAGTTTATGGCAAGCGGTAGAGTGGAGGATTATTTAAGCTATGCCTGCCATACTGCGGATGAAGAAGCTGCCCCTAAGGAGGAAGCAGGCCTTAGCGGGCGGGAGAAATATGGAGAATACCCATATGCAGGATTTTATTATGGTGACAGGGATGGTGATAAGCCAGATTCCTGTTGGTGAGTACGACAGGCGGGTATGTATATTGACGAAAGAAAGAGGGAAGATTTCTGCTTTTGCGAAAGGGGCAAGACGGCCGGGCAGCCGTTTTATGGCAGCAACCAACCCTTTTTCTTTTGGACAGTTCAAGCTCTATGAGGGAAGGAACTCCTACAATATGGCGGAGGCCGCTATCAGTCAGTATTTTGAGGAACTTAGAACGGACTACATAGGAGCTTATTTCGGTATGTATTTTTTGGAAGTAGCGGACTATTATACCAGAGAAAACAACGACGAGAAGGAAATGTTAAAGCTTTTGTATCAGTCACTGCGGGCTCTGACGCATCCCTCACTTTCCGATTCTTTAGTGAAATGTATTTATGAACTGAAAGCGCTGCAGGTAAACGGGGAGTATCCCGGAATACCGGAAGGAGAGTGGCAGGAATCCACTCTTTATACGCTGCAGTATATTGCATCATCCGGGGTGGAGAAGCTTTATACTTTTACGGTCAAAGAAGAGGTGCTGGCCGAACTGCAGGAAATAGCGGAAAAGTACAGAAAGCGATTTATGGATAGGCATTTTAAAAGTCTGGAAATATTAGAAACTCTGTGTTGAAAAAACGGGGTAAGTTCGTTATAATATAGGTTAATGTTTGTGAACAAAGCACAGTATGTGGAAAGGAAATGTATGCAGAAAAAGAGATGTGCCCTCATTGGAGCTCTTCTGATTTGTACTGCAGGACTTTTCTGTCTGACCGGCTGCGGTGAAGAAGAGGCGGACGAGCAGGTAACAAACCTGCAGATAGGAAAGAACGGAATTATAACGAGCAATATCGTAGAGGATTTCGGAAAGGATTTCTATACGATCGATACACTCAAAACCATGTTGCAGGAGGAAATTAACGATTATAATGCTTCTCATCCGGAAGCGGTGACTCTGCAGACTGTGGAACTTTCCGAAGAGGAGGCGGGCGGCGTGCTGGTTACATTACAATACGCTTCCTGTGAGGATTATACGGCATTTAACGGTGTGGAATTATTTTACGGAACACCGGAGGAGGCAAAGGCGGCGGGGTACAGCCTAAATGTAGAGTTGTCGGATACCGCAGGCAATACGGTTACTTTGGGAGAGGAAGGAATCCTGGCAATCAAGAACGCGCAGATTCTGATCATCAGACAAAGTGCACAGGTATCTAAAGTCTCTCTGCCGGGCAAGGTGTTATATATGAGCGGAGGAACCGTGCTTGCCGGCAGTAAAGTAGTAGAACTGCCGGGGCCTGACGAAGAAGGAAATATTGAATGGCAGGGTGAGCTGACCTACGTCATTACAAAATAGGAGGAGATAGTATTATGGAAAAGACAATGGAAAAAATTGTGGCGCTGGCAAAGGCAAGGGGATTTGTGTATCCCGGTTCGGAGATTTACGGCGGTTTGGCAAATACCTGGGACTACGGTAATCTGGGTGTGGAGCTGAAGAATAATGTAAAGAAGGCATGGTGGCAGAAATTTATTATGGAAAATGCCTACAATGTAGGTGTGGACTGTGCTATTTTGATGAATCCCCAGACTTGGGTAGCCAGTGGACATCTGGGCGGTTTCTCGGACCCCTTAATGGATTGTAAAGAATGTCACGAACGATTCCGGGCGGACAAACTGATAGAAGATTTTTGCGAAGAAAAAGGTATTACGCTGAATGAGACCGTGGATGCATGGAGTCAGGAGAAGATGAAGAATTTTGTTGAGGAAAACCAGATTCCCTGCCCTACCTGCGGCAAGCACAATTTCACCGATATCAGACAGTTTAACCTGATGTTCAAAACCTTTCAGGGTGTGACGGAGGATGCTAAGAATACCGTATATCTGCGTCCCGAAACAGCACAGGGTATTTTTGTGAACTTCAAGAATGTGCAGAGAACTTCCAGAAAGAAGATTCCCTTCGGTATCGGTCAGATCGGCAAGTCCTTCCGTAACGAGATCACACCGGGTAACTTTACGTTCCGTACCAGAGAGTTCGAGCAGATGGAACTGGAATTTTTCTGTGAGCCGGATACAGACCTTGAATGGTTTGATTACTGGAGAAGTTTCTGCATTAATTGGCTGAAATCCTTGGGAATGAAGGATGAGGAGATGCGCGTCAGAGACCATGAGAAGGAAGAGTTATCCTTCTACAGTAAGGCAACCACGGATATTGAGTTCTTATTCCCCTTCGGCTGGGGTGAGCTGTGGGGCATTGCGGACAGAACGGACTATGACCTGACCCAGCATCAGAACACCTCAGGCCAGGATATGACCTATTTTGACGATACCAAGAACGAAAAATACACACCTTATGTGATTGAACCTTCTTTGGGCGCTGACCGTGTTGTATTGGCTTTTTTGTGTGCGGCTTATGATGAAGAAGAGTTGGAAGGCGGGGATATGCGTACCGTACTGCATTTCCATCCGGCACTGGCACCCGTCAAGATTGGTGTGCTTCCCCTTTCTAAGAAGTTGAACGAGGGAGCGGAGGAAATCTTTACGAAGCTTTCCAAGAAGTATAACTGTGAGTTTGACGACAGAGGCGCCATCGGCAAGAGATACCGCCGTCAGGATGAAATCGGTACACCTTTCTGTATCACCTATGATTTTGATTCAGAAACAGACGGCTGTGTAACCGTTCGTTTCCGTGATTCCATGGAGCAGGAAAGAGTGGCGATTGCGGACTTGGAGACTTACTTTGCAGATAAGTTTGATTTTTAATGAAAGGTTATAGTATTTGGAGGATAAAGCCATGAAACCCTACGGCGTAAATGAACTGAGAAGAATGTACCTGGACTTTTTTGAGAGCAAGGGACATCTAAAAATGAAAAGTTTTTCCTTAGTGCCCCATAATGACAACAGTCTGCTTATTATCAACTCCGGTATGGCGCCTTTAAAGCCTTATTTTACAGGACAGGAAATACCGCCCAGAAAACGGGTGACGACCTGTCAGAAGTGTGTACGTACAGGCGATATTGAAAATGTGGGAAAGACCGCAAGGCATCTTACCTTTTTTGAGATGCTGGGAAACTTCTCTTTCGGAGATTATTTTAAGCATGAAGCCATTGCTTGGAGCTGGGAATTCCTTACCGAGGTGATCGGCATGGATCCGGAAAGACTCTATCCGTCTATTTACAGTGAGGATGACGAGGCTTACGACATCTGGACCAAGGAAATCGGGGTGCCCGGAGAAAAGATTACCCGATTCTACAGGGATGAGAACGGTAAATGCGACAATTTCTGGGAGCATGGCGCAGGTCCCTGCGGTCCCTGTTCCGAAATTTATTATGACAGAGGCATCAAATACGGCTGCGGCAAGCCCGACTGTAAAGTTGGCTGTGACTGCGACCGGTTTATGGAAGTATGGAACAATGTCTTTACGCAGTTTGATAACGACGGACACGGTAATTATACGGAGTTGGCACAGAAGAATATCGATACCGGTATGGGCCTGGAAAGACTGGCGGTAGTGGTACAGGATGTGGATTCTGTATTTGATGTGGATACCATGAAGGCCATCCGCGACAGAATCTGTGCTATTGCAGGTGTGGAATATCAGAAGGAAGAATCCGTGGATGTATCCGTCCGTCTGATCACGGATCACATCCGTTCCACCACGTTCATGATCAGCGACGGTATCATGCCCAGCAATGAAGGCCGTGGTTATGTATTGCGTAGACTGATCCGCCGTGCCGCAAGACATGGAAGGCTCCTTGGCATAAAGGATAAGTTCATGGCAAACTTAAGTGAAACCGTGATTAACGAGTGTAAGGACGGCTATCCGGAACTGGAAGAAAAGAAGGCATTTATCCTGAATGTACTGACGCAGGAAGAGGATAAGTTTGATAAGACCATCGATCAGGGTCTGGCCATTTTGGCAGAGATGGAGGAACAGATGCAAAAAGAGGGCTCTAAAGTGCTCTCCGGTGCGGATGCCTTCAAGCTCTATGACACCTATGGTTTCCCCATTGATCTGACGGAAGAAATTCTGCAGGAAAAGGGACTCTCTTTAGATAATGAGGGATTTACGGCCTGCATGCAGGAGCAAAAGGATAAAGCCCGCAAGGCCCGTAAGGTTACGAATTATATGGGTGCGGATGTGACCGTCTATGAATCTATTTCCACGGATATTACCACTGCCTTTGTAGGCTATGACAGATTGGTGCATGAGTCCGTTATCACCGCACTGACCACGGAAAGTGAACTGGCTGAGGCTCTTACGGACGGCGAAGTGGGGACCATTATTGTAGAGGAAACACCTTTCTATGCTACCATGGGCGGACAGAATGCCGACACGGGTGTTATCACTACTGCGGACGGTGAATTTACGGTGGAGGATACCGTAAAATTAGTAGGCAACAAGACCGGGCATATCGGCCGGGTAACCAAAGGAATGTTCAAGATTGGAGATAAGGTTACCCTTTCGGTAAATGCCGCAAATAGAAGCGATACCTGTAAGAACCACAGTGCAACCCACTTGCTGCAGAAAGCCCTGCGTGAGGTGCTGGGTACCCATGTAGAGCAGGCAGGTTCTTATGTGGACGGTGAAAGACTGCGTTTTGACTTCAGTCACTTTACCGCCATGACGAAAGAAGAAATAGAAAAGGTAGAACATATAGTCAATGAGCAGATCGCAAATGCACTTCCGGTAAAAACCGAGGTCATGAGCATTGAGGATGCGAAGAAAACAGGCGCAATGGCGCTCTTCGGTGAGAAATACGGGGAAAAGGTACGCGTGGTTTCTATGGGAGATTTCTCTACGGAGCTTTGCGGCGGTACCCATGTTGCCAATACCGGTGTGATCTCCGTATTTAAGATTATATCCGAAAGCGGTGTAGCCGCAGGTGTCCGCAGAATCGAAGCACTGACCGGTAACGGCGTGCTGGCTTATTATAAGCAGCTGGAGGAGACTTTGGAAGCGGCTGCAAGAGTAGTGAAGACTACGCCGGCTTCCTTAGTGGAAAAATGTGAGCATCTGACGGCAGAATTAAAGAGCTTACAGAGTGAGAATGAATCCTTAAAATCCAAGGCAGCCAAGGAAGCTTTGGGAGATGTCATGGATCAGGTCAAGGAAGTAAAGGGATTAAAGCTTTTAGCAGCCAGTGTGGAGAACGTGGATATGAACGGTCTGCGCGATCTGGGTGATTCCTTAAAAGAGAAATTAGGAGAAGGCGTAGTCGTGCTCCTTTCCGCAAAAGACGGCAAGGTTAGCATGGTGGCTATGGCAACCGAGGGTGCAGTGGAAAAGGGCGCTCATGCAGGCAACCTGATCAAAGGTATCGCTGCTTTAGTCGGCGGCGGTGGCGGCGGCAGACCTAATATGGCACAGGCGGGCGGTAAGGATCCCGCAGGCATTCCCGCAGCGGTAGCAGAAGCGGAAAAAGTGCTGGCAGAGATGTTGTAAAATAATTTAGAGCATAAGGAGAGGGCGTTTCCTCAAGTCATTAAGACTTTTGGAACGCCCTTTTTTGCAGTAGATCTTTACATGTTTCCCAGTCAGTATTTATAAATGTGTCACGGTAGAGTCTGATGACAGTTTTATTACCGGCTATCAGCCAGATTTTATTTTGCTTTTCCCGTATTTCCACAATATCGGAATAGGCATATCTGGCAGTCATCTTTCCTTCGGAAAGTTCGATGCCATCCTCGTTAAATGTAATGATACGCACCCAGTTTTCCTCACCGTAGGTGGTTGCCAGTCTGCGGTACTGTACTCTCGCAACGACCAGATTTCTTAAAAAGGCTCGGTATAAACAGAAAAGGAAAAACAGGGTGTAGATTATGGAAATATACCTCAATAAAAACATCGCAATTAGGATCATCAGTGCAATCAGGCACCACATACACATCATTACCAGCCTGAAACCTTTTATATTATTCTCCCAAGCCCAGGAGCGGAAAATTTTTCGGGTGACTCGATATTGATTTACCATATTATAGATTCCTTTCTATGTCGGAACGGTGGTTCGCCGTATTTGCATTTAGTATAGCAAAAACCATTGTAGAATGCAAATTCCACATTTCGGTAAAAAAATAGTTGACGGAAAAGGTTTTTGTGATATAATGTAAATTGTGCATGTGGGTGGAGATATTTTGCCCTTGTACATAATTAACCCATCTCAGTCGAGTTGCTTGAAGGGACTGAAGGGAGGTCAGGTGTAGTCGTGTCAAACGTAATCGTAAAAGAAAACGAAACTTTAGACAGCGCTTTACGTCGTTTCAAGAGAAGTTGCGCGAAAGCGGGTATCCAGCAGGAAATCCGTAAGAGAGAGCACTACGAGAAACCCAGCGTACGTCGTAAGAAGAAGTCCGAGGCGGCAAGAAAACGCAAATATAACTAATCTGTAAGTCCCAAGTCGGTCTGATTTGGGACTTCTGTTTTGAATTTGTCGCAGCGTTAGAACTGCAAATGAGGAGTGGAATTATGTTTTGGTCTATACAATTACTGGGAACGGATGTCTATCATCTGATCGCTGCTTTTTGTATTTACAGTATGTTGGGATGGCTGATAGAGTCCATATACATGTCTTTCTGTAACCGTAAACTGACAAACCGCGGATTTGCGAAAAGTCCGTTCTGCCCCATCTACGGTGTCGGTGCAATGGGCGCTTATATATTATTTACGCCGCTCAAGAAGCATTGGTGGGTCGTATATCTGGTAGGGTCCTTTACTGCGACCGTCTTTGAGTTTCTGGTGGGTAAGATGATGATACGCCTCTTCGGCGAGTTGTGGTGGGATTATAATGAAAAGCCTTTTAATTATAAAGGTATCATTTGTCTGGAAAGCACCATAGCATGGGGATTTTATGCGGTAGGTATCGTGTACTTCCTCCATGCCAGAATCATTGAATTTATTGATATGTTTAAGTTTGAAACCGGTATACTGGTTATCTCCGTTATTCTGACGATTGTGCTGATAGACTATATCATTCAACTTTTAAAAGCTTTTAAAGTGGATATGAGCAAACCTAAGAATGCGATCGTGGAGCGATACAAGAACTTTAAGGCCAGATGGAATTAACAGGAAATCGGGTCATATAAAATGCCGCATTCCCATATCTTTTATGTAAAGAAAGATAGGGAAGTGCGGCTTTTGTTTTGTAAAATTTGGAAGAAATGTATCGTTTTTACACTGGCTGTGTTTGTTTTGGCCGCAAGCAGCCTGCATGTATCCGCGGAAGTTAGTGTTTCGGCACCATCGGCCATCTTGCTTGAGGCTTCTACGGGACAGGTGATCTATGAACGCAATGCAACGGAAAGAAGAAGCCCGGCCAGCATTACCAAGATTATGACTCTGCTCATTGCTTTTGAGCAGTTGTCTGAGGGGAAAATCACTTTGACGGATGAGGTGACTGTCAGCTCCTATGCCATGTCCATGGGCGGCTCCCAGGTATATTTGGAGGCGGGAGAGGTGCAGACTCTGGATACACTGATCAAATGCATTACAGTGGCTTCCGGAAATGATGCTGCCGTTGCAGTGGCAGAGTACATAGCCGGTTCCGAGGGCGCTTTTGTGGATATGATGAATGAGAAAGCGGCACAGCTTGGAATGCAGGATACGCATTTTGAAGATTGCTGCGGACTCACCGATTCCGACGATCACTATACCACGGCAAGGGACGTGGCGATCATGTCCAGGGAGCTGATTACCAAATATCCGGAGATTTATAACTATACTCAGATCTGGATGGAGGATATTACCCATGTGACACCGCGGGGAAATGTAGTGACTACACTTGCCAATACCAATAAGCTTTTAAAGCAGTATGACTGGATCACTGGTTTAAAGACAGGCTCCACGGATAAGGCCAAGTATTGTATAGCGGCTACCGGAAATAAGGATGGTGTGGATATGATTGCGGTAGTCATGGGAGCGCCGGATCCTACTGAACGTTTCCAGGATGCAGCCACTCTTTTAAATTACGGTTTCAGTATCAGTCAGATTTATACGGATGAGAATACGGATATTCTGCCCCATGCTTTGGTAGAGGGCGGCATAGAGGAGGAAGTGCCCCTTGTTTATGAAGGAGAGTTTAAGTATCTGGATTTAGGAGGAAACAATTTAAGTCTGATCGAAAAGGAACTGAAGCTTCCGGAGTCCGTAAAAGCGCCGGTAGAGGAAGGGACGGTGGCAGGTGAGGCCGTCTACCGCTTAAACGGACAGGTGATCGGACAGATGCCCATACTTTATGGGGCAAATGTGGAAAAGGCATTTTATAAGGATTATTTGTTGAAAATATTTGATTTATTTTTCCTTTAAGATGTGATATACTTAATCGTAATTTGCGATTGGCAGGAAATTTATGACCTGACTTTATCCGGGAAGGAAGAGGAAATGTTTGCCGTACTTTGCACGATATTTGCCATATTGGTGGTATTCTGCCTATGGGTGATACTCTATGATACCCATCATTTTGTGACGGTGAAGTATCATTTTTCCTCTCACTTGATCAAGAAGCCCACTCGGTTTATCATGATTTCCGACCTGCATAATTATCAGTACGGCAGGGAGAACAGCCAGCTTTTAGCCTCTATCAAAAAGGTGGAGCCGGATATGATCCTGATTGCGGGAGATGTGATCACTGCTGACCGCCATGAGAAATTCGATAAGACGATAGATTTTTTAAAGCAGTTAAAAGAGCAGTACCCCGTATATTACGCCTATGGCAATCATGAGCAGAAAATAAATCTTTATAAGAGTTATAAGGACATGGGAGAGCATTTTGAAAAAGCACTTGCACAAACCGGCATCAAGCCGCTGCGCAATACCCATGTGAGCTTAGCGGACAGGGGTATTGCGATTTACGGACTGGAAATAGAGCATGATTATTACAAGCGTTTTTCGGTAGGTTCCCTGCCGGAGAATTACTTGGAAAAACTGTTGGGAAGTCCGAAAACAGATGTCTATAGTATTTTACTGGCGCATAATCCGGAACATTTTCCGGATTATGCTAAGTGGGGCGCTGATTTGGTGCTGTCGGGACATACTCATGGAGGTATTATCAGAGTCCCTTTTTTGGGCGGTTTTATTTCACCGTCGCTGCAGTTGTTTCCAAAGTATGACGGGGGACTTTTTAGCGAAGGAAAGACTTCCATGGTGCTGGGGCGGGGGTTAGGTACGCATACCCCCAAAGTACGGCTGTTTAATCCGGCTGAGCTGATTATAGTGGAGCTACAGCCGGAATCTACAGGAGAGGAATCAAAATAATGGCAATACCTGTAAAACTGGAGGTGTTCGAGGGGCCGCTTGACCTGCTTTTGCACCTGATAGACAAAAATAAAATCGATATATATGATATCCCCATTGTGGAGATAACGGAGCAGTATCTGGACTACATCCGGCAGATGCAGACCGAAGATATGAATGTCATGAGTGAGTTTTTACTGATGGCAGCTACGCTTTTGGACATCAAATGCCGCATGCTCCTGCCAAAGGAGATAAACGAGGAGGGCGAGGAGGAAGACCCGAGAGCAGAACTGGTACAGAGATTGTTGGAATACAAAATGTATAAGTTCATGTCCTTTGAACTCAGGGATAAGCAGGTGGATGCGGGACGCTACCTTTTCAGGGAGCAGAAACTTCCAAAAGAGGTGGAGAACTATCGCCAGCCCATTGATTATGAGGAATTGATCGGAGAACTGAATCTGCAGAAACTGCAGGATATTTTTAAATCCATAGTAAGACGGCAGGAGGACAGGATAGATCCCATCCGCAGCAACTACGGCAATATCGAAAAAGAAGAAGTGGATATGGACCAAAAGACCGTCTATGTGGAGGACTATATCAAAGGACACAAAACATTCAGTTTTAGGAAGCTTTTGGAAAAACAGCACAGTAAAGTGGAGGTAATCGTCACGTTTTTGGTGATTCTGGAGATGATGAAGTTAGGAAGGATCAGCATTGCCCAGGAGAATATTTTTGATGATATCATTATCACCTCCAACGAGGCGGCAGAATGAGAGGAAATATGGAAAGACAAAAGGCAGAAGCAGTACTGGAGGCCATTCTGTTTACTATGGGAGAAGCCGTGGAGATAAACAGACTGGCTTCGGTGCTGGAAACGGATGAAAAGGAAGTCAAAGAACTGCTTGCAGGAATGCAGGAGAGATATGAAGAAGAAAACAGGGGAATTTCCCTGATGTGGCTGGAGGAGAGCGTACAGCTGACCACCAAGGCGGAACACTATGAATATTTGATCAAGATAGCCAAAACGCCCAGAAAGATGGTGCTGACGGATACGGTCATGGAGACCCTGTCCATCATTGCTTATAAACAGCCGGTTACGCGTCTGGAAATCGAACGTATCCGCGGCGTCAGCTGCGACCATGCCATCAATAAGCTGTTAGAGTATGATCTGATCACGGAGTTGGGAAGGCTGGACGCACCCGGAAGACCCTTGCTGTTCGGTACTACGGAGCAGTTTTTACGCTGCTTCGGTGTTCGTTCCCTGGACGAGCTTCCTGAGCTCTCCACTGTACAGATGGAGGAGTTTAAGCAGCAGGCTGAGACGGAAGCCGGTATGCTCCAGTCTGAAACAGAAGTGGTTTAAAAAGAATAAGAATCTCATATACATAGTAGCAACGAAGAAAAAGAAAGTTGCTGCTATGTATTTTTTTGTAAAGAAAAGAAATATTTTAAAGAAGGGCTGTATCGTAACGGCACTGCTTCTGGCATTACATACTTTCATCCGGCCCATACCGGCCGTGGCTTTGGAAGAACCGTCCCTGTATGCCACGGCGGCAGTTTTGATGGATGCGGACACGGGAAGAGTGCTCTATGAGAAAAACGGGGAGGAATTCCTGTCCAATGCCAGTACGACCAAAATTATGACCTGCATTCTGGCACTGGAAAATGCAGATCCGGATGAGGTGGTGGAGGTGTCTGCCTATGCGGCGAGTATGCCGAAAGTGAAGCTCTTCATGAATGCTGGAGAGCATTTTCTGCTGCGGGATTTACTCTATTCGCTAATGCTTGAATCCCATAACGATTCCGCGGTAGCCATAGCGGAACATGTGGGCGGCAGTATGGAAGGATTTGCCGATATGATGAATGAAAAGGCGGCCCAGATCGGTTGTGAAAATACCCGGTTTATCACACCGAACGGACTGGATGCCACCCAGACTATAACGGACGGAGAGGGAAATATTGTGGAGTATTCCCACGGTACCACGGCCAGTGATCTGGCAAGGATCATGGCATATTGCGCATTTCATTCTCCCAAAGCGGAGGAATTTCTGACCATTACCAGAACGGCCTCCTATTCCTTTTCCAGTAAAGAAGGAAGAAGTTTCTCCTGCACCAACCGTAATGCCTTCTTAAATATGATGGAGGGGGCGCTCACCGGAAAAACCGGCTTCACCAACAAGGCGGGATACTGTTATGTGGGGGCTCTGGAACGGGACGGCAAGCGTTTTACCATTGCGCTGTTAGCCTGTGGATGGCCCAATAATAAAACCTATAAATGGGCGGATTCCCGGGTACTTTTTACGTACGGATTGGAAAATTATTCCTATCACGGATTCTCCGAGGCTGTTTATGATGAACGTGTGTTAAATCCGATACCCGTATTGGAAGGGCAGACGGAAGAACTGGAGCAGACAGCCTATGTGGAAGTGGAACTTTTAGAGGGAACTGTCACGCCGGACGGTCTGGATTACTTTGGCGCGGAGCCGGAAGCGGGAGGTGAATGGCAGGTGCTGCTTTCGGGAGGGGAAAGGATAGAGGCGGTCTGGAAGGTCTATACGGAGCTGAAAGCGCCGGTCTATTCGGGAGAAGAAATCGGATATATCCGTTATATGCTGGGAGATACCGTTCTGCGGGAAGACAAGATCGTCACGACCGGAGAAGTGCAGGCTATTGATTTCGTATGGTGTTTAATACGGATATTGGAAAAATATGTGTTATAAACCAAAATTAGTGCTAGTACAATTGGGGATTTTATGTTACAATAGTACAAGCGTTAATAATGGGGCGGTAGGCGTTTGCTTTTTTGCATAAGCAGCTCCCCCTTGTTATATAGCTATTATTTTTTTACAATAAATGGAGGGCTGAAAACATGAGTAGTACTTCAAAAGCGAGTCAAAGAATTGAAGCTTTGCTCGATGACAACAGTTTCGTTGAAATCGGCGCCATGGTAACTGCCAGAGCCACGGATTTCAATCTGAAACAGACAGAAACTCCTTCGGACGGCGTTATCACCGGCTACGGAGTGATCAACGGAAATCTGGTGTATGTATACAGCCAGGACGCAGCCGTATTAAACGGTACCGTCGGTGAAATGCATGCCAGAAAAATCGCCAATCTCTATGATCTGGCCATGAAGACCGGCGCACCCGTGATCGGATTGTTAGATTCCGCTGGTCTTAGATTGCAGGAGGCTACCGACGCACTGGATGCGTTTGGGGCCATCTACCGCAAAATGACGGATGCATCGGGTGTTATTCCTCAGATCAGTGCAGTATTTGGCAGCTGTGGCGGCGGACTTGCAGTTATGGCAGCCATGTCTGATTTTACTTTTATGGAATCCAAGGCTGCAAAATTATTTGTAAATTCCCCCAATGCCTTAGCCGGTAATACCACTGCAAAATGCGATACATCTTCCGCAGCATTCCAGAGCGAAGAAGCAGGCAATGTGGATTTTACAGGCGATGAGGCAGAGGTTTTGGCTGGCATCAGGAAGTTAGTATCCATTTTACCTGCCAATAACGAAGAGAACCTGGCATTTGACGAGTGCACCGATGATCTGAACAGATTAACTGCTGATCTCGCAAGCTTTAAAGGAGATACCGCGGCAGCGCTTTCTGTTTTGGCCGACGACAACGATTTTGTTGAGGTGAAAGCAGATTACGCGAAAGATATGGTAACCGGATTTATCCGTTTGGACGGTGTAACGGTGGGAGCGGTTGCCAACAGAAGCGAGAAGCTGGACGAGGAAGGCAATGTGGCAGAAAAGTATGAGGCTGTATTGTCACCTAAGGGCTGTGAGAAAGCGGCTGATTTCGTAAGTTTCTGTGATGCTTTCGATATTCCGGTGCTGACGCTGACCAATGTGACCGGTTACAAGGCATGTGAATGCAGTGAAAAGAAGATCGCGAAAGCAGTCGCACACCTTACATATACTTTTGCCAATGCAACCGTACCCAAGGTCAATGTGATCATTGGCAAAGCTTTGGGCAGTGCCTATGTTGCTATGAATTCCAAGGCAGTCGGCGCAGACATTACCATGGCATGGCCGGATGCGGAAATCGGTTCCATGGATGCCAATCTTGCCGCTAAGATCATGTATGAAGGTCAGGGCGCCGATGTGATCAAAGAAAAGGCAGCAGAATATGCGGCATTGCAGACCAGTGCAGCCAGCGCTGCAAGGAGAGGATATGTTGACCAGATAGTAGAGCCGGCCGATACCAGAAAATATGTGATCGGCGCTTTTGAGATGTTGTTTACAAAATGTGAAGAACGTCCGGTCAAAAAGCATGGAACAGTTTAGAAAGGGAGATACTTAATATGAAAAAAATACTGACAATGTTATGTATGCTCACCTGCCTTCTCGGACTGACCGCCTGCGGAGAGGAACAGCTGACTCAGTTGGAAATCAACAGAGGTGAAACAGCTGCTAACTTAGCCACCGATTTTATGATTCCCTATATGACTTATTTCTTTGATGACGCTCGTGCGGAGCAGTATCAGAATGATTATGGTGTAGAGGAACTGAAATACGTGACGGAGCAGCAGCTCAACTACGCAATGTATGTATTTTCAACCCAGTATGGTCTGAATTATGGTGTGGATGAGATCACCGTAGAAGGCAATGCGGTATTAAATGCCATTGTATCCTTTAATGGTGCATATCACACCATGGGGGATATTGATACCAGCAGTAATCTTGTGGGAACCTACAGGTATTCCAACGATAAGAAAACGATTATTGTTACGGTTCCCGTGACAGGTTCCGTTACAAACAGTAAAGGGGAACCCATTACTGCGGAAGCAGAGATTATTTTTAGTAATGATCTTTTCCTCACCGTAGAGTCCTGCAGCCTAAATATCGAGCGCTCCATGGGCGAACTCATGGGCAGGGCGGCTATGGATACTCTGATGGGCATGGGCACCGTATTTTCTGTTCTGATTTTAATCAGTTTAGTTATCTGGGCTTTAGGAGGAATTCCCAAGCTGCAGGAGAAACTGAGCAAGAAGAACAAGGCAGAAGTGAAGAGTATACAGGAAGAATCAGTGGATAATACCATTGCACAGATTATTGAAAACGAAGAGCAGCAGGGCGACGACTGTGAACTCGCAGCTGTGATCGCAGCGGCAATTGCCGCCTATGAAGGCAGTGTAAGCACGGACGGCTTTGTAGTCAGAAGCATTAGAAAAAGAAGATAATTGGAGGATAAGAAGATGAAAAATTATACCATTACCGTTAACGGAAACGTATATGATGTAGTAGTAGAGGAGGGCGCATCCACAGGCGCTGCCACCCCGGTGAAAGCTCCGGCGGCACCCAAGGCAGCTCCTAAGGCTGCAGCACCCAAGGCAGCCCCTGCAGCAAGCGGCGCAGCAGGCAGCATTAAGGTAGAAGCCGGTGCAGCAGGTAAAGTATTTAAGATTGACGCTGCTGTAGGTACCGCAGTAAAGAAGGGCGATGCAGTAGTTACTATCGAGGCTATGAAGATGGAGATTCCCGTAGTAGCTCCCGAAGACGGTACGGTAGCAAGCATTGAAGTATCGGTTGGCGATGCGGTAGAGGCAGGAAAAGTGCTTGCAACCTTAAACTAATCGATTAGGAGCAATATTACAGGAGGTCATTCAATGGAATACATAACAAGTACGCTGGACAATCTGCTTCATCAGACAGCGTTTTTCAACCTGACGGTCGGAAACTATGTGATGATAGCAGTTGCCTGCTTTTTCCTTTATCTGGCCATAAGACATGAATTTGAACCCTTGCTCTTATTGCCGATTGCATTCGGTATGCTGCTTGTAAACATTTATCCGGATATTATGCTTCATGCAGAGGATTCGTCAAATGGAGTGGGCGGCTTACTGTATTATTTCTACATTCTGGACGAGTATGCGCTTCTGCCTTCCTTGATATTCATGGGCGTTGGCGCTATGACGGACTTCGGTCCTTTGATTGCAAACCCAAAGAGCTTCCTTTTGGGAGCTGCGGCACAGTTCGGTATTTTTGCCGCATATTTCGGAGCAATCGCACTGGGCTTTAACGGAATGGCTGCAGCAGCTATTTCCATTATCGGCGGTGCGGACGGTCCTACTTCCATTTTCCTGGCAAGTAAGCTGGGACAGACGGGACTTTTGGGTCCCATTGCGGTAGCGGCATATTCCTATATGTCTCTGGTACCTATTATTCAGCCCCCCGTTATGAAGCTGCTGACCACTGAAAAGGAAAGAAAGATCAAGATGGCACAGCTTCGTCCGGTATCTAAGCTGGAGAGAATTTTATTCCCCATCGTGGTTACCATCGTGGTGAGCTTGATCCTTCCTACTACAGCGCCCCTTGTAGGTATGCTGATGTTAGGTAACTTATTCAAAGAATCCGGTGTGGTAAGACAGTTGACCGAAACGGCTTCTAACGCGTTGATGTATATCGTGGTTATCCTGTTAGGTACTTCTGTAGGTGCAACCACCAGTGCGGAAGCGTTCTTAAACTGGGATACCATCAAGATCGTTGTGCTGGGACTGGCAGCCTTCATATTTGGTACGGCAGCCGGTGTCCTCTTCGGTAAGCTGATGTGCGTACTTACCCATGGTAAGGTAAATCCGCTGATCGGTTCTGCCGGCGTGTCCGCAGTGCCCATGGCGGCCCGCGTATCCCAGAAGGTAGGTTCGGAAGCAGACCCGACCAACTTCCTTCTGATGCATGCGATGGGACCGAACGTAGCAGGTGTTATTGGTACGGCCGTAGCAGCCGGTACCTTTATGGCCATATACGGTGTATTTTAAAGCTGTGCATTTCCAAGCGGCCGTCGGCTGCCATGCTCGCATGAGCAGCCGACCGGACGCTTGGAAATATAGAGCGCGAAGCGCGATGAGTAATTTCCGCTTTGCGGAAATTACGAATACACAGCTTTAAAATAGAAGCTGGGATACACAGCTTTAAAATAACATCTGTATCTCAAATTATAAAAAGTTAAATCAGAAATTAATTTTGTAGGAGGAAAACAGGAAATGTCAGAAGTAAAACCGATTAAAATAACAGAAACCGTCCTGCGTGATGCGCATCAGTCCTTAATTGCTACCAGAATGCCCACCGAACTGATGCTCCCCATCATTGATAAAATGGACAAAGTAGGATATAACTCTGTAGAGTGTTGGGGCGGCGCTACCTTTGATGCATCCTTAAGATTCTTAAAGGAGGATCCTTGGGACAGACTTAGAAAATTAAGAGATGGATTTAAGAACACCAAGCTGCAGATGCTCTTCAGAGGGCAGAACATACTGGGTTACAGACCCTATGCGGACGACGTGGTAGATAGTTTCGTGGAGAAATCCATTGCAAACGGTATCGACATCATTCGTATTTTTGACTGCTTGAATGACTTGCGTAATCTGCAGGAAGCCGTAAATGCTACCAATAAGATCAAAGCACGGGAGGGCCGCGGCCATGCGCAGGTAGCTCTTTCCTATACTTTGGGAGATGCCTACACCATGGAATACTGGATCGACATGGCAAAGAAGATTGAGGAAATGGGTGCCGATTCCATCTGTATCAAGGATATGGCAGGTCTGCTGGTTCCTTATAAGGCATCCGAGATGATCAGGGAGATGAAAGCTGCTACCAAGCTGCCCATTCAGCTGCATACCCACTATACTTCCGGTGTGGCAGGCATGACCTACTTAAAAGCAGTAGAAGCAGGTGTGGATGTCATTGACTGTGCAATGTCACCGTTTGCAATGGGTACTTCTCAGCCCGCTACTGAAGTTATGGTTGAAACCTTTAAGGGTACTCCCTATGACACCGGTTATGATCAGAACTTACTTGCGGAAATCGCAGATTACTTCAGACCTTATAGAGATGAGTGCTTGGCAAGCGGCCTCTTGAATCCTAAGGTAATGGGTGTGGATATCAAGACCCTGCTGTATCAGGTACCCGGCGGTATGCTTTCCAACATGGTGAGCCAGTTGAAGGAGCAGAACGCGGAAGATAAGTACTATGACGTATTGAAAGAAATCCCCATGGTGCGTAAGGATCTGGGTGAGCCTCCTTTGGTTACTCCTTCTTCCCAGATTGTTGGTACACAGGCTGTATTCAACGTGCTGATGGGTGAGCGTTATAAGATGGCTACTGACCAGACCAAGGATGTACTGCGTGGTAAGTATGGCCAGACGGTTAAGCCCATGAATCAGGAAGTTATTGATAAGGTTATTCCCGGTGAGGAAAGAATCACCTGCCGTTATGCGGATCTGCTTTCCAACGAAATGGATAAGCTGGAGTCCGAGATGGCGGAGTGGAAGCAGCAGGATGAGGACGTATTGTCCTATGCGCTCTTCCCTCAGGTTGCGGTTGATTTCTTCAAATATCGTCAGGCTCAGCAGGAAAAGGTTGATCCTGCGCAGGCAGACACCAAGAACGGCGCTTATCCGGTATAATTCTGGCGGGCTGTAAGCATTTATAGAATGAACATAGGAAGGTATAGGTAGGTTCTTTCAGGCATGGGAAGTTTCTTCCCATGCCTTTTTGGTAACATCCCATGATGAAAAGAGGGGGTATTTTTTTGCAGGAAATTTTAAATATATTTACTGCAGAAGGGCAACATGATGAACTGACACGTATTTTTTCGCTGGAAGCCCAACTGGAGGCTATAGTAGGCGGTTATTATGTAAGTGGTGCAGGGATGGACGAGTGGGTACAGATTTATTATGACAAAACAGCAAATCCGGAGAAAACTACCCTACGAGAGATTGCAAAGCCCGAAAATATCATTGCATATGTTTCTGAAAACTGCCGCAAGGCTTTGGTTTTAGAGGCACACCATAGACATTTTAAAGAAGATAGTAAAGGGTATGGGCTGGCTTATTTTTCTTTTTCTTCTTTTGAGGAAGAAATATATTGCTGTAATAATCCTGCAGCATTACCTTTGGAATTTCAGAACATTGTATGGATAGAGGATGATTTCTTAGAGGATGAAGCCATACCCTTTGACTTTGAAGCTTTTGAAGTGATAGATACGGGAACGAAATATTTAAATCCAAGACATTTTTCTATTAATCAGATGATGAACTATCTCTATGCGGATTATAGAGTAAAGAAATAATATTAAAAATTAATAACACAAGTGCTTAAATATGTATTTTGCGGAGAGGTACTCAAATATGAAAAAAACAGTTAAAATTCTTGGAATTATAATTTTAGCAATAGTGGTTGCATTGATAGCAATCGTTATTTTACCTTTTATAAAAGCTAGCGTTATTGATAATATGGCCTTGAACAAATACCGCAGCCGAATTCTCAATGAACTGGAACTGCCTACAGATACTGAGATAGTGGAAACCGTAAGCGGCTGTGGCAATACCGGCGGTACGGGAAACCATACGGAGCTTTTAGTTTCAGTTTTGGTAAAAAGCGAATTGGATGAGGATGCTTTTTTTGCGTATTATCCTCATGCCTATGAAGCAGAGGAACGTGATTTTGAAACCTGGGCTATGGGATGTGTAGGGCTATCTTTTAACAAGCCTGAAGAGGAAGGGAATTATTATATTCTGGAGTATATAAAGAGCGCTCCTTGTTCTGATTTTGACTTAAGGGGGCATTAGAAAGCGGATGTTATTTAATAAGCTCTTTCATTCAGAATATTTTAACATTCATTATGAACCGGAAAATAAAGAACTGGTTGAGTTATTGTCCGGCGTGTTGCTTGCGGAGATAAATAGGATTATGAAGTTTTTCAAACTGACAGAATTAAAGTCTCCTAAAGAAATTTTTTTGTATGCAAAAACAGAAGAGTATGCAAAACATATCAGCCGCTATGTAACACAGTATCAGGATTGGATGGTGGCGGATACCTATGATGGGAATATTCATATTCTGTCTTTAGATGGTTGTAGAAGTACAAATGCGCATAAAAAGATGGAACAGGATGCTTATGCAAAAATAATCATACATGAGTTTGTACATGCCTGTCAGCAGGAGATAAATCCAAACGCTTACGGCTGTCAGTGGTTCTGGGAGGCACTTGCCACCAATCTGTCAGGTCAGGTTTACGCAGATATACCGGTGTTATGCGATAAAGAACAGTTGATGTTTTATTATGAATCACTTCCAGATCAGTATCCCATCTCTTATCACATAGGAAAGTATATGCTTGAGAAGTATTCTCATGAGAAGTTACTGGAATATGTTTATGAACCTGAGAAACTGCGGGAAGATGTAGAAGAGATATTAAGGGCAGTTAAAGAAACAAGTGAATAACGAAAATAATTCTAATATATTCTTGACGTACGTCTTCAGATAAGCTAGAATAACAAGTGTTACGGTGGACAAACAGTGTGGATAAAAGTGCGAGGAGGCACATTATGGCTAGAAAAGAATCTATTACGATTCAGGATATTTTAAATACTGCCTTTGCTATGGCGAGAGAGGAAGGGTTTTCCAATGTAACGGCCAGAAAAGTGGCGGCTAAAGCAGGATGCTCGACCCAGCCGATTTTTAGGGTGTATAAGAACATGGAAGAGCTATGGCAGGCTGTCTATGAAAAAGCAGTTGTTTTTTTCCATGACTATTATGATTTGTTTCCCAGGACAGGAACGAAGCCTTTTTCCAATCTGGGCATGGCATATATTGCCTTTGCCAGAGAAGAAAAACATTTATTTCAGCTGTTATTTTTATCGGAACTGCCCGGTAAAAAAGGCCTTTATGAGGTATTGAACGGCCAGAAGGGAAATGTGCTGGCGGAGATTAATAGAGCTGTGGCCATGGGATGCAAAGATCCACAGGGTATGTTCATGAGGATGTGGCTTTTTATTCATGGAGCGGCCTGCATGAATCTGACAGGGGATTACGATCTGTCCGATGCGGAAACAAAACATCTATTGGAGCAGGAGTATGTAAATGGATAAAGCGCAGGATCTGATTACCAGAATCAATGACAAATTCCATACCATGAGCAAAAGCCACAAGGCAATAGCGGGCTACATAAAAGAGCATTATGATCAGGCGGTCTTTATGACGGCTGCAAAGATGGGAGAGGCTTTAGGTATCAGTGAATCCACGGTTGTTCGTTTTGCTTCCGGTCTGGGCTATGAAGGATATCCTGAGTTCCAGAAAGAACTGGAAGAATGGGTAAAAAACAAACTCTCCGATGTGCAGCGGATTAATGTAAAGTACGGTCACAGCAGTCAGTCGGAGATTCTTTCCTCTGTGCTGGGAGCGGATATTGAAAAAATACAGGATACAATCGTGAATCTGGATCCCCACGCTTTTGAGATGGCAGTTTCCGCCATATTAGAGGCCAGAACGGTATATATTATCGGCTTAAGGAGCTGTGCACCTTTGGCGGATTTTCTGCAGTTTTATCTCAATATGATAAGACCTAACGTGGTGCTTTTAAATACCACCAGCGTCAGCGAAACTTTTGAGCAGATGATACGGATAGACGAAAAGGACGCCATTATCGGCATCAGCTTTCCGCGTTATTCCATGCGTACCTTAAAAGCCATGGAATTTGCTAACGACAGAAACGCAAAGGTGATCAGTGTAACGGATTCCATTCATTCTCCCATGTGCCTGTACTCTTCCTTAAATCTGTTAGCAAGGAGCGATATGGTATCCATTGTAGATTCCCTTGTAGCGCCTTTAAGTGTGATCAATGCGCTGGTAGTGGCTATGTGCTTAAAGCGGCCGCAAGAAGTTAAGAGGAACCTGGAAGCGTTGGAAGATGCATGGAATAATTATCAGGTATACTTAAACGATGAGATCAATTTCATCGATGAAAAACCTATTTTGGACAATCCTTTATTTAAAATGTAAGAATCAGTGAAAAGGCAAAACTATGAGCAAGGTCATTATAATAGGCGGCGGTGCAGCGGGTATGATGGCTGCCGTGGCTGCCGCGGAAAATGGGCATAGTATCCTGCTCTTGGAAAAGAATGAGAAACTGGGAAAGAAGCTGTTTATTACGGGGAAGGGCCGATGTAATGTGACCAATGCCTGTGATATGGAGGACCTGTTTCAGAATGTGCTTACCAATCCGAAATTTTTATACAGTGCTTTTTATGCCTATGACAATCATAGGCTGATGTCTTTTTTTGAGAAGGCTGGCTGCCCTTTAAAAACGGAACGCGGGGAGCGGGTATTTCCTGTTTCAGACCATTCCTCGGATATCATTAAGGCACTGATGAGGCGGCTGAAAGAGCTTTCCGTAGAAGTGGCGCTGCATACCTGTGTAGAGGCATTACTTTGGGAGGAGATAGGAGAAAGAAAGCATATCAAAGGGGTAAGGCTGCAAAATGGCCGAGAAGAGAGGGCCGATGCAGTGATCGTTGCCACGGGCGGACTTTCCTATGCAAGCACCGGTTCCGATGGGGACGGCTATCGTTTTGCAGAAGAAACTTCCCATAAATTGATACAAACCAGACCGGGACTGGTGCCATTAGAGGCCGAGGAGAGCTTTTGTGCAAAGCTGATGGGGCTTTCTCTGAAAAATGTAGCGATATCGCTGGTATATGGAAGCAAAGAAATCTACAGCGGCTTCGGGGAAATGTTGTTTACCCATTTCGGCGTGAGCGGTCCTTTGATCTTAAGCGCTGCAAGCCACTATGTGAAAAGAGCCTGGGGAGAACGGGCTGCGCTTTATATTGATTTAAAGCCGGCGCTTTCCATGGAGCAATTGGACAAGCGTCTGCTGCGGGATTTTGAAGAGAATAAAAATAAAGCTTTCAAGAATGCACTGGGCGGACTGTTTCCTGCAAAGCTGATTCCGGTTATGATCTCATGTTCCGGCATAGATGGAAATAAAAAAGTAAATGAGATAACCAGAGAGGAGAGGAAAGGCTTTGCAGATTTGATAAAGCGTTTTCCTTTGACGATAACGGGCACCCGTGGATTTGCGGAAGCCATCATTACCCAGGGGGGCGTTTCCGTAAAGGATATCAACCCTTCCACCATGGAATCAAAACTGGTGGAAGGCCTTTATTTTGCAGGAGAGGTTTTGGATGTGGATGCCCTGACAGGAGGATTTAATTTACAGATAGCATGGTCTACGGGCCATCTGGCCGGAAGCAGTATTCCGACAGATATTTCAAAAAGATAAAAGGAGAAAATGCATATGGGCTATTGTGTTGCCATAGACGGCCCTGCGGGTGCGGGCAAGAGTACGATCGCAAGGCTGGTTGCGGAAAAGATGAATTTGGTGTATGTGGATACGGGAGCCATGTACAGAGCCATGGCCTTGTTTATGCTGCGGGAAAAAGTCTCAAAAGACGATCCCGAGGGCATCAGCAGAAAATGTGAAGAAGCGGATATCACCATCAAATATGAGAACGGGGAGCAGGTGGTGTATTTAAACGGAGAAAACGTGAATGCTCTGCTGCGCACTGAGGAGGTAAGCAATATGGCGTCCGTCAGCTCCACTCAAAAGGCCGTGAGGATCAAATTAGTAAATCTGCAGAAACAGATGACAAAAACCACGGATGTCATTATGGACGGCAGGGATATCGGTACCTGCGTACTGCCGGATGCAGACGTGAAGATTTATTTAACTGCAAACAGCAGCGTAAGAGCAAAGAGACGTTTTGACGAATTGCAGGCAAAGGGCGTGGAATGCTCTCTTGCAGAAATAGAAAAAGATATCATTGATAGGGATTATAGGGATATGCACAGGGAAGAGTCGCCTCTTAAGCAGGCGGAGGACGCCATACTGGTGGATACTTCCGGGATGACGATAGAGGAAGTGGCAGAGAAGATCATCGGTATCTGTGAGGCAAAGAAAAGGGGTTTTTGATTTTGGAAGTTGTACTGGCTAAGAGTATGGGATTCTGCTTTGGAGTAAAGCGAGCCGTGGAAACTGTCTATGAGCAGGCGGGAAAAGGGGAGTCTATCTACACCTACGGAGAAATTGTGAACAACGAAGAAGTGGTGGAGGATCTTTGCCGCAGAGGTGTCAAGGTAATAGCCGACAGGGCAGAATTGAAAGAAATAAAAAGCGGAACCGTGATCATCCGCGCCCATGGAGTCGCAAGGGATGTTTACGAGCAGATTGCCGCACAGGGTCTGACCTTAATAGACGCTACATGTCCTTTTGTAAAACGGATTCACCGTATTGTGGAAAGTGAAAGTGAGGCCGGCAGACAGATCGTAGTGGTTGGCAGTCCACTGCATCCGGAGGTGGAAGGAATTGTAGGATGGTGTAAAAATCCTGCCGTCATTATCGAAACGACGGAAGAAGCGGAGGCTTTTTTACCTGCGGAGGACAAAGCTTTCTGCATAGTATCTCAAACGACATTTAACTACAAGAAATTTCAAGATGTAGTTGAAATTTTTAATAAAAAAGGCTATAATGTTAATATTGCAAAAACTATCTGTAATGCAACGGAAGAACGGCAGAAAGAGGCAAAAGAAATTGCGGCTTCTGTAGATGCTATGATAGTCATAGGAGGCAGACATAGCTCCAATACCAGAAAGCTTTATGAGATTTGCAGCAGGGAATGTGCGCAGACCTATTTTATACAGACACTGGATGACTTGCATTTAGAACTACCCAAATCTGTCCGACTGGTGGGTATTACGGCAGGGGCGTCAACCCCAAACAATATAATCGAGGAGGTTCAAAATTATGTCAGAATTAACTTTTGAACAAATGTTGAATGAAGAATCATTAAAGACAATACACACGGGAGAGATAGTTGACGGTACAGTTATAGATGTTAAGCCTGAGCAGATCGTACTTAATATCAATTACAAGTCAGATGGTATTCTTACCAAGAGCGAGTATACCAATGATCCGAGTGTGGATTTAACGACTGTGGTAAAAGCAGGCGATACCATGACGGTAAAGGTCATAAAAGTCAATGACGGAGAGGGACAGGTTCTCTTAAGTTACAAGCGTCTTGCTGCAGAAAGAGGAAACAAGAGAATAGAAGAGGCCTACAATAACAAAGAGGTTTTAAAGGCCACCGTGGCGCAGGTATTGGAAGGCGGTTTAAGTGTTGTCGTGGACGAGGTCAGAATTTTTATTCCTGCCAGCTTGGTTTCCGATACTTACGAAAAAGATTTAAGCAAATATGCAGGTCAGGAGATTGAATTCGTAATCAGCGAATATAATCCTAAGAGGAGAAGATATATCGGAGATAGGAGGCAGTTGGTTGCCGCTAAAAAGGCAGAACTGCAGAAAGAACTCTTTGAGCGTATTAAAGAAGGAGATGTTGTGGAAGGTACCGTAAAGAATGTAACGGACTTCGGCGCATTCATCGATTTAGGCGGTGCTGACGGTCTGCTTCACATTTCCGAGATGTCATGGGGACGTATTGAACATCCCAAGAAGGTCTTCAAGGTGGGCGACACGATCAACGTGCTGATCAAGGAGATCAATGGCAGTAAGATTGCTTTAAGCTTAAAGTTCGACGAATTAAATCCTTGGAAGGATGCTGCTGCGAAGTATGCGGTGGGAACGGAAGTGACCGGTACGGTTGCCAGAATGACGGACTTTGGTGCATTTGTAGAGCTGGAGCCGGGCGTGGATGCTTTGCTGCATGTATCCCAGATTTCCAAAGAGCATATTGAGAAGCCGGCTGATGTACTGAAAGTTGGTGAATCCGTAACCGCAAAGATTGTGGATTTCAACGAAGAGGATAAGAAGATCAGCTTGAGTATCAAGGCGCTGCTGGCACCCGAGCCCGAAGCCGAGGTTGAAGAAACCGCAGAAGAGGAAGATGCAGAGGTTGTATCCGTTGATATTGATGCGGTAATTGCGGCAGAGAAGGACGCTGAGGAGAGCGAAGAATAAATATATACAGAGTATGAGGTGTCGGCATGGCTTATGATTATGAATATTTTAAAAAAGCAGTTTTTGATCTGACAGCTATCAATTTGAATGCTTATAAACAACAGCAAATGAAACGGCGGATAGATACCCTGATCAGCAAGAACGGTGTAAAAGAGTATGATAAATATCTGCAGTTATTGAAGACTGATCAGGCCCGTTTCGAAGAATTTGTCAATTATCTCACAATCAATGTTTCCGAGTTTTACCGCAATCCGGAGCAGTGGCATATATTGGATAAAGAAGTGATTCCGGAACTGATCGGTAAGTTCGGTAAGAATTTAAAAATCTGGAGCGCTGCTTGTTCCACGGGAGATGAGCCTTATTCTTTGGTAATGGCGTTGTCCAGACATCTGCCCTTAAGTCAGATTAAGATTGTTGCTACAGATATTGATAAGCAGGTGATTGCAAAGGCTAAGACGGGGCTCTATGGAGAGAAGAGTCTGGCGGGAGTGCCGGATGATTTAAAACAGAAGTATTTTACTAAGATTGGTCCTTCCTATCAGATTTCTCAGGAAATTAAGGATAGAGTGGAATTTAAACAACACAATCTTTTAAAAGATGACTATCCCACGGACTGCCATTTAATCGTCTGCAGGAATGTCCTGATTTACTTTACCGAAGAAGCAAAGATAGAGGTTTATAAAAAATTTGCGCGTTCTTTAAAATCGGGTGGTATTTTATTTATCGGCAGTACGGAACAGATTATTATTTACAAAGAAATAGGCTATGAACGGAAGAATTCTTTCTTTTATCTGAAGCCTTAAAACAATTGTAAAAAGGGTATGTATTTTGATGATACATACCCTTTTTCTTATGCCTGACACATCATTTCAAGAATATGTTTTGCATAGGCGGCAAAAGCAGGTCTATCCCTTTTTAATTCGTCGGTCAGTTCAAAAAACAACTCTTTACTTTTATAATCCCGCTTAAAAAAGGGAGTCATAATGGGCTCCCACTCCGGAAGATACAGGGAGTATTTTCTGGTGTAGCAGGTAGCGGCGGTAGCCTGAAGGCGATGTGCTTTGTCTACGAAAGTGGCGACGGATTTGTGCAGTGCAACATCTTCTATGGGCAGATAGTAGTAGTCTTTATAGTTGGTATAGAAATACTTCAGTTCCTCCTCATAAATAGGTACCTTGATATGCGCCAGTTCGCCCTCTCCTTTAAAGTAGCATTCTCCCACGGCAACAGAGAGAGGCACCGGCAGTGGAGAAGGCAGAAGCATGGTCATGATCAGTTCCTGTCTGCGGTTGCCTATATGGTCCGTATAATAGTTGGCTTGTACTTTCTTTGCTTTCAGTTCGCCGTTAAAGATGTCATAATAGGACAAAACGGGCAGAATGTTCAACATACCAAAAATATCTTCAAAGTTGTGGAGCAGCAAGGCAGCACAGGCCAGTTCATCCGGCTGTTGTACATAATCGTGGTAAATCCCGATCAGTTCACCGCCGGAAAATATATCTTCTCTTTTGATGCCCAGATATTGTTCAATCGTTTTCTGTTTGCAGTTTGGCAGCCTTAAGAATGATTTGTAAGGGGAAATTCGCTTATACAGATCAATTCCTTTATGGTTATCAAAATTATAGGGCATCCCATACTGCTCGCATTTCTGCAGCAGATAGGGCAGATCGAAATTGTTACCGTTAAAATGAACCAGATACTCGAAGCGGGATGCAAAGTCAAAAAATGCATGTAAAACCTCTTTTTCCTGCTCGTAGGTTTCCGCCATCCACTGTTTGATATACATGCCGTCTTCTTCATAATAAGCGCAGCCGATCATATACAATACAGAACTTTTTGCTGTAAAGCCGGTAGTTTCAATGTCCAGAAAGAGCACCTGCGTGGGAGGAGCCAGCCGCTCCAGTGGATAGGCCGGTTTAAAATCATCTAATTTGGTGTTTTCGGTAATCATAAAGCTCTCCTTTTGTAAACTTAAGTTTATCATAGCATATTTTTCAACATTTCAGTAGTATTTTGTAGAAAAAAATAGTATATTTAAGATAGAAGATTTACTTAAGAAAAGCAGGAGGTTTTTATGGCCACGTTTACATTTACGGGAGGAATCCATCCTTATGACGGCAAGGATTTAACCAAGGATAAGCCCATTAAAACAGTACTTCCTAAGGGAGAACTGGTATATCCCCTGTCACAGCATATCGGCGCGCCTGCGACACCTATTGTAAAGAAGGGGGACAAAGTTCTTGTGGGGCAGAAAATAGCGGAAGCATCCGCCTTTGTCAGTGCCCCCGTTTATGCTTCTGTATCGGGAATTGTTAAGGCCATTGAACCCCGCAGGGTAGTGACCGGGGAGAGTGTGATGAGCATTGTTGTGGAAAACGACGATCGCTATGAAGAAGCAGAATATATGCCGCCCTTATATCCCGGTAAGAATACCGCGGAGGAGATTATAGAGAGGATCAAAGAAGCGGGTATTGTGGGTATGGGAGGTGCGGGCTTTCCTACTTTTATTAAACTTTCACCAAAGAAACCTCAAAAAATAGAATATGTGATAGCGAACTGTGCAGAGTGCGAGCCCTATCTGACTTCGGACTACCGCAGGATGTTAGAGGAACCGGATAAGCTGATAGACGGCTTAAAAATCTCTTTGAGCCTGTTTCCCAAAGCCCATGGCATTTTGGCGGTAGAGGACAATAAGAGGGATTGTATTGAACTGCTTAAAAAGTTGATAAAGGATGAGAAGCGTATCAGCGTCAAGGCCCTGAAGACCAAGTATCCGCAGGGATCCGAACGCCAGCTGATCTATGCCACCACAGGGCGAAAAATAAATCATACCATGCTGCCGGCGGATGTCGGCTGCGTTGTGAATAATGTGGATACGCTGGTAGCCATTCATAGTGCGGTAACGGAAGGCAGGCCTTTGATGGAACGGATTGTGACCGTAACGGGAGATGCCATACGCATGCCTTGTAATTTTAAAGTGAGGATAGGTACAAATTATCGCGAGCTGATTGAGGAAGCGGGAGGCTTTCGAGTAAATCCTGCGAAGGTGGTTTCAGGCGGTCCCATGATGGGTTTTGCTCTTTTTGATTTAGACGTACCTACGACCAAGACGGCATCTGCTCTGTTGGCGCTTTCCAAGGATGATGTTTCGAATATGAAGCCCACGGCCTGTATCAAGTGTGGCAGATGTGTAGAAGTCTGTCCCGGAAGGGTACTGCCCAATAAACTGATGGAAGCGGCGCTCCATGACGATGCAGAAACCTTCTTGAAATTGAACGGTATGGAATGCTGTGAATGCGGCTGCTGCAGTTATAGCTGCCCGGCTAAACGTCCGCTGACCCAGACGATTAAATCCATGCGCAAGCTGCAGCTTGCCAAAAAGAAAAAGTAGGAGGAAAGTGCAATGTCTGATTTACGCAGGGTATCTTCGAATCCCCATGTAAGAAGCAGGCTTAATACCAGCGCCATCATGTTTGCGGTAGTACTGGCGCTGCTTCCGGCGGCAGGTTTCGGTATCTATAATTTTGGGCTGAGAGCATTGCTCATTATACTCGTCACCGTGGCCTCCACTGTGGTTACGGAATTTTTGTTTGGTCTTTATAAGAAGCAGCAGACCATCGGGGATTTATCCGCCGTGGTGACCGGGCTTTTATTAGCAATGAACCTTCCCGTGACAATTCCCTGGTGGGCGGCGGTACTAGGCGGTGTATTTGCCATTTTAGTGGTAAAATGTCTTTTTGGAGGTCTGGGACAGAACTTCATGAATCCGGCCTTGGCGGCGCGTTGTTTTCTGCTTATTTCGTTTCCGGCGCTGATGACTAATTTCACTACGGACATTTATACCGGGGCTACGCCTTTAGCGGCCATGAAAGCAGGGGAAGAAATCAGAATACTGGATATGGTGATAGGCAGGACGGCAGGCACTATCGGAGAAACCAGTGCAGTGGCTGTTTTGATCGGAGCGTGCATCTTACTTTTTCTGGGAATTATTGATCTGCGGATTCCCGGTACTTACATAATTGTTTTTACCCTGTTTATCGGTTTTTTCGGAGGCAGAGGATTTGATATTGCTTATTTAGCCGCCCATTTGGCGGGCGGCGGTCTGATGCTGGGCGCTTTCTTTATGGCTACGGACTACGTGACCCGCCCGATTACCAAGGGAGGACAGTACCTTTTCGGTGCGGTGCTGGGAATTCTGACAGGGATTTTTAGGGTCTTCGGTGCAAGTGCGGAAGGGGTGTCCTATGCGATTATTTTGGGCAATCTTCTGGTTCCGTTACTGGAAACGATAACGGTGCCCAAAGCCTTTGGAAAAGGAGGCCGCAGGTATGAAAAATAAAGAAGATATGATACAGATGTGGAAAAATGCAGGTATTCTCTTTGGCATTACTTTAGCTGCCGGAATTTTGTTGGGATTTGTTTATGAGTTGACGAAGGAGCCCATAGCCTATCAGCAGGAATTAAAGGTACAGAGAGCCTGCAGTGCGGTCTTTGCGGACGCGGCTTCTTTTGAAACAGCCGCTTTGTCTGAAGGGGATTCTGCTTCGCAGGAAGAACAGACAGAGCAATTCCATTCGGAGGGGGCGGAAATCGGAATGATTTATCGGGCGCTGTCCGAAGAAGGTGAACTCTTGGGCTATGTGATTGACTGCACGGCGAAGGAAGGCTACGGCGGGGATATCGAACTGATGCTGGGAATCAGGATGGACGGTACATTGAATGGTGTTTCCATACTCAGCATTTCCGAAACGCCGGGTTTGGGCATGCGGGCGGAAGAAGTGCTGGTACCACAGTTTGCGGGCAGACAGGTTTCCTCTTTTACCTATGTGAAAACGGGTGCCATAGGTGAAGAACAGATAGATGCCATCAGCGGTGCGACCGTTACCACGAGCGCGTTCACTCAGGCGGTGAATGCAGGACTTTCTTATTTTAACAGCATGTTAAAGGGAGGAGAGTACTGATATGAAGGAAAACAGCGCTTTAGAAAGATTATATAACGGTATCCTAAAAGAAAATCCCACCTTTGTGTTGATGCTTGGCATGTGTCCCACCCTTGCGGTAACGACTTCTGCCATAAACGGTCTTGGCATGGGGTTGACTACGGCGGCGGTATTATCATTAAGTAATCTATTGATTTCCCTGCTGCGGAAGCTGATTCCGGACAAGGTTCGGATTCCTGCGTTTATTGTCATTATCGCCTCATTTGTTACCATGGCCCAGCTCTTATTGGAGGCCTATCTACCCACGTTGAACGAGGCTTTAGGCGTGTACATTCCGCTGATAGTAGTAAACTGTATTATTTTGGGCAGAGCCGAATCCTACGCCTATTCCCACGGTCCGGTATCCTCCTTATTTGACGGTATCGGTATGGGCCTTGGATTTTCCCTTGCCCTCACCTGTATCGGTGCGGTGAGGGAGCTTTTAGGCGCAGGCAAACTCTTCGGTGTAGGTATCATGCCGAAATCCTATACGCCCATAGGCATTTTTGTGCTGGCTCCCGGCGCTTTCTTTGTGCTGGCGGCACTTACGGCCCTGCAGAATTTTGTGAAGATCAAGGGGACTCAAGAAGGCAGGGATATGAGTAAAATAGGCTCCGGATGCGGTCATGACTGCTTAAACTGTAAAGAGAGTGATTGTGCAAATCGGGAGAACGTGGATGAAAGTAAAAAGAGCAGTTTTTCAAGCCGAAAGAGCAAGGATGAAAACAAAAAGAGCAGTTTTTCAAGCCGGAAGAAGAATGAGGAAATAAAAGATACAGATCACATAGAACCCATGGAAGATATAGAATTAGAATTCATTGATTTGGACGAGGAGGGAAAATAAATGGAATCAGTAAAGGATTTACTCATCATTTTGATCAGCTCTTCTCTGGTAAGTAATGTGGTATTGAGCCAGTTTTTGGGACTTTGTCCCTTTTTGGGCGTATCTAAGAAAATGAATACGGCAGCCGGCATGGGCAGCGCCATAATTTTTGTTATCACCTTATCCAGTGCCATTGCAGGTGTGATCTATCAGTACATACTGGTGCGCTTTCATTTGGAATATCTGCAGACCATCGTATTCATTCTGGTCATTGCGGCACTGGTGCAGTTCGTGGAAATGTTCTTAAAGAAATTCGTCAAAGGGCTGTATCAGGCTCTGGGTGTGTATCTGCCTCTGATCACGACCAACTGTGCGGTACTGGGTGTGGCATTGACCAATGTGCAGAAGGAATACGGTATTTTGGCAGGTGTCGTGAACGGATTTGCCACCGCCCTCGGCTTTTTGATCGCCATTGTGATTCTGGCCGGTCTGCGGGAAAAAATGGCCTATAACGATATCCCAGAATCCTTCCGGGGGATGCCCCACGTATTATTAACGGCGGGACTGATGGCCATTGCTTTCTGCGGATTTTCCGGGCTGCTATAAGGAGGATGGAAGATGAATATAATGGGAATTGGAACCGCGGCAGCTTTGATTGGCGGAGTCGGCATCTTCGTCGGATTGTTTTTAGGAGTGGCGGCGATTCTGTTTAAAGTAAAAGTCGATGAAAAGGAAGAAGCGGTATTAGCAGCCTTGCCGGGCAATAACTGCGGTGGCTGCGGCTATCCGGGATGTGCGGGATTGGCGGCCGGTATTGCAAAAGGGGAGGCGCCTGTGAACGCCTGTCCGGTGGGCGGAGAAGCTGTCGGAAAACAAATAGCGAAAATTATGGGCGTGGAAAGTACAGACAGTGTCAGAATGGCTGCTTTTGTACACTGTCAGGGAGACTGTGAAAAGACGCATCCGGACTATGACTATACGGGTGTTGAGGACTGTAAGATGCTCGCCTTTGTACCGAATGGCGGTCCTAAGTCCTGTAACTATGGTTGTCTGGGATTTGGAAGTTGTATAAAGGCATGTCCCTTTGATGCCATCCATATGGTAAATGGAATCGCGGTAGTGGACAGGGAGGCATGTAAAGCCTGCGGAAAATGTGTTGCAGCCTGTCCAAAACATTTGATTTCCTTAGAACCCTATGCGGCTAAGCATATTGTAGCCTGCAGTTCCGGGGACAAGGGTCCTGTTACCATGAAAGCATGCACCGTGGGCTGTATCGGCTGCGGTATCTGTGTAAAGAACTGTCCTGCGGGTGCGGTGACAGTAACGGATTTCCATGCCGCCATAGATCAGGAAAAATGTACGGGCTGCGGCGTCTGTGCCGAGAAATGTCCCAAGCATATCATTATATAAAGATGGCGTTTATGCAATGCTGGATGAATTCCGGGTGCAGTGAGTATAATAAGCATAGGAATAGCATGGTGAGAAAAGGATATAATGATGAAAACAATTGCGATCATTGATGATGATGTTCATATTGGAGATGTATTATCAGAAATTTTAGAGAATGCAGGCTATGCTGTAACTCGTGCCTATTCCGGAACAGAAGCGCTCTATCTTCTCTCAGAGAACAAACCGGATTTGATTCTGTTAGATTTAATGTTACCCGGTCTTTCCGGTGAAGAAATCTTGCCGCACATTAAAAACATACCGGTTATTATCCTCAGTGCAAAAGTGGATGTGCAAGACAAAGTAACCCTTTTACTTGGCGGTGCTGTTGATTATATCACTAAACCATTCAGCACGGAGGAGCTTCTTGCCCGTATCACGGTCCAGCTTCGTAAGGCGGAGAAGCCGGATAACGCTACCGTGCTGACGGCGGGTGATTTGGCTCTGGATACCGTATCCCTTGATGTGACCGTCAAGGGACAATCCGTAAAACTGACACGGACAGAGTATGCGATTCTCAAACTGCTGATGGCAAATCCAAGACAGGCTATCTCTAAAGGTGTTTTACTGGATCGAATCAGCTTAGACACCCCTGATTGCACAGAGCGTTCCTTAAAACAACATATCAGTAATCTCCGCAGAAAATTGCAGGATGTTTCCGGTACGGACTATATTGAAACCGTATGGGGCATCGGCTTCAAATTAAAAGAACAAAAATCTTGACCAAATCTTGACCTTTTTCTTGACTGCTTTCTTGACCTTTGTTTTTTATACTATGTTTATCAAAACAAAGGAGGTACCACATTATGGATTATGTATTGACGACCAACAGCCTGAATAAAAATTATAAAAATTTTCAGGCATTAAATGGTCTTACCATGCACGTTCCCAAAGGAGCGATTTACGGCTTCGTCGGGAAAAACGGCGCCGGTAAAACAACACTGATCCGATTGGTTTGCGGATTGCAGACACCCACATCAGGAGAATACACATTATACGGAAGAAAAAACACGGATAAGGATATTGTGAAATCACGAAGAAGGATGGGCGCTGTTGTAGAGACTCCGGCTATTTATTCGGATTTGACTGCGGAGGATAATCTGAAGCAGCAATACCTTATCCTTGGGCTGCCATCTTTCGATGGATTAAACGAAATTCTAAAGTTGGTGGGGCTTGAGAATACCGGAAAAAAGAAAGCAAGGAATTTTTCTCTTGGTATGCGCCAACGGCTTGGAATTGCCGTTGCCCTTGTTGGAGATCCCGACTTTTTAGTGCTTGATGAACCTGCAAACGGACTTGATCCGCAAGGTATTGTTGAGATTCGGGAGCTGATATTGAAACTAAACCGCAAGCGGCAGATTACGGTTTTGATTTCAAGCCATATTCTGGATGAACTTTCGAAACTTGCTACACACTACGGATTTATTGACAACGGGCGCATTATTAAAGAAATCAGTGCCGAAGAATTAGCAAAAACTTGCCGGAAATGTGTTTCTGTAGAAGTAAGCAGCACAAAAGTTCTTGCTCATGTTCTTGATAATATGAAGATTGATTATAAAATTCTATCTGAAAGAACTGCTGATATTTATGCGAAGATCAATGTCTCTCAGTTGACTCAAGCTCTGGCAAAAGAAAATTGCGAAGTGATTTCTTTAAGAGAGCGTGAAGATAGTCTGGAAAGCTATTATATCAGTCTGGTTGGGGGTGAGAGGCATGAGTAAGCTGTTACGGGCCAATATGGTGAGGCTGTGGAAAAATAAAATGTTTTGGCTTTGTATGGGCGGCATGCTCATATATGCAGTAGCTTATATGCTATATGCCGGCCATAACTCTTTTTCTCCTATAACAAGGGAGGCTTATACTCTTGAACATTACTATTTTCAATTTCTACTGTATGTTGGCTTTTTCTTTGCCGTGGTTACAAGTATGTTTTTGGGAACAGAGTACAGTGAAGATACAATACGAAACAAACTGATTGTAGGTCACACACGGGCAAATGTATACCTCGCAAATTTAATTGTAACTTTTGTCGCAGCGCTGCTTGTTATGTGCGTGTGGTTTATTGGCGCATTAGTGGGTGTTCCGGCTCTTGGATTTTTTACGCTCACCCCCGCCGACCTTGTGGGATATTTTCTTTTCTGTGTCCTGCTTGCGGCGGCATATTCTGCAGTCAACACCTTTGTAGCAATGCTTTCTTCCAAAAATATAATCGCTGTTGTGCTGGTTTCCGTGGCGATGATTCTATGTGCAGCTGTGCTTTATGATGCTTTAGAAGCGCCGGAAAAGATAAGCTCCCTGTCCGGCGTAACATTTAGCGGTACAGTACCAATGGAAATAGTGGGAGAAGAAGTATTAAATCCTAAGTATACTGGTGGTGCAATGCGCTTTGTTTTCCAGATGCTGATGGATGTTTTGCCAACAGGTCAAAGCGTCAGTGTGGCATTCTTAAAAATTGAACGGCCCGTTACCATGATACTATCATCAGTGATTGTTACAGTTGGTATAACCGCTTTGGGAATTAAGCTGTTTTGCAAGAAAGATTTGAAATAGGAGGGTGAGAAGTATGAGTAATCTGTTAAGGGCCAATATAGCGAGACTATGGAAAAACAGGGCATTCTGGTTTGGTGTTTTTGTACTGACTGCTTTTGGTATGATAGAAAGAATCGGTATATTCTTAAGCGAAAAAGAAGATGGTAGTTTAGATGAAGCATTTTGGATTGGAGCACTCGTGATAGGCTTTGTCCTTTCTATTTTTGTCAGTCTATTTGTAGGAACGGAGTATGAAGCCGGTACCATAAGAAATAAAGCCATCTCAGGGCATACCCGTTCTGATATCTACCTTGCGAATACCATCGCATGTATCTTTGCGGGATGGTTCATGTGCTTTGGATGTCTGGCCGCGTCTTTAGTTGTAGGAATCCCATTATTGGGATTTTTTCAAACCCCGCTGCAGATGGTATTTCTTCAAGGAATCTGTGTATTTGCACTAAGCGCAGCTTATGCGGCAATTTTTACCTTGATTGCCATGCTGTGCCACAACCGTGCCGTGACCTCGAGTATCTGTATATCTTTGGCATTTCTGCTGCTGTTTTTGGGAACGGCAATCTCGAATAGGTTGGAGCAGGAAGAAGCTTATTATATACCAAATTACGAGTTGGAACAGTATGAGACTGCAGATGAAGAAAACGCGGAATGGGTTTTAAATCCTAACTATATAAGCGGAGCTGAGCGCAACGTCTATGAAATAGCTTTTAGTATTCTTCCCGGAGGGCAGTCGCTCCAGCTCAGTGGGATGCTGGATGATAGCAAGAGATATGCAGAGATGTTTTTCGCTTCATTTATATGGATTATTCTTTCTTGTAGTTGTGGAATGGTATTTTTTCGGAAAATTGATTTAAAATAAAAGGAGTTAGTCATGGGATTTTGGTTATGGGTCATAATCGGCATTTTGGCTTTGGTTATTACTGTTCTTATTGCGAAAATTCATATGCTGAGAAAATCCGCAAAGGAAATAAAAGACGCTTTTGCCGAAAGACTCATAACCGATACGAATACGCTGATTGACATTTCATGCAATGACAGGTATATGCGTGATTTGGCAAATTCTATGAATCAGCAGCTCCGCATACTGCGTAAAGAAAGACATCGTTTTCAGCAGGGAGATTTAGAACTCAAAAATGCTATTACAAATATTTCACACGATTTAAGAACACCGTTAACAGCTATCTATGCATATCTGGATTTGCTAAAACAAGAAGAAACGGGCGAGAAGGGTAGACAATATTTGACGCAGATTCAGAACCGGACTGAGGTACTTAAAAATCTTACAGAAGAATTGTTCCGTTATAGCGTGGTGACTTCCTCTGGGGAATTAAAACTCGAACGTATAAATATGGTCAATGTATTGGAGGAAAGTCTGTTATCCTTCTACGGAATGATGCGGGAAAAGGGGATTCGGCCGCAGATTGATCTGCCGGAAAATCCGGTCTGGCGTGAATTGGATATTAGCGCTTTAAACCGTATTTTTTCTAATGTAATAAGCAACGCATTGAAATACACGGACGGAGATTTCTCGGTTTGTATGAAAAATGACGGCAATATTATATTCTCCAATATAGCAGAATCTTTAAATCCGCTGATTGTGGGTAAGCTCTTTGACCGTTTTTATACTGTAGAAGCAAGCCGCAACTCCACCGGTTTGGGGTTGTCTATTGCAAAACTGTTGACGGAGCGTATGGGAGGTCTGATCAAAGCAGATTATATTGACAGAAGATTATCCATCACAGTGCAATTCTAAATGAAGTGGGACAGATAAATTCTATTTATGAAATAAAGTCGGTTTGATATCATGTTGTCATTTTTTCGGATTCATGGTAAATTGATTGTAGAAGAAATACGCCAACCCTTTTAGAAAGGCAGGGTTATTTACATGAAATTACCGGAAGAATTTGACAGTCAGCCCAGAATGAGTCTGACCGTGGTACGTACTATCATCGGTGTCACATCATTCATGGTTGTGATCCTGATTTTAGTATTAATATTAAACAGGGACAAAAATGCAAACCCTACCCCCCAAGCCGGAACCCAGACGGAACAGACGATGGCTCAGATTCCTGATGAATCCGTGCCCTATCCGGGAATTGAAAAAGAGGATGGCCTGACCCCCGATGATTTTGATTTCTGGGATTTGTATCCGGAAGAATCGGCATCCCCTCTGCCGGAGAATACATCTGAGGAAAAAGTAGAGGAGGATCCTTCTACGGACGGCAGACACACGCTGGTGGTGCTGCCTAACGGAGAGGAGGAGTGGGTGCTGATCAGCCCCTATCTGCCAAAGCATGAGTATGACTACACCAAACTTGTCATGCAGTCCAATCTGATGAAGTACTATTTGGACGGCAAACTGGTATCCTATGTGGGCGTGGATATTTCCAAATATCAGGATTATATTGATTTTGTAAAGCTGAAAAAGGCCGGTGTGGATTTTGTTATGATCCGGGTGGGCGCCAGGGGCTACGGCAGCGGACAACTGGCGGTGGACGATTATTTCTCGGAGAATATTAAGCGCGCCACGGATGCCGGACTTCAGATAGGGCTTTATTTTTTCTCACAGGCGATTACAACGGATGAGGCGGTGGAAGAGGCCAATCTGGTATTAGAGAGTATCGGAGACTATGATGTTCGCTATCCCATTGCCTTTGATATGGAATCCATTCCCAACGATACGGCCAGAATAGACAATCTGACCAGAGAGGAAAAAACCAGAATCGCACAGGCATTTTTAGATACCGTGCAGGAAGCCGGTTACATTCCCATGCTTTACGGCAATAAGGAGTGGCTGATAAAGAAGGTGGATCTATCTAAACTGACGGACTATGATATATGGCTGTCCCAAGCCGGAGATTTACCGGACTATCCATATAGATTTACCATGTGGCAGTATAGTAATACCGCATCCATTGACGGAATAGCCGGGTATGCTAATTTAAACATCAGTTTTATAGACTATTCTGAAAAATAAAGTTTATAAAGTTTGTCGGAAACCGGCAGGCGGGTATAGATTTCAGCATACTCGCCTGCCGTAATATTTTCCAGATAGTTGGGTGTATAGTTTTTGGAGCAGCCGTTTTTCTTCAGAATATCGATCGCTTTATTGTATGCAATGGCAGCCTCTTCCATGGAGGCGTAAGTACCGATTAAATAATTGCCTTTTACATGGATGCGGGCCTTGTAGACGGGGCCTTTTTTTCCTTCTGTGATCAGGACACCATGGTACTGATTGCGGATGATCAGATTTTCACGTCTGAAATCCGTAGAATCCCCATTTTTAAATACATAATCCCTGCCGGGTACGGCATAGTTCTTGATACCGAAGCGATTTAAGATATTGACCTGCATACCGAAATCAGCAACAAAATAGTGTCCGCCGCGCTTCATGATCTTATGGCTGGCAAAATAGAAAAGATCGTCGGTATCGAATTTGAGAATATGCTCTCTGGAATAGTAATAATAAAAATATCGGGAGCGGATATAGATAGGAGTGGGAAAATACATGCCGTTTTCCCTGAAATTCAGCAGAATTACCCATTTTTCAAAGGGCAGAGCACAGGAAGCGGAATGGTCATCCAAAGCAGGGGGAATATCATTTCGTAACAAGTGATTGGCTTCCAGATAGGCCGCATGAGCCTGCTCGGGAGTAGGATAGCTGCCCAAGCTGATATGCTTGCATTTATAAGTAACGGAGGAACGGTACACGGTCCGGCCTTTTTTTTGCGTGGAAGGAAAAACACCCTCTAATTTTTTTTGCATTTTATTATCCATGACTTTCTGTAATCTGCAAACTTTCATGCAAATTTATTTGCATTGCGCAGGCACAATATTTGCAATGACTTGCAAGCAAGTCATGTGAAAATTTATTTTTCACACTGCACTCCTGTGAAGAATTTCTTTTCTAAAGTATACCAAATTTAAGAAAAAAGTACAAATAAGAAATATTTTGGGATACTGCTGTATAAAATATACAGAGTAGGATTTGGACATCCCTGCTTGGAAAAGAGGACAAGATGTATAAAAAATATATATTGGCACTGGTACTATTTAATCTGATTATTGTAATGGCGATCATCAATATCACGGCACTTAAGGTCAATCATATTTTGACTACGCCTGCTTTTTTACTGAATATGGAGAAAACGCTTGCGCCCCCTGTACAGACAAGCTATGAAAAGTTGAATGAAACGGTATCTTCCGGACAGCGCATCATTGGCTATATCCTGTTAGAGCAGCCGGAGAAAATCACGCTTTCTGAGGAGGATTATGAGGTGCTGCTGCGTATCGTGGAAGCGGAAGCCGGAGGAGAGGATATAGAGGGCAGAATGCTGGTGGCCAATGTGGTCTTAAATCGTGTGGCCGATGAACGCTTCCCGGATACGGTGAAAGAAGTAGTGTTTCAAAGAGAGCATGGAGTGGCTCAGTTTTCACCTGCCTATAGCGGCAGATATGACAGGGTGGTTGTCAGCGAGGATACGATAGAGGCTGTGGACAGAGTTTTGGCAGGGGAAGATATATCGGAAGGAGCCTTGTTTTTCGCTTCCCGGAAACATGCAGGCTCTGATAAAATGCGATGGTTTGATGAGCATCTTACATTTTTGTTTTCTCATGGAGGACACGAGTTCTTTCATTGATTTTTAACCGTCGGTATGCTATACTACTTACAATCGTCTGGAAGGAATCGGACTTGTTAGGAAAATGTATATGCGCATTCCGCGCGGATAGGAGTTACCAATGGAAGAGATATTATATAAAAGCACCAGAAGCGCTCAGGCTCCGGTGAAAGCATCGGAAGCTATTTTAAAGGGTCTTTCTGAAGACGGCGGACTGTTTGTACCGGAGAAGATTCCGGTACTGGATGTGAGTTTAAAGGCGCTTTCCCAAATGGGCTATAAGGAAGTAGCTTATGAGGTAATGAAGCTGTTTCTGACAGATTTTACGGAAGCGGAATTGAAAGGCTGTATTGAGCGTGCTTATGACGAAAAATTTGATACTGAAGTGATTGCACCCTTAACAGAAGCAGAAGGCGCTTATTACTTGGAACTGTTCCATGGTGCGACCATTGCTTTTAAAGATATGGCGCTTTCCATTCTGCCTCATTTGATGATCACTTCGGCAAGAAAGAATAATGTAAAAAATGATATTGTAATTTTGACCGCTACCAGCGGAGATACCGGTAAGGCTGCTCTGGCTGGCTTCGCGGATGTAGCGGGTACTAAGATCATTGTATTTTACCCCAAGCACGGTGTCAGCCCTATTCAGGAAAAGCAGATGGTAACCCAAAAGGGGGAGAACACTTATGTAGTGGGAATCACCGGGAATTTTGACGATGCCCAGACAGGAGTGAAGCAGCTTTTTAATGATAAGGAGTTAGAGCGGGAGATGGCAGATGCGGGATTCCAGTTTTCTTCCGCAAATTCCATCAATATCGGACGTCTGGTACCTCAGATTGTTTATTATGTATATGCATATACCAGACTTTTGGCAGGTGGCAAATTAGGAGAGGGTGAGCAGATGAATGTGGTTGTGCCCACCGGAAACTTCGGAAATATTCTGGCCGCATTTTATGCAAAGAATATGGGACTTCCCATTGCAAAATTAATTTGTGCCTCCAATGACAATAAGGTCTTGTATGATTTTTTTGCTACCGGTACCTATGATAAAAACAGAGAGTTTGTGCTGACATCTTCCCCGTCCATGGATATTTTGATCTCCAGTAATCTGGAACGTTTGATTTATCGGATTGCAGGCAATGATGCAGATAAAAACGCAGCGTTGATGAGTGCCTTAAGCGGAGAAGGAAAATACGAGATCACCCCTGAAATGAGAGCGCAGTTAACTGATTTCTTTGGCGGCTTTGCAAGTGAAGAGGAAACCGCGGCTACCATTAAACGTATTTATGAGACCTGCGGTTATGTGATCGATACCCACACCGCAGTAGCGGCCACGGTTTATGAGAAGTATAAGACTGAATCTCAAGACAATACGAAGACTGTTATTGCTTCCACTGCAAGTCCCTTCAAATTTACCAGAAGCGTTATGAACGCCATTGATGTAAAATATGATGCCTGGGATGATTTTGCTCTGGTGGATGAACTCTCCAAGCTTGCCAATGTAGATGTACCCGGGGCCATCGAAGAGATCCGTACCGCTCCCGTTGTACATGATAGAGTGTGTGATAAGGAAGAGATGAAAGCGGTAGTGAAAGAGTTTTTGAAGCTGACATAATTTAATACCAAACAGAAAACATTGAAAAAGCGCGATTTTTTTGTTCAAAAAAGCCACTGCACTACTGCAATGGCTTTTTGTCATCTAATGATATTTCATTTAACGGTACTTAAGAGAAATATAGGATTTGTCTTCACCAATAGGCTTGTAAGCGGGACGGATGATTTTGCCGTTGTTGGCAAGTTCTTCCAGTCGGTGTGCGCTCCATCCCACGATACGCGCAATAGCAAAGATGGGAGTGTAGAGCTCCATGGGAAGCCCCAGCATATGATAGACGAAGCCGGAGTAGAAGTCCACATTGATGCTGACGCCCTTGTACATCTGGCGCTCATTGGCAATAAGCTGGGGAGCCAGTCTTTCTACCATGGAGTAAAGGGCAAATTCCTTTTGCAGTCCTTTTTCCACGGAGAGCTTTTCTACAAAAGTTTTGAAGGATACAGCACGGGGATCTGATTTGGAATAGATAGCGTGTCCTACACCATAAATTAGACCCGCATGGTCGAACGCTTCCTTGTGCAGAAGCTTCTTTAAGTAATCGGAAACCTCTTCCTCATCCGCCCAGTCTTTAACTGCCTGTTTCATATCCTCAAACATCTGTACTACCTTGATATTGGCGCCGCCGTGTCGGGGACCTTTTAAGGAACCAATGGCTGCTGCGATCGTAGAGTAGGTGTCCGTCAAAGAGGAGGTTACCACATGGGTGGTAAAAGAGGAGTTGTTGCCGCCGCCGTGCTCCATGTGAAGCACTAGGGCAATATCCAGTATGCGTGCCTCTAAAGGCGTATATGCGCTGTCAGGACGCAGAATATGTAAAATATTTTCCGCGGTGGAAAGCTCAGCTATGGGTTTATGGATGAACAGACTGTTGCCATCATGGTAGTGGCTGTAAGCCTGATACCCATAAATAGAAAGCATGGGGAATAAGGCAATCAACTGCAGACACTGACGCAGTACATTGGGAATAGATACATCGTCCGCCCTATCATCATAGGAGTAGAGCGTAAGGACGCTTCTGGCCAGAGTATTCATCATATCCCTGCTGGGTGCTTTCATAATAATGTCCCGCACAAAACTGGTGGGCAGACTGCGATATCCGCCAAGCAGTTCCTGAAATTCAGCCAGTTCATGATTGGAGGGCAGTTTACTGAATAAAAGCAGATAGGCAATCTCTTCAAAACCGAAACGGTTCTCGCTGGTAAAGCCTTCTACCAGATCCTGCACGTCATAGCCGCGGTAAAATAAGCGTCCATGTGCGGGCACTTCTTCACCGTTTACGAGTTCCTTTGCGCGGACATCGGAAATATGAGTCAGACCTGCCAGAACACCTTTTCCGTTTAAGTCTCTAAGACCTCTTTTTACTTCATATTTTGTGAATAATTCAGAATCTATGATACCGGCTTCTTCAGATAACTTTGCAAGCCGTAAAATCTCTGGTGTAATATCGGAATATGTATTGTGCTCCATAGGCAGCTCCTTTCTCCGTAAAATAAATGATCCATAAAATAAGTGATATTTTTAATATCTTAACATGAGGAATAATTTTGTGGCAAGCTAAAACGCCGATTTCATAAACTTTTCATAAATGATGGATTTTTTGTGGAAAGCGTATTACAATAAAACGTAAGCAAAGAATTCGGCCTGCAGGTCACGGAATGCAGGTTACAGAAAGGTGAAAATAGGATGAAAGTTTCGGAAATGTTAAGACATGTGGATCATACCAAGCTGCAGGCTTTCACTGCTTGGCAGGATATCGTGAAGCTCTGTGAAGAAGCGATACGCTTCCGTACGGCTTCGGTATGTATTCCTCCCGCCTACATCCGGCGTGTACATGAGACCTACGGGGACAAGCTGAATATTTGTACCGTGGTAGGCTTTCCTTTGGGCTACAGTGCTACGGCGGCTAAAGCCGCGGAAATAGAACAGGCACTGAAAGACGGCTGTAATGAAATTGATATGGTAATCAATATCAGCGATGTAAAAAACGGGGATTACGACAAAGTAAAAGCCGAAATCGCTACACTGAAAAAATGTTGCGGACAGCATGTGTTAAAGGTGATCGTGGAAACCTGCTACCTGACGGAGGAAGAAAAAATAGCTATGTGCAGGGCGGTAACAGAAGCCGGTGCAGACTATATCAAGACTTCCACGGGTTTTGGTACGGGCGGCGCCACCAAAGAAGATGTGGAGTTGTTTAAAAAGCATATCGGCCCTAACGTAAAAATAAAAGCAGCGGGAGGCGTAAGCTCTCTTGACGATTTGGCTATGTTTTTGGAGCTTGGATGCGACAGGGTAGGTACCTCTAAAGCAGTTGCTCTCTGTGAGGAAATGGATCTGGAGGCAGAGTATGGAAAATATTGAAATAAAAAGCAGACTGAAGGCGCTGCGGGAGGAAATGCAGAAAGCGGGCATGGATTTTTATCTGATCCCTACCGCTGATTTTCACAATTCCGAATATGTGGGCGACTACTTTAAAGTACGGGAATTTTTTTCCGGTTTTACCGGCTCTAACGGTACCTTGCTGATCTGGCAGGAGGGAGCGGGGCTGTGGACGGATGGCCGTTACTTTGTGCAGGCTGAGAAAGAACTGGAAGGAACAGGTATCGAGTTATTCCGTATGGCGGAGGAAGGTGTTCCCGATATACCGGAGTTTCTGGAAAGCCATATGCAAAAGGGGCAGACTTTGGGTTTTGACGGCAGAGTGGTAACGGCAAAGGAAGGTGAGAAGCTTGCCAAAATACTTTCTTCCAAGGAGATTACCCTTGCCTGCGAAAAGGATCTGGCACAGGCTGTATGGGAAGAACGTCCGGCACTCTCTTGTAAGTCTTTGCAATTATTGGAGCTTTCTCTTGCAGGAATGGAAGTAAAGGAAAAGCTGCGTCTGATAAGGGATGCTCTCAAAAAGGAAAAAGCATCCGCCTTGTTATTTACAAAACTGGATGAACTGATGTGGCTGCTCAATGTGCGGGGCGGGGATATAGAGTGTAATCCGGTGGCTTTATCCTATGGTTATCTGAGTGAGGAAAAAATGTATTTCTTTGTGCAGGAGGCGGCTTTGGATAAGTCGGCACAGGGTTTTTTCCAAAGTCAGGGAATAGAGGTGCTTCCTTATGAAACAATAGGCGGCTTTTTAGGGCAGGAAATAAAGGATGATATCGTTTTATTAGACAGCAGCCAGTGCAGTTACAGCCTCTATAAGAAAGTACAAGCATCAGCCCGGGGGATTGTGGAAGGTATAAGTCCGGCAGAGGCCCTAAAAGCGGTGAAAAATCCGGTAGAACTGGAAAATATGAAAAAGGTCTATCTGCAGGATAGCGTTGTACTGACAAAATTTATTTACTGGCTGAAGAAAAATATCGGCAAAGAGAAAATGACAGAATTGTCGGTTGCTGAATATTTGGATAATTTAAGAAGTAAAATTCCCGGTTTTCTGGAACTGTCATTTCCTACTATTTCGGCCTACGGGGAAAATGCTGCCATGATGCACTATGAAGCCACACCGGAAAACTATAAAGAGCTGAAAGCGGAAGGCTTGCTTTTAGTGGACTCAGGAGGGCAGTATTTAGGAGGTACCACCGATGTGACAAGAACCGTTGTATTGGGGCCTGTATCGGAGGAAATCAAGCGTCAATACACTGCTGTTGTAGCGGGAATGTTACGATTGAGCAGGGCTCGTTTTCTTTACGGCTGTTCAGGCAGAAACCTAGATATTCTGGCAAGGGCACCGCTTTGGGATATGGGTATCGACTATAAATGCGGTACCGGCCACGGAATAGGGTATATCCTGAATGTCCATGAAGGCCCTCAGAGTATCCGCTGGCGGTTTGCCCAAGGAGCGAGGGAAGCGGTTTTGGAAGAAGGCATGATCGTGTCTGATGAGCCGGGCGTCTATATGGCGGGCAGCCACGGTATCCGAATTGAAAATATTCTGGCCGTAAAAAGGGATATAAAAAATGAATCCGGTCAGTTTATGCATTTTGAACAGCTGACTTATGTTCCCATAGATTTAGAAGCTATTGATGCGTCATATATGACTAAAGAGGACCGTCTTGCCCTGAATGAGTATCATAGTCAGGTATATGAAAAAATTTCTCCCTTCTTGGATGAGGAAGAGAAAGAGTGGCTGAAGGAAGTTACAAGATGGATATAAACGAAGAAATATCAGATTATAAATTTCTATATTTTTCCTTCTTTTTTATCTTGTAATATGTGCCAAAATTGAATATAATAAAGGTAACCTGGAATGCACGATAACTCTTGTTAGTTTTGAACCTACATCTACTTTAAACGGGATTCCTATATTGTCATGTGGCTGTCAAGCCTCCACTCGAAAGAGGATTGCAGGGGAAGGCAAAAGCATGATTGCGGTCACCCACCTAGCATTGCTAGGAGTCAAAAGACAAGAGCCGGCATTTTGGGGTACATAAGATAAAAAAGAGCAGCTTGGTGGCTGCTCTTTTTGCAGAATAAGCAATAGGAGGGTATAGTGCGAAAAAAAGCGGTCTTATGTATCATTGGAATTTTATTATTATTCCTGCTTGGTATAGTGGGACTTTCCGGAAAAAAGAAAATAGAAGAGTCAAAACCGGAGGAGGAAGAACCTAAACTTCCGGTGGTAGAAGTATATACCAATGTCTATTTGACGGACCTTACAAATACATATCTTTCTTTTTTTGACGGTGAGGAGAGAAGCTATCCACTGTCGGAGGAAAGGGTCGTCAAAGATACGGCGCTGGGACTGGAGGGCAGTCTGGTGGATATCACCGTTACAGACGGTGTGGTTACCGGCGCATACATAAGGGGAACGGAAAAAGTGAGCGGAAAGGTGCTCGGGGTAGAAGCAGGAAAGGGCGTGGAATTGGAGGGCTATGGTTTTCTGTCCTTTTCGGAAGACGTACGGTTTTTTATGCTGTACGGGGGCTTGTGTCTGGGGACGGAGCAGGATATACGAATCGGATACCAATTTGCGGATTTTGTGCTGGAAGACGGAAAAATCTGCGGAGTGTTACTCACTGCGGACGAGACCATGGAGTATATCCGCGTTTTGATTAAAACAAGCGGATATGCGGGGAACTATCATGAAGCAGTGGCTTTATCCTGCGATACGGACTATACGCTGCTTTATGAAAGAGAAGGCGTTGTGGCAAGTGAGGCATATTCGGCAGGAGAGAGCATTGCAGTGACGCCTGACAGCACCTATTTTGCAGAAGGAGAGGCGGGACGGGTACAGATAATTCCCTCCGCTCTTACCGGCAGGATCAGCTTATTGTCCGTAACCAGAAGTCAGGGAACGCCGGCTTACCGGGGGACTCTGGAGATTTCCTGTGTGGACGGAGGATTAATTGTCATAAACGAAGTGCTGTTAGAGGAATATCTGTATGCGGTAGTACCCAGTGAGATGCCTTCCGGCTATCCGTTAGAAGCCTTAAAAGCACAGGCTGTCTGTGCGAGAACTTATGCGTATGCCCGCATGCTGCATCCGGGTCTAGCCGGGTTTGGCGCTCATGTGGATGACAGTACCGGTTATCAGGTATATAATAATATTTTAGAGCAGAACAGCACCACCACCGCGGTACGGGAAACCATGGGACAGCTGTTGTATGCGGCGGACGGTAGTCTGGTAGATGCTTATTATTATTCCACATCCTGTGGGTTTGGATCGGATGAGCATGTCTGGAAGTCGGAAACAGCACCCGAACTTCCTTATCTTTCTGCCCGGTCCATCAGTGAAGAAGGGATGGCAGGAGTCGAACTTTCGTATACAGCGGAAAGTATGAAGAAAGAAGATGTCTTTGCACAGTTTTTAAAAGAACCCCCGGAATCGGATTTTGAAAAACAGGAACCATGGTATCGCTGGAGCTATGAGGTGGAAAAACTGAGCACGGACAGAATGCTTGATATGCTGCAGAGCAGGTATGCCGCCAATAATAAACTGGTGCTCACCCTTAGGGACGGAGAATATGTCAGCGCCCCCATAGAAAAGCTTGGGGATATCAAATCCATTACCGTTATGAAGCGGAATGCCGGCGGCGTAGCGGATGAATTGGTAATCGAGAGCAGCACAGGTACCTACAAGGTGATTTCGGAGTTGAATATCCGGTATGTGCTGTGCGACGGAAAAACGAAAGTATGCAGGCAGGACGGCAGTGAGGTGGAGATGGCGAACTTACTTCCCAGCGCATTTTTTGTGATCACTCCCATCTATGATGGAGAGAATGTAAAGGGCTATCAGATTTTAGGCGGCGGTTTCGGCCATGGTGCGGGAATGTCTCAGAACGGCGCAAGAGCCATGGCGCAGGCAGGTTTCAATGCCCAAGAGATATTGCATTTTTTTTATCAGGACAGTACGATACGGAGAGTAGGACAGTAATGCAAAAACTCTATTTGATGCTTCAGGATTTTCAGAAAGAAATGAATAAAAAAAATATCAGTTCTTTTGCAGCCAGCATGGCTTTTTTCCTGTTTCTTTCCCTGGTTCCGATGCTGATCCTGGTCTGTGCCATCATACCCTATACCTCTTTAACTGAGCAGAATCTGGTAAATCTGATCACGGAGTTTACCGTGGATGCATTGGATCCTTTGATTCGCGGCGTGATTGCGGATGTGTATCGTAAACCCGTAGGAATTCTGTCCGTTGCGGCAATCACCACACTTTGGTCTGCTTCCAAAGGTATTTTGGCATTGATAAGAGGTCTGAATGAAGTCAATGAAGTGGAGGAACAGAGAAACTATTTTGTTCTCCGGACACTTGCTTCTTTCTATACTTTTATCATGATTGTTATATTGGTATTGTCTTTAGCGCTCAATGTCTTTGGCAATGTACTGGCTGATATTATTTTAGCAAAGCTGCCGAAAACCAGAATCATATTTGACTTTTTTATGCACTTTCGCTTTTTAGCGGTATGGTTAGTTCTGACAGTGCTTTTTACCACTATTTACACCTATGTGCCCAACAAGAAACTGAAGTATAAAATGCAGCTTCCGGGAGCACTGTTTTCCGCAGTAGTCTGGAACATTTTCTCCTATTTCTTTTCCCTTTATGTGGATAATACAAACAGTTTCAGTACCTATGGAAGTCTTTCCATTATCGTAATCATCATGCTATGGTTGTATTTCAGTATGTATATTCTTCTGATCGGAGCTCAGCTTAACCGTTTCTTTGAACCGGACTATAAAAAATGGTATGGAAGGATGAAAAGAACTTGACTTTTTTATACGGGCTGATTAAAATGTTTTTAGTGTAAAGGCAAAGAAGGTGTCAGTAGCCATTCATTTTCTTTCAGAGAGAGGGAGTCATCGGCTGTAAGCTTCCTTAAGTACGGTGAATGTGTGAATTTCCCACCGGAGCTGCCCTTTGAAATTTTGCGGTATCTGGTTTGCAGAACCATGAAAGAGTAGGATGGGACGTGAACGTGCGTTAAACGTAAGAGAGTCTGCTTTTGGCAGGAAATTGGGTGGTACCGCGGAGAAGTTCGTCCCTTGTGTATGTGTGCATGACTGCACTGCATATGCGAGGGATTTTTATTTTTGAAGGAATTTTTTCACGAAGGCATAAGGCAAGCGGAATAAAACCACCATAAAAAAGAAAGGAACCGGATATGAAAGAGAAATTAAATGCAATCAAGGAACAGGCCATTGCTCAGATTGAAGCGGTAGGGGCACAGAGCGCACAAGCGTTGGATAAGTTAAATGACATTCGTGTCAACTACCTTGGCAAAAAGGGAGAACTGACGGCTCTGTTAAAGGGCTTGAAGGATGTCGCTCCCGAGGAGAGACCCAAGGTGGGACAGATGGTAAATGACGTGCGTGCCGAAATCGAACAGGTTTTGGAAAAGGCCACGGAAAAGATGAAAAAGGCCGCGATGGAGGGCCGGCTGGCAGTGGAAAAGATAGATGTAACACTCCCTGCTAAGAAGAGCATTATCGGACACAGACATCCCAATACCATCGCACTGGAAGAGGTAGAGCGCATTTTTGTAGGCATGGGTTACGAGGTGGTGGAAGGGCCGGAGATAGAAAAGGATTATTACAATTTTGAAGCGTTGAATATTCCCGACGATCACCCGGCTAAGGATGAGCAGGATACTTTCTATATTAACGGAGATATTTTGCTGCGCACCCAGACTTCCGGTACACAGGTGCATGAGCTGGAAAAGGGCAGACTTCCCATCCGTATGCTGGCGCCCGGCAGAGTATTCCGTTCGGATGAAGTGGATGCCACCCATTCTCCTTGTTTCCATCAGGTAGAGGGACTGGTAGTGGATAAGGGTATTACCTTTGCTGATTTAAAAGGTACGCTGGCAGAGTTTGCAAGGGAGCTATTCGGGGAGGAGACCAAGGTGAAATTCCGTCCCCATCATTTCCCTTTCACGGAGCCTTCCGCAGAGATGGATGTTACTTGTTTTAAATGCGGCGGCAGTGGCTGCCGTTTCTGTAAGGGCAGTGGCTGGATTGAGATTTTAGGCTGCGGTATGGTGCATCCTCACGTACTTCAGATGAGTGGTGTGGATCCTGAGGAATATACCGGATTTGCTTTTGGCGTCGGACTGGAGCGTATCGCCCTCTTGAAGTATGAAATTGACGACATGCGCCTTTTATACGAAAATGATATTCGTTTTTTGAAGCAGTTTTAGGGCGGAAAGGAGTAGGAGATGAATACAGCATTATCATGGATTAAAGCATATGTGCCCGAGTTAGAGTGTACGGACCAGGAATACTGCGACAGGATGACTTTGAGCGGTACCAAGGTGGAGGGCTATGCCAGACTGGATAAAAATCTGGAAAAAATAGTAGTAGGTGAAATCAAGAAAATTGAACGGCATCCCGACGCTGATAAACTGATCGTATGTCAGGTAAATATCGGAAGTGAAGAGATACAGATCGTAACCGGTGCCCCCAATGTAAAAGAAGGTGACAAAGTGCCCGTGGTTTTGGATGGCGGCAGAGTGGCAGGCGGCCACGACGGCGGTCCTCTTCCGGAAGAAGGTATTAAAATCAAAGCCGGTAAGTTAAGAGGCGTGGAGTCAAACGGTATGATGTGCTCCATTGAGGAACTGGGCTCTTCTAGGGATATGTATCCGGAAGCGCCGGAAAACGGAATTTATATTTTGCCCGAAGATGCAGTACCGGGCGAGGATGCAGTAGCGCTTTTGGGTATGCGCGACACTGTTTTTGAGTATGAGGTTACCAGTAACCGTGTAGACTGTTACAGTGTATTGGGAATTGCCAGAGAAGCGGCGGTTACTTTTGATAAGCCTTTTCTGCCGCCGGTAGTAGAGGTAGTGGAAAACGGTGAGGACGTAAATGATTATGTCAGTGTAGAGGTGGAGGATACTGATTTGTGCAGCAGATATTGCGCAAGGGTCTGCACCAATATCAAAATCGCACCTTCTCCGGAATGGATGCAGAGGAGATTGGCGGCAAGCGGTATCCGTCCCATCAACAATCTGGTAGATATTACCAACTATGTAATGGAGGAATACGGACAGCCCATGCACGCCTTTGATTTGGATACGGTGGCAGGGCATAAGATCATTGTCCGCAGGGCCAAGGACGGAGATGAATTCCAGACCTTGGACGGACAGATTCGAAAGCTGGATAAGGATATCCTGATGATCTGTGACGCGGAAAAGGAAATCGGTATTGCGGGTATCATGGGCGGTGAGAATTCCAAGATCACCGACAGTGTAAAGACCGTATTATTTGAGGCCGCTACGTTCAATGGGCCCAATATCCGAAAATCTGCGAAAAGATTAGGACTGCGTACAGATGCATCCGGCAAATTCGAGAAAGGCTTAGACCCCGTCAATGCGCGTGATGCCATTGACAGAGCCTGCCAGTTGATTCAGGAATTAGGCTGCGGCGAGGTGGTAGGCGGTACGGTGGATGTATGCGCTCCCCTTTCTCCTCTGCGCATGCTTCCTTTTGAGCCCAAGAAATACAATGAACTGTTGGGAACCGATGTTTCTAAAGAGCAGATGCTTTCCATTTTTGAAAAGCTGGGTATCCGTATCTTAAAAGGTGCGGACGGACAGATTAATTTGGAAATTCCTTCCTTCAGACAGGATTTGTTAAGCAGGGCCGATCTGGCTGAGGAAGTGGCAAGATTCTACGGCTATGATAAGATTCCGGTGACGCTGCCTAAGAGCAGTTCTACCACAGGTAAGCTTTCCTTCAAACTCCGTATAGAGCAGAAGGCCCGTGATATTGCGGAATACTGCGGCTTCTCCCAGGGTATGAGTTATTCCTTTGAAAGCCCCAAGGTATTTGATAAGCTGCTTTTGGATGCAGAGGATAAGACTAGAGAGGCCATTACCATTTCCAATCCCTTAGGAGAAGATTTTTCCATTATGAGAACCATCTCCCTAAACGGTATGCTTTTAAGCCTTTCTTCCAACTACAACAGAAGAAATAAGGATGTGCGTCTCTATGAACTGGGCAATATTTATGTTCCTAAGGCTCTGCCGTTGACGGAACTGCCGGATGAGAGAATGCAGTTTACACTGGGCTTTTACGGATCCGGAGATTTCTATACCTTAAAGGGTGTCATTGAAGAGTTTTTCGAGAGCATAGGCATAAAAGAGAAACTGACTTATGACCCTGCGGCAGGCAAGAATTTCCTGCATCCCGGACGTCAGGCTAACATCCTGTATAAGGGACAGTTGTTGGGTTACTTAGGGGAAGTACATCCTTTGGTATGTGAAAATTATTCCATCGGAACGAAGGCTTATGTAGCGGTAATTGATATGCCCACGGTACTTCCTTTTGCTACCTTTGACCGCAAGTATGAGGGTATTGCAAAATATCCTGCGGTTACCAGGGATATTTCCATGGTGGTGGAGAAGACAGTGTTGGCAGGAGAGATTGAGGCTGTGATTGAACAGCGTGGCGGTAAGCTCTTAGAGTCTTACAGTCTGTTTGATGTTTATGAAGGAAACCAGATCAAGGAAGGCTGCAAATCCATGGCATATACCATTTCCTTCAGAGCACAGGACAGAACGTTAGAGGAAGCGGATGTAGCCGGAGCCATGAAGAAGATATTAAACGGATTGGAACAGCTGGGTGCCCAGCTGCGTGATAAATAATAAAGAAAGGCAGAGACATTTTTATGGAAAGAAAGAACTTATGGGAAACCTATGATGCAAAACAGCTAAAGGAGCTGGAGAAAATTTGCGCTGAATACAGGGATTTTCTGGATAGAGGAAAGACCGAAAGAGAATGTATTGACACGATTGTCAACACCTTGGAAAAAGCGGGCTATACGGAACTGCAAAAGGCTGTAGCAGCAGGAAAGAAATTAAAGCAGGGTGACAAGGTATATGCCGTTTGGATGAATAAATCCATTGCGATCTACCAGTTAGGCAGCAAACCTATCGAGGATGGCTTAAATATTTTAGGCGCTCATATCGATTCTCCCAGAATGGACGTGAAGCAGAATCCGCTCTATGAAGAGGGTGGCTTTGCGTATCTGGATACCCATTATTACGGTGGTGTCAAGAAATATCAGTGGGTAACCATCCCCCTTGCCCTGCATGGCGTCATTGTGAAGAAAGACGGTACCACGGTAGAATTAAATATAGGGGAAGAAGAGGACGATCCTGTTTTCTTTATCTCCGATCTGCTGATACATCTGGCCGGAGAGCAGTTGGAGAAAAAGGCTTCCAAGGTCATAGAAGGCGAAGCACTGGATCTGATCGTAGGAAACAAACCGTTAGTAATCGCACCGGAAAAAGACGGGGATGCTGATAAGAAAGAGGACAAGAAAGAAGCGAAAGAGGCCGTTAAGGCAGGTATTCTGGATATTTTAAAGAATACCTATGGCGTGGAGGAAGAGGACTTTATCTCCGCAGAATTAGAAATCGTACCTGCAGGAAAGGCCAGAGAGGCCGGCCTGGACAGAAGCATGATCTTAGCTTACGGGCAGGATGACAGAGTCTGTGCTTATACTTCCTTAAAAGCTATGTTGGATACAAAGAAGACGGAACGGACTATGTGCTGTATTCTGGTAGATAAAGAAGAAATCGGTTCTGTTGGGGCTACCGGTATGCAGTCTAAGTTCTTTGAAAACAGCCTGGCAGAGCTGATGGCTCTTACAGGAGAATACAGTGAACTGGCTTTAAGACGCGCATTGGCGCGTTCCTGTATGCTTTCCTCCGATGTAAGCGCCGGTTTCGACCCGAATTTTGCTTCCAGTTTTGAAAAGAAGAATGCTGCATTTTTAGGAAACGGCATGGTATTTAACAAATTTACAGGTTCCAGAGGAAAATCCGGATCCAATGATGCCAATGCGGAATTCATGGCGCATATCAGAGGCATTTTTGATAAGAAGAACATTCACTTCCAGACTGCGGAGTTAGGTAAAGTAGATGTGGGCGGCGGCGGTACCATCGCTTACATTCTGGCTCTCTACGGTATGAACGTGATTGACAGCGGTGTGGCAGTACTTAATATGCACGCACCATGGGAAGCAACCAGCAAAGCGGATATTTATGAAACCTATCGGGGGTATAAGGCCTTTGTTGAAGGAGCCAGCCTGACATGACGGAGTTAAAAACATCCGATTTTTATTTTGATCTGCCCGAGGAGCTGATTGCGCAGGACCCTTTGCGTGAGCGCTCCTCCTCCCGGCTGCTGTTTCTGAATAAGGAGACCGGGGAAACGGAGCATCACGTCTTTCGGGAGATCAAAGAATATTTAAGGCCGGGGGACTGTCTGGTTTTAAACAATACCAAGGTCATACCGGCCAGACTTTTCGGCTGCAAGGCGGATACCGGCGGGACAGTGGAGGTGCTGTTACTAAAGAGGCGGGAAAAAGACATCTGGGAAACGCTGGTAAAACCGGGGAAGAGGTGTAAGCCCGGTACGCATCTGGTGTTTGGAGAGGGCTTGTTAAAAGGAGAAGTTTTGGAGACGGTGGAAGAAGGAAACCGACTGATCCGCTTTTCCTACGAGGGCATCTTTGAGGAAATTCTGGATAAACTGGGTGAAATGCCCCTGCCTCCTTATATCACGCACAAGCTGCAGGATAAAAACCGCTATCAGACGGTTTATGCCAAGTACGAAGGCAGTGCGGCGGCGCCTACTGCGGGGCTGCATTTTACAAAAGAACTGTTAAAAGAACTGGAAGATAAAGGGGTTACGCTGGTCTATGTAACCCTGCATGTGGGACTGGGAACTTTTCGTCCGGTGAAGGTAGAGAATGTACTGGAACATCACATGCATTCAGAATATTACGAGGTAACGGAAGAGGCAGCGGATACCATCAACCGCATAAAAACGGAGGGAGGCCGTGTTATCTGTGTTGGAACTACCAGCTGTCGGACGTTAGAGAGTGCGGCGGATGCAAACGGAAAGGTGCGTGCAGGCTGCGGCAACACGGAGATTTTTATCTATCCGGGCTATCGGTTTAAGGTATTGGATGCACTCATCACCAATTTCCATCTGCCGGAATCCACCTTAGTCATGTTGGTTTCGGCCCTGGCCGGCAGAGAGCATGTGCTTTCGGCTTATGAGGAAGCGGTGCGTGAAAGATACCGATTTTTTTCCTTTGGGGATGCGATGCTTATCTATTAAAGAGCTACGGTTTACTTTTTTGATGTGTTTTGTTATAATGAGCATATCAATACGGAGAAATCCGGGGAAGGTTACGGTGCGAATATGGAAGAAAGAAGAAAAACAATACGGACCCAGTTACAGTCCACTCTGGTAGTAAAACGGCTGGATGGCGGGAAAGAAGAAAAAGTGGGAATTGAGATCGTGGATGTTTCCAAGAGCGGTGTGGGTTTTCTATGCACCGAGCCACTTACCATAGGAGCGGTTTATGAGGCCAATCTCACTATTTGGACGAAGGAAGTACTCCACGCCATATTGGAAATCGTGAGGATAGAGAAGCAGGAAGGGGTTTTTTCTTATGGTGCTATTTTTGTGGGAATGCCGGAAATGGATGCTTCCCGCATAGAGACTTACCAGACTATGGAAGCTATCAAATAAGATGATTAAGCAGAAAAAGAAAATAGCCATTGTATCAGGGCTTTTACTCATTGTGCTTTATTTCCTCATTTTTGGATTTTCCGCACAGGACGGGGAAACCTCCGGAAGTATCAGCTTGAATCTGTCACGTTACGGTGTGACATTTTGGAATAGATTGAACGGAGGGCTGTTAAATGAGCAGATGATCAAGGCTTTAGCCGATCATCTTGACCATCCTCTGCGTAAAGCGGCTCATTTTACCGAGTATGCGGTAATGGGCATATTGGTCTGTTGCTTTTTATGTGCTTTTATAAAGTTACTTAAAAAAATATTTTTTTGTTCCGTGTTTTGGATTTTTGTATCCGCAGCGCTGGATGAACTGCATCAGTATTTTGTACCGGGCAGGTGGGCCAGTGTTGCGGATGTATTTTTAGACACCTGTGGTGGCGCGGTGGGAGCGGTTCTGTGCTGTCTGATTTTGTACCGCACCGAAAAGAGAAGAGATCATAGATGAAGGACGCCTCACGGCGTCCTTATTTGATATCGTAATGCTGTTCTTCTAAAATAGTTCTGGTCTTTAACATAGCCTCTTCATCATAGAATTCCAAACGCATGGAGCCTTCAGCCGCTTCTCTGTTGTGGGTAATACCGATATTCTTAATGCTGATGCCGTGCTCTGCCAAAAGACTTACAATGGAGGCAAGGGAACCTGGTTTATCTGCAATATCCAGTGTCAGGTCGTATACCCGTTTGATGGGGCCGCTGGAGGAGTTGACAAAGGAGTCCCGGTAAACTCTGGCGGAATCAAACAACTCATAGAGGGTATCTGCATCCTTGTTTTCCAGTGCAGCTTTGGTCTGCTGCAGGGCTTCTATATATCGCTGCAGCAGGCAGACAATATTTTCTCCGTTACTTAAACAGATTTGCTGCCACATAACAGGTGAAGAGGAAGCAATACGGGTAATATCTTTAAAACCGCCGGCGGCAATCTGTTTCATCGTGCCCTCTAAAGAATCCGAGTCCCGTACCAGATTTACCAGCGTGGAAGCGATGACATGGGGCAGGTGACTGATCGCTGCAGTGATAAAATCATGTTCTTCGTAAGAAAGTACCAGAGGAATGGCGCCCATTTTTTGGACCAGATCACGATAGGCAGCCAGCTTCTCTGAATCGGTTTGCTCCGAAGGCGTCAAAATATAATAGGCATTCTGCAATAACAATGCTTTGGAATTGACATAGCCGAAGCGTTCGCTGCCCGCCATGGGATGTCCGCCGATAAACTGCGATAAAAGGCCCGATTCTTTCACATGCTGATGGATGGCAGTCTTGACACTGCCTACATCCGTCAGAATACAATCAGGAGAGATCACTTGCTTTACTGCCAAAAGGTTTTCATCATTGCAGGAAACCGGTGCACATAAAAACAGATAGTCACAGGCGGAAAAGCTTTCGTCTATGGCATCGGTGATGTTATCGGCAACTCCTTCTCTTAAAGCTAAAGCTAAGGAGTCTTTATTGATATCATATACTATAATGCGGGTATGGGGCAGGGCTTCTTTTATGGCTTTGGCGATGGAACCGCCGATCAGTCCCAGCCCGATAAAACCGCAGGTTAATTCAGACATAATGCACCTCGTACGAAAACAGCCATCCGGCTGTTTTTATTTGCTTTTTGAATAGATATATTTTAGCATGATGCTGTTTTTACGTCAATCTTGGATAAAATGTGTAAATAAACTTGTAATTAGAATAAATATTTAGTAAAATATACCCATAGTGTTTTACGAATTTGAAGATAATTTGTAAATAAGCACAAAAATCAACAGGAAAGGATGTAATCAGCATGAAAGTTTACACGACCGACAAAATCCGCAACGTTGTTTTATTGGGGCATGGCGGCTCCGGTAAGACCAGTCTGGCTGAGGCTATGGCTTATTTATCTGGAATCACTTCCCGTATGGGTAAGGTAGAGGACGGCAATACGGTAAGCGACTACAGCAAGGAAGAGCAGAAAAGGCAGTTTTCCATTTCTACTTCCGTCATTCCGGTGGAATGGGAGGGCTATAAGATCAATATTCTTGATGCCCCCGGTTATTTTGATTTTGTCGGAGAGGTGGAGGAGGCTGTCAGCGCGGCAGGTGCAGCCATCATCGTAGTAAACGGCAAATCCGGCATAGAAGTAGGAACGGAAAAAGCTTGGGAACTTTGTGAGAAATATAAGCTGCCCCGCTTTATCTATGTAACCAATATGGACGTGGACAATGCCTCCTTTAGACAGGTAGTAGAGGATATGACCGAGAAATATGGCAAGAAAATAGCGCCGTTCCATCTGCCCATCCGTGAGAATGAAAAATTTGTGGGATATGTCAACGTAATTTCCGAAACAGGTCACAGATGGCAGGGCAAGGACGTTGTGGACTGTGAGGTGCCGGAATATAATAAGCCCAACCTTCAGATCTGCAGAGATGCTCTTTTAGAGGCGGTGGCGGAAACCAGCGAGGAAATGATGGAGCGTTATTTCGGCGGAGAGGTATTCTCCGAGGCGGAAATCCGTGCAGCCCTGCGTACCAATGTTTGTGATGGCAGCATCGTTCCCGTAAGTATGGGATCCAATACACTCTGCCAGGGGGTTTATACCCTTTTGGACGATATTATCAAATATCTGCCCAGTCCCGAGAACCGTAAGATTGCCGGTATCAATATGAAGACCAATGATATTTACAATGCGGACTATGACTTCTCCAAGGCAAAATCGGCTTACATATGGAAGACCATCGTGGATCCGTTTATCGGTAAATACTCTTTGATAAAGGTGAACTCCGGCGTTTTAAAAACGGACGATTTGATCTACAATGTGGACAGGGATATTGAAGAAAAGATAGGTAAGCTCTACGTGCTGCAGGGCAATAAGCCTATAGAAGTGCCTGAACTGCATGCAGGAGATATCGGAGCTTTGGCAAAACTGACCGCGGCCAGAACGGGCAACAGCCTTTCCACAAAGGCCATTACCATCAAATACGGTAAATGGGAGATTTCCAAGCCCTATACTTATATGCGCTATAAACCCAAGAATAAGGGGGATGTGGATAAGATTTCCCAGGCACTGCAGAAGATGTCCCATGAGGACCAGACCCTGCAGATCGTCAACGATGCGGAGAACAGGCAGACCCTCTTATACGGTATCGGTGAGCAGCATCTGGATATTGTAGCCAGCAGGCTTCTGAATGAATACAAGGTGGAAATTGAACTGGCAAAGCCTAAGATTGCCTATAAGGAAACCATCAAGAAGACTTCAGATGTGGAATATAAGTACAAGAAGCAGTCCGGCGGACACGGACAGTACGGTCATGTTAAGATGAGATTTTCTTCTTCGGGAGATTTGGAAACACCGTTTGTCTTTGAACAGGAAGTTGTGGGCGGTGCGGTTCCCAAGAATTTCTTCCCAGCTGTGGAAAAGGGACTGCAGGACTCCGTTGAGAGAGGACCTATGGCGGCTTATCCGGTAGTGGGTGTGAAAGCGGTGCTCTATGACGGCTCCTATCATCCGGTGGACTCTTCTGAAATGGCCTTTAAGATGGCAACGATCCAAGCCTTCAAGAAAGGCTTTATGGAAGCAGGGCCGGTACTCTTAGAGCCCATTGCATCCTTGAAAGTAACGGTACCGGATTCTTATACCGGAGATATCATGGGCGATCTGAACAAGCGCCGCGGCAGAGTGTTGGGAATGAATCCTTTATCCGGCGGCAAGCAGGTGATCGAAGCGGATATTCCCATGAGCAGCCTATACGGTTACTGTACGGATCTGCGCTCCATGACCGGCGGACGGGGTGAATACACCTACGAATTCGCCCGCTATGAACAGGCTCCCTCCGATGTACAGGAGAAAGAAGTAGCGGAAAGAGCTGCAAAGGTAGCGGAAGGGAATGTGGAGTAAAAGGCTGAGCCTTATATTCCTGCTTGACAGAAAAGCGCAAAACGGATAAAATGTAGGCAGTTTCAGTATAAGGAATTGCAGAGAAGTAAAAGAGTAATACCACAAATGGAAAGCCCTTTCGTCTCTAGAAAACGAAAGGGCTTTTGTTATGAGGAGGAAAATCAGAATGGCAGAACCGTATAACCACAGCGAGGTGGAAGCAAAATGGCAGAAAGTATGGGATGATGAGAAGGCCTTTGCCACCTCTGAGGACTATAGCAAACCCAAGTACTATGCGCTGGTAGAATTTCCCTACCCTTCAGGACAAGGACTGCATGTAGGGCATCCCCGTCCCTATACCGCATTGGATATTGTGGCAAGAAAGAGGAGGATGCAGGGCTATAATGTGCTCTATCCCATGGGGTGGGACGCTTTTGGTCTGCCCACGGAAAACTATGCGATCCAGAATCATATTCATCCCAGAATCGTAACCAAGAATAATGTGGAGCGTTTTAAGGGACAGCTGCATGCATTGGGTTACTCCTTTGACTGGGACAGAGAGATCAACACGACGGACGAGCAGTATTATAAATGGACGCAGTGGATCTTTTTAAAGCTTTTTAATGCGGGATTGGCTTATAAGAGTGAAATGCCCATCAATTGGTGTACCTCCTGTAAGGTAGGTCTGGCCAATGAAGAAGTTGTAAACGGTGTTTGCGAGCGCTGCGGTTCCGAGGTTGTCCGCAAGGTCAAGAGCCAGTGGATGTTGAAGATTACGGAATATGCGGATAAACTGTTGGAAGGCTTGGACAGCGTGGACTATGTGGAGCGTGTCAAAGTATCCCAAAAGAACTGGATCGGTAAATCCACCGGTGCGGAAGTGGACTTTATCCTCAAGGATAAAGAAGATAAACTGACGGTCTATACGACCAGACCGGATACCCTTTTTGGTGTTACCTATATGGTTATGAGCCCGGAGCATCCTTTTATTGATAAGTATAAGGCAGATATTCAAAACTGGGATGCAGTAGTGGCATACAGAGAGCAGGCGGCACGGAAATCCGATTTTGAACGTACCGAGATTGCGAAGGATAAGACCGGTGTCATGTTAGACGGTCTGAGAGCAGTAAATCCGGTCAACGGCAAGGAAATTCCGGTATGGATATCCGATTATGTTCTTATGACCTACGGTACCGGCGCTATTATGGCGGTACCTGCACATGATGAGAGAGACTGGGAGTTTGCAAAGAAGTTTGATATGCCCATTATCGAAGTGGTGGCAGGCAGTCCCGTGGACGTGAATGAAGCAGTCTATACGGATGTGGCTAACGGCACCTTGGTGAATTCTGAATTCTTAAATGGTCTTTCTGTTGCGGATGCAAAGAAGAAGATTATTGAGTTTTTAACCGAAAAAGGTATTGGACATGAAAAGACCAATTTCAAATTGAGGGACTGGGTATTCTCCAGGCAGCGTTACTGGGGAGAGCCGATTCCCATTGTGCACTGTGAAAAATGCGGCTATGTGGCATTGCCGGAAAGCGAGCTGCCGTTAGAGCTTCCCGAAGTAGAAAGTTATATGCCTACCGATAACGGGGAATCCCCTCTGGCGCATATGACGGATTGGGTGAATACTACTTGTCCGCACTGTGGCGGACCTGCAAAACGGGAGACGGATACCATGCCCCAATGGGCGGGTTCCTCATGGTATTTCTTAAGATATACCGACCCGAAGAATGAGAAAGAACTGGCAAGTAAAGAGGCACTGAATTATTGGATGCCCGTAGACTGGTACAATGGCGGCATGGAGCATACCACACTGCATCTTTTGTATTCCCGTTTCTGGCACAGATTCCTTTATGACCAGAAAGTAGTGCCCTGTCCTGAGCCTTATCAGAAGAGAACCTCCCACGGCATGATTTTAGGGTCCAACGGGGAGAAGATGAGTAAATCCAGAGGAAATGTAGTCAATCCCGACGATATTGTCAGGGAGTACGGTGCGGATACTCTGCGTACTTATGAGATGTTCATCGGTGCATTTGATTTAAGCGCAGCATGGTCAGAGGACGGTGTAAAGGGCTGCCGCAGATTCTTGGAGAGAGTGTGGAAACTGCAGGATATTTTGGTGGACGGAGAAGAATATTCCTCCGATATGGAAACTAAAATGCATCAGACCATTAAAAAAGTCAGCTCGGATTTTGAGAATCTGAAGTACAATACGGCTATTGCAGCCATGATGGCTCTGCTCAATGACTTTTATAAGAAAAATGAAGTTACAAAAGGGGAATTTAAGACGCTGCTTACCCTCTTAAATCCCGTTGCGCCCCATATTACGGAGCAGCTTTGGGAGACAGTGGGATACAGCGGAAGGATTTATCAGACTACCTGGCCCGAATATGATGAAGCCAAGACCGTGGAAGCCAACGTAGAAGTTGCCGTACAGATAAACGGCAAAACCAAGGCTACTATTCTGATTCCCAAGGAGGAAGAAAAGGAGAAAGTATTGGCACTTGCGAAGGAAGCACTGGGAAGTAAACTTTCCGGTACTGTGGTAAAAGAAATCTATGTACCCGGCAGAATTGTCAATCTGGTAGTGAAAGTGTGAAAAATAGATTTTTCACATGGCTTGCTTGCAAGACATTGCAAATATTGGGCCGCAGGGCTAAAGATAAAAGGCGCCGGTCAGTGAACCGGCGCTTTTTTCATAAGGTTATCGATCTGCTGCAGCTCCTCCGGTGTGCTGTATTTTTTGATGGCGTTTATCACTGTGCCAACCTCTGCGGAGGAAAAGGAAATGGCTTCAGCTTTTGCCTGTTTCATTTTTGCCATCATAAAGGCCATGAGTTCTTTCTGGTTTTTTCCCTGACATCCGGTAACCAGTTCGCTTAAAAATAGCAGTTTATTTTCTTCTATATTGCTGAGGGAAGGATCTGACATCCATTCGGGTCTGTTTTCCATATTTACACCCCTTATTTTTCTTCCATTATTTTGACAGCATCTGAAACATTTGCATAAAATCCTGTGCGCCGCTTTCTCCTTCTCCAAAGGAGAAGCCTTCCGGGAACAACTCCTTCATCATATTGACGGTTTCCATCATTTCCTCGGCATTTTTGATGGTGGAGAAGAGCCCTATCAGTTGCTCCACCTGTTTTCTTTCTGCATAGGAGCAGTAGGGGAGAATCTCATGGTAGAGCTGTGAGCTATCCGACAAAAACTCCCTTGGCATACAGCCGAAGGGATGATGTTTGAAGTATGCGGCGGTATATTTAAATTCCAGATACTTGATATAGACGGCAAGCTGCCGCTGCAGGGACTCATCCAGATAGGGGAGAAGCAGCTTATATATCTGAATATGGTTGGTTGTAAAGAGTGCGTCGAAGGCACGTATACTGTCTTTTTTTTCAGGCTCATCCCTGCTCATATACCTTTTCTCCCTATGTGTTCTTCGATTTAATCTTATGAAATTCGGCGATTATGTATGCGTGAAACAGGCTCTCTAAAAGAGCCTGCACGCATCAGAGTCGCTAATTGTTGCAGCCGTTGCCGCACAAGCAGGAGATCAACAGAATCCAGATCAGCAGATCACAGCTGTTGTTGCCCCAGCCATCGTTGTTGTTCAGAAGGCCGATTCCATTGTTGTTGCCGTTGCAGAAAGCAAGCAGCAGGATGATCCAGATCAGATTGTTGCCGAAACCGCTGCGGCCATCATTGCCGGAGCATCCGCAGTTACTAGCAGTTAAATCGCTCATATTAAGCACCTCTAGGTTTTTTTATGGTTTATCTTATGTGGGTGGGCATGTCAATGTTTCCAGGTTATGCAGAAAAATTTTAAAAAATATTAAGGGCTTGCATTAATTTCAAGATGTAGTAAAATAGAAATGTATAATAAAATTAGGAACAGTGTGTGTTCGAGGCTGATGAATATGGGTACACAGATGGTTTCGGGAAGGCAGTTTCGAAATGCCGCCGATTATGAGGCGGCGCTCAAGGATGCCGAATATATAGATGCACTCAAAAAAAGATATGATCTGAACACCGCAGAAGGGGTGGCTTCCCTCCTGCAGGATCTGCGCAGCGGAAAATATCGTTTTCGTACTATTTTAGGACAGGATTTAAAAGAAGAACTGGAAGAACTGCTGGCCCAGAAAAAGAAAGAAGCTGCTGCAGATATTGGAAAAAAAGGAAAAAGAGGCGGGACCTCAAAGTCCAAAGCCGGACCCGGAAAGCAGATGACAGCGGATAAACGGCAGAGAGGCAAAAGCGCGGGGAGTGGCAAGAAGCTGGAAGATTATGATGCGGATATGCAGAAATCCATTTTGCGGGAGTTAAAAAAGCAGGAGCGCATCAGAAGGCTTGTGATTCTGCTCTGTCTCTGTGTGGCAGGCGGCTGTTTTGGCTATCTGGGTATTTATTCCTATCAGACCAGTAGACTGGATGCCTATGCGGATGCCCAGAGAAAGCTGGTCGGCACTACAGGTATTGTTGCGGATCAGACACTGGAGACGGTGGTGATCCACTATGATAATCAGGAACTTATAGTACCGGATGTTCTTGAGGATTATAAAACTTTATATACTTTAAACAGAAATCTAATCGGATGGGTAAAAATTGACGATACATATATAGATTACCCTGTATTGCAGACAACGAACAACGAGTACTACTTAGATCACAATTTTGATCAAGAACAGGATAAGAACGGCAGCATATTTTTAGATAAGGATGGCAGCATCTTTCCAAGAAGTGACAATCTGATCATTTATGGGCATCATATGCGGAGCGGCCGGATGTTCGGGCAGTTAAATAAGTACAGCTCGGAGTCCTTTTATAATGATCATAAGTACATACAATTTGATACCATCTATGAAAAGGGTACCTATGAGATCATGTACGTGTTCCGTTCCAAAATATATGAAGAAAGTGAAATAGTTTTTAAATACTATCAGTTCATCAACGCGGCATCGGAGATGGAGTTTGACTCCAATATGCGGGAAATGGCAGCGATGTCCCTGTATGACACCGGCGTGACGGCGCAGTACGGCGATGAACTTTTGACTCTGTCTACCTGCGATTATTACACGGATTACGGCCGTTTTGTAGTAGTGGCAAAACGAATCTATTAAACCGGATTTCCGGATGAAGGAGATGCGAAATGGCAAAGAAAAGTGAAAAGAAAAAGAATATCGGGGTAAGAAGGAGGATACGCAAGACCTTAGGCGCGACCTGCTTGATAACGGCGCTTTTGGTAGCGGCCATCCCGGTGCCGGAAGCGAGCGCTGCGGTAGCCGGGGACAGTAAGCTGACTTGGGTAAAAGAAATTGCCGGGGGCAGCGGTACGCAGGGGAACTCTACGATTCCGTTAATTGATGAAAAATGTGATACCATCTATACTACGGAAGATAAGCTTTTTCAGTTTGCCTGGGTTCCAAGACCTGGGGCTAGTAACAGTGATAATATTGCCGTAATATTGCGTTTTAGCGGCGGTACTTTGGATGGTGGTAATCTGGAGATTCCCGATACAGTAGATGCCTATACCAAATATAACGACAATGATGGCAACTCAAGCTATGTGGCAGTGGGAAAGAATCATGCCCCCCTGTTTTACATATCAAAGTATGTGTATGTAAAGGATCAATCCGGTAATGATACGGAGACGATAGATTATGACAAGTGTACCTATTCGCCCTGTTACGTGGACGATCGTTTAGGAACCAGAGGGCAGATAGACGGCTGGGGGTATATGGATGCGAACAAGACCGTAGAACGTCCGCTGGATCAGTTTTATTATAAGTCCGGTGACCGCTATGTAGCGACCTCTACATCCGATGTACAGTGGATTCGTAATGTAACGGTCGCTTATATCGGAAACCAGTACTTGGTGGCTAATACTGATGCCTCCACTGGTCAGGAAGGTGCATATCAGGAATATAAGGTAGCCAGCGGAACCTATAATGACAATCCTGACAATGGTGTATTTGCTAATAAGGGTAATATTGTCAATCTTACTGTAGGAGACGATCTGATCGGTATCGGTAACTATGCTTTTTATAACTGTACCGGTCTGAAGACTATTAAGGTTGGAAACGGTATTGAGGAGATCGGACATCATGCCTTTGCCAGCTGTATCAATATGCTTTCCATTGACATAGATTTCTACAGTAATTTGACCTATATTTCCGATTACGCTTTTCAGTATTGTAGGGCTATGACCAGTTTTATACTGCCCGCCAACGTGACCAGAATCTTTGATAATGCCTTTGAGGGATGCAGTGCATTGACCAATGTGGACTTAGACGGTATTGCTGCGAAGGGAAATACTGCATTAAGTCAGTTGGGATATAATGTCTTTAAGGACTGTATCGCATTAGAGGAGTTGGTTTTGCCTGTATCCATGACAGGCACTGCCGGAACCGATGGGCTGCATTTGAATAATTTTGCAGGCTGTAGCAATCTGCGCCATGTCAAAGTCAAATCCGGTAGTTTGCAGTTATGGGCGGATGAGGGAGCCGGAGCAAAATTTACAGTGAATGATTTTAAGGAACAGGTACACCCCACATTTTATTTTGAGGCGGATGATCTTTCCGGTACCCATAATTATACAAAGGAACATGCTATTGCCTTTAATTATATGGGGACGGATGTATTTGAAATCATTATTATTGAAAAAGGAACCACGCAAGATAAGGTTAAGCTGACCTATAGAGTAAATCGCAGTAATCAACTGACGTTTTTCGATATGGAAGCTCCGGTGGAAGAGGTAACCATTCCTACTACCATCGGTCCTTATGGCGTATCCGCCATTAACGCTGGTTCTTTCAGCGGGAACTCTGGCAGCTGCTTCTTAAAGAAGATCACCATTCCAGGTACGGTGACTATAATCGGTGACGATGCATTTTTAGGCTGCCATAATTTAAAGCATGTGATCTTTTTGGAGGCCGGCAATATCAAAAGTATTGGGACTCGGGCCTTTGCTACTCAACAGGTACCGGGTGCACATAGTACCGGATGCGACGGACACTTGGATCAGACTCCGGTGCTGACCTTTACGGGTACAGTAGGAAATGATATCGTGCCCTATAACTGGGCGATGAATGCGAACAACTATATTAACTATGGTACGCAGAATCGCTCCTATGTAACGTATTACAGCGGCTGGCCCACCAATTTAGAGATTCAGTATGTTGTGGACATGGAGACCGGAGAAGGAGCAGCTACTCTGGTAAATTATCCCGCTTATACGGAGCTGAATAAATATAACAAAGATTCATATCCTTATATGACGGATGAATATTTGGAAGCTGCACAGAAAGCAGTGGAAGATTATAATGCTTGGAAAAGTGATAAGAGCCATGTTGTGCCGGATAACGAATGGCAGATTATCAATGCGGCATTGAAGGTAGAAGTGCCCACCGGTGTGAAGATGATCTGGCCGGGACTGTTTTCAGGTAAGACCACCACAGTGACGGTTTTGCAGAACGGGACACGTAGTTATGATATTGAAACGGCTAAGGATGCAAGCGGAAAGGATTTACAACCGGATGAAAATATCCAGAGCGTGACCTTTGCGGATATTGCGGAATTTGAGCCTTACAGCTTTACCGGCTGCAAAGAGTTGACTACCATCAATATTACCGGCGGCGAGGCGGTAATAGATGATTATGCTTTTGCTTATGAATACGATGACGAGGAAAAGGAACTGGGCAGTCAGTCTGCACTGACTACCGTGAATATGTCCGGTGGCGGAAGCACGATTGGCGACTATGCGTTCTGTAACAATAAAGAGCTGGTAAATGTAAAGCTTTCCGCTACTGTTAAGGAATTGGGACTTCGTCCTTTTAAGGATTGTCCGAAGCTTTCCAATGTGGACTTTTCCGGAGGACCCTATTTCACCACTGACAATGCGATTATCTATGGTTTAAATAATGGTGTAAAGAATGTTCTGGTAGAATGTCTGGAGAGCCGCGGCGTGACCAGCGGCAGCACTACGATCAGTGCGGAAGAGACTGCTGGCATCACGGAGATTCGTCCGGAAGCTTTTATGGATTGCAGCGGTATAGGACAGGTGGATTTAAGGAATTCCAAGCTTGGCTCAATAGCAGAGCGTGCCTTTGAAAATACCGACGAACTGTATGCCGTATACCTGCCCACTACCTGCAGAAGCATCAGTGCACTGGCATTCCATGACAGCCATGTGCGTTATGTAGATATTCCCAGCAGTGTTGTTGTTATTAGCCCGACTGCTTTTAACCACAAGGATAATCCACGGTCGGAGGAGAATCAGCCACCGAAGTGGTACAATATAGATTTTTACTGTGAGCCGGACAGCGTAGCTTCCATTTATGCGGATGAATATGAAAATATCAACATAACGGATAAGCCGGATTCCAGAACTTGTCTGGTTACTTACTGGTATAGGGATTATAGTAAAGAGGATGCTCCTTTAGTTTGGTATGCAGAGGAGGAGGTTCCCATCGGGCAGGATGCAAATCCGCCTGAGGCACCGGATTTTACGAAGTACGGTTATCGGTTTTTGCGCTGGTCTCCCGACGGGCAAAGAGTTTCCCGTGAATATATGGATATTACGGCGGAGTATGAGAGGATCGATTCTGAGGAGAGTAAGCTTACAGTACGTTATTGGCTGAGTACGGAAGATCCGGAACCTTGGAAAACAGAACGTGTAGCATATGGAGGAGATGCACCTGTTCTCATGCCGCCAGCGAAAGAAGGTTATACCTTTATCGGTTGGACAGGTAGACAGGGCTTAGAGAATATTACCTCCGATTTGGATGTATACGCTAAATATGTAGCGGGTGATGTCCCTGGGGTCGGTGGTAACGGAAACGGAAATGGTACCGGTGGTAATGGTAGCGGAAACGGTAACGGAAATGGTAATGGCGGTGACGTAAGCGGCAATGGCAATTCGTCCCAGATGTATACGTTGACCGTCAGAAATGGCAGCGGTTCCGGCAGCTATGTGGCCGGTGCAACGGTCATCATTGTGGCAAATGAGCCTGCCAGCACCCAGCAATTTGACAAGTGGACCCAGGAGGGCACTGCTGATCTGAAGATGGCAAGCACCACCATTTCGGCGACCACTTTGGTAATGCCTGCGGCAAATACCACGGTAACGGCTAATTTTACAACCAAGCAGGGGGGCTCCGGCAGCGGCACCGGCTCTGGAGGAAGCGGCAGCGGCGGAACCACCAATAAACCTACTGTATCCGGCAACGGAGGTACGACCACCGTTATTATTGATAAGAACGGACTTTCCAATACCGGCGTGGTATCGGTATCCATAAACGGATCTTCGGATAATTTTGTACTGAAGATATCGGAAAGCAATGATGCTACGGAAGCGGCTATCAGAGCGCTGATGGCGGAGTACGGAAGTCTGGACAATATTAAATACTTCCCTATGGATATTTCACTTTATGATGCGACGGGAAACACCAAGATTACGGATACCACAGGGCTTAGTATCACGATTACGCTGCCCATACCGGATTCCCTGATTACCTATGCGGGCAATAACAAAATTGCAGGTGTGGTGAATGACAGACTGGATAAACTTTCACCCAAATTTACCACCATTGACGGCGTGTCCTGCATTACCTTTACGGCGGAGCATTTTTCTCCTTATGTTATGTATGTGAATACGTCGAATCTGCTGGAGTCCAATGTGATAGACAGCTCACCGAAAACGGGAGATATTCATCCCAAGTGGTTTATAGCACTCGGATTGGCATGTATGTCAGTTATCCTGTTTGTGAAGAAGGATAAGAGCAGCAGAAAGGTAGTTGTTCGGGCTTAAATCAAAAAGGTAAGGATATTCGTATGAAAAAGACGATCAGACTTTCCATAAGCGCCCTGCTTCTGGTAATTGCCCTTGCAGTGACGCAGATACCGGCGCTGCCTCTGATGGCAGAAGAATCGGTATCCAAAGATTCGGAATTTCAGTTAAAGGGAACCATACTGATCAGTTATACAGGCACGGCTAAAACCGTGTCTGTTCCCGCTTCTGTTACGGAGATTGGGGCTGAAGCATTTGCCGGTAATACCACCATGGAGAAATTGGAGTTTAAAGGCAATTTGGTAGAGAAGATTGACTACAGAGCCTTTGCGGGCTGCAGTGCCTTAAAAGAGGTGAAACTGCCGGATTCTGTGCTGAGGTTAGGAAACGGCGCTTTTGCGGACTGTACGGCGTTGAAGAAACTGACTATCGGTGCAGGATTGACAGACCCGGGTATCGGTACTTTTGCCGGCTGTACGGTTTTGGCGACAATTGAAATAAGCAAGAACAACTCAGATTTTTCTGTGGACGACGGCTGTTTGTACAATAAAGATAAGAGCAAGCTCTATTTGGTGCTGCCGGTCAGAAAATCGGATAGTTATACCATGCCTTCTACCGTGACGGACATTGCGGAATATGCTTTCTGGGGCAATGAAGCCGTTAAAACCGTACGTCTGAGCAGTAATCTGAAGAAAATACCGGATTATGCCTTTGCAAATTGTAAGACGCTTACGGGAATTACAATTCCTTATTCGGTTACCTCCATCGGACTGAAAGCTTTTGCAGACTGTGTTAATTTGGAAACGGTCAGTATTCCTGCTTCGGTGATCACCATACACGATACGGCCTTTGATGGCTGCAAAAAACTTGAAATAATAGCGCAGGAGAATACGCCCGCCTATGATTTTTATCAGGAATGGAAAAAGAGAAATCCCTCAGAGAATGAAACCGGTGCCGATGAAAATACAAGTTCGTTTCCATTTGCCGATCTGTTAGGCAGTGTCAGCGGCGGAAACGCGAATACAAGCGGCACGCAGTCCAACAGCTCTCAGGGAAATACCTCTAATAATAATACCAACACAAATACAGTCATTGAAAGTGGTCCGATAGGAAATATACTGGGCAGTACCCATGTCGTAGGTAATTCTGCGGTGGTCTTGATGGACGGTGCATTATTGAATGTGCAGGGAAATGCGGCTTTTTCACAGATGCCAGACAGTGAGCAGACCGGGACCGGAAGCGGAGACAGTACCAATATTACGGACAATAGTGCTCCAATTGATTCAAGTGGAAGCATGACGGGAAATACCGTTCAAGACATGCTTCCGGAGAATGTAGAGAAGAACTATGACATTCCCAAATTGACATTGGCCGGAGGAACGATTCTGGCAGATTTAGCTTTTTATCAGAGCAGTGGGATGGCGGATTATCAGTTTCCCGACGGCATTCGGGAAATCGGTGAGTTTACTTTTGCGCGAAGCAATATTACCAGGGCCAATATACCGAACGGTGTGACGGAGATTGCATACGGTGCCTTTTATCACTGTGACTATTTAAGCGAGGTTCGGATTCCTTCCTCTGTTACTTATATTGCGCCTAAAGCATTTGAAAAGAGTATGTGGCTGGATACATGGCTGAATGCTTCCGGGGATGATTATCTGGTAGTAGGGAACGGTATTTTATTAGCTTACCGTGGAGCGGGAGGCAATCTGACGCTGCCTGATACGGTAAAAACCATTGCACCCGAAGCTTTTGCAGGAAACCATAGCATTATTTCGGTATATCTGCCGGATTCGGTGGTAGACATCGGAGAGGATGCCTTTGCCGGCTGTATTAATTTAGAGAAGGTTACGGGGGGCGCCAATGTCAAGGTGATCCGTGACAGGGCTTTTTACGGTTGTGAATTAAGTTCCGCCCATGTTTTTGCCGGTGTGACGCAATTAGGACTGCAGAGCTTTGACTTTTCGCATACTTCCTTTGGGGATTCTCAGAAGGTAGTGGTGTTTGACAGTACGGATGCATTTCCCGTGCCGGGACATGAGCTGACGGCGGAAAGACTTTCCAATACAACAGCCAGAGGAAATATTCTGGGAGATACGAAAATTGTTGTAGTGGATAGAAAAATTCGAACAGAACAGCTCGCCGAGATGCCGCTGTTTGCAGAAAATAACGGATTTAAAGGTTTGATCGTATACATTAGTTCCAGAGATAAGGCGCAGGTCACCTGTCTGGCAACCACTTATACCAAAGAAGAACTGGCAAGCGTTTATCTTCCGGATTATGTTACCATAGACGAAAAAAGTTATGAAATTCTTGGGAAAGAAAATGTCGTTATACTGGGCGGTACACAGACATATGAACCGGGCAGTATAGAGGTAGTCAATACGGGCAGTGTATTGACAGGAAATGTTGACGCGGTGCTGGATGGCAGCATGGGTGCTTACAGACTGGAGATAACGGACAATGAAGAATCTGCAGCGGCGATAAGAGCAGGATATGAGGCCATTTACCGGGAGAAAATGCCTGATAATGCAGTGTTTACGGAAATGCAGCTGATCGAATGTAATACAGGTGTACCGGTTACAAAAATGGGACGGCAGCTTCTGCAGGTAAGTATGACTCTGCCTGCTTCAGTAAACAGTGGAAGTTTAAGGATTTTCACTGTTGACCAAAATGGTCAATTAGAAAATCTGCCATATACCAGAAACGGAAATGAGGTAACCTTTTTTACCAATCATTTATCCCCCATTGCGTTCTGCAGAGTTGGGAATGCTGTGGCAGGACGGTTGGATGCTTCCCCGGATACGGGAGACGGACGGATGAATCCGAATTATATTCTGGCCGCAGGGCTTGCGGCTCTGGCTGTGGCAATATTGTTTGTTAAAAAGAAAAGATAGAACACCAAAGAAAAACTCCGGCATATGATAAGGAAAAAGCCGGAGTTTTCTTTTATGTTCAGAGTACGTAAGCAAATAGGATGTACGGTTTCGGAGGGTGGAGAAGAAAAGATTACCGTTGCGGTACTGGATACGGGAGTAGTGGAACATCCGGATTTAAAAGGGCGGATTATCGGTTTTCGGGATTTTATAGAGAAGAATCGAAAGATTTATGACGATAGCGGACACGGTACCCATGTCTGCGGCATTATAGGCGGAGACGGTTCCCTGTCTGGCGGTAAATACAGAGGCATGGCACCGACAGTCAATCTGGCGGTAGGGAAAGTCCTCGATAAAAAAGGCGACGGGACAGTGGAAGCCATGCTGGAGGGCATTGAATGGGTAATTGAAAAAAGACAGGAATGGAATATCCGCATTTTAAATATATCGGTAGGGATCGGAAAGCTGATGAATGATGAAAAGGAGGCCATGCTGAAAAATAAGCTGGAAAATGCGTGGAGAAAGGGGCTGATCGTAGTTTGTGCAGCCGGAAATAACGGACCTGCCTGTGATACGCTTTCTTCCATTGGAAAAAGCAAGCTGCTGATCACCGTGGGATGTCATGATGGAGAGTATTTTAAGGATAATGCCAGACGCTGTGCTTCTTATTCTTCCAGAGGAGCTAAGTTTGAAACAGGGAAAAAACCGGATATTGTAGCGCCGGGAACAGAGATTATTTCCTGCAACGGCGGTGTAAGCAGGGGATTGGGAGGATACAGCAACGCTTATATTTCAAAAAGCGGGACTTCCATGGCAACACCCATTGTATCGGGCGCTATGGCGCTTCTTTTACAGAAACATCCGGAGTTTAATAATGAAACGGCAAAGCGTAAGCTTTTGTATACAGCTACGGATTTAGGAGAGCCTTGGTACCAACAAGGCTGGGGGATGGTAAATGTAAAGCGGCTGCTGGAAGGATAGGAGCCGCTTTATTTTCGTATATTTCAGGTATTGACATACCTCGTATGATTGTATACAATTATACGAGGTAAAGTTACGATACTTATGTTATATGAATAGATTGTACGGATAACAGAAAGGCATAGTTATGGATATGAAGGATGTGGAAATGTTTCAAAACAGGCCTGTTGGCATGAATCACAAAAATAATCTTCTGGAAATTGAAGAGCATATGTATATATTGGACGATGTGGAGAAGCCCAATGTATTCCGAAATATGTTTCCCTACTCGGAAATTCCCAAAATTCCTTTCAATGACAGGATTGTTCCTCACAATATGCCCAAGGAAATCTGGATTACGGATACTACTTTCAGAGACGGACAGCAGTCCAGAGCTCCCTATACGACGGAGCAGATTGTAACGATCTTTGATTATTTACATAAGCTGGGTGGCCCGAATGGTATGATCCGCGCTTCTGAGTTTTTCCTTTACAGTAAAAAGGACAGGGATGCCGTATATAAATGTATGGAGCGGGGCTATGAGTTTCCGGAAGTAACGAGCTGGATCAGAGCCAGCAAGGAAGATTTCAAGCTGGTAAAGGAAATCGGTATGAAAGAAACCGGTATTCTGGTAAGCTGTTCCGACTACCATATCTTTTTGAAACTGAAAATGACAAGAAGACAGGCCATGGATCATTATTTAAGCGTGATTCGGGACTGTCTTGAAGAGGGGATTTCTCCCCGCTGCCACTTGGAGGATATTACCAGAGCAGATATTTACGGTTATGTTGTGCCGTTTTGTCTGGAACTGATGAAACTGCAGGAGCAATACGGGATACCCATCAAAGTGAGGGCCTGCGATACCATGGGCTATGGTGTAAACTATCCGGGTGCCGTTATTCCCAGAAGCGTGCAGGGCATTATCTACGCCCTGCATACCCATGCGGGCGTTCCACATGCGAATATAGAGTGGCATGGACATAATGATTTCTATAAAGCGGTAGCCAATTCTACCACAGCCTGGCTTTACGGCTGTTCCGGAATCAACACTTCTTTGTTTGGTATCGGAGAGAGGACCGGCAACACGCCCTTAGAGGCGATGGTATTTGAGTATGCGCAGCTTAGGGGAGATTTAAACGGTATGGATACCACCGTTATCACCGAGCTGGCGGAGTATTATGAAAAGGAGATCGGCTATCATATTCCGGAGAGAACCCCTTTTGTAGGAAAGAATTTCAATGTTACCCGGGCGGGCATTCATGCGGACGGCCTGTTAAAGAACGAAGAAATATATAATATTTTTGATACGGATAAATTTTTAAACAGACCCGTGTTGTGCGCGGTTTCCAATACCTCCGGATTGGCAGGAATTGCTCATTGGATCAATACCTACTACAAATTGAAAGATGATAAAACGGTGGACAAGAACAGCGAACTGGTAAAAGAAGTCAAGGCCTGGGTGGATGAAGAGTATGCCGGGGGCCGTGTAACGGTACTGACGGATGGGGAACTGGTGGATACCATTGATAAAGCCTGTAAAAAATTAAATATTTCGCTGTGAGCTGTCAGCGTTTAAAAGCTATGAGCAATTTTAAGCCGCAGGGGAGGAAGGATTGTGGCAAGTTATAATGTAAAAGAGGAAGTGACGGATAAATATTCACTGCGTGGCAGAGTCTTTCATAAGCTCAGAGAGAATATTTTAAACGGCACCTATAAAGAACATGAAGAATTAAAGGAAGTCACCATAGGGGAGGAATTGGGCGTCAGCCGTACTCCGGTCAGAGAAGCGTTCAGGCAGTTAGAGCTGGAGGGACTGATTCAGATCATTCCCAACAAGGGCGCCTATGTGACGGGGATTACGGAAAAGGATGTAAAGGACATCTATATCATTCGTTCTCTGTTGGAGGGACTTTGTGCCAGATGGGCAACCACCCATATTACCAAGGCACAGTTGGAAGAGTTGGAGGAGAATGTCTATCTTGCAAGATTTCATGCAGAGAAGGGGCATATGGAGCAGCTGGCACAGTTGGACAACCGCTTCCATGAAATCATGTATGAAGCCTGCAATTCCAAAATGCTGGAGCATCAGCTGAAAGATTTTCACGAATATGTTTTACGCGTCAGAAAAAAGACTCTGGCAGATGTGAACAGGGGTACCGCGTCCAACGAAGAGCATGAAAAGATCATGCTGGCCATCAAGGCGGGGGATGCGGACAGTGCGGAACAGCTGGCCCATATGCACATGATAAACGCCTATGAAAATATGGTAAAGAATGATCTGCATGAAGTTTATCAAAAGGAAACTATAGATTTAAGCAAGGAAAGTTGAAAATAATAAATAAACAGGAAAGCCTGTGGAAAGAGGAGAAAATGAGTAAAATTCAGATGACTACCCCCTTGGTAGAAATGGACGGAGATGAAATGACCCGGATTCTCTGGAAGATGATAAAGGATGAATTGCTGCTTCCTTTTGTTGATCTGAAGACAGAATATTATGATCTGGGGCTGGAATACCGCAATAAAACGGATGATCAGGTGACTGTGGATTCTGCCAATGCAACTTTAAAATACGGTGTTGCGGTAAAATGCGCAACCATCACACCCAATGCAGCCAGAATGACGGAGTATAATCTAAAGGAGATGTGGAAGAGCCCTAACGGCACCATCCGCGCGATATTGGACGGTACGGTATTCAGAGCGCCCATTGTGGTAAAGGGCATCGAACCCTGTGTAAAGAACTGGAAAAAGCCTATTACGCTGGCTCGTCATGCTTACGGAGATGTCTATAAAAATACGGAAATCAAAGTGGACGGCCCCGGTAAGGCGGAATTGGTATTCACCGATGCAGAGGGGAAGGAGACCAGAGAATTGATACATACCTTTAACGGTGCGGGCATTCTGCAGGGTATGCACAATACGAATCGGTCCATTGAGAGCTTTGCAAGGGCATGTTTTGCTTATGCCATCGATACAAAACAAGATTTGTGGTTTGCTACCAAAGATACCATTTCAAAAAAATATGATCATACCTTTAAAGATATTTTTCAGGAAATTTACGATGCAGAGTATAAGACAAAATTTGAGGAACTTGACATCGAATATTTCTATACCCTAATTGATGACGCGGTAGCCCGCGTTATGAAATCAGAAGGCGGATTTATCTGGGCCTGCAAGAATTATGACGGAGATGTCATGTCTGACATGGTTTCCTCGGCCTTCGGCTCGCTGGCCATGATGACCTCCGTACTGGTATCTCCAAGCGGTGTTTATGAATATGAGGCAGCCCACGGTACCGTACAAAGACATTATTACAAGCATTTAAAGGGAGAAGAAACCTCCACAAATTCTGTAGCGACTATCTTTGCCTGGACCGGCGCGCTTAGAAAGCGGGGAGAGCTGGATGGTAACAAGGAGCTTATGGAATTTGCGGATAAGCTGGAAAAGGCTACATTAAGCACCATAGAAAGCGGTAAGATGACCAAGGATCTGGCGCTCATCACTTCTCTTGAAAATGTGACGGTCTTAAACAGCGGAGATTTTATTAAAGCGATTAGAGCAACTTACGAAGCAATGTAAAAGAAAAGGTGTTTGAAAACCCTGTCCAAATGGGCGGCGTTTTCAAACACCCTTTTTATTCCGCTAATTCGGTCCATTGTGTATAGAGAATATCCAGTTCATCGGAGATTTCCTGTTGTTCTTTTGCAATGGCTTGGAGCTTTGCAACATCGGTAGCTACTTCCGGAGCGCTCATTTCCTCCGTGAGAGTATTTTGTCGTTCTTCCAAAGCAGAAATTCGTTCCTCGCATTTTTTTAGATCGTTTTCTTTTTTCCGCAGTCTGGCTTGTTCTTCTTTTTGCTGCTGCCAGTCTGCTTTGGCAGCGGTTGTCTGAAATGGTTTTGTATTTAATGGTTCGGAAGCGGCGGGGGAGAGAAGTTCTTTTTTCTCCAAATAATAGTCATAGTTGCCGATATAGTTGACAAAAACAGAGCCTTTCAGTTCCAGAATACGGGATGCGGTCCGGTTGATAAAATAACGGTCATGGGAAACATAAAGTACAGTTCCCTCATAATTGTTGAGTGCATCTTCCAGTATTTCTTTGGACTGAATATCCAGATGGTTGGTAGGTTCATCCAGAATCAGGAAATTGGCATTACTGAGCATTAGTTTTGCAAGACTGACGCGGCCCCGTTCTCCGCCGCTTAAATCCTTAATCTGCTTAAAGACTTCTTCGCCGGTAAAGAGAAAGGCGGCCAGTACATTCCGGATTTCGGTATTGTCCAAATAGGGATATTCGTCGGAAATCTCATCAAACAAGGTTTTTTCCGAATGGAGAACGTGGTGCTCTTGATCGTAGTAACCGATTTCTACATTGGTACCCAGTTTAAAAGCGCCGTTATCGGCAGGAATCAGGTCATTCAATATTTTCAGAAGCGTGGTTTTGCCGGTGCCGTTATCACCGATGATCGCGACATGTTCTCCGCGTTTTATATTAAAATGCACATCGGAAAACAAGGTTTTGGAACCGAAGGATTTAGAGAGTCCCTCCACTGCAAGCACATCGTTGCCGCTTTGTATATGGGGTGTAAGTACAAGCTTCATATCGCTGTGTGCTTCGGTGGGCTTATCCAACACTTCTATTTTTTGCAGCTGTTTTTCGCGGCTTTCCGCGCGCTTAATGGATTTCTCACGATTAAATGAACGCAGCTTTTCAATGACTTCCTCCTGATGTTTGATTTCCCGCTGCTGGTTTAAATAGGCATGCCATCTCGCTATACGAAGCTGTTCCTTTTTCCCGGCGTAGTCCGAATAGTTGCCGGAAAATACAGTGGATTTACTCTGGTCCAGCTCGATGATCTTACCGGCAATGCGGTCTAAAAAGTAACGGTCATGGGAAACGATCAAAACCGCACCTTTATAATTTAACAGATAGGTTTCCAGCCAGGCTATGGAATTCATGTCCAGATGGTTGGTAGGCTCGTCTAAAATGATGAGATCGGGAGAGAGTAAAAGCAGCTTGCCCAACGCCACCCGGGTTTTCTGTCCCCCGGAGAGCGTGGAAACCGGTTTGGTAAATTCTTCTTCAGTAAATCCAAGACCCTTTAAAACGCCCACTAGTTCGCTTTTATAAACATAGCCGCCGTCTGATTCGAAACGGTGCGTTAAGAGGCTGTACTGTTCCATGATGTTTTCATCCGCTTCCTGCATGGAAACTTCCAACTCACGAATACGCCGCTCCAGTATGGTTAAATCCTCTCTGACAGAGAGAAGTTCGTCGTAAATGGTATTTTCGCTGTTTAAACCCGCATTTTGCGCCAAATAACCAAACCTTTTGCCCTTGGATAAAACAACTTGACCGTCGTCTGCGGGAAGCTCCCCTACAATAATACGCAGAAGTGTGGTTTTCCCCGCACCGTTAATGCCTACAATGGCAGCTTTTTCATGATCCTCTATATGAAATGATACATCGGAAAGTACAATGTTTTCCGGAAATTCTTTTCGAATGTTCTGGCAGGACAGTATCATAAATATTTTTCCCCTTAAATGGATTAAAGTATCACAGTCAGTTTACAGTCCGGATAAAAAGATGTCAAGCGCAGAGCGTGGATTGACATTATTTTAACAGTTAGATATAATAAAAAACAAAGGGAACATACGGATGGCAAGCAGGAGGTAGTAAGGTGGAAGCAAAGGGTATTTCCCAGGCGGTAATAGGTCGTCTGCCCCGTTATTTCAGGTATCTGGGAGAGCTGAAGGATGAAGGTGTGGAGCGGATTTCTTCACAGGAGCTTTCGGAACTGATGCATGTTACCGCGTCGCAGATACGTCAGGATTTCAATAATTTTGGAGGATTTGGACAACAGGGATATGGTTATAACGTGGAATTTCTCTACAGTGAAATCGGAAAGATACTGGGACTTGATAAGACACACCATCTGATCATTATCGGTGCCGGAAATCTGGGGCAGGCATTGGGCAACTATATGAATTTTGAACGCAGGGGATTTATCCTGAAAGGTATTTTTGATAAAAATCCTGCACTGCATGGGCGAAAAGTACGGGAAATCCAAGTTCAGCCCATGGAAAAGGTAGAGGAATTTGTAAGGGAAAATGATATAGATATAGCAGTATTGACCGTTCCAAAGACCAGTGCGGTAGAGGTAGCGGAGATACTGGTGGCCAACGGTATTAAAGCTATTTGGAATTTTGCACATGTAGATTTAAATGTACCGGAAGGTATTCAGGTAGAGAACGTTCATCTTTCGGACAGTCTGATGAAGCTTTCTTATAATTTGGAGCGCTATGATCAGGAGCGGGATAATTAATTTATCCGGAAAGTGGGGCAGCGATGGGGCGAAAAGAAGGAGTATTTGAGCAGGCGTTAAAGAATAAAAATATACCGATACTGACGCTGGACCATAAATGGCATCAGCTCTTTAATACCGCCGGTACAACAACGGCTATTTTGAAACTGGAGGATAAGCTTAATGCGTTGTTGAAAAGACAGGGCAAGCTGAATACGGAAACAAAAGATATCCGAAAATTGAAGAAAAAGCTGATGGATGAAATTGTGCCCATGGTGGATGAATTAGAGCAGAGCCACAATCATAAGCTGGATAAGAAAATTGAGGATCACAAGCGTCTGATCAACGACTGTAATGACAAGATGGAGCAATATAAGGAGGAATTAAAGGAGCTGCCCGAACAGATTGCGGAAGCCAATTATGAACTGATGCTGGCAACCATGGATGCCTGTTATGATACCTTGAAAGAAAACACCAAAGAAATTGAGGAGATCGGCAAATGGATCGATGAAGTTCGAATCGAATTGAAAAAAAAGATCATCCGCAAACAGGAAAAGGAACAGAAGAATCATGATCTGTACAACTATATGCATGCTATTTTCGGTGCGGATGTGATCAATTTATTTGATATGAAATATAACCCGGAAGCGCAGCACCCAAAAAAGGCGGAAAAAAAGCCCAATACAGCAGCGAAGCCGGATAAGCCGGTGTAAAATGACGGGACTGTTGGTAAAAGACAGTCCCTTTCATTCGTATTAAAGATCAAGATGGGGAGGAAAAATGAGTTATCTGGTAACACAGCAGGAGATGCGGGCATATGATATTTATACCATAGAGCAAATCGGGATACCCGCTTTGGTACTGATGGAGCGGGCGGCATTAGCTGTAGCAGGGCGGGTAGAATATGCTTTGCAGGGCAGAAAAGGAAAAGTACTGTGTGTCTGCGGAAGCGGCAACAACGGAGGGGACGGACTTGCGCTGACCCGCCTGCTGTTGGACAAAGGGATTGCGGTAGAGACGGTTTTTCTTGGAGAAAAAAGCCGGGCGGGCAGTGAAGTACAGATTCAGATGTCCATTTTACAGCAATATGGGCATGTACTTAAAAAAGAAATTACCGATGGGGAGTATGCGGTTGTTGTGGATGCGATATTCGGCACCGGCCTATCCAGAGAGGTAACAGGCGTTTACCGTCAGGTGATAGAGACAATCAATCAGATGCAGGCTTATACCATTTCGGTGGATATTCCTTCGGGATTGGACGCAGATACGGGTAAAGTTCTGGGAACTGCCATAGAGGCTAATGAAACCGTAACGCTGGCTTTTGCAAAAAGAGGGCTCTATCTCTATCCCGGTCCTTTTTATGCAGGAAGAATATGCACCGCGGATATCGGGATTACGGAGAAAAGTTTTGACGGCAGAAAACCGGGTATGTATACCCGAAAAGATGCCCCCGCGTCAGTCTGGCCTGTAAGACGACCGGACGGTAATAAAGGGAGTTTCGGAAAACTCTTTCTGGCAGCCGGCAGTGGGGGAATGGCCGGTGCCGCGTTGTTAGCGGGGGAGAGTGCATACAGGGCGGGAGCCGGTATGGTGAAGCTGGCCGTACCTGAAACCATCAGGGAAATTGTACAGGAAAAACTGCCGGAGGCTCTGCTTTTTAGCTATGAAAAAAGCTCGTCACTGACAACGGAGGAAGAGGCAGCGTTTTTAAAGAACTGCGAATGGGCAGGCACGTTGGCGATAGGGCCCGGACTTTCTGTCTGCGAAAGCGGAAGAAGATTTTTGGAACTGGCGCTGCAGACAAGGAAACCTCTGCTCATCGATGCGGACGGATTAAATATCCTGGCGGAGGATGAAAACCTAAAGCAGCTTCTGAAAAAGCGGCAGGAAGCAGGGGGAAGGACGGTTTTGACGCCGCATATGGGGGAACTGGCAAGACTGTTAGGGAAGCCGCTTGCGGAAGTAACAGCCACAGAAGCGGAAAGCACTCATCAGGCGGCAGAAGAATTTCACTGCATTGTGGTGGGCAAGAGCGCCAGAAGCTATGTGTATGAACCCGGTGGGGAAATGTTCTTAAATACTGCAGGAAATGATAAAATGGCCACTGCAGGAAGTGGAGATACGCTGCTTGGCATTTTGGCGGCCTTAACCGCACAGGGAATGGATATGCGGGCTGCGGCGGAAGCGGGCGTCTACCTGCATGCCTGTGCCGGAGATGCTGCGGCAGAAGCGGCAAAAGGAGCGGGTATCACAGCCTCGGATATTATTAGGGGACTGTCGGCGCTGAGATAGAGAAAGAATGAGAGGAAACAAGGAAATGGCGCAATACGCAAGAGGGTATGCGGAAGTGGATCTGGATGCAATCGTGTCCAATATGAAGAATATGAAAGCCGGTGTTGATTTAGATACCCGCATGATGGGTGTGATCAAAACGGATGGTTATGGGCATGGAAGTATTCCTATTGCCAAAGCACTGGAGAAGTTGGATTGTATGTACGGTTTTGCGGTGGCAACTGCTGAAGAAGCCTTTGAACTTAGGGAGAACGGCATAGCGCTTCCTATTTTGATTTTGGGCTATGTTTTTCCCGACAGTTACGCAAAACTGATAGAATGGGACATCAGCTCCACTGTATTTCGGACGGATGTGGTAGAACTGCTGGCAGAGGAGGCCTTAAAACAACATAAGAAGGCCAAGGTTCATATCAAGGTGGATACGGGTATGGGAAGAATCGGCATTCTGCCTGATGAGGAAGGTTTTCAGTTTGTCAGAAGAACATCAGAAACCCAAGGCATAGACATAGAGGGAATCTTTACCCATTTTGCCAGAGCGGATGAAGCCGATACAACAAATGCTTTAAAACAGCTGGATATATTCCGGCGATTTACCGAAGAAGTGGAAAGGATTCCGGGATTAAAAGGACTTATAAAGCACTGTTCCAACAGTGCCGGTATACTTAAGATGCCAGAGGCCAATATGGATGTTGTCAGAGCGGGAATCAGTCTTTACGGCCTAGCACCTTCGAAAGAAGTGGATATGGGCCGTATACCCTTAACGCCGGCCCTGTCCCTCTACAGTACCGTTATCCATGTAAAATGGCTGCCGGCCGGTTCACCCATCAGCTACGGGGGGACCTATGTGACGGACAGTAAAAGGAGAATCGCCACAATCCCTTTAGGATACGGAGACGGATACCCCAGGGGACTGTCGGGAAAGGGGTATGTGCTTATTAGAGGTAAAAAGGTACCTATTGTCGGACGCATCTGTATGGATCAGTTTATGGTGGATGTCACAGATGTCCCGGAAGTAAAGGAAGGAGATAAGGTCACTCTGATCGGAAGGGACGGTGAAGAGGTTATTTCGGCTGAAACACTGGGTGAACTTTCCGGACGTTTTCATTACGAACTCGTATGTATGTTGAGTAAACGGATCCCCAGAATATATATTGGAGGATGAACTGAATAGCGCAAGATAAACTGGCAATACTACTACCAGACTAAAAAGACCCGAAAAAGCGGGAAGCCGGAAAGGAATGCAGGTTATGAGAAGAGGCGACGTATACTATGCAGATTTAAGACCGGTGGTAGGTTCCGAACAGGGAGGTATCCGGCCGGTTTTGATCATACAGAATGATGTGGGAAACAGGCACAGCCCTACGGTGATCTGTGCGGCTATCACATCCAAGATGAATAAGGCAAAACTGCCCACTCATATTGAGCTGTCCACGCTGCAGTATGATATGGACAAAGATTCCGTCATTTTATTGGAACAGCTGCGTACCATAGACAAAAAACGATTGAAGGATAAAGTCTGCCATCTGGATCCTCAGATTATGAAGAAAGTCAATAGAGCGCTGATGATAAGTCTGGAACTGGATACATAACGGGAGGGCAGTCCGGCTTGACGAATGAATCTATAAATGGTATATTTTAATTTACGGAAAAAAGTACTAAAGGAGAGGAATTATGTCAGGACATTCTAAATTTGCAAACATTAAGCATAAAAAAGAGAAGAACGATGCCGCAAAAGGAAAGATATTTACGATTATCGGCAGAGAGATCGCGGTAGCGGTGAAAGAGGGCGGACCTGACCCGGCCAATAACTTTAAACTGGCACAGGTCATTGCCAAGGCAAAGGCCAACAATATGCCCAATGATACGATTGACAGAGGCATTAAGAAGGCGGCCGGAGACGTGGGAAATGTCAACTATGAGTACGTTACTTACGAAGGATATGGTCCTAACGGAATAGCGATTATTGTGGATGCGCTGACGGATAATAAGAATCGTACCGCAGCCAATGTAAGAAGTGCGTTCACCAAAGGACAGGGTAATGTAGGAACCCCCGGCTGCGTATCTTTCATGTTCGATAAAAAAGGACAGATCATCATTGACAAAGAGGAGTATGATGCGGAGGCGGATGATCTGATGATGCAGGTTTTAGACGCGGGCGCCGAGGACTTTTCCGAGGAGGAGGACAGCTATGAAGTGCTGACCGATCCCGATTCCTTTGAAGAGGTCAGAAAGGCACTTGAGGAAGCAGGTATTCCCATGTTAAGCGCCGAGGTGACCATGATTCCCCAGAACTATGTAGAACTAACAGATGAGACTGCAATCAAGAATCTGCAGCGTACCCTGGATCTGTTGGAGGATGATGACGACGTGCAGGCCGTTTATCACAATTGGGATGAATAAAGTGATTCATAAATAATACATATTGGTCCTTTAACAAAACAGGGTTGGAGGAAATTGCGTATGGATAAATTGGCAATTGTAGTTCCCTGCTATAATGAGGAGGAGGTTCTACATATTGCGGCAGATGCCTTAAGAGGCGTGCTGGAGGATTTGATAGCGAAGCAAAAAGTTGCACAGGACAGCTTTATTTTGTTTGTTAACGACGGTAGTAAGGACAAAACCTGGGAGTTGATCGAAGAGGAGCATGCTGCTCATCCTACTCAAATACGGGGAGTAAAGCTGGCAGGTAATGTTGGGCATCAATTTGCTTTGACTGCGGGTCTGCTTACGGCAAAGGACAGAAGTGACGTGACGATATCCATAGATGCGGATTTACAGGATGACGTGGCCGTCATTGAAGAAATGATAGATAAATATCATGCGGGAAATGACATTGTATACGGCGTCCGCAGCGACAGAAGTTCGGATTCTTTTTTTAAGCGTTTTACGGCGCAGAGCTTTTATAAGCTGATGGCGGTCATGGGGGTCAAGACGGTCTATAATCATGCGGATTTTCGATTGATGAGCAGACGGGCTGTGGAACAGTTTTCCCAATATGGTGAAACAAATTTGTTCCTTCGAGGTATGATTCCCTTGATCGGATATCAGACGGACAGTGTCTACTATGAGCGTAAAGAGCGGGTAGCAGGAGAATCCAAATATCCGCTGAAAAAAATGGTGGCGTTGGCATTTAACGGGATTACATCCTTTTCCATCAAACCCATCAGTCTGATTACATGGCTTGGCAGTCTGATTATTGTAGGCAGTGTGCTGGCGGCCATATATGCGTTGGCATCTTATTTTACCGGTAATGTTGTGCCGGGCTGGACGTCTCTCATTCTTTCCATCTGGTTTATCGGGGGTGTCCAGCTTTTGGCGATCGGACTGGTAGGACAGTATATCGGCAAGATTTACGTGGAGGTAAAACATCGACCCCGCTATAACATAGAAAAAGTGCTGGAATAACAATTCTTTTCAAAACAGAAACGTTTTTGAACAGGTGGTGAGCGCAAAATGACTTTTAGAAAAAATATTTTTAGCTATTTACTATGGGCCTTATTTTCGGCATCTGTCTGTATTTATCATATTGCGATCGTAACGCTTTTCTTAGAGCAGACGCCTTTACGAGATGATTATGCCAGAATGGGAGTTATTGGGGTGACCATCATACTGGCTGTGGGAATCTTTGCGCTGCTGCGCAGATTGGTGAAGAATCGGGAACAGGAAGCCGAGAAACAGGGGGTATCCCATTTGATATGGGAAGCTGCGCTGGCCGTTTTATTTATAGGAGCCGGCATTTTTATACGGGCTTTTATGGCGGGGGAAGGTACACAGGAAGCGGCATTTTTTGAAACTGCCAGCGTGACGGGACAGCCGGTTATTCCCATTGCCCATGGAGCCCAGTATCTCTATGTTCTGGTACTTAGGGGACTTTTTATCATAGTTGGTAACAGCTTCACTGCCGGTATTATCCTGCAGATCATATTACAGGCATTGACTGCAGTTGTCTGGTATTTAGGAATCAGAAGACTTTCCGGACCGGTTGCATCATTGTTATTTATGGCAGGCATCATGCTGCTTCCCGGATCCGTACAGGAAGGTATTACCTATTCTCCCAGAATATTATATATGTTTTTGTATGGTCTTATTTTCCTGATGGCAGGCCGCTTTCTGCGAAGGCAGAAAACGGGTGCCCCTATGAAATGGTATTCCTGGGTACAGACAGTGGCGTTGGGAATCGGTATCGGTGTCCTGACGTATTTGGATGTATCAGGATTAACTCTGCTGCTTCCCATACTTTTTCTCTATGGAGTGAAAGAAGATGAAGAAGCGTCCAAAGGAGTCAAACGCTTTCTCATGCTGTCCCTGCAGGTGATAACAGTCATTTTTGTATTTTTCCTGACAGTGATCTTGATCATGTTTTTTGACGGTATGCAGAATAATGCGGATATTATCCAAGTATTCAATACTTGGTGTACGCTTTTTTCCTACAAGGGTACGGGTAGACTGCCGACTCTGTTGTATCCCAATACCATTTTGGGGACTTATTCCATGCCGGTGATATCGTTTTTGCTGCTGTTTGGGATTCCTGCTTTCTTTGTGCATGAAAAGAGAGAGTCTCAGATGCTGTACTTTTTCTTCCTGTTAGGTGCGGCAGTAATTTTGGCCGGAAATTTCCATGCTTCCGGCATGACGGCAGGGTATCTTACCTTTACATTGGTGCTGGCAATGATGGGCGCGGGTGTCCATACCGCATTACAACAAAGTATTAAGGAGCCTGCATTAGAGACGGCAGGAGCAGAGGGTAAGGATGCTCAAAAGACCGCGGACGAGACAGTAAAAGAGAAAAAATCCGAAAATGTCGGAAACATTGAAAAGTTGGAGAAGACTGATAAGAAGAACGATAAGGCTGAAAAGAAGAAAGCGGCCAAAGAAGAAGCGGAAGCTAAAAAAGCTGCAAAAGCGGAGAAGAAAGCGGCGAAAGAAAAGCCCGGAAAAGGAAATGCGGCCGCCATCGCAGTCTCACAGCCTGCGGCACAGGCGAATAAGAAGGGTAATTACATAGAGAATCCGCTGCCGTTGCCTAAAAAACATGAAACGAAGGTTTTGGACTATCCTTATTTTGTGGCTACAGATAAGTTGCGATATGATATCAAAGTTGCCTCCGATGACGATTTTGATATTTAGCCGTGTTTCTTTAGCGTATGAAATCAGAATTCCTGTACACAATAATAGAGAACCGTAATGCGGTTCTCTATTTTTTGTGGAGGCAGGCATATGCAGAAAAATCGAGAAAACGATCAGGACGATAAACGACGGGAAGAAGAGAAGCACAAAGATGAACGGATTGAACAGCTCGGTCAGGTGACATTGAACAAGAATAAGGAAAAGCAGAATATCCATCTGCTTACCATCATTGGTGAAGTGGAGGGACATGATAATTTAAACAGTTCCTCAAAGACTACAAAATATGAGCACATTCTGCCGCAGCTGGCAGCCATAGAGGACAGTCAGGAGATACAGGGTGTCATGGTATTATTAAATACTATGGGCGGAGATGTGGAAGCCGGGCTTGCAATTGCCGAGATGCTGGCCTCTTTGTCTAAACCTACCGTTTCTCTGGTGCTGGGCGGCAGCCATTCCATCGGCGTTACGATTGCCGTCAGTACGGACTATTCCTATATTGTTCCTTCAGGTACCATGGTCATACATCCGGTGAGGATGAACGGTATGGTGATCGGGGTACCGCAGACTTTTGATTATTTCAAGCAGATCCAGGACAGAATAACCGGCTTTGTGTGCAATCACTGCGGTATTCATAAAGAAAGGCTGGAAGCGCTTATGATGGAAACCGGCGTGCTCACCAAAGATGTAGGAACGATCCTGGTGGGACAGGAGGCAGTGAATGAAGGGATCATCGATGAGGTGGGAGGTATCAGAGAAGCTATGCGTAAGCTGCATAAGCTAATTTCCGGCGGAAAGTAAAAAACCGTTGTATACATGGTGACAAGCCCGCAGAAAAATGATATAATGGTCGGAGTATATGAAGCGGGGTTTAAGTTTTTATGGCATCCAATCAGAATAAAAAGTCATCAGCTTCGAAGAGAAGCACGCAAAATTCCCAAAGAGGGAACAGTGAAAATTTCAGGCAGTATACCGAGCAGGAGAGCGCTCTATTTCATGAAGTGGCGTTGATCCTGCTGTTTGCGGTTACGGTGATTTTATTTTTATGCAATTTTGGCATTATAGGAACTGTAGGTAACGCTATCAGCGCCGTGCTTTTCGGTCTGTTCGGTTTTCTGGCTTATCTCATTGCGATTGCCGCTTTTATCGGAGCGGCGTTCTGGTCCGCTAATCAGGGCAATCCTGCCGCAATCAGAAAACTGGCAGCGGCCTGTGTTTTGTTCATACTGGCAGGTATTATCTGTGAACTGATTTCCGGAAACCCTTCTGCGCCGGAATACAGTGTGGGAGAAATCTACAGATATTCCAGTGAAAACAGGGCAGGAGGCGGTGTAATCGCCGGCAGTCTGGCCTATATGTTAGTGCATTTTCTGGATATGATAGGCACTGTTTTAGTGGTGTTGATCCTGGGCATTATCAGTGCGGTACTTTTGACCGAACGATCCTTCGTGGACAGCGTTAAAAACGGCGGCAGAAGAATGGCCGAGCTTTCCAGAGAGGACGCGGAGAGAAGACGGGAACAGGCCCGTATACGCCGCAATGATTACGAAGAGGCAAGACAGAGGAAGGATGAGGAGCGTGCAAGGCGTGATGAGGAACGCCGCCTGAAAGCGGAGGAGAAAGAGAACGAAAGAATTCTTCGCATGGATAAGAAAGTAACGGGTGTCATGGCAGATACCTCCTTAACTGCGCCTATTGACAAAAAAGGCCGGGACGATATTCATGAAATTACCCTGAATGAAGAAAATCTGACAGATTTTGATAATATCAGAATAAACGGTGGGACTATGGAGTCCGAACCGGAAGAACATTATGAAGATGTGCGGGAAATTTATGCACAGGAGGAAGAAGAACCTGTATCAGAGTTTGAACCCTATGAAGAGGAACAGCCCATATACAGGGAAGCGACCATCCGTATGAGCAGTTTAGGCGGAGGAGAAAAGCCCACCGTACAGTCAGTACATAGTACGGATGATTATCCACCTATTCAGAGTCGTTCCGTGCAGCCCATGCCCATGCAGTCGCAGATTATGCAAAAAGATGAGCCTGCTTATCAGCCGGCTGCCACAGTAAGACCGGTGGCAAGACCGGCCGCAGTTCCTAATGCGGAGAGCGGAGATTCCCGTATGACGGAAGAAATTCAGGCGGCTGAGAAGAAAGCGCCTAAAAAATACATATTCCCCCCGCTGTCCCGATTGCAGAAGGGTCAAGGCGGTGGTGGAGATTCCGCGAAAGAACTGAAGGAAACCGCATACAGGCTGCAGCAGACTTTAAATACCTTTGGAGTAAAAGTGTCCATTACGGATATCAGTCAGGGACCTGCGGTTACCAGATATGAACTGCAGCCGGAACAGGGCGTAAAGGTCAGCAAAATAGTAGGATTGGCAGATGATATCAAGTTAAATCTGGCAGCTACGGATATTCGTATTGAAGCGCCGATTCCCGGAAAAGCGGCGATTGGTATAGAGGTGCCAAACAAAGAAAATACGGCGGTTGCTCTCAGGGATTTATTGGAAAGCAACGAGTTTAAAGAGTTCTCGTCCAATCTGGCTTTTGCGGTCGGTAAGGACATTGCAGGTAAAGTAGTGGTGGCAGATATTGCGAAAATGCCCCATATGCTGATTGCGGGAGCAACCGGCTCCGGTAAATCGGTCTGCATCAATACATTGATCATGAGTATTCTCTATAAGGCACATCCGGACGATGTGAAACTGATCATGGTAGATCCGAAGGTGGTGGAGTTAAGCGTATACAATGGAATCCCCCATCTTCTGATTCCCGTGGTAACGGATCCCAAGAAAGCGTCTGCGGCTCTGCACTGGGGCGTGTCCGAGATGACGGACCGCTATAAAAAATTTGCGGACTTTAATGTCAGGGATTTAAAAGGTTACAATCAGAAAGTAGAAAGTATGAAGGAACGGGGAGAAGAGGATGCCCCTGCCAAGATGCCGCAGATCGTGATCATCGTGGACGAGCTTGCGGATTTGATGATGGTGGCACCCGGTGAGGTGGAGGAGTCCATCTGCCGTCTTGCACAGCTTGCCAGAGCAGCGGGAATTCATTTGATCATTGCGACCCAAAGACCTTCCGTAGATGTTATTACCGGTTTGATCAAAGCCAATATGCCCAGCCGCGTGGCTTTCAGTGTATCCAGTGGAGTGGATTCCCGTACCATTCTGGATATGAACGGTGCGGAGAAGCTGTTGGGGAAGGGAGATATGCTTTTCTATCCTCAAGGCTATACCAAGCCTGCCCGTGTACAGGGTGCCTTTGTTTCCGACAAAGAGGTTTCCGATGTGGTGGACTTCTTAAAGAATCAAACCCTTGGCAATGTCTATGCGGAGGATATTGAAGAGAAGATTATGAATATGGGCTCCGGAAGCAGTGCAGGAGGCGCTTCCGGTGAAGGTGGCAGTGCATTGGATGAGTATTTTGCAGATGCCGGCAGATTCATTATTGATAAGGATAAGGCCTCTATTGGTATGTTCCAGAGAATGTTTAAGATAGGCTTTAACCGGGCGGCCCGCATTATGGACCAGCTGTATGAATACGGTGTGGTAGGTGAGGAAGAAGGGACAAAGCCCCGCAAGGTTTTAATGAGTATGGAACAATTTGAGCAGTTGCTGGAGGAAATATAAGCATGAAGACAGATATTGAAATTGCACAGCAAGCAGTGATGCAGCCCATTACCGAGGTGGCGGCAAAACTGGATATTGCTGCTGAAGAACTGGAGCTGTATGGAAAATATAAGGCCAAAATATCTGATGAGTACATAAAAAGAATTTCAGGTAATCCGGATGGTAAACTGATTTTGGTAACGGCTATCAATCCCACTCCCGCCGGAGAAGGGAAAACGACGACCAGCGTGGGGCTGGGAGACGCCTTCGGACAGCTTGGAAAAAAAGTGGTCATTGCGCTTAGAGAGCCTTCTCTGGGTCCTTGTTTTGGAATCAAGGGCGGCGCCGCAGGAGGCGGTTATGCACAGGTAGTGCCAATGGAGGATTTGAATCTGCATTTTACAGGTGACTTCCATGCCATTACTTCTGCCAATAATCTGTTGGCGGCTCTTTTGGATAATCATATCCAGCAGGGCAACGAACTGCGGATCGATACCAGACAGATTGTTTGGAAACGCTGTATGGACATGAATGACCGTGTATTACGGAATATTGTGGTAGGTTTAGGCAGTAAAACTGACGGATTTGTCAGAGAGGACCATTTTGTCATTACAGTGGCTTCCGAAATCATGGCAGTACTCTGTCTGGCTGCGGATATGCAGGATTTGAAGGAAAGGCTTTCCCGTATGGTGGTGGCCTATGACTACGACGGCAATCCGGTAACCGCAGGGCAATTACAGGCTGTGGGAGCTATGGCGGCTCTTTTAAAGGATGCATTGCAACCGAATTTAATTCAAACTCTGGAGCATACACCTGCTTTGGTACATGGTGGTCCCTTTGCCAATATAGCCCATGGATGCAATTCAGTGCGGGCTACCAAAACTGCTTTAAAAATGGCGGATTATGTGATTACCGAAGCCGGATTTGGCGCCGATTTAGGTGCTGAGAAGTTTTTTGATATTAAATGCCGTATGGCAGCACTGCATCCCGATGCGGTTGTTCTGGTTGCTACAATCAGAGCATTGAAGTATAATGGCGGTATCTCTAAGGCAGAACTCGGAAAAGAAAATCTGGAAGCTCTGAAAATAGGGATTGTCAATTTGGAGAAACATATTGAAAACCTGCAGCTTTATGGTGTTCCTGTAGTAGTGACTTTGAATTCCTTTGTTTCGGATACAGAGGCAGAGATAAACTTTGTGAAACAGTTCTGTGAAGACAGAGGTTGTGAGTTTGCTATTTCCGAGGTTTGGGAAAAGGGCGGCGAAGGCGGAATCGCACTGGCCGAAAAAGTGATACGGACATTGGAGACAAAAGAGAGTCATTTTACATTACTCTACGAGGATTCTCTTTCTCTGAAAGAAAAAATAGAAACCGTGGCAAAGAAGATTTACGGTGCAGGCAGTGTCAGTTTTGCCCCTGCCGTTATCAAACAATTAGAAAAGCTGGAGACCTTGGGATTTGGTAAATTTCCTGTTTGTATGGCGAAGAATCAGTATTCCCTGTCGGACGATCCGGATAAACTGGGCCGGCCGGAAGGATTTGAGCTGGGAGTCAGGGAAGTTTATGTTTCTGCAGGCGCGGGCTTTGTAGTTGTACTGACGGGCGCGATCATGACTATGCCCGGCCTTTCTAAAAATCCGGCCGCATATGGTATTGATGTGGGTGAAAACGGTATGATTACCGGATTATTTTAGGCGGAAGGTAAAGGAGTTTTGATTTATGGCTCAGCTAATTGACGGGAAAGCAATTTCCGCACAGATAAAAGAGGAATTAAAGGAAAAGGTAAGTGCCTTAAAAGCACAGGGCAGAGAAACAACGCTTGCGGTAATACAGGTTGGGAATGACCCTGCTTCCACCGTATATGTCGGAAATAAGAAAAAGGCCTGCGAATATATCGGAATCAGGTCACTGGCGTACGAATTGCCGGAGGAAACCGGTGAGGAAGAACTGTTAAACCTGATATCGGAATTGAATGCAAGAAAAGACGTAAACGGTATTTTGGTACAACTGCCTTTGCCCGGGCATATCGATGAGGATAAGGTCATAAAGAGTATTGCGCCTTCCAAAGATGTGGATGGTTTTCATCCTCAGAATGTGGGAGCGCTCTGTATCGGAGAACCGGGATTTGTTTCCTGTACGCCTGCAGGTATCATCCAACTGTTAAAACGCTCCGGTATTACGATAGAAGGAAAGGAATGCGTAGTAGTGGGCAGGAGCAATATAGTGGGGAAGCCCATGGCGCTTTTACTGCTTAGGGAGAACGGTACGGTCACGGTTGCACATTCCCGTACTCGGAATTTAAAAGAAATTACAAAGCGGGCGGATATTTTGGTGGCGGCCGTAGGTAAGCCCAAAATGATTACCCGGGAATATATAAAAGAAGGTGCGGTGGTTATCGATGTAGGAATCCATCGTATGGATAACAAAAAGCTCTGCGGCGATGTGGACTATGAAGATGTAGAACCCATCTGCAGTGCCATCACACCGGTTCCGGGAGGCGTCGGTCCCATGACGATTGCCATGCTGATGCATAATTGTGTAGAGTCTTTAAATTTACAGGAAGGTTAGGAGTTCCTTATGAAATGTCCCAATTGTGGAACAGACATGAAGGATGGCGATCTTTACTGTGAAGTATGTGGTGAAGAGATACATATTGTGCCAGACTTTGAACCAGAAATTGAATATAGCATATCGGAAACGCTTTCCGGTATCAGCGAAGATGTTTTAGAGGAAGTTCCGGACGAGAAGCAGGGATCGGCAGTAAAAAAAGAGATCACAGCTAACAAAAGAAAATTAAAACGAATCATTGCGATTGGCGCTCTGACCCTCCTTTTGATCATAGGTGCGGCTGCGGCGGTTATTGGCATACGGAACTATCGTTACAATTCGGTGCAGTATCAGATTTCCCGGGCACAGGCATGTGTAGCTTCAGGAAATGTAGAGGAGGCCCTCGGTTTTTATCAGAGGGCAGTAGAGCTGGAGGAAAATATTTATCTGCGGTTTCAGCTTGCCGCCCTGTATGAACAGAATGGTCAGAATCAGGAATATGTGAATACCTTAAGCTTTATCATTTCTTCGCCATATACCACGGAAGATGAACTGGAAACGGCCTATAAACGGCTGATCGCTTATTTCCGTGATAGGGAGGATTACGCTTCCATAAATACTCTTTTGATCAATACGGAGAATGAAGCCATACGTAATATGTTTCAGCATTATATGGCCGCACCGCCGGAGTTCAGTTATACGGAGGGAACCTATGCGGAAGTGATTCCGTTAAAACTGTCGGCCAGTACGCAGGGGACTATTTACTATACTACGGATGGCACTCTTCCTAGTGACAGCAGCGATATATATACGACGCCGATTTTTCTGGATACGGGAACATTTGTGATAACCGCCATGTTCGTAAATGAATACGGAATCAGCAGTGAAGTGGTTGCCAAGACCTATATCATAGATATTATGAAGCCTCCTGCACCGGAGGTGGAAACTTACAGCGGTGAATATACGTCGCCGACTATGATAAAAGTGGTGGTGCCGGCGGATGGTACGGTTTATTATACGACGGACGGCAGTATTCCCACGGACCATTCCGCACAATACAGGGAAGCCATTCCCATGCCGTTAGGAAAAAGCACATTTAAATTTATTATCTACAATGAAGAAGGGGTGTGCGGCAGCTGCACTACAAGACAGTATGAATTGGTGCTGCCCACCGATTTTACGGTGGATATGGCCTTACAAGGGATTAAAGAAGAGTTGGTTTTAAGCGGTAAGCTTCTGGATACGGAGGGAACCATAGCGGGCAATCTGCCGGGAAGATATATATATGCTTTTCAGTCCGCACAAACTCTTGCTGGTATGGGAGATTTTTATATCCTTACCGAACTCTATGAGGATTCTGCCGGGGTACAAAATAGAACGGGGACTATTTATGCGGTTGACATCTACACACAGACTTACTATAAGCTGATAGGAGAACCTTTTAAAAATCCTATTTTAGAATTGATTAACGGCTGAAAATAAATATTAATACATAATTACAACACGCCAAAAGAACCTTAGCTAAGGTGAAAGATGATTCGGTTCTTGGCAGAATGAGAGGAAAAAATGTATAAGATTATCAATGCAAAGCAACTGACGGACACCATTTTTGAAATGGAAGTAGAGGCTGCCAGAGTGGCAAAAGCCTGTCAACCGGGACAATTTGTAATTGTCAGGACGGATGAAGAAGGAGAAAGAATTCCGCTTACTATCTGTGATTATGACAGGGAAAAAGGTACGATCACCATCGTATTTCAGATTGTAGGTGCTGCCACACAGATGATGGCCGGCTTAAAAGCAGGCGATGCTTTTCAAGATTTTGTGGGGCCTTTGGGATGTCCTTCCGAATTTGTATCGGAGGATTTGGAAAACCTTAAAAAGAAGAAAATGCTTTTTGTGGCAGGAGGTGTTGGTACCGCACCTGTATATCCTCAGGTGAAATGGCTGCATGAACATGGGATTGAAGCAGATGTGATTGTAGGAGCAAAAACGAAGGATTTATTGATTCTGGAAAAAGAAATGGAAGCGGTTGCCGGAAATCTTTATGTAACTACCGATGACGGATCTTATGGCAGAAGCGGCATGGTGACCCAGACGATTCAGGATCTGGTAAACGAAGGTAAGCATTATGATGTATGCGTTGCCATCGGCCCTATGATCATGATGAAATTTGTCTGCAAGCTCACTAAGGAGTTAAATCTGCCCACTATTGTCAGCTTAAATCCTATCATGGTGGACGGTACGGGAATGTGCGGCGCCTGCCGTGTCAGTGTAGGCGGAAAAGTAAAATTTGCCTGTGTTGACGGACCGGAATTTGACGGTCATGAGGTGGATTTTGACGAAGCTATGCAGCGCCAGCAGATTTATAAGACTGCAGAAGGCAGAGCCTTCTTAAAGGCAAAAGAAGGTGCTTCTCATCATGGTGGATGCGGAAACTGTAATTAAGTCAACAAGATAATGAAACAATAATATAAATATAATGCAAGCCGTTTTGCGGCAGAATGTGAGGAAAAAATGGACGTATTGAAGAAAGTGCCGGTTCGTGAGCAGGAGCCTCAGGTACGTGCGGCAAATTTTGAAGAAGTATGCTTAGGCTATAATAAAGAAGAAGCGATGGAAGAGGCAGCCCGCTGTATTAATTGTAAGAATGCACAGTGTATCAAAGGATGTCCTGTTGCCATCAATATTCCCGGTTTTATTGAGTGCATCAAGGCGGGGGACGTAGAGGGAGCATATCAGGTTATCAGTGAAGCTTCCGCACTGCCCGCAGTCTGTGGTCGTGTCTGCCCGCAGGAGAGCCAGTGTGAGGGTAAGTGTATCCGCGGTATTAAAGGAGAACCGATATCCATCGGAAAATTAGAGCGTTTTGCAGCTGACTGGGCAAGAGAAAACGGAATCAAACCCGAAGGTGCAAAGGAAAAGAACGGCAAAAAGGTAGCCGTGATCGGTTCCGGCCCCGCAGGTCTTACCTGTGCGGGAGATTTGGCAAAGATGGGTTATGATGTGACGATTTTCGAGGCATTGCATGAACCCGGCGGCGTATTGGTATATGGTATTCCCGAGTTCCGTCTGCCCAAAGAGGCGGTTGTGGCAAAGGAAATTGAAAATGTAAAGAGTCTGGGTGTTAAGATTGAGACCAATGTGGTAGTGGGCAAGTCCATTACCATTGATGAACTGCTTTCCGAGGAAGGCTTTTCAGCCGTCTTTATTGGTTCCGGCGCAGGTCTGCCTAAGTTTATGGGCATTCCCGGAGAGAATGCAAACGGTGTGTTCTCCGCAAATGAATACTTGACCAGAAGCAATCTGATGAAGGCCTTTAATGAAGATTCCAATACTCCCATTATGCGGGGTAAAAAGGTTGCTGTAGTAGGCGGCGGTAACGTGGCTATGGATGCTGCCAGAACCGCATTGCGGCTGGGCGCCGAAGTGCATATTGTATATCGTAGGAGTGAAGAGGAACTGCCTGCCCGTGTGGAAGAAGTGCATCACGCTAAGGAAGAAGGCATTATCTTCGATTTATTGACCAATCCGGTCGAAATATTGCAGGATGAAAAAGGCTGGGTAACCGGTATGAAATGTATCAGAATGGAACTGGGTGCACCGGATGAATCCGGCAGAAGACGTCCCGTAGAGGTAGCCGGTTCTGAATTTGTTATCGATGTGGATACGGTTATTATGTCTTTGGGAACTTCGCCCAATCCGTTGATCTCATCTACAACGGAAGGACTCGAAACCAATAAGTGGAAATGTATCATTGCAGAGGAAGAGAACGGCAAAACTACCAAGGAAGGTGTTTATGCCGGTGGAGATGCGGTAACGGGCGCTGCAACCGTTATTCTGGCAATGGGTGCAGGAAAAGCAGGCGCAAAGGGTATTGACGAATATCTGCGTAACAAATGATATTTGCGGTAATTGATAGGAGCGCATATGGTAAAGCACATTGTTTTATGGAATTTTAATCCGGATATGACGGCAGAAGAGAAAAAGGCTGCAGGCGAGAAGATGAAGTCCCTTCTGGAGCCTATTAAGGAACTGGTGGATGGTGCAGTGGATATTCAGTTGGTAGTAAATGAACTGGATTCCAGCAACCGTGAAATTGCATTGATTGGCACATATGAAAGTGTAGAGGCCCTAAAAGCCTATCAGGTTCATCCTGCCCATGTAGAAGCAGGTAAGTTTGTCAGAAGCGTGACCTGCGAGCGTGCCTGCCTGGATTATGAGGAGTAAACTATTTCCTGACGGGAGGAATGGATATGCCATGGTGTCAAAAATGTAAGAATGAGTATAAGGAAGGAATCAGTATCTGTCCCGACTGTGGCTGCGAGCTGTTAGCAGATGAAACGGCGGAATATAAGCCTCTTACTTTCGGTAGTAAGGAAGAACTCTCTAATTTAATGGACTTTCTTAAGTACAACGATATTTCGGAAGTGAAAATGGTAAAGAGCGAGGATGCCGATGAAGGGCAAGCGGACGAAAACGAAGAGGAGAAAGAAGACTGGGAGCTTTTTGTAGCGGAAGCTGTCTTTGAAAAAGCGGCAAAATTGGTTTATGTCTATAAGCAGCAGGCGGAAGAGGAACGAGAAGAGAAAACGCCGATTGCTCCTTCATCCATTTATGAAAACAGCGCAGAGAGAGCAGCGGACAATAAATCATCAGCTTATATGCTGCTGATAGTGGGAGGTTTAGGGCTTTTAGTGGTCGCACTGGGAATTATGGGTGTATTGCCATTTAGACTGACCGGAACCATGAAGTACATGACCTATGGTATCATGAGCGCCCTGTTCATTTTGTTCATCATCATGGGAATCGTATCCATGAAGTCCTATCATTTTTTTGCAAAAAAAGCAGAATCGGAAAATTCCTTGAGAAGCACGATTGAAAAATGGTGTCTGGAGAATCTAAAATCAGCAGATTTCGAGGGAGAAACCTCTGCAGCAGAAGTTTCCGAAGAGGAAAAATATTTTAAGCGGGCATCTTGGATGAAGGAGAAGATTTCAAAACAATTCCTCAATCTGGATGAGGCCTTTTTGGAAAATTTTGTGGATGAGATCTATGATCAAGTTTTTGACGAAGAGCAGGAAACATGAAAGTATCCATTGTATGCGTAGGCAAGATCAAGGAAAAATTCTATAAAGACGCAATGGAGGAGTATTTAAAAAGACTTTCCCGTTACTGTAAGATGGAGGTTTTAGAGGTAGCGGACGAGAAGACGCCGGAAGGTGCGAGTTCCTCTGAGGAGGAACAGATAAAGCGACGGGAAGGGGAGAGGCTGCTTGCTAAACTAAAAGAGGACGCTTATGTCATTACACTGGAAATTACAGGCAGTAAGGTCGATTCCCTTGCGTTTTCCGATATGATAAAACAAATCGGTATTAACGGAAAAAGTCATATTCAGTTTGTGATAGGGGGCTCTTTGGGACTGCATGAAATTGTCAGTGCAAGAGCAGATAAGAAACTGAGTTTTTCCGACATGACCTTTCCCCATCAGTTGATGCGCGTGATTCTTTGTGAGCAGATTTACAGGGGCTACCGCATTTTAAACGGGGAGCCGTATCATAAATAACTGTTAATATAAACTGCCGTCAATACTCAATAGTGACGGCAGTTTTTCTGCCTTTTGTAAATTTTTACTTAATATTTTTGTATTTTCTTTTATTGTAGAAAATGGTATGTTATAATAAGCAAGTTCGAGAGAAATTCTAAATCTTCCGAGGAGGATTTTTATGTATAATGATTTATTTTCCATAGGTCCCATTACCATTCACACCTATGGCTTAATGGTTGCGATCGGTGTGCTGGCGGCTCTCTTTACAGGGGAAGCCAGAGCGAAAAAAAGGAATATGGATGCAGACGCCCTCTATCCGATGACGTTCTTGTGCGTAGTATTGGGCTTTTGCGCGGCAAAGGTACTGTTCTGTATTGTGGAATGGAAAAACTTTGTTCAAAATCCGCTAAGTGTGCTGAACAACAGTGGATTTGTGGTTTACGGCGGTATTTTAGGCGGCGTGCTGACAGCTTATCTATATTGCAGAATAAAGAAACTGTCTTTTGTGGACTACTTTGATCTGATGATGCCTTCGGTGGCATTGGCGCAGGCTTTTGGAAGACTGGGCTGCTTTTTTGCCGGATGCTGTTACGGCAGGGAAACGGATTCCTTTATTGGAATTGCATTTTCCCAATCCGATTATGCGCCAAATGGGGTAAAGATGATTCCCACTCAGCTTTTTTCCAGTGCGGGAATGTTCCTTATTGCAGGTATTTTATTCCGGTACGCAAGTAAAGAGCGGCCTAAGTTAAAAGTGGGCGCTCTGTATTTGATCCTTTACAGTATCGGCAGATTTACCATAGAGTTTTTCCGAAACGATCATAGAGGAGCGATAGGAATTTTTTCCACTTCCCAGTTTATTTCTTTCTTTGTACTGGTACTGGGGCTTATCCTATTTTTTCGGAATCAGAAAAGTGAGGAAAAGGCATGAGTGCATTTGTTGAATTTCAGGCTGTTGGCAAAGTTTATCAGTCTGGAGAGGTTTCTATACAAGCATTAAAAGATGTTGATTTTGAAATAAACAAGGGCGAATTCTGCGTTATCGTAGGAGCCTCTGGTGCCGGAAAAACAACGATTTTAAATATTTTAGGCGGTATGGATACGCTGACCGAAGGCAAGGTGTTTTTAGACGGACAGGAGATATCCGCATATAATAAAAAACAGCTCACTTCCTATCGCAGATATGATGTGGGTTTTGTTTTCCAGTTTTATAATTTGGTGCAGAATCTGACAGCACTTGAGAATGTAGAACTGGCCGCCCAGATATGTAAAGAGCCGTTAGATGCCATGGAAGTGCTTACGGATGTGGGATTAAAGGATCGCAGCAAGAACTTTCCCGCACAGCTTTCCGGTGGTGAACAGCAAAGAGTGGCAATTGCCAGAGCATTGGCTAAAAATCCGAAGTTGCTGCTCTGTGATGAACCTACCGGTGCCTTGGATTACAACACCGGAAAAGCGGTATTGAAACTGCTGCAGGATACCTGCAGGCAGAAGGGTAAGACGGTGGTAGTCATTACGCACAATCAGGCGCTGACTGCTATGGCGGATAGAATTATCACGGTAAAGAGCGGCACGGTGCAGGGCATGGTGCTGAATAAAAATATTGTCAATGTTGAAGAGATTGAGTGGTAGTTATGCGTTCTATGATGAGAAAAACCACATTTCGGGAAATCAAACAGAGTTTCGGAAGATACTTTGCCATTCTGGCAATCATTGCGCTGGGAGTGGGCTTTTTTGCCGGTTTAAAGGAAACGAAACCCGTCATGGTGCAGTCTGCGGACATCTACTTGACCGAAAAGCAGTTTTACGATTACAGGCTTTTATCCACATTAGGATTTGAAGAGGAGGATGTGGAGGCGCTTGCTGCAAAGGAAGGCGTACGTGCGGCTGAGGGTGCCGTTTCGGTAGATATTTTGTTTGAAAATGCCCAAGGGAATGAAAGCGTTATTAAGGCGCATTCCTTGACGGAAAACATCAATGGGCTTAACTTGGTGGCCGGAAGAATGCCTGAACAGGCAGATGAATGTGTAGTGGATAGTCTGCTCTATAATGAAAGCGCTATAGGGACAATGATTCATTTGTCAGAGAATAATTCTGAAGATGATTTAGAGAAGTTTACATACGGAGAATATACTATTACAGGTGTTGTAGAATCCTCCTATTATATTCAGTTTGAGCGGGGAAATACCTCCTTGGGCAACGGTATGGTAAGCGGCTATATGTATCTGCCTCTGGACGGATTTGATTTGGATTACTATACGGAAATCTTTATAAAATTCGATGAGGATTATCCCCTTTATTCTGAGGAGTATGATGCTTATCTGGATGAGAAGGAGATTCTTTGGGAGGAGTACTGTGAAGCGCAGGGAGAACGGCGCTATCAGGCTATTGTAACGGAAGCAAATGAAGAACTGGCTGATGCAGAGAAGGAATTTCAGGAACAGAAAGCAGATGCGGAAGCGGAACTTGCGGATGCCAGAAAAGAATTAGAAGATGCAGAAGCAGAGATTGCTGATGGAGAAAAAAGTATCGTGGATGCGGAAGAGGAACTTAGGGATGCGGAAGCAGAACTGAAGGATGCAGAGCGGACTATCAAAGAAAAAGAAGAGGAACTTGCAGATGCAGAAAATACGATAGCCGAAAACGAGGTGCTTTTAGCGGAGAAAAGGCAGGAATATGAGGACGGTCTGGCCGCCTATGAGTCGGGCAGGGCACAGGTATCAAGTACAATAAACAGCTTAAATAGTGCCATGTCCCAAATTCAGGCAGAAGAAAGTAAATTACCGCCCCAGAAGTATCTGAACGAACGGAAAGCAGAACTGGAGGCAATATTAAATGAAACGCCGAATGATGTGGCATCTTTAGAAGAACTGAAACAAGTTGAATTTTTACTGGCGGCACACGCCCAGATTTCCGCAAAAAAATCCCAGGTTCAGAACGGACTTTCTCAGGCATATGCTGCGGATGTACAGCTAAACAGCGTCTATGCGCAGTTGGCAGAAGCCGCAGTGCAGCTTGAAACTGGAGAAGCGGAATTAGAAGAAGCAAAGTTTCAGCTTGCGGACGGCAGAATCCAGTTAGAAGAAGGAAGAGCGGAGATTGAGGATGCCAAAAGAGAAATCAGGGACGGAAAGAAAACCTTAGAAGAGAAAAAGCAGGAATTAGCTGATGCAAAGGAAGAATTGGCAGACGGTTTTAAAGAATATGAGGAGGCCTATGCAGATTATTTAGTGGAAATCGCAGATGCCGAAGCGGAGCTTGCGGATGCCAGGCAGGAAATTGCGGATATTGAGAGACCGGATACCTATGTACTTGGGCGAAATACCAATATCGGTTACGTCTGTCTGGAAAGTGATGCCGACATTGTGAACGGTATAGCCAATGTATTTCCTATTTTCTTCTTTTTAGTAGCAGCACTGGTCTGCATTACCACCATGAATCGAATGGTGGAGGAGCAGCGCACCCAGATAGGCGTTTTAAAGGCGTTAGGTTACGGTGAAGGTGCTATTATGGGAAAATACTTGTTTTATTCCGGAAGTGCGGCTCTCATTGGAAGTGTGGGTGGATTTTTCCTTGGAATCTGGCTTTTTCCTACGGTGATTTGGGTTGCTTACAGAATGATGTATAGGATGGGAGAGATACATTATCTGTTTGACTGGAAAATGGCATTGATATCTCTGGTTGCAGCGCTTACTTGTTCCATGGGCTCCACTTGGATATCCATACGATATGAGTTAAAGGAACAGGCTGCAATTATGATGCGTCCGAAATCACCCAAGGCAGGAAAAAGGGTCTTTTTGGAACGGGTTACTTTTATCTGGAAAAGGCTTAGCTTTTTACAGAAGGTATCCGTCCGCAATATTGTCCGTTACAAAAAGCGCTTCTTTATGATGATCATCGGTATCAGCGGCTGTACAGCCCTTCTGGTAACCGGTTTCGGTGTCAGGGATTCTGTTACCAATATAGCAGAGCAGCAATTTGAGGAAATACATCTCTACGATTTAAGTATTATGCTGAACGAAGGTGAGGAAAGCGGCGTTTTGACAGGAGCAGAGAAAACAGAGGCTCTGCAGCAGATGCTTAGGGAGAACTTTGGCGCCGACAGCCAGCTTTCTATGGAAACCTCTATGGATCTGGTAGTAAAGGATCAGATAAAAGCTGTTAATATTATTGTGGCAAAAGAGCCGGAGCAGATAGGAGATTTTATTGATTTACATACAGGGAGCGGCTGTGCACTTGCCTATCCGGCACCGGGAGAGGCTGTGATAACGGATAAAATTTCCGAAACCTACAATTTGGCGGTGGGAGACAGTCTGACCCTGCGGGACGAGAATATGAAAGAAATGAATCTGACGGTTTCCGGTATCTGCGAAAATTATATTTATAATTATGTATATCTGCATCCGGACACTTATAGAAACGCCATGGGAGAACTGACTTATAAAAATATGTATGTCAATCTGCCGGAGGATGTGGATGCCCACGAGGCCGCGGCTGCCGTGATGCAGGAAGACAATATTGTTTCTGTCAGTGTAACGGAGGATATACTGGTACGTATTTCCAGCATGATGAGCAGTATGAATTATATCGTGATACTGGTTATTGCAAATGCTGCCGCACTGGCCTTTATTGTGCTCTATAATCTGAGTAATATTAATATTACCGAGCGTATCAGGGAAATTGCGACCATAAAGGTATTAGGTTTCTTTAAAAAGGAAACGGCTTCCTATGTTTTCAGGGAAAACATGGTACTGACGGCCATTGGCTGTGCAGTGGGACTGTTTTTAGGGAAACTGCTTCATCTTTATGTCATGCATGAAATCAATATCGATATGATTTCCTTTGATGTACATGTCAGCTTTGCAGGTTATTTGTTAAGTATCTTATTCACCTTTATTTTTACTTGGGGTGTAAACTTGATCATGTCCGGCAAGCTGGAGAAGATCAATATGGCAGAATCCTTAAAATCGGTGGATTAAAATAAGCGCATAAAAGATGTAGAGAAAAGCGTCTCTTAACCGGGTAGGTTGGAGACGCTTTTTTATGTTTATAAAGGCAGAAGAGCTTTTTTTATATTTTTAAATAATAAACTTGACATATATAGATTGCCTATATATAATCATATATAGATAATCTATATATGGACATCATAAGATACACAGTCAGTAAAGGAGGAGAGCGTATGGCGGTTGATAAAAGCCTGGTATCGGGAAGTATGACTTTGCTATTATTAAGATTATTGGAAGATAAGGACAGATACGGATACGAAATGATAGAGCAGTTATCGGAGCAGTCCCAAAATGTATTTGAGTTAAAGGCGGGAACCCTCTATCCGCTGCTGCACGGGCTGGAGGAAAAGGGCATGGTCACTTCCTATGAGCAGGAAGTAGGCGGAAAACTGCGAAAATACTATCATTTGACGAAGGAAGGGCACAAGCACCTTTCTAAAAAAAAGGAGGAATGGCAGCGTTATGCCGGGGCTGTCAGCAGAGTGTTGGGAGGTGCAATCTATGCAGGTATCTGAATATCTGGAAGCGGTAACGACACAAATGCGCTGTAAAAGGGCAAGAGGTATGGTAGAAAAAGAGCTGAAGGCCCATATAGAGGATCAGGCTGATAAGTATATGGAGTTTGGCATACCTAAGGAGGAGGCAGTTATAAAAGCTGTGGAACAGATGGGAGACCCCATACAGGTAGGTGCAGATATGGACAGATTGCATCGACCGGACATAGATAAATGGTCACTTTTTCTGATCTGCCTGCTCAGTCTGGGAGGAGGTATTCTCTACAGATGGAGCATCGATATGGGGGATGGGCGTATGTTCCAGATAGGTGACTATTTTGAACACCTTTTATTGGATGTACTCCCAGGCATGCTGCTAATGTGGCTGATCATAAAAATAGATTATACCAGAATCGCCAGACATCCTTTTCTTTTGAGTTTGGCACTGGTCATGATAAGCGGTTTTTTCGACTACTTTGGGACCGGCGGTAAATATGGATATGTATTTTTAAGCTTTACTTTGAATGCCGTACTTTTTGGAGCAATTCTTCATAAACTGCGTAAATATAAGCTGAAGGGAATGCTCTTAGGCTTTCTCTGGCTAATGTCTATCACATTGTTGTATCACTTTTCCGGTAGGGCTAATATGACAAATTCCGTAAATCTACTGGCAATCGGTATGGTTCTTTTGGGAGTAGCTGCTTTTAAGGATTGGTTTGAAGTGGGAAGAAAGAAATCCACAGCTATATTTGTAGGGCTGTTATGTACCATGGTGCTTTTTTGCGGAGCCAGATTGTTCTTCTATGGTTTTTCCGGAGCATCGTATATAAAGTATCGTTTGCTGGGCTGGATAGGTAATAATAGGGATGAAAACTATATTTTCAATATGATCAGAGGGGAAGCGGAACATGCAAGTTTCTTTACGGGAAGCGGCAATTTAACGGGAGTTGGCAATGAAAATGAATACTTTATCATCAATCTGATTTCCAGATACGGTTATTTGGCAGCTATCTTAGTATCAGTTCTTCTGGGACTGTTGTTTTTGGTATTATTCTCAGGTATTAAAAAGCAGCAGAACAGATTGGGCACATTAATGGGAGTGGCGGCAATCCTTACGCTTTGCATACCCGTAGTGGAACATATTGCCTATAATCTGAGCCTGATTCCTACAGGTTCACTGATTTTACCCTTCTTTTCCGGCACCGGTTCGGATGCTTGGTTGCAGGGGGATTACTGCAGGGGAGCAATTCTTGGTTATTATGTGGCCATGGGATTCTGCCTCTCGGTATACCGAAGCCGTAATATTGTAACGGAACAGGATGCAGAACCAGGACTGCGGTTTAAATTAAAGTTGGAGCGGCAATAAAAAATATATACTTTCATACAATTCCTATTGACACCCATATTAAGGAGAACAGTCCCAAAATATGGGTGTCTTTTTACTGGAATTGTGGTAGAATATAACTGCCAGATGAATTGAAAATGTACGGAGGATTTATTGATGGCAATCGAAAAGGTGAGAGAATATTTAAAGGCGTATCAGATGGCAGACAAGATACTGGAGTTTACCGTATCTTCCGCTACGGTGGAACTGGCAGCGGAGGCCCTTTCCTGTGAGCCGAAGCGGATAGCCAAGACTCTTTCTTTTCAGGTTGGGGATGAGACTATATTGATCGTCACTGCCGGAGATGCCAGAATTGACAATCATAAATTTAAGGAGCTGTTTTATACAAAGGCCAAGATGCTGGCTTTTGATGAGGTAGAGGAGAAAATCGGCCATGAGGTAGGAGGGGTGTGTCCCTTTGGCATCAAAGAAGGTGTGAAGGTCTATCTGGATGTGTCTATGCAGAGATTTTCCACTGTTTTCCCGGCCTGCGGCAGTTCTAACAGCGCCATTGAACTGAATATGGAGGAACTAAAACGGCTGACCGGTGAAAAGTTTGTGAGCTGGATAGATGTTTGTAAAGATTGGGAGTAGTAATTTATATTTCATAGGAAAGGCGGGGTTGGATAAATGAGAATGTATGACTTGATCGTAAAGAAAAGAAATGGGAAAAACCTTTCGAAGGAAGAAATTCGTTTTATGATACAGGGATATACTGAAGGCAGTATCCCGGACTACCAGATGTCCGCCATGATGATGGCAATTTATTTTCAGGGTATGAATGAGGAAGAAACTCTGGAACTGACTCTGGCTATGGAGCATAGTGGAGAGGTACTGGATTTAAGCCCTATTAAAGGAATCAAAGTGGATAAGCATTCCACCGGCGGAGTGGGAGATAAGACCTCTTTGGCACTGACGCCCATGGTGGCGGCCTGCGGTATTCCGGTTGCAAAAATGAGCGGCAGGGGGCTGGGACATACAGGGGGAACCATTGACAAATTGGAGAGTTTTCCCGGGTTTTCCACGGAACTGACTGCGGATCAGTTTATGGAGAATGTAAATCGCATTGGTATTGCCATTATGGGACAGACTGCAGATTTGGCTCCTGCGGACAAGAAGCTCTATGCATTGCGGGATGTAACGGCTACTGTAGATAATATGTCTTTAATTGCCAGCTCCATCATGAGTAAGAAACTGGCTGCAGGGGCCGATGCCATCGTACTGGATGTTAAGACTGGCAGCGGTGCTTTTATGAAACAAGAGAAGGATGCTTATGCGCTTGCAGAAGAGATGGTGCGTATAGGAAACGGCGCAGGAAAAAAGACGATAGCGGTTATTTCTGATATGGATCAGCCTTTAGGTTATGCGGTGGGGAATGCCCTGGAGGTAAAGGAGGCCCTTGCAACTTTAAAAGGAGAGGGACCGGAGGATTTTTTGGAATTGTGTATGACGCTGGGAGCACAGATGCTCATAGCGGGAGGCAAAGCAGGGGAAGAAGCAGAGGCTCGGAAAATGCTGCAGTCCGTGATAGAGGATGGAAGTGCGCTGCACAAGCTGGCAGAGTTTGTGGAAGCGCAAGGTGGAAATCCGGCGGCGGTGTATGATGAAGCGCTTTTACCCAAGGCATCTCTTGTGGAAGAATGCAGAGCGGAGAAAGAAGGTTATATCAGTCATATTGCCTGTGATGAAGTTGGCGTTTGCTCCCTGCTTTTAGGCGGAGGCAGAGAAACTAAGGAAAGCATCATCGATCTGTCGGTGGGGATTATTCTTTTAAAGAAAACAGGTGATCATGTAAAAGCAGGAGAAGCGTTGGCATTGCTGCATGCCAATGATAGGGAACGGCTGGACGCTGCCATAGCGCGGCTTAAAGGGGCATATGATATAACGCCGGAAAAACCGGTAAAGCAGCTTTTGATACGTGGTATCCTGCAATAATCCTTTTCCACAATTTTGGTATGAGAATTCAGCCGCCGGAATATAGTGTACTATGAAAAAGAAACAGAGTGCGGCAGCCAAGCAGAAAGAATCGAAAAGAGAAATACTGGTGGAATCCCTGAAACTGCCAAAGGATATGATGATGGGAGCCTTTATGCTCTCCATGACCGGAAATCAGGAGGCCTTTATTGAGAATTACAGAGGTATTCTGGAATATTCGGATACCTGTATTTTGTTACAGACCAAAAGCGGTCAGGTCCGCTTTGAAGGAACCGGCCTTATAATTGAATATTATACCAATGAGGATATGAAAATAAGCGGATACATTCAGAGTGTAATATTCGGATAAGGAGCGGCGCCTAGTGATTGGGTTTCTGAAATGGATCAGAGGATATGTGCAGATAAAGGTTTGGGGATTTGCTCCGGAGAGATTTTTAAACCTTTGCAGCAATAAAAATATTCTTTTGTGGGATATTAAAAAAGATGGAGATATCTATTTTCTTTGTATCAGTCTTGCAGGCTTTTACCGTTTAAAGGAAATTACGCGGAAAACGGGAACCAGGGTAGTCATTCTGAAAAGATTCGGACTACCCTTTTTGGTGCCTAAAATACTATCCAGAAAGGTATTTGTTTTGGGATTGTTTGCCGCCTGTTTTTTCTGGTTTTGGTCCTCACGTTATATATGGGATATCAATATTACCGGCAATGCTAGTATTACCGATGATGTTTTTCTGGAATTTCTGGAAGAACAGGGGATTCGGGTCGGTATGCAGAGCAGTGATTTGGATATTGAGGAACTGGAAAAAGAAATCCGTCGGGAATTTCAGGAAATCACATGGACTTCAGCCAAGCTATCCGGTACCAGTTTGGAAATTTCCGTAAAAGAAAACGACGCGCTGCTTTCCCCCATGCAGGAAAATATTCTTTCGGATTTGTATGCGGAAAAAGACGGACTCATCGTTTCCATGATCGTTCGTTCGGGAGTGCCGCAGGTAAAAATCGGAGAGCGTGTGGAGGAGGGCACATTGCTTGTCAGTGGAAGAGTACCCGTTTACAACGATGATACTACCGTCAGAAAATATCAGTACATACGCTCTGACGCCGATATTTATGTTCAACGGATACAGGAGGTCTATGAAGAACTGCCTTTTTATTATATGGAGAAGGTATATACGGGAAGGGAGCAGGAGAGCCATTATATTAAGTTATTCGGTAAAATGCTGGAGATCGGAGGAAGCTGCAGTTTTACCGTTTATGATACGGTTATCACGGAAAGAGAATTTGAACCTTTAGAAGGACTGACTCTGCCCATTGTTCTGGGTACAAGATGCTATCGGGAATATCAGAATACGGAGTGTATTTATTCCATTGAACAGGCGAAAGAGTTATTAAAAGGAAAATATTCTACATTTATTTCAGGTTTAGAGGAAAAAGGGGTACAAATTATTGAAAAAGATGTTAAAATAGAAACAGGCAGCGACAGATGGCTGCTTGTAGGTGAACTGCAGATTATAGAAAAAATTGGGACGGAGGTGCCTTTCACGGAGGAGTCTGTTGCTAAGGAGGTGCCGGGAGAGCCGTCTGAGTCCATAGAATCGGAGTAACAATGAGTGTAGCAACATATACCATGGAAATGCCTGCGGCATATATGCAGAGTATTTTCGGTCAGAATGACAAATATATTAAAAAACTGGAAACGGATTTTAAAGTAACAGTGGTGGATCGCAACGGTGCGGTCAAAATAACGGGAGAGGAAGCAGAGGTAAAAAAATGCGTCAATATTCTTTCCCGCTTATTTGAGGTATCACAAAACGGAAGCGAAATAGAGGAGCAAAAAGTGGATTACGCAATTACTTTAGGACAGGAAGAAAAAGAAGGCGAGCTTCTGGAGATTGACAAAGACCTTATTTGCCATACCATAAGCGGAAAGCCCATCAAACCGAAAACACTGGGACAGAAGCAGTACGTGGATGCCATTAGGAACAATATGATCGTATTCGGCTTGGGACCTGCGGGTACTGGTAAGACTTATCTGGCCATGGCTATGGCTATTACTGCCTTTAAAAATGATGAAGTGAGCCGCATTATCCTGACCCGTCCGGCTATTGAGGCGGGTGAGAAACTGGGTTTTCTTCCCGGAGACTTACAGAGCAAGGTAGATCCTTATCTGCGGCCGCTCTATGATGCCCTATATCAGATCATGGGAGCGGACAGCTTTACAAAGAATATGGAAAAGGGCTTGATCGAAGTGGCACCATTAGCCTATATGCGCGGACGTACCTTGGATAACGCCTATATTATTTTGGATGAAGCGCAGAATACCACACCAGCGCAGATGAAAATGTTTTTAACCAGAATCGGATTCGGTTCCAAAGTGATTGTAACGGGAGATGCTTCCCAGAAGGATTTACCACAGGGAAGCCGTTCCGGCCTGGATGTTGCGGAACGGGTCTTAAAAAATATAGAAGACATTGCCTTTTGTACACTGACAAGCCGTGATGTTGTCAGACACCCGTTAGTACAGAAGATTGTAAAGGCCTATGACGATTATGAAGCAAGAGAGAAAAAGGGAAACAAGGATACCCGTAAAAATGGCAGACGATAAAATGACGAAAAAAAGTCGTACAGGCCTCTGTGCGATACTATTGTTTTTAGTGACAACGGCAGGTGTCTCTCTGCTGTGTTTTTTGAATGACTATGCCCGTATCGATATGCTCCGAAATGTGGTTTTGAGCGGCATGGGCTGTTTTGCTGTGCTGTTTATTTTGGTACAGTCCACGGAGAAACATCTCTATGAGTATGATAATGAAGAGCATTTACTTCGATTTACGGGTCTGTATGCGGTGTGTCTGGTCTTGGCTGCCGCCTGTTCCTATCTGCCTTCTGAGGGCTGGCCTTTTTTAACCGTTTTTGTTCTGCTCGCCCTGTTTTCCAATACATTAATCGGGATTTCCGCAGGAGGACTCTTGTTAGCTATTTCCGTTTTGTTTGCAGGCTGCGGCACGGAAGTATTCGTGCTGTATTTTACCTGCGGTATGATAGGAGCGGGGCTGTTTATGCGGTTAAACGATAGAGATAAGCTGATAGTGCCGGTCTTACTCTCCGTGACTTTTTTGTTGGTGGGAGAAACGGCTTGCGTGGTGATCTATGCTAATCAAACTCTCAAATGGGAACTCTTTCTTGTACCCTTTATGAATGTCATTATCAACATTGTATTGCTCTTTATATTGCTAAAATTCTTTTCTAATATGGTCATTTACAAATATCGGGATAAGTACATGGAGATTAACGATCAGGAATGCACATTGTTGGTGGAACTGAAAGCCTATTCTAAGGAAGAGTATTACAGAGCCGTGCATACTGCCTATTTTTGTGACAGAATAGCCAAGAAGCTAAATCTGGACGTAGATGCAGTCAAGGCGGGAGGTTATTATCACAGAATCGGGGTTCTACAGGGGGAAGTGTCATATGAGAAAACAGCGGAATTGATAAAACCCTATGCATTTCCGCCCGCAGCCCGCAGATTGTTGACAGAATACTTAACATCCGGGAATTCTTTAAAAAGTAAAGAATCGGCGGTGCTGTTATTGGCGGATACGGTCATATCCTCTGTGTTGCAGCTCATTGCCGAGGATTCCGGGAAACAGATTGACTATGATGCGCTCATTGAAAAGATATTTTGGGAAAAACGGGAAAGTACTGTTTTAGTGGAATGCAATATTACCATGAGAGAATTCAACAATATGAAAAACATCTTCAAGGAGGAAAAATTGTATTATGACTTCTTACGTTGAAAATGAAACCGATGAAGAGTTTTCTTTTGATATTCAAGAAGTGGCGGATAGAGTCATGGAGGCTGTTTTAGAAAAAGAAGGCTGTCCCTATGAGGTACAGATTAATCTGGTGCTGACGGACAATGAAGGAATCAGGGCCTGCAATGCACAGTTCCGTAAGATGGATAAGGAAACAGATGTCCTGTCTTTTCCCAATGTAGAATATGAATATCCCGCTGATTTTTCCCATTTGGAGGGGGAGAGTGCGGATTATTTCGACCCTGAAAGCGGAGAATTGATTTTGGGTGATATCATGATCTCCGTGGACAAAGTAAAGGAACAGGCAGCAAATTATAATCATTCCGAAAAAAGAGAATTTGCTTTTCTTGTAGCACACAGTATGCTTCATTTGTGCGGTTACGATCATATGGAAAAGGAAGAGGCCTCCGTCATGGAGAAAAAGCAGGAGGAAGTACTGGAGAGTTTAGGAATTACAAGAGAGGATTAATGAATGAAGCAGATGGAAATTAGAAAGAAGCAGTTTACAATTGGAATTGAAATGCTGGCGCTAGCTGTTCTTATTCTGCTGGTACGTATCATAGGGAATTGGGGAATGACCTATCTGGTCGCGGCACTGGAGGCATATACATTACTCCAGATTTTGTTTACAGCCTGTATACCAGAGGGGATGGGCAGAATCTTAAGGGCCCGAATCAATAAAGGGCAGTATAAGAATGCAGGCAAGGTGTGCAAGGCGGCATTGGGCTATTGTCTGCTTGCGGGACTCTTTGGAGGTTTCTTTCTGCTTATTTTTGCGGATATGCTGATGGGAGGACTGTTACAATTACCCGAAGCGGCTTTTGCACTGCGGATTCTTGCTCCCCTGTTTCTGATCGAAGCTCTCTGTGCAGTACTGCAGGGCTATTTTCAGGGGATCGGGACAGCCATGCCCACGGTGATCGCAGGCTTCTTAAAACAGATATTTGCGGTTTCCTTTGCTTTTTTGTTTGCCCATGTGCTTTACAGCCATGGCGAAAAGGTTTCTGCTCTTTTACATACCGAAAAATTTACTTATATGTACGGAGCCGGAGGAACTGCACTGGGTATGACCGTGGCTGGCGTGCTGACTCTCTGTTTTTTGTTTTTTATTTACATGGGGGCAGGAAGAAGGGCCGCAAAGCGAAACCAGGAGGGGATGCGGTTGACGGAGGATGGTTTAGAGGTGCTGCGGCTATTGTTGTTGACCGTGCTGCCTGAAGTTTGTGTCCGTTTTCTCTTAAGAGCGGGTACGTTGACCGGAATGACTGTATTTTTCCGTAAGATTTCAGATACGGATATGCTGCAGGCAGGAGTGGAAGCCTATGGTGGTTTTTATACCGGATATCTGCTCACAGTGGGGATCCTTTCGGGAATAGCCTTGCTGTTGTGTGTCGGAAATCAGGCCAGCCTTATATATGCGGTAAAGAAAGAAGAATATAAAAATGCCAAGAATCTCCTTACGGGTGGGATTCAGACGATTTTTCTGTTAAGCGGCTTTTTTGCGGTAATCAATCTGGTATTGAATCCTGGTATTCTGGACTGTATTTTTGGAAACGGAGAAGGGATTGCCTATGGAACGGGCTGTATGCAGAGAGGTTTTCTGGCAATTCTGTTTCTGCCAATGGGCATCTATTTCATGAATCTGCTAAACGGCTTGGGCAAGAAGAAAATCGTATTGTTAAACTTGCTCGGCTCCTTTGCGCTATTCCTGGTCGTGGTTTTGATCGGAAGGCAAGTTACCGGGGGCAGCATTTATGCGCTGGCCTATGCTTTTCTGGCATTTTCTGCTGCTAATTGCATTTTGAACGGTGTTTTTGTAATGAGAACATTAAAATATGATCCAGAATGGCTGCATGTCTTTGCCATGCCGGCGCTGGCCGCTGTGGTTACCGGGCTGTGTCTGTTTTTGTTAAACAGAGCACTGGTTTCCTGGCTGGGAGAAGTCATAGCGGCATTGTTTGGACTGGTGATCGGATGCGGATGTTATATCATTCTGCTGTTTACTTTCCGGTGCATTAGGGAAAAGGAACTGGATATGCTGCCGGGCGGCAATATTTTAAGAAGAATTGGAGAAATTTTACATATTTTGTCTTAACTGAATAAATTTGAAAGATAGGCTGATACTGATAACAAAGGAGTCTGATTATGAAATTTGTAAAAGGTATCAGTTTATTTTTCCTATATCCATGCATGATGCTCTGCGCAGGCATCTATCTGGGTGTGGAGGTAGAACGGTATTTTTATCCGGGCAGACAGGAAGTTCTGCAGGAGAGAAAAGTTGAGGAGTCTCTGCCGCAGATAGAGCAAGTGGCGGTAGAAGAAGAAGAAATATTGACTACGGATACGGAGTATGTGCTGGAAGAGTACGATACAAAAAGAGGTACCGTGATAGAAACTGTTACGAAGGTGCCGGAGAAATATCTGGGCATGGACAGGGAGGACTTTGTGCAGTCCATGGATCTGTATGCGAGAACCCCGCCGTTGTCTGAACTGGAGAGAGGATTTATCGGCCTGGAGGTCATGTCTTTTTCCAGAAGCCGCGTGGTCATACGGATGAACTACCTTTATATAGAACCCAGTAAAGGTTTCTATTTAAAAGTAGAGAATAATAATATTGTGGTGTACTGTGATGATGAGAAAACCATATATATGTATACTACGATTTCCGCATTGGAACTTCCGGATCACTTAAAGAGCCGGATTGTAGAAGGTATTTTTATGGAAGATGAAGCGGAGTTATACAGTTTTCTGGAAACCTATTCCAGTTGAGTATAATACCATAATCTAAAGAAATAATCCCTCGTTTTTGACAGGATTTGAGAGGATGAATATGAAGAGAAGAATTGCGGTGATTGGAGGCGGAGCAGCCGGCATGATGGCGGCCATAACCGCCGGAGGGATGGGAGCGGCAGTAACGCTCTATGAAAGCAACGACAGAGTTGGGAAGAAACTATTGTCCACCGGCAACGGAAAATGTAATTTTTCCAATATAGATTTGCAGCCTGCCCACTATTTCAGCAGGGATATACAGGCGGCATGGGCCATCTTACAGCAATTTGATAATCAGGCGGCCTGTAACTTTTTTCATGAGGCAGGACTGATGACAAAAGAAAAGCGGGGCGGCTTGTATCCGGCTGCGGAACAGGCTTCCGTAGTATTAGATATTTTGCGGTTGCAACTGGAGAAAAAGTCGGTAGAGGTGAGAACAGAAAGTAAAGTGCAAAAACTGCGGACTCTTTCGGATGGAAGCGTAGAGGTAGTGACAGGAAAAAGCCGGGAGAAGTATGACAGGGTTATTTTAGCCTGCGGCAGCAAAGCCGCACCTAAAACCGGTTCCGACGGAAACGGCTATGTTTTGGCGGAGTCTATGGGGCATTCCCTGGTTTCCGTGGTTCCGGCTTTGGTACAGCTAAAATGCGGAGATACGCAGTTAAAGTCGGTAGCCGGTGTACGGGCGGAGGCAGAAGTGGCTCTTGTGATAGATGAAAAGGAAGCCGCAAGAGAACGGGGAGAACTGCAGCTTACCGACTACGGCATATCGGGAATTGTGGTATTCCAATTGAGCAGAACTGCCGCCTATGCATTACTGGATAAAAAGCACGTAATGGCTTACATAAATTTTTTACCGGAGTATTCTGAAGAAGATTACAGAAAATGGACAGAGGATAGGAAGGCTTCTTTAAACGATGCAAAAACCGTGGAAGAATTTTTTACTGGAATGCTGAATAAAAAATTGATGCTGCTCTTTATGAAATTGGCGGGCTTAAAACCCACGGATAGTTATAAAAAGGCTTCCAAGCGGAGCATTGATCAGGTGTTTGCATTTTGCAGGAGGTTTCCGTTAGCTATTACAGGCGGCAATTCTTTTGAACATGCACAGGTTTGTGCAGGGGGTGTGCCGCTTTGTGAGGTGACTGCAGATTTGGAATCCACCAAGCATAAGGGAATCTATTTTGCGGGAGAACTTTTGGATGTAGACGGAAAATGCGGCGGATATAATTTACAGTGGGCATGGGCTTCCGGCTATGTAGCGGGAAAAAGCGCTGCAAATAATCCTTAGGAAAAGTAAATGGACCAGATGACGGGAAGAAAGATATGATCAGGATACAAATAAAATTAAGACCGGGGCACTCAGAAAGAGAACTGTATGAAAAGGCTGCAAAACTGCTGCGGATACCCGAAAAAGAATTAAAGCAGATTACAATTTATAAAAAATCTCTGGATGCCAGGAAAAAACCGGCACTTTTTTATTTATATACGCTGGATATAGAAGCGGCGGACGAAGAGAAAACCATAAAACGCAGTGCGGGAGCGGCTGTCCGTATAAATCCTACAAGGTATCAGTTTCCTGCGGTAAGCGGAGCAAAGCCACTGGAGCACCCGGTGGTGGTGGGGACCGGTCCGGCCGGGCTTTTTTGCGGTCTTTTTTTGGCCAGAGCAGGTTTTTCCCCTATTCTACTGGAACGAGGGAAATCCGTGGAGGAACGTCAGAAAGATGTGGAAAATTTCTGGGCGGGTGGGGAGCTTTATCCGGAATCCAATGTTCAGTTCGGCGAGGGCGGCGCCGGTACTTTTTCAGACGGTAAGCTCAATACTTTGGTGAAGGATAAATACGGACGTAATCATGAGGTGCTCAGATTGTTGGTAGAATTTGGGGCACCATCGGAAATCTTATATGAAAGCAAACCGCATATCGGAACGGACATCCTGCGGAAGGTAGTGACCAATCTGCGTCAGGAAATATGCAGACTGGGCGGACAGGTATGGTTTGAAAGCAAGATGACGGAGCTTGTAACGGAAAACGGAAAGGTAAGCGGCGTTATCATAAATGGTGTGACGCATTTGCACACAAAGGCTGTTATACTGGCAATCGGACACAGCGCCAGAGATACCTTTTCCATGCTCTATGCCAAAGGGATACCCATGGAGCAAAAACCCTTTGCAGTAGGGTTTCGGGTAGAGCACAGGCAGGAGATGATCAATAACAGCCAATATGGAGAGGATTACCCGGAGATATTGCCTGCGGCATCCTATAAAGTTGCGGCCAAGACTCAAGATGGCAGAGGTGTTTACTCTTTCTGTATGTGTCCGGGCGGATATGTGGTAAATGCCTCCTCAGAAGAGGGCATGCTGTGTGTCAACGGAATGAGTTACAGCGGCAGAAAGGGAGAAAATGCAAACAGCGCTATTATTGTTGCGGTTTCTCCCGAGGATTTTGAGAAGAGGCATCCTTTGGCAGGAATTGCTTTTCAGAGGGAACTGGAAGAGAGGGCCTATCAGACAGGAGCGGGAAAGGTGCCGGTACAGACCTACGGAAGCTTTAAGGAGAACGTGGAGCAGGGAGCGAATTCTATCGGTGATGCCGCAAAGGGCGCTTCTTTTGCACCGGCTATCAAAGGGGAATACACTTTTGCAGATATGACCCGGATTCTACCCATGCATCTGAATAAAGGCATCATAGAGGGGATGGAGCAGTTTGGTCATTCTATCAAAGGTTTTAATAGTCCTGATACACTTCTTTCCGGTGTAGAAGCAAGGACATCTTCCCCCGTTCGTATCCTGAGGGACGAAACTTTTCAATCGACTGTAAAAGGACTTTATCCCTGTGGGGAAGGAGCCGGTTATGCAGGCGGTATCACTTCAGCGGCTATGGATGGTATGAAGGTAGCGGAAGCGATAGCCGTCACCTATAAACCGGGGTTTTAAAACCGAGGTTTACACAATCGCGGTTGTTTATAACTGGGGTTTGAAAACCTTGTTTTCGGCGTTGACGGGTAAATAAAAATACAGTAGAATGAATACGCAATCGGCATTTATGGCCTCAAAGAAAGGCAGAATAAAGAATGAACTACAGAGAATTGTTAAAAGATAAAAAGAGAATTGTAGTAAAGATCGGCTCATCCTCCCTGCAGCATCCTCAAACGGGAGATTTGGACTATATCAAGTTAGAAAAGCTGGTAAGGGAGCTTTGTGATATCCGCAATCAGGGTAAGGATGTGGTACTGGTGACCTCCGGTGCTATAGCGGTAGGCAAAAAGGCAGTAAATCCTTATACGGAGCAAGAGGGAAAGCCTGTGACGGATTTAGCTTTTAAGCAGGCCTGTGCGGCAGTGGGGCAGGCCAGACTGATGATGACCTACCAGAAACTCTTTGCGGAATACAATCAGATCGTGGCGCAGATCTTAATGACCAAAAATACCATAGTGGACGATATGAACCGCTTCAACGCCCACAATACTTTTACAGAGCTCTTAAAGATGGGCATTATTCCTATTGTCAATGAAAACGATACGATTGCCAGCTATGAAATCAATTATGAGAAGGACAGTGATACCCTGATCGGGGATAACGATACGCTTTCAGCCATCGTGGCAGCTTTGGTGGAAGCGGATCTGCTGATCTTGCTTTCGGATATAGACGGACTCTATACCGATGATCCCCGTAAGAATCCGAATGCGAAATTTATTTCCGAAGTGGAGGAACTGACAGAGGAATATCTGAATATGGGCAAGGCCAGTACGGGAAGCAATGTGGGCACCGGCGGTATGAACACCAAGATGGTGGCGGCCAAGATTGCCACACACATCGGTGCGGACATGGTCATTGCCAACAGTAAAGATGTGGGTATCTTACATAGGATTCTGGCAGGAGAGAAAGAGGGAACCCTGTTTGTGGAAAATAAGGATGAGAACTTTAATCTGCCGGAATTTGTAGATAATATCTATAAACATGAAAAATAAGTTTGGTAAGCAGCCATTGCAACTGCAGACTGCATGGTCAAAACGACAGAAAAGAGGAACTATGGGAATAGAAGAGAAGATTGCCAGAATCAATGAACTGTATCATAAGTCGCAGGCGGAGGGCTTAAGCGCCGAGGAAAAGGAAGAACAGGACCGTCTGCGTCGGGAATATGTGGCAAATGTACGGGCAAATCTGCGGGGACAGCTCAATAATATAGATATGATAATGGAAGACGGATCGGTGGAAAATCTGGGAGATATGGTGAAGAAGAAAAACGGAGAAGAACGGAAACACTGAAGATGGAAAGCAAAAGTGAAATTCGCAAAAAGGTTTTGGCAGTCCGTGACAATCTTGATCCCATGGATAGAAAACGCTCCGAAATCCTGATGGCAGAACGGATTTTGGGACATCAATGGTATTATAGCGCAAAAGAACTGCTGATCTTTGTAAGCTACGGCAGTGAAATTGATACCTCGCCGATCTGGGAAGAGGCGCTGCGACAGGGAAAAAAGGTCTATGTTCCCTGCGTCATGGGTGAGAACATGGAATTTTACCGGATTTTTGGAAAGTCGGACCTACAGCCAGGCTATAAGGGGATTCCGGAACCCATGGATATCGACAAACGGGAAAAATATGTTTATTCGGAGGAAAAGATCATTTCTACTCTTATGCTGATGCCGGGAGTTGCTTTTGATCCTTATCGAAACCGTATCGGTTACGGAAAAGGCTTTTATGACCGTTATTTGGCGGATAAGACTAAGCTGCATACCATTGGTATCGGTTATGACTGCCAGATGGTATCGGAGATTAAGGCAGAGGAAACGGATATCAAACCCATGCAGGTCATTTGTTTATAGCGGGAAGCATTGTAAGAAGTGTATGGTATGCGAAGGAAATGATAGATATTGTTGAGATGACAGAAAGGCAGAGGTATATATGACGGATTTACAGGATATGGGAAAAAGGGCTGTAAGCGCCAAATACAAGCTGCAGACAATGACTGCGGATGAGAAAAATCATACGCTTTTAACGGCTGCCAATCAGTTGATCACACATACAGAGGAAATTTTAAAGGCCAATGAACAGGATATTGCAGCTGCGGAAGCAAACGGCATGCATCCGGGACTGATAGACAGGCTGCGTCTGACTCCTGAGAGGATTGAGGCTATGGCGGAGGGACTTAAGCAGATCGCGGCATTGCCTGATCCGATTGGGGAAATCATGGAGCAATTTGAACGTCCTAACGGATTGCAGATCGAAAAAAGAAGAGTGCCCATGGGTGTTATAGGCATCATCTATGAATCCAGACCCAATGTGACGGCGGATGCCTTCGGACTTTGCTTTAAAGCCGGTAATGCGGTGATCTTAAAAGGCGGAAGTGATGCACTGCAGTCCAATATGGCCATTACCGGGGTGTTAAGAAGTTCGTTAGAGGAAATGGGAGTACCGGAGGATGCCCTTCAGTTGATCATGGATACCGACCGCAGTATAACGGCTGCATTTATGAAGCTGAATGAATATGTGGATTTGCTGATTCCAAGAGGCGGGGCAGGGTTGATTCGCAGTGTGGTGGAGAATAGTACCATCCCTGTAATCGAAACGGGAACCGGTAATTGCCATATCTATGTGGACAAAGACGCTGATTTGACCATGGCGGTCAATATCATTATTAACGCAAAAACACAGCGGATCGGCGTCTGCAATGCCTGTGAATCTCTGGTGATCCACGAAGATATACGGGAGAGCTTTCTGCCTGTTTTGGCCAAGGCGCTGAAAGCTCATAAAGTCGAAATGCGGGGGGATGAAAAAGTAAGGGAGTTTATTCCCGGTTGTCATACAGCTTTAGAGGAAGACTACGGAAAGGAATATCTGGACTATATCATTTCCATGAAGACCGTAGGATGTGTGGAAGAAGCTATTGCTCATATCAACCAATATAATACAGGGCATTCGGAATCCATCATTACGGAGAATAAAGAAGCGGCGGAAAAATTTTTAAAATCTGTGGACGCTGCCTGCGTCTATGTGAACGCTTCCACCCGTTTTACGGACGGTTTTGAATTCGGTTTCGGTGCGGAAATCGGCATCAGTACCCAGAAACTGCATGCCAGAGGTCCTATGGGACTAAGGGAGCTGACCTCTTACAAATATATGATCACGGGAAATGGGCAGATAAGAGGATAGGTAGGAAAATAAACAAAGGAGCAAATTCCTATGAATAGACATAGATGGATGAAGATATGGTTTGTAACAGTACAAAAGATATTATCCACCACCTTGGCATTGATCATGATATTTGCAGGTGTACTGTCATCTGCCATATTACCTGCGTCCGTGGTACTTGCATCGGAAGAGGATATGAGTGTATCTGTAAGAACCGATGGATATATGGGTACTGCCGGATTTTTTCTTCAGGAAATGATACAGCGTATCCTATGTACCCAAACAATGTTTGAAGGCGGTGCACAGGAGGCGGAAGAGGATATTCTGAAAGAGGGAAAGCTTCTGTATGAGACCTATATACCCGCATTGGATCAGGCACTTTTAGCTTATCGGGAGAATGCCATGGGAGAGGTTTCCTATGCCGCTTATGACCGATTTTTTTATTATGATAATTATAGTCTGCCGGTAGGAAAATTGACGCTGTTTTCCGAAGACGGAGACTATACCGGCCTGCGGGCACAAATCCAATGTGCCGAAAGATTTTGCAGTAATGCCAAAGAAAAAGATGTGAAACAGTATATTTTGGAATATTATGAACTTCCGGATATTTCTTATTTTTCATTTTTAGAGGAGGGCGGGAGCGCTACCAAGATCAATCTGCCGTATTTTATGTGCGTGCAGGGAATGGAACACCTCTATGCTATAGAGGAAAATGGGAGTCTGAAATATACGGTGTATGGAAATAAATATTTTACGGAATCCATATCTTTTAGTGAAAATATGCCTTATTCACCGGATAGGGAAGAATTGCGGGAACTGATAAGGATTGACACCAACTTATATATCATTGACAGAGAAAGAGGGGCGTTGATTTTACTTACCGCTAAGCCCGATTCGGAAGATACGGTGTTTGTAGATTGGATACAGGATTTAAAGGCGCTTTGTCATCAGGATATTATGGTAGGAAACAGCGTTTCTGCAGAGGAACTGCAGGCATATCTGCCAAATGGATATACTTTTTGGCATAAGGAGCCGGTGACGGCGGATATCAATGAGGACGGCTATCTTGATGTGCTGGCTGTTCTGATTCCTGTTAAAGACAGTTATGAATGGACGGAAACACAACGTATGATGTATGAGGAAGGTTCTCCTTATATAATGCTGCCGGAATACTATTATCAGGAACTATGGTATTTTGCCGGTCAGCCTAACGGCGGTTACCGTGCTTTTCGGATTATAAAGGATTTAGAGGTAGTAAGTGATGTGCCGGGGAATGGGGAATATAACCGCAATTGGGATATATTATCTTTGATTGGCGTATTTGCTTTCCCAGGAGGTTTTACACTGGAATATTTCGTGGGGCGGGCGCCCTTTCAAAACAGACTAATAAATTATGCTTATGGGCAGGGGGATGAGCTTACGGGGGCTCAAGCCAAGGACGCCCCGTCCTTTCAATTTGCCGGGATTACCTATAACGATATTTATGAAGATGCCTTTATCAAGCTGGGTGGGGAGGTTCTCGGAGAAAATAAGGTTTCTTTAAATGAGCAGCATATCATGGACAACTATATAGATTTTTTATGGCGTTATGAGTCTGGCGGAGAGCTTCAATACACTTGGCATGTTAACTTGATCAATCTTTCGGATGCTGCACTGGCGGAGAAAATCAATACTTTACTGGCAAAAGAGGCAGATAGGCTTTTTGCCGCCGCAGATACGCTGGGTGTGCACGATATTTTACTGACGACTGATCTGGTGTTTGCAAACAGTAATGTCTTGATATTCTCATTTTCCGTGAGTGGTCGAACCGGGGAAAATAAGAAAATTATGCGTAATATTCCAATTACTATCGATTTACGTACCGGTGAGGTGTTAAACTATCGGGATTATCTGACCGAGGAGGAATTACAAGAACTGTTTTTCTGCGAGTGGGAAGCATGCAATGCAGAAGAGGCATTACGCTTTTTTTCGGAATATGATAATTATGAACGATTATTGAATCCGGAAGAAATTTCTTTGACGCTGCATCTGACCCAGGAGGGATTGCTGCTTTATTCGACGAGGAAAGATGAGGAATCATATTTATGGCAAAATACGCATCTGCTTCCCAGAAGCTGTTTTTTGGGAAGTCCTCTGGCAGCGCTTTGGGATGATTGGCCGGGAGAAATGTATTAAATTTAGAGACGAGGAAGAGTATGCAGGAGAAAAAGGATAACAAAAACTGGACGGAAGCCCATGTACAAGCTCCTATCGAGGAGCCCGGACGTCAGTATTATTTTATGGAAAGGGCCAAGGAGAAGGTAGCGGCACTGGCTGAAAAGCTGGGGAGAACGCCTACTTTTCATGTGACGACTTTCGGCTGTCAAATGAATGCCAAGGACTCGGAAAAGTTATGCGGCGTACTGGAATATGCGGGACTTGTACCTGTGGAAGAGGAAAACGCGGATTTTGTGATTTTCAATACCTGTACGGTGCGGGATAATGCCAATCAGCGGGTATATGGCAGATTAGGCGAGTTAAAAGGCTTTAAACGAAAAAATCCCCATATGAAAATTGCGCTGTGTGGCTGCATGATGCAGGAAAACAGCGTGATTGAGAAGCTTAAGGAAAGCTACCGTTTCGTGGATCTGATTTTCGGTACCCACAATATATACAAATTTGCGGAACTCTTAAATGCAGTATATGAGTCGGAAGATATGTTGATAGATATCTGGCAGGATACGGATAAGATTGTAGAGGACCTTCCCATCAAACGAAAGTATCCTTTTAAATCCGGTATCAATATTATGTTCGGCTGCAATAATTTTTGCAGTTACTGTATTGTACCCTATGTGCGGGGACGGGAGAGAAGCCGTAATCCGAAAGATATCATACGGGAAATCGAGGCATTGGTGGCGGACGGCGTAGTAGAGGTCATGCTCCTTGGACAGAATGTGAATTCCTACGGAAAAAACATGGAAGAACCTATGAGTTTTGCCGAGCTTCTTAAGGAAGTAGAGAAAATAGAAGGCTTAAAGAGAATCCGTTTCATGACATCCCATCCCAAGGATCTGTCGGAGGAACTGATACAGGTCATGAAGGAATCGAAAAAAATCTGCAGGCATCTGCATCTGCCCCTGCAGGCAGGCTCTGACCGCATTTTAAAGGCTATGAACAGAGTCTATACCAAAGAACAGTACATAGCGCTTACCAAGCATATCAGGGAGGAAATTCCTGATATGGCCCTGACCACTGATTTGATCGTAGGTTTCCCGGGAGAGACCTTGGAAGATGTGGAAGAAACCATTGCGGTCGTAAAGGAAGTCGCTTATGATAACGCCTTTACCTTTATTTATTCCAAGCGGACGGGAACTCCGGCAGCGGCCATGGAAAACCAAGTACCGGAGGAGGTTGTAAAAGAGGGATTTGACAAACTTCTAAAGGTGGTACAGGATACGGCAAAAGAGCGGGTAAAACGTTATCAGGGACAGGTGATGGAAGCGTTGGTAGAGGAAATCAATGAACAGGATACCACCTTGCTTACGGGGCGCCTTTCCAATAACACCATTGTGCATTTTCCGGGAGACGCCTCCTTGGTCGGTAAGCTGGTAAACGTACGGCTTACAGAGTGCCGGGGCTTTTACTATGTGGGAGAAATTGTAGATTAGATTTTACAATAACCATATTTTGTGGTATAATGCAAGACAGGTATGCATATATTGCGGCCTGTCTTTTTCTTTGGGCCAATAGAATCAAAAGAACAGGAGATAAAGAAGTGGCAGAATTTACTCCCATGATGCAGAAGTATCTGGAAACAAAACAGGAATATGCGGACTGTATCCTTTTCTACAGACTGGGTGATTTTTATGAAATGTTTTTTGAAGACGCGTTGACGGCGTCTAAAGAGCTGGAAATAACTCTGACGGGTAAGGACTGCGGGCAGGAGGAAAGAGCGCCCATGTGTGGCATTCCCTACCATGCGGTAGAAGGATATTTAAATAAATTAATAAGCAAGGGATACAAAGTGGCAATCTGTGAACAGGTGGAGGACCCCAAACTGGCTAAGGGACTGGTGAAGCGGGAGGTGGTCCGGATTGTGACGCCGGGTACCAACATGGATATGCAGGCACTGGATGAATCCCGAAATAACTATTTGATGTGTGTGACCCATATGCAGTCGGGCATCGGTATTTCTTTAGCAGATGTTTCCACGGGAGATTTCCTGGCTACGGAAGTGGAAGATTTAAAAAAACTGATGGATGAAATCATGAAATACCAGCCCAAGGAGATTGTCTGCAACGATGCTTTTTTAGTCAGCGGTATGGATATTGGAGACTTAAAGGGCAGATTGGGAATTTCCGTCTACACGCTGGATGCGCATTTTTTTGAAGATGAAGCAGCAAAAAAGTGTTTGTTGAAGCATTTCCATGTGAATACCTTGATCGGATTGGGACTGGAGGATTTTCCGATCGGCACCATCGCCGCCGGAGTCCTGCTGCAGTATTTATACGATACGCAGAAGACCTCCTTAAGTCACTTAAATCATATCTATCCTTACATAGCAAACAAATATATGCTTTTGGACAGTTCTACCAGACGGAATCTGGAGCTGTCCGAAACCCTCAGGGAAAAGCAGAAACGGGGTTCCTTACTGTGGGTGCTTGATAAAACCAAGACCGCAATGGGCGGACGTACCTTAAGAAGCTATTTGGAGCAGCCGTTGATCGACAGGGAGGAAATTGAAAAAAGGCTCGATGCAGTGGAGGAGCTTTCTAAGGATTCCGTTTCCCGGGATGAAATCAGAGAATATTTGAATCCCATATACGATTTGGAAAGATTGTTAAGCCGGGTCAGCTATAAAACGGCTAATCCCAGAGATATGATCGCTTTTCGCAATTCCTTGGAAATGCTGCCCCCCATAAAGCATGTGTTAGGTTGTTTTCAAAAAGAGATTCTGACTGCAGTCAGAGAGGAAATTGACGGACTGGAAGATATATATGCATTGATTGAGGCATCCATTGAAGAGGAGCCCCCCATTTCCATCAGAGAGGGCGGCATCATTAAAGATGGCTTTGATGAGGATATCGACAGGCTGCGAAATGCCAAACGAGATGGGAAGAAATGGCTGGCGGAACTGGAAAATGAGGACAGGGAGCGCACCGGCATTAAAAATTTGAAAATAAAATATAACAAGGTGTTCGGCTATTATTTTGAGGTGACCAACTCATATAAAAATATGGTGCCTGAGGACTATATCAGAAAGCAGACCCTAGCCAACGCGGAGCGCTATACCACACCCCGGTTAAAAGAACTGGAAGATACCATTTTAAATGCGGAGGACAAGCTCTATACGCTGGAATATGATCTGTTCTGCAAAATCAGGGATTCCATTGCGCAGGAAATGGAACGGATTCAAAAAACGGCCAAAGCCATAGCCAGACTGGATGTGTTGGCCTCTCTTTCCCTGACGGCGGAGAGAAACAGTTACGTGCGCCCCAAATTGAATGAAAAAGGGATTATTGACATTAAAGACGGGCGACATCCCGTTGTGGAAAGAATGATCGAAAACGATATGTTCATCGCCAATGACACCTATCTGGATAACGGCGGTCACTGTATCGCGGTCATTACAGGCCCCAACATGGCCGGAAAATCCACTTATATGCGCCAGACTGCTTTGATCGTGCTGATGGCGCAGGTGGGCTGTTTTGTACCTGCCAAAAGTGCGAATATCGGAATTGTGGACAGGATATTTACCAGAGTGGGCGCTTCCGACGATCTGGCCAGCGGTCAGTCCACCTTCATGGTGGAGATGAATGAGGTGGCCAATATTCTGCGGAATGCTACATCCAACAGTTTGCTCATACTGGATGAAATCGGCAGGGGAACTTCCACCTTTGACGGTCTTTCCATTGCATGGGCAGTCATCGAACATATCAGCAACCGGAAGCTTTTAGGTGCGAAGACGCTCTTTGCCACCCACTATCACGAACTGACGGAATTAGAAGGCAAGATGAACAATGTGAACAACTATTGTATTGCCGTAAAAGAGCAGGGGGAAGATATTGTATTCTTGCGTAAGATCATAAAGGGCGGCGCAGACAAAAGCTATGGTATTCAGGTGGCCAAGCTGGCCGGGGTGCCGGATATGGTAATCGATCGGGCTAAGGAAATCGTCACGCAGCTGCTTGACAATGATATTACGGGCAAAGTGCAGAGTATCGTGGTGGATACCGGCGGGGAGAAAAAGACCGCAAAGACGGAACATTTAGATGAGGTGGATATGGCACAGATGTCCCTGTTCGATACGGTGAAGGACGAGGATATTCTGGCGGAATTAAAGGAGATCGACATCAGCAATCTGACACCTTTAGACGCTTTAAATACACTGTATAAGCTGCAGAGCAAGTTAAGAAACCGCTGGTAGAAAGGATGATACATGGCAAAAATTCAGGTACTGGATTCCGGGACAATCGATAAAATAGCGGCCGGTGAGGTGGTGGAAAGACCCTCCAGCGTAGTAAAGGAACTTGTGGAAAATGCAGTGGATGCGGGGAGCAGTTCTATAACCGTGGAAATCAAGGACGGGGGAATCTCTTTTATCCGGGTGACGGACAATGGCAGCGGTATAGAAGCCTCTCAGATCAGAAATGCTTTCCTGCGCCATGCCACCAGCAAAATTTCTTCAGCAGAAGAGTTACACAGCGTAACAAGTCTGGGATTTCGGGGAGAAGCGCTTTCCAGCATCTCTGCAGTAGCCAGAGTAGAGCTGATCAGTAAAACAAAGGATGCTTTATGTGGTGTCCGTTATCTCTGCGAGGGGGCGGCAGAAACAGAATATTCCGAAGTAGGGGCGCCCGACGGCACCACCATTTTAGTGCGAAATCTGTTTTTCAACACGCCGGTACGCCGTAAATTCTTAAAGCAGCCGCAAACGGAAGGCAGTTATATTGTGGATCTGATGGAACACATGGCGCTGTCCCGGCCGGATATTTCTTTTAAGCTATCAGTAAACGGGCAGGTTAAATTCCACACTTCAGGAAATGGGGATTTAAAAGAGGTCATCTACCGTATCTACGGCAGAGAAATAGCTGGAAATCTGGTGCCTGTTTCTGCAGAGGCAGAAGGGATTGCTATTTCAGGTTATCTCGGTAAGCCCATATTAAACCGTTCTAACCGAAATTTTGAAAACTATTATATTAACGGCAGGTATATCAAAAGTAATCTGTTATCAAAAGCTATAGAAGAAGGCTACAGCCAGTACTTAATGCAGCATAAATTTCCTTTTGTGGTGCTTCATTTTGCGGTAGATACCGCACTGGTAGATGTGAATGTACATCCCACCAAAATGGATGTCCGGTTTACGGAAGGCGAGAGGCTGTATCATTTTATTTCTGAAACCATTGCAGAGGCTCTGCATCAGAAAGAAATGATACCGGAAGTGGTGCTGGAAGAAAAGGTCCCTGAAGGCATCAAGATGCAGGAATCCAAAGTTTCCGTACCGGAACCCAAGGTTTCCGTACCGGAACCCTTTGAAGAGGTCCGCACCAGACAATTTCAGGTAATGGAAGAAATGAAATATGAAGCTGAAAAGCCAAAAATGCAAGATTTCCTGCAAAAACCGGTTTGGAGCAGGGTTAAGACAGACGATTTTTTAGGAGAAAATGCCGAAAATGCAGAAACTCTTGCAAATCCAGAGATAAAGACGGAACAAATGGACCTGTTTGAGGAAAAGCTGCTGACTGCAGAAAACAGGGAAAGTTATCGGATTCTTGGGCAGATTTTCGATACCTACTGGCTGATCGCTTTTCAGGATAAGCTCTTTATTGTAGACCAGCATGCAGCGCATGAAAAAGTAAAGTATGAAAGACTGATCGGGCAGTTTCGGGAAAAGACCATCGTATCTCAGGGTTTAAATCCCCCCATTGTTGCGACGCTGACTGCAAAGGAGGAGCAGGTGCTTTCGGAGTATCGGGAGGTGTTTGCGCATCTTGGCTTTGAGATTGAAGAGTTCGGCGGCAGCGAATATGCATTGAGGGGTGTGCCAGTGGATCTTTATGGCTGTGATGAGAAGGAATTGTTTCTGGAAGTATTGGACGAATTGGCAGAGGGCCCTACCTATAAGAATTTGACAGTGGTGGAAGAGAAACTGGCTTCCATGGCCTGCAAAGCGGCCGTAAAAGGGAATAATCGTTTACAGACGGCGGAGATGGAGGAATTGCTGAATGAGCTGCTGACATTGGAGAACCCCTATAATTGTCCCCATGGCAGACCAACCATCATTTCCATGAGCAAATATGAAATCGAGAAAAAGTTTAAACGAATTGTGTAAGGGAGAGTATGGAACAGAAAAGACCTTTGATCGTACTCAGCGGCCCTACGGCTGCAGGCAAGACCAAATTGTCCTTAGCTTTGGCTAAAGCCATCGGCGGAGAAATCATTTCCGCGGATTCCATGCAGGTGTATAAGCATATGGATATTGGTTCGGCCAAAATAAAACCGGAAGAGATGGAGGGCATTCCCCATCATTTGATCGATATACTGGAGCCGGAAGACGAATTTAATGTGGTGATTTTTCAAAAACTCTGTAAAGATGCCATGGAAGGTATTTATGAACGGGGGCATATTCCGATTCTGACAGGAGGAACCGGGTTTTATATTCAGGCGGTGCTCTATGATATTGATTTTACAAAAAACGATGGGGACACCTCATACAGGGAGCAGTTAGAAACACTGGCAAAGGAGCAGGGGAGTGAATATCTGCATCAGATGCTTGTCCGGGTGGATCCTAAATCTGCGGATGCCATTCATCCAAACAATGTAAAGCGCATGATCAGGGCCTTGGAGTTTGCCCATCAGACAAATGAGTCCATTTCGGCTCATAACGAAGAACAGAGAAAAAGAGAAAGCCGCTATGCATCCTGCTATTTCGTATTGACCGATGAGCGGGAACAGCTTTATGAACGCATTGACAGACGGGTGGATGAGATGTTTGAGGCCGGACTGCTTAAAGAGGTGACGGCATTAAAAGAGAGGGGCTGCACCCGTAATATGGTGTCCATGCAGGGATTAGGTTACAAGGAATTGTTCTCTTATCTGGAGGGGGAAATCAGTCTGGAAGAAGCCATATACCGCATCAAACGGGATACCAGACATTTTGCCAAACGACAGCTGACTTGGTTTAAGCGGGAAAAAGACGTGATCTGGTATCACAAGGGAGAATTTGGTTATGACGAAGGGGCAATACTAAAAGATATGGAAAAACGGATTGCCCGGTGCATAGAGGAAAACGAGGACAGGATATGAAAGAAGATTTAAAAACACAGTATGCCGCCATGGGTATTTCCGAAGAGGTTTATGCTTACGGAGAAAGAGTGGAAAGCGCGTTAAAAGAAAGATTTATGGCTATTGACGAAGTTGCGGAATACAATCAGTTAAAAGTGCTTGCCGCCATGCAGGCGCATCAGGTGAGCGAGGCCTGTTTATTGGGGACTTCCGGCTATGGTTATAACGACTTGGGCAGGGATACACTGGAGCAGGTCTATGCTTCCGTATTTCACACGCAGGATGCATTGGTGCGTCCGCAGATTACCTGCGGTACCCATGCGCTGGCTCTGGCATTATTGAGCAATCTGAGACCGGGGGACGAGCTGCTTTCTCCGGTAGGAAAACCCTATGATACACTGGAGGAGGTTATTGGAATCAGACCTTCTAAAGGTTCCCTGCAGGAATATGGTATCAGCTACAGGCAGGTGGATCTGCTGCCCGACGGCGGCTTTGATTATGACAATATTAAAATGGCAATCAACGAGAAAACCAAATTGGTTACCATTCAGCGTTCTAAAGGGTATCAGACAAGGCCCACGCTTTCCGTAGCCCGTATCGGGGAACTGATTGCCTTTATCAAAGGGATAAAGCCGGATATTATCTGCATGGTGGATAACTGTTACGGTGAATTTGTTGAAAAGCTGGAGCCGTCGGATGTAGGAGCGGACATGGTAGTGGGCTCCTTGATTAAAAATCCGGGCGGAGGATTGGCTCCCATCGGCGGTTATATTGCAGGAACCAAAGAATGTGTGGAGAATGCCGCTTACAGGCTGACTTCTCCCGGACTGGGCAAGGAAGTAGGCGCTTCCTTGGGGATCTTAAATGACTTTTATCAAGGGCTTTTTTTGGCCCCCACAGTGACGGCAGGAGCCTTAAAAGGCGCCATATTTGCAGCCAATATTTATGAAAATCTGGGTTTTGCGGTGGTTCCGGACGGACAGGAGAGCAGACATGATATTATTCAGGCGGTGACCTTTGGTACGCCGGAGGGTGTTATTGCTTTCTGTCAGGGGATTCAGGCCGCGGCGCCGGTGGATGCTCATGTAACTCCCGAACCTTGGGATATGCCGGGCTATGATTCTCAGGTCATTATGGCTGCTGGGGCGTTTGTGTCCGGTTCTTCCATCGAGCTTTCGGCGGACGGTCCCATTAAACCGCCGTATGCAGTTTATTTTCAGGGAGGACTTACTTGGCAGCATGCAAAATTCGGCATACTGAAGTCCCTGCAGGCTTTGGTGGATAAGGGAATTGTGTCGAAAAAATTTCCATAAAATTTATATACAGTGGGCTAAAATTATGATAGAATTAATTCCATATGTGGAATATTGACAAATGACGGAAGCGAGGATGCGGCATTGAAAAAATGGAACTGGACATTGGTGATACTGGTACTTATCGGTTTTGTGATCGGACGATTTATCGGCACCTATTTTGACGGCTCCTGGCTGAACTATGGTCAGAACTTTGGTTTGAATTCACCGGTGGTGCTGGATCTTGGTTTTATCATACTGACTCTGGGGCTGCAGATCAGTATCAATATCGCCAGTGTTATTGGTGTGATCATCTCTCTGGTCGTATACCGTTTTATCCGTTAGGTTTCACATATAACCGGGAAGTCCATGCGTGAGAAGGGGATTGGAGGACGTATGGACAAACAAAAAGAAAAGAATCAGGTGCGGCTGCGCCCTTATGAGAAATTCATAAAATTTGGTGCGGAAAGCCTAACAGAAACCGAACTGTTGGCAATTATACTTCGAACCGGCAGCCGAGAGGAGGATGTGGAGACTCTTGCAGCCCACATTCTCAAACTGGCAGGGTATGGGGAACAGGGTTTGTTAGGACTGCACCGCATCAGTATGGAGCAGCTGCTGCAGATTAAGGGAATCGGCAGGGTGAAAGCCATACAATTAAAATGTGTTATGGAATTCTGCACCAGAGTGGCACAAACCCGTGCCCGGACGGCGCTTACATTCAACAGATCCGGTACGGTGGCCGCCTACTATATGGAGATGCTGCGCCACAGGCGCAGGGAGTGCGTATTTCTGCTGTTACTGGATACCAAAGGACAGCTGATAAGAGAGCTGGAGCTCTCCAGAGGGACGGTCAAATCCTCGCTGCTTTCTCCGAGGGAGGTCTTCGTGGAGGCACTGAAAGCCGAGGCCGTCAATATCATATTGCTGCACAATCATCCCAGCGGCGACCCGACGCCCAGCAGGGAGGATATGACGGTGACGGAGAACATCGCCAAACTGGGATGCATACTGGATATTCCTCTGATAGACCACATCATTATCGGAGATAACAAGTATATCAGCTTTAAAGAACAGGGTTATCTATAAGAAAGGGGTTGTTATTTTGGCCAATAATACATTTGCGATCGATCTTGGTACCAGCAATATTAAAATTTACAGCAGAAATGATGACAGTATCATGGTGGAAAAGAACATGATAGCCATTGAAAATAAAAGTAATATTTTCGCCTATGGCAATTCTGCATTTGAAATGTATGAGAAAGCGCCCGTAAATATTCATATTTCTTATCCACTCTGCAACGGTGTGATAGCGGATATCAAAAATATGGAAACGCTGATCCGTTACTTCATAGAGGATTTAATGAAAGGAAGCATCCGGCCTGCGGATTATTTAATTGCCGTTCCTACGGATGTGACCGAGGTGGAGAAAAGAGCTTTTTATGACTTGGTCAAAGATGCCAATGTAAAGGCACGCAAGATCATGGTGGTGGAAAAGGCTGTAGCGGACGGTCTTGGCATGGATATTGACGTCAAAAATTCTCAGGGTGTGCTGGTAGTCAATGTGGGATATGATACAACTGAGATTTCCATTCTGTCTCTGGGCGGTATTGTATTAAGCCGTCTGATCAAGGTGGGAGGCCTGAAATTTGATGAGGCAATCCGGAACGCAGTCAGGAAAGAGTTTTCTCTCATCATCGGCGGCAAGACTGCCGAAAATGTGAAGATGAGCCTAAAAGAATTGGAACAGGAAAGAAAAGGAGCTATTGTATACGGTAGGGATATTGTGACCGGTCTGCCGGTGGAGAGGGAAATTCCCACTGCGCTGGTGGATGAGTGCCTAGATGAGCATTTTAATACGATTATTGATAATGTAAAAGTGATCTTGGAGCGCACGCCCCCCGAACTGGCTGCGGATATTTACAGACATGGCGTCTATTTAACCGGCGGTGCCTCTCAGGTAAATCATCTGGCGCAGAAGCTGGGAAAGGGAACCGGACTAAAGATCAATAGTTCCGAGAATCCGGTGGAAAGCGTTGTGATGGGGCTTTCCAAGATCATCAAGGATGATAATTATAAAACCGTAGCTTACGCGATTGAAGGAATGAGTAAATGAGTCCAATAATAAAGCAAAAAGGGGAGAGGTTTTCTCTGCCGGGAAAATATCTCCTTTTTATTTTAACTGTCCTGTGTACGGCCATGATGCTTATGACTTTCAGTACGGATATTTTTAACAGACCGTTAAACACCTTGATGGGATATGTGGTAGTGCCCTTTCAGCGCGGAATCAGTAATGTGGGCGGCTGGCTCTCCACGCGCTCTGAGGAGCTTGCACAGATCAGAGTGCTGCTGCAGGAAAACGAAGCTCTCAAACAGCAGGTAAATGAGCTGACACTTGAAAATACCCGTCTTCAGCAGGACCGATACGAATTGAATAGGTTACGTGAGTTGTTTGAACTATCCGAACAGTATGCCGACTATGAAAAAATCGGTGCCCGCATTATTGCCAGAGATTCCAGCAATTGGTACCATAGCTTTACCATCGACAAAGGAATGGAAGATGGGCTGGAAGTGGATATGAATGTTATCGCAGGCAGCGGCAAAGAAGGCGGTCTGGTGGGTCGAATTGTTTCCGTAGGACCTAACTGGGCCAAGGTGGTATCCATTATTTCCGATAATTCAAATGTGAGCGGGCAGATGTTAGCTACCGGAGACAAGCTGATCGTTTCCGGCGATCTGGAGTTGATGCAGAACGGACAGATCAGGTTCTCCCAGCTTTTGGACAGTGCGGGAGTGGTGGTAAGCGGAGATAAGATTGTGACCTCGGATATCAGCGATAAGTATCTGCCCGGTATCTTGATAGGGTATATCGGAGATATCAATCTGGATTCTAATAAACTGACGAAATCCGGAACGGTCACGCCTGCGGTGGATTTTGAACATTTAGATGAAGTGCTGGTAATTTTGACTATAAAGCAGACAGCGGATAAATAGTTTATAGGGCGAATATGGAAGGGATATGCGTTGAGAAGAAAACTGGTTGTTGCCATCTTAATATTGTTTTGTTTTCTGCTGCAGTGCACGGTCTTTCAAAGCATTGCCTTTAATGGGATTTCCCCTAATCTGCTGATCGTACTGACGGCGGCCTGCGGTTTTATGCGGGGCGAGAAAGAGGGGCTTGTTATCGGCTTCTTCTGCGGTCTGATCTGCGATGTTTTTTACGGGGACGTCATTGGATTTTATGCACTGATAACCATGTATATCGGTTATCTCAACGGCAAATTTTCGGGCGTTTTTTATCCTGAGGATATCAAACTACCCATGGGCCTGATTATTGTCAGCGACCTATCCTATGGACTGATCTGCTATATTTTCCTGTTTTTATTACGCGGAAAGCTGAATTTTCCTTATTATTTTTTACATATCATATTGCCGGAAATGGTGTATACCACGGTGATTACCCTTTTCTTATACCCTTTGATCTTATGGATAAACACGTGGTTGGAAAAGGCGGAAAAAAGAGGAGCACAGAAATTTGGTTGAGAGATTAAAAGAACGTTTGATTGAAATTTTGACCAGCCGGCTGACAGTGATGGTTCTGGTGGCGATGATGCTTGGCGGTATTTTGATCTACAGGCTCTTTACCCTGCAGATCGTGCGGGGAGCAGAGTATCTGGAGGATTTTATACTACAGAGTAAGAAAACCCGTGAGATTCAAGCTACCAGAGGCAATATATATGACCGGTACGGGGCGCTTTTGGCTTATAACGAATTAGCTTATTCCGTAAAAATAGAAGATGTTTATGAAGCGGGCAAGAATAAAAATCAACTGCTAAACGAGAATATCTTTAAACTTATAAAGCTGATCGAGAAAAACGGCGACAATGTGATTACGGATTTTGGCATTGTGCTGAATGAAAATAACGAGTATGCGTTCAGTTCTTCGGACGATACCCGCAGGCTGCGTTTTCTTGCCGATGTTTATGGGAAAAGTTATATATCGGATTTATCCTTAGAGCAGCAGACTGCTACGCCGGACGAAGTTATGGTTTATCTGGGTAATCGATATGCTATCGGGGAGTATGCAGATCCCGAGGATACAAAAAGTGATTTTATCGCCGGAAAGGGTTATTCCAAAGAGGATTTTCTTAAAGTGGTAACCATTCGTTATGCCATGGGGCTTACGTCCTTCCAGAAGTACATAGGCACCACGGTAGCCAAAGATATCAGTGAGGAAACCCGAGCCGTTATCATGGAAAACATGGCGGATTTAGACGGTGTCAGTATAGAGGAGGACCCTGTCAGAAGATATAATGACAGTATTTATTTTGCCCAGATCATCGGTTATACAGCCCGTATCTCTTCGGATGAGCTGGAAAGCTTAAATGCTCAGGATTTGGAGGAAGGGGGCGACGGCAACCGTTACTCCATTAATGACGTGGTAGGCAGGACGGGAATAGAGGCCTATATGGAAACTACCCTGCAGGGAATAAAAGGAATTGAAACCGTCTACGTTAACAATACGGGAAAAGTAATCAGCGTGGATGAGGATGAATCCTGGAATCCTGTGGCGGGTAATGATGTCTACCTGACAATTGACCGGGATCTGCAGATAGCCGCATACAAGATTTTGGAACAAAAGATAGCAGGTATTCTCATTGATAAAATTCGAAATACCAAAGAATATACGGGACGCAGCAATTCCAGCTCGGAATTGTATATTCCCATTTATGACGTCTATTTTGCCCTGTTTGATAATTCTGTGATCGACCTAAATCATATGGCGAATCCGGACGCAGGGGAATATGAGAAATTGGTATACGAAAAATACTTAGATTACCGGGAAACCGTCTATGCCAGGCTGCTTGAGGAATTGACGGAAAAGAAGACGCCTTATAACAAACTGGAGACAGAGTATCAGGTTTACGAAAGCAATATTGTAGAATATTTAAACAGCAGAGGTATACTGGATACATCTCTGATAGATACAAAGGACGCCACATATATCGCATGGAGACAGGAGGAGACAATCAGTCTGTATGAGTATCTGCACTATGCGATTTCAATGGGCTGGGTGGATGTTTCTAAACTGAATCTGGAAAGCAGGTATGCGGATTCGGAAGAAATATACAATCAGATCGTTGACAGTATTTTCTTGATTCTGGACAATACAAATGACTACCAGAAGAAACTGTTTAAGTATATGTTAAAAAGAGATATCATAAGCGGAAAAGATGCCTGCTTTATCCTGTGTGAACAGGGCAGGGTGGAAATTTCCGAGGCGGATATTACCAAACTGTATGATAATAAGATTTCCGCCTATGATTTCATCTTAAACCGTATCAGCAATCTGGAGATCACGCCGGCGCAGCTGGCATTAGATCCTTGCAGCGGTTCGGTAGTGATAGTGGATGTCAATTCCGGAGACGTACTGGCGCTGGTTTCCTATCCCAGCTATGACAATAACCGGATGGCCAATTCCGTGGACGCTGCCTATTTTGCACAGCTGCAGTCGGACAAGTCCAGTCCGCAGATAAACTATGCGACACAGTATCGTTCCGCTCCCGGTTCCACTTTTAAGATGGTATCGGCTACAGCAGCGCTTATGGAAGGAATTGTCACCACTACCTCCACCTATACCTGCCATGGCAGTTTTGATACGGTTACTCCGCCTCCCAGATGCTGGATATATCCGGGAGGGCACGGTTCTTTAAACATCACAGGGGGGATTCGGAATTCCTGCAACGTCTTTTTCTATCAGGTAGGCTATAATTTAAGTATGGTGGACGGTTCCTATGATGCACAGACCGGTCTGGATACATTGGCAAAATATGCGGATTTATACGGACTGACTGAAAGGAGCGGTGTGGAGATCAATGAATATGCTCCAGAGGTATCTGATGAATATCCCATTCAATCCGCTATCGGACAGGGTACCAATAACTATACTACGGTGGGATTGGCCCGTTATGTGGCTACGGTAGCAAACAGCGGTACTTGTTACAATCTGACCCTGCTAAACAAGGTTACCAGTCCGGACGGTGAGACAGTGGAAGAATTCGAACCGGAAATACGAAATACCGTTGAGATGCCTGATAGCTACTGGCACGCAATTCATACGGGAATGCGGCAGGTTGTGGAAAATATGTCTTACTATAGAGATTTGGAAATGAGTGTTGCCGGCAAAACAGGTACGGCACAGGAGAGCACTACAAGAGCCAACCATGCGCTGTTTGTAGGGTATGCGCCTTATGAAGACCCGGAGATTGCCATCGCAACCCGTATTGCATTCGGTTATTCTTCCAGTTTTGCGGCACAGACCTCTAAAGATATTATAAAATACTACTATGATTTAGCGGATGAAGAAGAAATTTTAACAGGTGAAGCCGCCAATGTGGACGGAGCCACCTATGGAGATTAAGGAGTAGAGCAATGAAGGATGCTGTAGTAATCAAAAGCTATCAAAACGGAATTATGCTGTTGTTAAATCCGGAGAGTAGTTTTGAGGAGATTTTAGCCGAGGTTACCGCCAAATTCACAGAGTCGAAAGGTTTTTTCGGAGATGCCAGAATGGCGCTTTCCATAGACGGTAAGGAGCTAAATGACGGAGAACAGCTTTTGCTTGTAGATGCTATCCGCAGCAACAGCAATATTCACATTATCTGTGTTGTTGGAAAGGATGAGGCTACGGAGCAGTATTTTATAAAAGCTCTGGAGCAGGTGGACAAGCATTTTGCAAAAGAAGATGCAGGAGGACAGTTTTATAAAGGTACCCTGAAAAACAATCAGATCATAGAAACAGAGCAGAGCATTGTGATCTTAGGGGATGTATATCCCGGTTCCGCAGTTATCTCGGCACACGATATTATTGTGTTGGGCGGCCTCTACGGAGAAGCCTATGCAGGTGGCAACGGAGAAGAAGGCCATTACATAGTAGCGCTTGAAATGGCGCCGGAAAGATTAAAAGTCGGCGATTTCAAATACAAAAGTTCCAAACCGGCAAAATGGGGTATCAAACCTAAAGTTCAGCCACAGATAGCCTATGTCAAGAACGATAAGCTGGTTCTGGAATCCCTTACAAAAGAATTACTGAGTGCTTTTTAGTTGGATAGCAACTTAAGTACTGGTGGACGATACACATTACTTGATCAAAAAGGAGGATATGTATGAGCGAAGTGATCGTCGTCACATCAGGAAAAGGCGGTGTGGGCAAGACCACCACATCTGCAAACGTTGGCACAGGTCTGGCACGTATGGGGAAGAAGGTATGTCTGATTGATACGGACATCGGTCTTCGCAATCTGGATGTCGTAATGGGATTGGAAAACCGAATCGTATACAATCTGGTAGATGTAGTGGAAGGTAACTGCAGAATCAAGCAGGCCCTTATCAGAGATAAGCGCAATCCTTCTCTGTATCTTATGCCTTCCGCGCAAACAAGGGATAAATCGGCGGTGACGCCGGAGCAGATGGTAAAGATGATTACGCATCTGAGGGAACAGTTCGACTATATTATTCTGGATTGTCCGGCAGGCATTGAGCAAGGTTTTCGAAATGCAATTGCCGGAGCGGACAGAGCCTTGGTGGTGACCACACCGGAAGTATCCGCGATCCGGGATGCGGACAGGATCATCGGGCTGCTGGAAGCGGAAGAATTCAAGAAAATTGATCTGGTGATCAACCGTCTGCGGACAGATTTGGTAAAAAGAGGCGATATGATGTCTGCCTCGGATGTTGTGGATATTCTGGCAATTTCCCTGATCGGAGTGGTGCCGGATGATGAGAATATTGTAATATCTACCAATCAGGGAGAACCTTTGGTGGGTAACGGCACGCCTGCCGGCATTGCGTTTCAGAATATTTGTAACAGAGTTCTGGGCAAGGAAGTTCCCTTTGCGGATTTTTCTAAAGGAATCTCTTTCTGGACCAGAGTGAGCGGCATATTCCACAAAGTGTAAGGGGGCGTGCGATATGAAATATTTTTTCCGTAGAAAAAGTTCCAAAGAGATAGCCAAGGACAGATTAAAAATTCTGCTGATATCGGACAGAGTCAACTGCTCTCCGGAAATGATGGAGATGATAAAAGCGGATATTGCCAAGGTGATTTCAAAATACATGAAGATAGATGCCAAAAGCATGGAAATTCAAATCAGCAAGACCGGTAGTAAGGGCGGAAGAGGAATGAAGACACCGACGCTCTACGCCAATATTCCGATTATTGATTTGAATCAGTAGGCAAGAAGGATGATATATGTTCAAACATTACCGGTTGCGGGATTATGATTTTAAATTAGTCTTTATGGTACTGGCAGCATCGGTTATCGGTATCGTCATTATTGGAAGCGCCATGGAGTCCCTGCAGACAAGACAGCTTGCAGGTGTACTCTTTGGCACTTTCCTGATGCTGTTTATTTCCGTTATCGATTATAATATCGTGCTGAAACTTTACTGGCTGATATATATCGGAAATCTTGTCCTTCTGATTGCCGTTATTTTAGTGGGAGATGACGCCGGAGGTGCTCAGAGATGGCTGGAACTGGGAAGTTTTCGATTCCAACCGTCGGAAACTGCGAAAATCATGTTGATTTTATTCTTTGCACAGTTTATCATGAAACATAAGGAGCATCTTAACACCTTTAAATACATTATATTTTGTATTGTTCTGGTAGCGCTGCCATGGGCGTTGATCTATAAACAGCCTGACATGTCTACCAGTATCGTTGTTCTGTTGTTATTCTGTACGCTCATGTTTGTAGGCGGTTTGAGCTATAAGATCATTCTGGGCATACTTGCGGTAGTCGTTCCGGCATTTCTGATCTTACTCAGTCTGGTACTGCAGCCGGATCAAAATATTATACAGGATTACCAGAGAAACCGTATATTGGCTTTTATTTATCCGGAGCAATATGCCACGGAAGAAGCATATCAACAGCTGAATTCGATCACGGCGATCGGTTCGGGACAATTGGACGGCAAAGGATACAAAACCAATGAAATCAGTTCAGTGAAAAATGGAAACTATATTTCCCAGCCCCAGACGGATTTCATCTTTGCGATTATCGGAGAGGAATTCGGTTTTAAAGGAAGCTGCGTGACGATCATTTTACTTATGCTGATTTCCATAGAATGTTTTTCGGTAGCGGCAAAAGCCAGAGATCCGGCCGGCTCCATTATTGCGGGAGGCATGGGAGGTCTGGTGGCTTTTCAAAGCTTTATTAACATAGGCGTGGCTACTTTTATTTTGCCTAACACGGGACTGCCGCTTCCTTTTATCAGTTACGGATTGACTTCATTAGTCAGTCTCTATATAGGTATGGGGTTTGTATTAAATGTAAGACTGCAATGTAAGCATTGAATATTCTTATCGGGGTTATATGATTTTAAGGAGAAGGTTATATGAATATTGCGCTGATCGCACATGATGCAAAGAAAAAACTGATGCAGAATTTCTGTATTGCATATCATGGAATTTTAAATAAACATGAACTATTTGCTACAAGTACTACAGGCCGGCTTATTGAAGAGGTTACAAACCTTAACATTCACAAGTATTTAGCCGGGCATTTGGGTGGAGAGCAGCAGATCGGAGCACAGGTAGAGCATAATCAGATAGATTTGGTCATCTTTTTGCAGGATCCGTTGACATTAAAGTCCCATGAACCGCAGGTCAACAATATTATGCGGCTCTGCGATATACACAATATACCGTTTGCAACCAATTTAGCTTCAGCGGAACTGTTGATCAAGTCATTGGACAGAGGGGATTTTGAGTGGCGTGAAATGTACAAATAGGAAAAGGATACTCTGTCTGGGAATGGTGTTTTTACTGCTATGCACCTTTTGCGGATGCGGCGGCAGCAGCTATGCTTTCCCCTATGATGCGGAGTATCAGGTAAGCAGTTTTCAAATTGTAAATACCGTAAATGCTTCACAGGCTGTCCCTTTCGCGGCCGATCTCTGTATTGTCGAGGGCGATCTGACCGACGATGAGAAGGTGGATATGTCAAGAGCAGAGGCAGCGCTTCTCTGTGATATCAATGGGGAAGAGGTTCTCTATGCAAAAAATGCCTATGAAAGACTTCATCCCGCTTCCCTGACCAAGGTTATGACAGCCATTGTTGCGATAAAATACGGGTCCATGGATCAAATGCTGACTGCAACCAATTCCGTTATTATTACGGAGACGGGAGCCACACTCTGTGGTCTGAAGCCGGGGGACTCCATGACACTTTCCCAGGCCTTGACTATTTTGTTGATGTACTCTGCTAATGATGCGGCCATGCTCATTGCGGAAGGCGTGGGCGGTGACGTGGATAGTTTCATTGATTTGATGAATGAAGAAGCGATTGCAATCGGTGCTACCAATACGCATTTTGCCAATCCTCATGGGCTTACACAGGAGGATCATTATACCACCGCATATGATTTATATCTGATTTTCAACGAAGCGATCAAGTATGAAACCTTCAGGGAAATCATTCAGATGACCACCTACAGTACCACCTATACGGATGCAAACGGCCGCAGCAAAGAATTGTCTTTCCATACTTCAAACCAGTATTTAAACGGCAATAAAAAACAGCCGGAAAATATTACGGTATTGGGTGGAAAGACCGGTACCACAAACGCTGCCGGAAGCTGCCTGGTCCTTCTGACAAAAGATACGTCGGGGAATTTGTATATTTCCGTTATCCTTCGAGCGACGAGCAGGGACGAACTCTATATGCAGATGACGGATTTACTGAATGAAATAGGCAATTAGTAGTTGTTTTTTATGGACAACTATTCTATAATAAAAGCAGGTATTCAATATTACAATTATAATAACTTACTTTAGGAGGGTTTACCGATGGTTCAATTAATCGTAGGCAAAAAGGGGAAAGGCAAGACTAAACATTTATTGGACAAAGTCAATGAGCAGATAAAAGAAGTAAACGGCAATATCGTTTATCTGGACAAGAGCACCAAGCATATGTATGAGCTGAACAACAAGGTAAGGCTGATTGATGTAAGTGATTTTTTGGTAGAGGATCACGCTGCTTTTCTAGGGTTTGTCAGCGGCATTATCTCGCAGGATCATGATTTGCAGCAAATGTATTTTGACAGCTTTTTAAAGATAGCCCATTTAGAGGGAGAAGATATTACTCCTGCAGTAGAAAAGCTTGAGAAGATCAGTAAAAAGTTCAGTGTTGACTTTATATTGAGCGTGTCCGAGGACGAAGTGGATTTACCTGAAGTATTGAGGGATAAGGTCATTATCTCTTTATAATGTATAGAATATTTGGAACCACCGGTTCGCCGGTGGTTCTGATTTTCGCAAAGACATCAGGCAATTTGCCGCTGCCCGCGGACCAGCGAAACACGCAAAGCGTATTTTGTCTGGCTGCAAAGTGGGAGGCGAAGGGAGTTTAACATTGGCAGACAGCAGAAACAATAAAGTGACAAAGATAAAAAAATACCGCAGACCATTAAATCTCAATATTGGAATGGTTATTTTTGCAGTCATCTTTATTTATGTCTGCATCTGCATCAGCATGTATTTTAAAGACAACAATATCAAGCCTTATGAAGTCAGGGAAGGCTCTCTTTCTTCCAATAATCTCTATACCGGCATTATTCTGCGGGAAGAAAATATTGTTACCGCTTCTGCGGCTGGCTATGTAAACTATTATGCCAGAGAAGGACAGCGGGTAGCCGTGGGTAATCTTGTATATACGGTGGATGAAACAGGGCGGCTTTCCGACTATATTAACAGTGCTCAACTGGGAGAAAATGCATTGTCGGATGCGGATTTATATCAATTGAAAGGGGATATTGTTGATTTTGTGCACGAATTTTCCACGGATAATTTTGCTGCGGCTTATGATTTTAAATACGGCGCAAAAGGAACCGTTTTAAAACTAGCCAATGCATCTCTCATGGAAAATATAGCCGATTTAAATGCCAGCGAGTTCGGAGGCGGAGTCAATTTGGCATATGCACCCTATACCGGCATTGTGATGTATTGGACTGACGGCTATGAGGATCTGACAGCGGATGCCGTAAACAAAAAAATGCTGGATGTAAAAAATTATGAAAAGACGCAGCTTATCGGAAATGAACTGGTTGCACCGGGGGATCCGATCTACAAGATCTGTGACAAGGAAGAATGGTCCCTTGTGATAGCTGTGGACGAGGCCAGAGCTGCTGAGTTGGAAGAAGAAGGCGTTATAAAAGTACGTTTTATGAGAAATCAGAAGGAATCCTGGGCCGAGATCACTATTTTACACAACGGAGAGGATACCTTTGCACAGCTTACATTTACCAATTCCATGGTTACCTTTGTAGATGAACGCTTTTTGGAGGTAGAACTGCTTTTACATGAGGAAACAGGACTGAAAATTCCCAACAGTTCCATTGTGGAAAGGGAGTTTTTCCTGATACCCGAAGAGTATGTTACACGGAGCGGGGATACCAATTCCTACGGTGTTTTAAGAGAAGCTGTTTTAGAGAACGGTACCCGTACGACAGAATATGTGGAAGTGGAAATATACAGTCTGGTAGACGGGGAATACTATATTGATGCCGGTATATTGCAAAGCGGCAACCATTTATACAAGACCGATTCCCAAGAAACCTACACGGTCAGCAAACGGGCTACTTTGATCGGCGTATATAATATGAATAAGGGCTATGCGGATTTCAGGCAGGTAGAGATATTGTATAGTAATGAAGAATATTCCATTGTACGGTCCAATACGGCGTACGGATTAAATGTATATGATCTAATCGTACAGGATGCTTCCAGCGTAACGGTGGATCAGTTTATTTATAGATGAGGTGAAGCGGTTTGATACAGGAAAATATCAAGGCTGTACAGAAGAATATTGAGGATGCCTGTACGAGAGTTTCCCGCCCAAAAGAGGAGGTAACCCTAATTGCCGTCAGTAAGACCAAGCCATTGGAAATGCTGAAAGAAGCCTATGCGGCCGGGTGCAGGGATTTCGGAGAAAATAAGGTACAGGAGCTTGCGGATAAGTATGAGGCCATGCCTAAAGATGTTCGCTGGCATATGATCGGACATCTGCAGCGTAATAAGGTCAAATATTTGGTAGGAAAGGTTTGTTTGATCCACAGTGTGGATTCCGTCAGACTGGCGGAAGAAATCAGTAAGGAGGCCATGAAGAAAGGCGTATCCGTTAATATTCTGGTAGAGGTCAATGTAGCGGAAGAAGAGAGCAAATTCGGCACGACCTGTGCGGAAACCGCTGATTTAGTTAAAAAAATTGCATCATTACCGGGTATTTTTGTCAAAGGGTTGATGACAATAGCACCATATGTAGAAAAATCTGAAGAAAACAGACAACATTTTGTGAATTTACGCAAATTATCTGTTGACATAAAGAAGCAAAACATTGATAATGTTAGTATGGATATTCTTTCGATGGGAATGTCCGGCGATTATTTGGTCGCTATAGAAGAAGGTGCTACTTATGTACGGGTAGGCACCGGCATCTTTGGTGAAAGAACCTATAGCATTGGTTAAGCTAATAAAGCTTGCTTAGAAAGCAAATAAGGAGAGAGCGATTATGGGAGTTATGGACAAGTTTTTAAACTATATGAAGCTAAATGATGAGGATGAATACGAAACCGACGATGATTATCTGGATGATGATGACTATGTGGAATCGTCCCAGACTAAGAAAGCGGCGAAAGAAAGTGACGGAGATGAAAGGACCGCAGCCAGAAAACCGGTGACAAAGGTAACGCCCATGCCAAAAGGAAATACGCGCAGGGTACAGAGTGGAAGCGGCATGAATGTCTGCGTGATCAAACCGACCTCCGTGGAAGATGCCAGAGAGATTACGCTGACACTTCTGTCAAACCAGACAGTGGTACTGAATCTGGAAGGGCTGGATGTGGATGTGGCGCAGAGGATTATTGATTTTACCTCCGGCTCCTGTTTTGCTATCAGCGGTAATTTACAGAAGATATCCCATTATATTTTTATTATTACACCGTCCTCGGTAGATATTTCCGGAGATTTTCAAGACATTTTAAACGGCGGTTCCTTTGAGGTTCCTCTTAATAACGGATATTAATACATAAAGAAAGACATAAAGGACAGATATTTTATCTGTCCTTTTAAAAAGCAGGAAGGAAGCGGCAAATCTGCCGGCAGAAGATAATCATGGATACGAATAGATTACAGATCATGTATGAAAAGAAACCCTCTTATGAGATTGTTTTTGCACCCTCGTTTGATAGGCTTGCAGAAGAACTTCAGCCCCTTGAAATCGGGGAAAAGAAACTCTGCATCATAACCGATTCCAACGTGGAGAAGATCTACGGGGAAGAGGTTTTGAAAGCCATTTCGGGATGCTGCAAAAAAGCAGTGCTTTTTAAGGTTCCTGCAGGAGAGGAAAACAAGAATCTGGACAATGTAAAAAAAGTCTATGAGTTTTTGATAAAGGAAGGTTTTGGCAGAAAAGATATGCTGCTTGCTTTGGGGGGCGGCGTCATCGGCGATATGACCGGTTTCATTGCGGCAACCTATCTTAGGGGCATTGATTTTGTACAAATTCCGACTACGCTTTTGGCGCAGGCGGACAGCTCCATAGGCGGCAAGACAGGTGTGGATTTTGATGGTTACAAGAATATGGTGGGTGCATTTAAAATGCCCCGTCTGGTCTATATGAATGCTGCCACCTTACAAACCTTAGAGGAGAGGCAGTTCTTTTCGGGCTTCGCGGAGATTATGAAGCACGGACTGATCAAAGATGAAGCTTATTATCTCTGGCTTCTGGATAAAATGTACGAAATCTGTGAAAGAGATACGGATGTATTGTTAGAGATGGTGCAGAGGAGCTGTGCGATAAAAAAGCAGGTAGTGGAAAAGGATCCGCTGGAAAAAGGAGAGCGCGCCCTGCTTAATTTTGGACATACGATAGGGCATGCTATAGAAAAGGCTAAAAATTTTACACTTTACCATGGGGAATGTGTAGCTCTTGGGGCGGTGGCCGCGGCGTATATTTCCTACAAACGCGGTATGTTAAGCATGGAGGAATATTACGAGATCAGGGATATGTTCGTACCATTCAACCTGCCGATCAGCATAGATGATATCGTGCCGGAGGAAATTACCGCGCTTACCCGTTCCGATAAAAAGGCGGAGGCCGGTCACATTAAATTTATACTGCTCAAAAAGATCGGCAAGGCAGTGATAGATACGACTGTTACGGAGCAGGAAATCACGGATGCCGTGAAGGAAATCTATTTTAGTGATGAGGATGCACATGAGTAAGGACAAAGTGAAGATGGGAAAAAATACTTTTTTAAAAAAGAAAGGTGCGAAATTAAAATGGATGGGAATCTTTATCCTGTGTGTGTCTGCAGCCGTTCTTTTGGATCAGTGGACGAAACAGCTGGCCCTTACCCATCTGATGGGAAAGGAGCCTTATTCCTTGATAAACGGAGTTTTGGAACTGCAGTTTTTTTCTAATACCGGTATCGCATGGAGCATGTTAAATGGTCAGACCGTTTTCATTCTTTTTACGGGTATCATCTTTCTGATATTGATTTTATTTATCATCTGTAAACTTCCGGAAGCTTCCAAATTCCATATTTTATACATTTTAGGCGGCATCCTTACCGGTGGAGCCTTAGGAAATATGATAGATCGCGTACGCCTGGGGTATGTTGTGGATTTTATATCCTTTATATTAATTCATTTCCCCATCTTTAATGTGGCTGATATGTGCATTGTAGTGTCTGTCATTGTTTTGGGTGCCCTGTTTTTATTCTACTATAAAGAGGAAGATCTGTCCTTTTTGAACTTTAAACAGAAAAAGTTCCGTGAAGTGAAGTAAAAGGTTATGGATGAGTTTCGATTTCAGATAACGGAAGAATTAGAGGATGAGAGGATCGATAAGTGTATGAGTATGCTTATCGATTCTTTGTCGCGTTCCTATATTCAAAAACTAATAAAAGAAGAGGCTGTTACCGTAAATGGAAGTCCCATAAAGGGCAGTTACCGGGTTAAGACGGATGATGAAGTGGCTTTTTGTCTGCCTAAAGCAGTAGAACCTTCCATAGAGGCGGAAAATATTCCTCTGGATATTCTGTATGAAGATAAGGATATCATCGTAGTGAATAAACCCAAGGGCATGGTAGTGCATCCTGCAGCCGGACATTACAGCGGCACACTGGTAAACGCGTTACTGTATCATTGCGGAAATGAACTGTCCGGTATAAACGGCTGTATGCGTCCCGGCATTGTCCATCGAATTGACAGGGATACCACGGGATCGCTGCTTGTCTGCAAAAATGATGCGGCCCATAAATCTATTGCCACGCAGTTAAAGGAGCATTCCATTCATCGCAGATACAAAGCCATCTGTCACGGTGTTTTGAGGGAAGAGGAAGGTACCGTAGACAAGCCCATCGGCAGACATCCGACTGACAGGAAAAAAATGGCTGTAAATAATAAGGGGAAATTAGCGGTTACCCATTACCGTATCCTGCAGCGTTTTGAAAAATATACCTATATAGAATGTGCTCTGGAAACCGGCAGAACCCACCAGATACGTGTCCATATGGCCTCCATAGGGCATCCGCTTTTAGGAGATGCGGTTTATTCTTCCCTATCGTCACCTTTTAAGCTGGATGGACAGGTATTGCATGCACATACGCTGGGGTTTGTTCATCCTGCTACCGGTACCTATATCGAAGTAGAAGCACCGCTGCCGGATTATTTTTCCCATCTGCTGCAAGTACTCAAATAATCATTCTGTCAAAAAGTTTCAAAATTGTTAGTATTGACTAAAATATTCAAATAATACTGGAAATTCACTGGCAAATTGTATATAATATTATTATAAATGTGCTATAGCAGAAAGGCAGGTACCGGATATGAATACAGTGATCACAATAGGACGTCAGTTTGGCAGTGGAGGAAGGGAAATCGGTGAAAAGGTTGCCGAATATTTTGGGATAAAATGCTACGATAAAGAACTTCTCTCCAGAGCGGCTAAGGAAAGCGGCTTTTGTGAGGAAATGATCGAGAATCATGATGAGCGTCCAACCAATTCCTTTTTGTATAACCTGGTAATGGATACGTATTCCTTTGGTTATAATGCCTCTTCTTTTGTGGATATGCCCATCAGCCACAAAGTATTTCTGGCCCAGTTTGATACCATCAAGAAGATTGCGGATGAAGGTCCCTGTGTAATCGTAGGCCGCTGTGCGGATTATGCGCTGGCTGACTACAAGAACTGTATTCATTTATTTATATACGGTAATGAGGATACCAAGATAGAAAGAATCATGAAGAAATATGATCTTACGGATAATAAGGCCAGGGACATGCTCATCAAAAAGGATAAGCAGCGTCAGAGCTATTACAATTACTATTCCTCTAAAAAATGGGGAAGGGCGGACAGTTATGATCTGTGTATAAACAGCAGCGTTTTGGGGGTGGATGGCACAGTAAAACTGATTGCCCAATATATTGAAGATTTTGAAAAGGTGCGTTAAAAATGCTTGACAAGGTATTGTCCGGATGGTATGATACTTGAGTATGCCGCATAACGAGGTAAAAGTGTGTCTTTATGATGCCACCGCAGTTAGCGAGTAAATGAGCTAAGATGCATATCAAAAGCTCATGAATAGGAGGTGCCTTATGTACGCAATTATTGCAACAGGTGGAAAGCAGTATAAGGTTGCTGAAGGCGATGTTCTCAAGGTTGAGAAACTGGATGCCGAAGCAGGCAGTACCGTTACTTTTGACCAGGTTATCGCAGTAAGCGACGGTTCTTTGAAGGTTGGTAAAGACGTAGCAAAAGCAAGTGTTACCGCAACCGTAGTTGAGCAGGGTCGTGGCAAGAAGGTTATTGTATATAAGTACAAGAGAAAAACCGGATACCACAAAAAGAACGGTCACAGACAAGCATACACTCAGGTTAAGATTGAAAAGATTAACGCATAACGAGAAGAGCGTATGACGACGATTATTATCGGTAAGGACAGGGACGGTGCTTACAGGGAAATTACCTGTTTGGGACATGCCGGATATGCAGCTTTCGGAAAAGATATTGTGTGTGCTGCGGTATCGGTATTAGTGATCAATACTGTAAATGCGCTGGAGGAACTGGCAGGAGAGCATTTTCATGTGGCTGTCAGGGAAGATGAGGGCTATATACAGTGCCGGTTTGAGGAATCCTTACAGGAAAAATCCGTTTTTCTGCTGGACGCCATGGTGTTTGGGCTTAATAATATCCGGAAGGAATACGGTAAGGAGTATTTACAAGTTCAATTTAAGGAGGTGTAGGACAATGTTAAATATGAACCTTCAATTTTTCGCTCATAAAAAGGGTGTTGGTTCTACCAAGAACGGTAGAGATTCCGAATCTAAGAGATTAGGAGCAAAGAGAGCTGACGGCCAGTTCGTAAAAGCTGGTAATATCTTATACAGACAGCGCGGTACTAAGATTCATCCCGGTGTCAACGTGGGCATCGGAGGCGATGATACCTTGTTTGCCAAGGTGGACGGTGTCCTGAAATTTGAAAGAAAAGGCAGGGACAAGAAGCAGGCTTCCGTATATCCTGTAGAAAAATAAGATTTGTGCAGTAGACCTGGGCTTCAAACAGTCGTTTGAAGCCCATTTTTAAAGTTAAAGGAGTTTCTTATGTTTGCAGACAGAGCCACGATCTATGTAAAAAGCGGCAAAGGCGGCGACGGACATGTTTCTTTCAGAAGAGAGAAATTTGTTGCCAACGGAGGGCCGGACGGCGGTGACGGCGGCAAAGGCGGGGATGTGATTTTTGTCGTGGACGAAGGTTTAAATACGCTGACAGATTTCAGGCATATCCGCAAATATCAAGCTGAAAACGGCGAAGAAGGCGGCAAGAAGAACTGCCGCGGAAAAAACGGATCGGATATTGTTATTAAGGTACCGGAAGGAACGGTGATAAAAGAGGCCGACAGCGGTAAGGTTATTACGGATATGTCGGGAGAAAATCGGAGAGTGGTACTTTTAAAAGGAGGACGGGGCGGTAACGGCAACCAGCACTATGCGACTCCTACCATGCAGGTTCCCCGATATGCTCAGCCCGGGCAGCCGGCAAAAGAGCTGACTTTACTTCTGGAGCTTAAAGTCATTGCAGATGTGGGGTTAGTAGGGTTTCCCAATGTAGGAAAATCCACTTTCCTATCCAGAGTAACAAATGCCAGACCTAAAATTGCCAACTATCATTTTACTACATTAAATCCTAATTTAGGCGTAGTGGATATGGATGGAAACGGTTTTGTGATTGCTGATATTCCTGGACTGATTGAGGGCGCGTCAGAGGGCGTTGGACTGGGATATGAGTTTCTGCGGCATATAGAACGAACCAAAGTGCTCATTCATATGGTGGACGCTGCGGGTACGGAAGGGCGAGATCCCATTACGGATATTTATGCAATTAACAAAGAACTGGAAGCTTATAATCCCGAAATAGCGGCACGTCCTCAGGTGATTGCAGCAAACAAAATCGACATGCTCTATGAAGGAAAAAATGAAATTATAGAAAAACTGCGTCAGGAATTTGAAGAAAAGGGAATCATGGTTTATCCTATTTCGGCGGTGAGCGGCAAGGGAGTAAAGGAACTGCTTTATAAGGTACAAAATATGCTGGCAGAGCTGGATACAAAGCCTGTGATCTTTGAACAGGAATATTTCCCGGAATTGGATATGAAGACGCAGGACGAGCCCTATACGGTGGTCTATGATGAAAAAGAAGACGAATATGTCATTGAAGGCCCCCGTATTGAAAAAATGTTGGGCTATACAAATCTGGAAAGTGAAAAAGGCTTTACCTTCTTCCAGAATTTCCTAAAAGAAAACGGGATTTTAGAGGAATTGGAAGCATTGGGAATTGAAGAAGGCGATACCGTGCGTATGTACGGACTTTCCTTTGACTATTATAAATAGCATTTATTATAACAAGAGAAAGGCAGCATTATGACAAGTAAACAACGTGCTTATTTAAAAAGTCTTGCCAGCACCATGGAACCCATTTTCCAGATTGGAAAAGCTTCCCTGACACCTGAAGTGACCGAGGCCATTGCAGAGGCTTTTCATACCAGGGAACTGTTTAAGGTCGCGGTTTTAAAGAACTGCATGGACGACCCGAAGGAAATCGCGTCAATACTGGCAGAAAGAACCAAGTCCGAAGTTGTTCAGGTGATTGGGAAAAAAATTATTCTGTATAAAGAAAATAAGGACAATCAAAAAATATTCCTTCCCAAATAAGGAGAAGTCATGGTATGAGTCATAAAAAAATAGGTATCATGGGAGGAACTTTTAATCCCATTCATACAGGGCATTTGCTGTTAGCACAGGCAGCTTTGGAGGAAGCAGAACTGGATCAGGTATGTTTCCTACCCAGTGGCGTTTCCTATTTAAAACAGGAAAATACCGTTTTGGATGCCCATCATCGGCTGTGGCTGACTAAGCTTGCCATCTCGGAAAATCCGGATTTTACGGTATCGGACATGGAAATAAAAAGAAAAGGAAATACTTATACATGCGATACCTTAAAACAGTTAAATGATGAGCAGCCAGAAAACATTTTTTATTTTATTTTAGGAGCGGATTGTCTCTTTACTATGGAAAACTGGTATCATCCTGAGGAAATCTTTTCTAACTGCAAAGTGTTGGCTGCCGTCAGGGATGAGCTTAGTCTGTCTGAATTGGAAGAAAAGGCCGCATGGCTGAAAAACAGATTTGATGCGGACATATCCCTGCTTCATCTTCCCAGAATTGATATTTCTTCTACAGACATCCGAGACCGTATCAAAGCCGGAAAAAGCATTCGATATATGGTGCCGGACGCGGTGCGTGACTATATCCTGAAAAATGGTATATATGGGTAACGGAGGAAATGTATGAAAGCGACGGATATCAGAAAAATCAGAAAAGCAATGGAAAAGTCACAGGACGAGAAGCGCTTTGAACACACCTTGGGCGTGACCTATACCGCAACGGCTCTGGCTATGCGCTATGGGGCGTCCATGGAAAATGCGGAGTTGGCCGGATTGCTGCATGACTGTGCAAAGTGCATGGATGATAACAGAAAAATTTCCATCTGTGAAAAGCATCATATCAGCATGACGGAATTGGAGAGGAGAAATCCCTATCTGCTCCATGCAAAGGTGGGAAGCTTTTTGGCGATGGATACCTATAAAGTGCATAATCCGGATATTATCAATGCTATATTAAATCATACTACCGGCAGGCCTGGTATGTCATTGCTTGAAAAAATCATTTTTGTGGCAGATTATATTGAACCTCACAGAAAGCAGGCGCCGTCCTTAGCGGAAATCAGGAAACTAGCCTTTGAGGATTTAGACGAAGCCATGATTCGTATTTTGGAGGATACTCTGGGGTATCTGGATACCTCCGAGGCGGAAACGGATCCGATGACCAAAAAAACTTATACTTATTATATGGCAGAGAAACAAGAAAGAGAGCAGAAGAAAGGAAGCGGAGAATTATAATGGATTTAAAAAATTCCAAAGCGATGGCAAAATTGGCCATTGCAGCGTTAGAAGATAAAAAGGCGGAGGATATCCGCATCATAGACATAAGCGAAGTTTCCGTAATGGCGGATTTCTTTATCATTGCAAACGGCAGCAATCGGAGTCAGATACAGGCCATGGCCGACAATGTGGAGGAGGAACTGGGCAGAGCTGGCTATGTATTGCGTCAGGTGGAAGGGTACAATACCGCAAACTGGATCTTAATGGACTTTGGTGATTTGATCATTCACGTTTTTGACAAAGAAAACCGGCTTTTCTATAATCTGGAAAGAATTTGGCGGGACGGTAAGCTGATGGAGAAGGATGAATTATAAAATCATCAAATATTTATAAATGAAAAAGGGTCGGACCCAAACGATGGGCCGACCCTTTTATATTTTATTTATGCATTGGATTCATTTTGAGAAATGTTTCCAAAAAAAGTAATTGTATAAAGGCCACACAGACCGACAATCACGTAGATAATACGTGAAATCCATGACATATCGCCGAATAAAAAGGCTACCAGGTCAAAGTTCATAAGACCGATCAAGCCCCAGTTAATGGTGCCGACGATGGAAATGATCAATGTGGTAATTGCAAGCCATTTGATATTCATAATATACCTCCTTTTTTTGAAATTAGTATCTGTTTTAACTCCTTAAAATATACCTTGTATGATTTTTAAGAAAATATTGACAAAAAATTGCATAAAGTGTATATTTTTATTTAATTGATTGCCATATCTGAATAGCTGGGAATCATGTTAAAGGAGGAGACTATTATGAAAAACATGAAAAAAGTACTTGGTGCAGCACTTGTTGCAGCTATGTCAGTTACCATGTTGACAGGCTGTGGCAGCAAAGGGGTTTCCGATACATGGAAGTTTGGCGGCATTGGTCCTGCAACCGGCGATTATGCCGCATATGGTATTGGTGTTAGAAACGGTATTGAACTGGCTGTTAATGAAATTAATGAGAACGGTGGCATTAATGGTGTACAGATTGAATACAAGTTTGAGGATGATCAAACTGATAATGAAAAATCTATAAACGGATACAATGCGCTGAAAGACTGGGGTATGAATGTTTTGATCGGCTCTACCACCAGTGGCTGTTCCATTGCAGTATCTGATGAAACTGCTAAGGATCATATGTTTCAGCTGACTCCTTCCGCATCGTCCATTGATGCAGTGAAGAACGACAATGTTTTCCAAGTATGTTTTACGGATCCCAGTCAGGGAACAGGTTCCGCACAGTATATCGGAGATAATCGACTGGCTGACAAGGTAGCTGTTCTTCACAACAGCTCCGATGTATATTCTACAGGTATCTATGAAACTTTTATTGCGGAAGCAGTAAACCAGCCTTTTGAAATCGTTGCCGATGAAGCTTTTACCGACGACAGCAAGACCGATTTCAATGTACAGCTGGCAAAAGCGAAAGAAGCAGGCGCTGAGTTAGTATTTCTACCCATGTACTACACAGAGGCAGCTTTGATTCTAACTCAGGCAAACTCTATGGAGTATGCACCTATTTTCTTTGGTGTGGACGGTATGGATGGAATTTTGTCAAATGTAGACGGTTTTGATCCTGTTTTGGCAGAGGGTGTTATCCTGTTAACTCCTTTTGTGGCAGATGCTCCGGAGTCTAAGGACTTTACAGCTGCGTATGAGGAAGCATATGGTATCACCCCCAATCAGTTTGCAGCTGACGCATACGATGCAGTATATATTTTAAAGCAACTGATTGAAGAAAGCGGCGCAACTCCTCAGGATGGGATTCCTACCATTTGTGATAAGCTTACCGCACAGATTAAGAAAACTTCCTTTACCGGTATGACCGGTGAAAACATGACCTGGAGTCCGACCGGTGAGGTAAATAAGTACCCTAGGGCTATGCAGATTGTGAACGGCGCTTATACGTTGTTTAAGTAATTCTTTCATAAAAGTAAGCGGAGAGGGTTGCAGATTTCTGTGACCCTCTTTATAATTTAAAGTATTATTATATATGCAGAGGTGTTGTAGATGAGGTTTATTTATTATTTGATCAGCGGTATCAGCTTAGGAAGCGTATATGCTATCATCGCTTTGGGATATACCATGGTATACGGAATTGCAAAGATGTTAAACTTTGCTCATGGCGATGTTATTATGGTAGGCGGCTTTGCTGCTTTTACCATCATCAGTACGCTTGGACTTCCTCCTGTATTGGGCGTGTTTGTGGCAATTTTGGTATGTACGGTACTTGGTATTACCATTGAGAAGATTGCTTATCGCCCTTTAAGAAATGCGACCTCCTCATTGGCAGTTCTGATCACGGCGATCGGAGTCAGCTATCTGTTACAGAATCTGGCACTGCTTATTTTCGGTTCTTCCACGAAAGCCTTTGAGTCCGTAGTAAATATTCCTGCGCTCAAACTGGCGGATGGGCAGATCAATATAACGGGAGAAACCATTGTGACGATTATTACCTGTATTGTTGTAATGATCATGCTTACTATGTTTATCAATAAAACCAAAGCGGGACAGGCTATGCTGGCCGTTTCCGAGGATAAAGGCGCTGCAAAACTCATGGGAATCAATGTCAATGGAACTATCGCCTTAACCTTTGCCATCGGCTCCGCATTGGCAGGAGTAGCAGGCGTGCTGCTTTGCTCGGCCTATCCGACCTTATCACCTACTACAGGTTCCATGCCCGGTATCAAAGCCTTTGTGGCGGCGGTATTCGGCGGTATCGGTTCCATTCCGGGAGCTTTGCTTGGGGGTCTGCTTTTAGGTATTATTGAAACTCTGGGCAGAGCCTATATTTCTTCGCAGTTATCGGATGTGATCGTATTTGGCGTTCTGATCGTAGTATTGGTAGTAAAGCCCACCGGAATACTGGGTAAGAAGATACAGGAAAAGGTTTAGGAGGTGCCGGTGATGAGGAAAATAAGTATAAGCAAACAGAGCAGATCCAACCTGATCACTTACGGTATTATTTTGTTATTGAGTCTGGTGCTGTTTGTGATCGGACAGTCATCCTACCAGCTGAAAGGCCTGCTGGTGCCGGTATGTACGCAGATTATGCTGGCAGTCTCCTTAAATTTAACAGTAGGAATTCTGGGTGAACTGAGTCTTGGACATGCAGGCTTTATGTGCATCGGCACCTTTATGGGAGCGAGTTTTTCCATATATATGGAACAGTTTATTCCCATTCCGGCACTGCGTTTTTTCCTTGCGCTGTTAATCGGCGCTTTAAGTGCCGGTATTATGGGCTTTCTTATCGGCCTGCCAGTCTTACGCCTAAAGGGTGACTATCTGGCGATTGTAACGCTGGCATTCGGTGAGATCATTAAAAATATTATTAATATGGTATATCTGGGTTATGACAGTAAAGGTCTGCATTTTTCCATGACCGATACAGCTTCCATAGGACTTGCGGAGGATGGCGTAGTCATCATAAAGGGGCCTCAAGGGGTTATGGGAATGCCTTCCGATGCCAATTTCGGCATTGGAGTGATTCTGGTGTTGATCACTGTGTTCATTGTCCTCAATCTTGTCCATTCCAGGGACGGACGTGCTATTATGGCCATTCGTGACAATGAGATAGCAGCGGAATCAGTGGGCATTAATATTACAAAGTATAAATTGATGGCTTTTACCATATCCGCTGCACTGGCCGGACTGGCAGGATCCTTCTATGCCCACAATTACAGTAATATTAAAGCAAGTACCAATAATTTTGGCTATAACATGTCGATTATGATCCTGGTATTTGTGGTATTGGGCGGCATCGGTTCTATAAGGGGGTCTATCATTGCGGCAACTGTTTTATATATGCTTCCGGAAATACTGCGTTTTATGTCCCAGTATCGTATGCTGGTTTATGCTATTGTATTAATTATCATGATGCTTTTCACTTGGAGTCCCAAGGCGCAGGAGTGGAAAGCAGTACAGATGAACAGATTAAAAGCGCGGTTTAAGCCACTAACGGATAAATTCAGAAAAAAGTCTTCTGCTAAACTGACAAAGGAGGGCAAATAAGATGGCATTATTAGAGGTACAGAATCTGAGTATTTCCTTTGGTGGTCTGCGTGCAGTGGATGATTTTAGTCTTCAGGTAAAAAAAGGACAGCTTTACGGTCTGATCGGTCCCAACGGTGCCGGTAAAACTACGGTTTTTAATCTCTTGACAGGCGTGTATAAACCCAATGAGGGGATTATCCGGCTGGACGGTATGGATATTACAGGTCGAAGTAATATCGAAATCAATAAAGCAGGAATTGCCAGAACCTTCCAGAATATCCGTCTGTTTAAAGACCAGACAGTACTTGACAATGTAAAAATTGGTTTACACAATAAATATCATTATAATACTCTGGAAGGCCTTTTCAGACTGCCCGGTTACAGAAAAACCGAGAAGCAGATGGATGAAACAGCAATGGAGCTTTTACAGGTGTTTGAGCTGGATAAGGAAAGTGATTATCTGGCTTCTAACCTGCCTTACGGCAAGCAGCGGAAACTGGAGATAGCCAGAGCTCTTGCCACAGACCCAAAGCTGCTATTATTGGATGAGCCGGCGGCGGGCATGAATCCAAATGAAACGCAGGAACTGATGGATATCATTCGTTTTATCAGAGATAAGTTTGATATGACCATACTTTTAATAGAGCATGATATGAAGTTGGTTTCCGGCATCTGTGAAGAACTGACGGTACTCAATTTTGGCAGTATTCTCTGTCAGGGAGAGACCTCTCAGGTGTTGCAGAATCCAGAAGTTATCAAGGCATATCTGGGGGAATAGGAGGCAGACACAATGGCAATGTTGAAAGTAAAAGATTTACAGGTATATTACGGTGTCATTCAAGCCATAAAGGGAGTCTCCTTTGAAGTAAATCAAGGAGAGGTCATTGCCCTGATCGGTGCAAACGGTGCAGGTAAAACCACCATTCTCCACACTATTACAGGGCTTTTGACACCGAAAAGCGGTTCTGTTTCCTTTGAAGGTAAGGAAATCACAAAGATTCCCGGGCATAAGATCGTTTCCATGGGTATGGCCCATGTGCCGGAGGGAAGAAGAGTCTTTGCCAATCTGACAGTGTTACAGAACCTCAAATTAGGTGCTTATACCAGAAAGGATAAGAAAGAGATTGAAGAGACTCTACAGATGATTTACCGTCGCTTTCCCCGTCTGGAGGAGCGCAAAAATCAGGTGGCGGGAACCTTATCCGGAGGAGAGCAGCAGATGCTTGCCATGGGACGTGCGTTAATGTCCCATCCTAAGATTATTTTGATGGATGAACCCTCCATGGGGCTATCCCCTATTTTTGTAAATGAAATCTTTAATATTATTAAGGAAGTAAGCGAGAGCGGCACTACGGTACTTTTAGTGGAACAGAATGCAAAAAAAGCATTATCCATTGCGGATAGGGCCTATGTATTGGAAACCGGCAATATTGCATTGGAGGGAAAGGCCTCCGATTTACTGAATAATGATTCCGTAAAAAAGGCTTATCTGGGTGAATAAGGAGGCGGAGATTACTATGAATAATATGGAAAAGAAAAGTAATATTGTCATTACCATTGCCAGACAGTATGGCAGCGGCGGTAAAACAATCGGTGAAATGCTGGCAAAAGAATTAGGCTTTGCTTATTATGATAAGGATTTGATGCGCCTTGCTTCGGAAGAGAGTGGAATCAATGAGAGCCTTTTTGCAAAGGCGGATGAAAAGGTAAAATCCACACTGTTTCGGATTACTAAAAAGATATATCAAGGGGATTTGATTTCCCCGGGAAGAGGAGATTTCACCTCAGACGAGAACCTTTTTAACTATCAGGCCAAAATCATTAAAGAACTGGCAGAAGAAGGCTCCTGTGTGATCATCGGACGTTGTGCCGACTATATTTTAAAGGACTATGACAATGTATTAAGTGTGTTTGTGCATGCACCCGAGGATTTCTGTATTGAACAGGCAGCTAAAAAACACAGTATGGATCTAAAGGAATTGGATAAGCTGATTACCAAAACGGACCGTCAACGGGCAGGCTATTATAAGTACCATACGGGACGGGAGTGGACAGATGCCAGAAATTATGACTTGTGTCTGGACAGCTCCAAACTGGGCTTTGCCCGCTGTGTGGAAGAGATTAAGGCTTATTTAAAAGTGCGTTTTGGCGAGTAAAACAATAAGTATTTTAAAGGACGTTCTTCAGTGTGCAGAGGAACGTCCTTTTCTTACATTATATTTAAATAGATAGGATAACATAATTCAAAATCAACTTAACTGAATATCCGGAATACACCGAAGACCTTACCTACAATCTGGCAGTCATCTACGATAATAGGGTCCATGGTATCATTTTCAGGTTGCAGACGGATATGGCCGTTCTCTTTATAAAAAGTCTTAACGGTAGCGGAATCATCCACCAAAGCAACCACCGTATCTCCGTTATGCGCAGTATCACATTTCTGAACAAAAATCTGATCGCCGCTGAATATACCGACGTTTATCATGGAATCTCCTTTAACCTTTAAAATAAAAGATTCTCCGCGGGGAACAAACTCTGCCGGAACGGGAAAGTAGCTCTCTATATTTTCCTGTGCTAAAATAGGTTCTCCTGCAGCGACCCTGCCTACTACCGGAAGACTGACCATTTCAGTGCGCACCATTTGGAAACTATCGTCACAGATTTCAATAGCTCTCGGCTTGGTAGGATCACGGCGGATATAACCGTTCTTTTCCAAGGTCTCCAAATGGGAATGAACGGAAGAAGTAGATTTTAAATGAACTGCCTCGCAGATCTCCCTAACAGCGGGAGGATAGCCCCTCTTTAATATTTCCTCTTTGATATATTGCAGAATCTCTTCCTGTTTTGCCGTTATTTTTCCATTATTCATTTTAATCCCTCCATGAATAGGCAGTGAAACAAAAATTAGTTAAAAGAATTTTAATGTTTATATTATAACATGAATTCCTATAAAAAGCAAACATATATTCAGAAAATATGTTCGATTTTTGGGCTAAAAGTATTGACAACCGAAAGTATGTTCTGTATAATGCATTTAAAAGAACAAATGTTCACGAACGTATTTTCTGATCATATAATAGAGATACATGACAGAGATGAGGAGGAACGATTATGAATGAGAGAGTATATGAAGCAATTCTTAAAAGTGAAGACAGGAGCAGAAGGTACCGCGAGAGAAGACTGCGTCAGATGCGTATACGTTTTCTTTTAACTATAGCCGCAATATTTTTGACTTTGATTATGGCAATTTCTTATCGTGCCATTCTTTCAGACGCGAAGGACATTGAAAATATTTCTTATAAGTATTATACAAGCATTGAGATTCAGTACGGCGATACCCTCTGGTCTATTGCACAGGCATATTGCAGTGAGGAATATGATTCTGTTGATGACTATATACATGAGGTGATGAAAATAAATCACCTGCAGCAGGAGAGTAGTATTGCCGCCGGTAATCATTTAATAGTACCTTATTTTTCAGAGGAACTTAAGTAAGTATGTTATATTATACAGCTTATTAAGCAAGTAAATTGTAGTTTGTATTATTTGGAGAAAGAGAATATGTGTGAAGTTATCAGATTAGACATTAACGAAGATTATGCGTATACAGGGATTATTAAAGCAGGTGATTTTTGCTTTTTAAATTTTTGTGTGGGTAATGTGGGAGGTACTATAGAACAGCAAATAAACGGTGCCTTTGATGAAATGGAAAAAAGGTTAGCAATGCTGGGATTGACACTTGAAAATGTTATTCATATGGATTGTTTATTTAGAGATGTTTGGAATATTCCGGTGATGGAAAAGATCATTAAGGAAAGATTTCATGGAAAATATCCTGTTCGTAAGTCTATTCAGACCGAATTTGCACATTCGGGCGGGCCGGATGGATTACAATTTCAAGTTGACGCTGTTGCATATAACGTATAACCGCATTCATAAATGAATTGGTTTTGTAAAAGAATGCCCGTCTATTATTTTGATCAGACCGACATTCTTATGCTTCACCCATTATTTACCCGCATTGTCTTCCCGTAACCTTACCACATTGGCTGCTGAACGGCGTCTTTCTTCCTCCATGGAGGCATAGTGCTTTCTCGTAGTGTTGACATCCTTATGTCCAAGCACATCGGCTACCAGATAAATATCGCCGGTTTCCCGGTAAAGACTGGTACCATAGGTACTACGCAGTTTGTGTGGCGTTATTTTTTTCAATGTAGTGACCCTGGAGGCATATTTTTTTACAAGATTTTCGATAGAGCGAACTGCCATTCTGCGGTTCTGCATGGAAAGGAAGAGTGCATTTTCATGGCCGGTCTCGGGAATGATGTGTTTCCTCTGTTCTAAGTATTCCCGCAACGCCTGTTCTACCTCATCTCCAAAGTAAACTACGGCTTCATAGCCACCCTTTCTGCGAATCTTAATACCGTTATTTTCAAAATCCACATCATTTAGATCCAGCCCAACGCATTCTGATACACGAATACCGGTGCCTAAAAGCAGAGTCAATAATGCAACATCCCTTACTTTTGTTTTCTCGTGGTATGCCATTTCTTTTTTGGTGAGCTTGGTTCCGTTTTCTACCTGGTCCAACAGAGTGGCGACCTCATTCGGCTCCAGACGGATAATGGTTTTCTCGTGTAATTTCGGGACGGGTACCAATTCCGCCGTATTCTTTTCAATTCTTTCATTCTGAAAGTAATAATTATAAAAACTGCGCAGACTGGAAAGTTTACGTGCCTTTCCACGTTCCGTATTGGTAATTTCCTTTCCCTCTTTTTCATAATAGCTGACGTAGGAGAGATACTCTTCAATATCCTGTCGGGTGACCTGATTCAAAAGGGTAATGGGGAAATCCCGAATATCCATTTTTGCACAGACAGAATTGGTTTCATGTAAGAATTCAAAAAATACCCGTACATCATAGGCATAGGCCAGCCGGGTTCTTGTGGAAGTAGTATCCGCAATCCCTCTGAAAAATTCTTGACAGAAGGGTGGGAGGGTATCCAATACGGCTCTCAGTTTTAAAATATTTTGTTTGTTTTGTGCGTCATGATAATTGTCATTATTAGGCATTTATTTTTCCCATCCTTTTAGATTACCACTGCGAATCGCAGTAAACATTCTTTCTTTTACTCCCGGATTCTCCAAGTTGATCTGTCTGACCAGCTGCTTAATATATTCCCGTTTTGTGTATCCGTCCGCTGGACAAGGGCTTTTCACAACGGGGACCTCATACTTATGTACAAAGCCAATGACATCGGCCTCGTTCATATACATTAATGGACGGATAACAGTCAGATCGGTTCTGTCAAGATATGTGACCGGAGAAAAGGTATGAAAACGTCCTTCATAGATCAGGGACATCATCATGGTTTCCACAACATCGTCCTTATGATGCGCATAGGCCACTTTATTACAGCCGGCTGCTTTTATGGCATCGTTAAGAGCACCTTTCCGCATTTTAGCGCATAGGGAGCAGGGGTTGCTTTCCTTTCTGTCCTCAAAAACAATTTTTGCAATATCCGTATGAACAATTTGATATTCAACCTGTAATTCTTCACATAGAGACTGAATTCTATCCAGATTCAAGTTGGCAAATCCCAAATCTACGGTAACTGCTAAGATATCAAATTTTAACGGATAGAAGCGCCGTAAAGCAGAAAGCGCATAAAGAAGAGTCAGACTGTCTTTACCTCCCGAAATACCGATTGCAATTTTATCCCCGGCCGAAATCATATGATAATCATCTATGGCCTTGCGTACTATGCTAAGCACCTGCTGTAGTTTCATTTTCGTTTACCTGTCCATATTTATTGTGTTTCTCTTACATTATACTTTTTTTTGAAATAGATTTCATCAATTTTCATAAAATTATCTGTTTTTCTTTTTCTGTTCGTGCTATACTTTATAAAAATGAAGCATGATTTTTAGCGGGAGAATAAAAAGATGAAGATCAATATGAATAATAAATATATCAAATGGGGAGTTACGGCTTTTGGCGTAGTCGCGGCCAGTATCTGTTTTTATTATCTGATATTCCATATATCCAATATTTTAACTAATTTAAATAAAATAATGAACATTATAATGCCGGTATTAATAGGTCTGATTATTGCTTATTTATTGACTCCCATATTAAATACATTGGAAAAAAATGTATTGAATCCGCTATTTGATCGCATGAAGTTGAAAAAGACGGAAAAAAGAGACCGATTGGTGCGTGGTATAGGAGTTATTCTGACGTCCCTTTTACTCATTTTGTTAATATATATACTGGTAGGGATGCTGGTTTCACAGATCGTTCCCAGTATGCAGACTATTGTCAAAGATTTTGATACCTATGTTGATAATTTATCCTCCTGGCTGAACAAACTGCTAGAGGATAATCCTGATGTGAGAAACTATGTGCTTCCGCAGGTGGATAATCTGTCAAAAGAATTGGAAGAGTGGCTGGCTGATACCACAAATTTGCTTAGTAAATCCAGTGAAGTCTTAAAAACAGTATCCTTAAGTATTTTAAATATCCTAAAATTTATGTGGAATTTTGTGATTGGCTTTATTATTTCCATTTACGTGCTTTGCAGTAAAGAAACCTTTGCTTCACAAGGTAAAAAAGTGATTTATGCCGTCTTTGAGAGAAGTACGGCAAATACGGTATTGCGAGGGATTCGGTTTGTGCATCGCACCTTCAGCGGCTTTATCAGCGGTAAGGTATTGGACTCCGTTATTATCGGACTATTGTGTTTTATCGGCACCACATTATTGAATATTCCCTATGCGATGCTGGTAAGCGTGATTGTAGGTGTTACTAATATTATTCCGTTTTTCGGACCGTATTTAGGTGCCATTCCCAGCGCGTTCCTGATTTTACTGGTAGATTTATCCCATCCGCAGAAATGTTTGTACTTTATTCTTTTTATTTTAATTTTACAACAGTTTGACGGAAATGTACTGGGACCTAAAATTTTAGGAGATTCCACAGGTTTATCCGGCTTTTGGGTTATCTTTGCCATCACGGTTTTCGGCGGTCTGTTTGGTATCCCGGGCATGATCATAGGCGTGCCTATTTTTGCCGTTATTTTTGCCAGTGTAAGATATTCCGTAAATCGTTCCCTGCGAAAGAAGGAACTGCCCATAACTTCCAATCTTTATTTAGAAATGGACTCTATTGATGAAAATAATACATTTTGTAAAGATGAGGAGAGCAGTAGTTCTAAACGGAAAGGTTCCGTTACCGGAAAGTCCACTGTGGTGGGCATATTGAATAAAATTAAGGATAAGAAAAATTTGAAAAAAGCAGATAAAACGGAGAAGTGACATGAAATTTGTAGTACAAAGGGTTTTATCGGCGAAGGTGTCGGTTGACGGTAATGTAGTAGGTAAGATTGGGCAGGGTTATCTGGTTTTTATCGGTATTTGCAGCACAGATACGGAGCAGATTGCTGATAAAATGGTGAAGAAGCTGATAGATCTCAGGATTTTCGAGGATTCGGAAGGAAAAACCAATCTTAACTTAAAATCTGTAGCCGGAAGCCTGCTTTTGGTTTCCCAATTCACTCTATATGCTGACTGTAAAAAGGGAAATCGTCCCTCTTTTATCCGGGCAGGCGCTCCCGATATGGCCAATGCTTTATATGAATATATTATAGATGCATGTAAAAATGTGGTCCCCATTGTGGAACAAGGTATCTTTGGGGCGGATATGAAAATTGAGCTGTTAAATGATGGACCGTTTACCATTATACTGGATTCGGAAGAAATCTGTTAGGAGAAGAGATACAGGAACAGGATTTTGTGTTCACGACGAGGAGATATTTTATATGGCATATTTTTTTCTGACCTTAGTATATACGTTATTCGTAACGTTAATGCTTCCGCTGATTACATATCTTACGATTGGTGATATCATACCAAAAAGTATTTTTGTTCTGATTCTATTAATCCTCTGTTTTTCTTTAATGTGCGGATATGGATATATAATCACCAAAGCGAAACATCCCCGTAAACCAATCAGTATGACGGGTATTTATCTGCCGTTATTTTTGCCGGTGATATGGTATTTGATATGTAGAGGAATTAGTAATATATTGGATTTATCCGGCAGTTTGGTTGAAGTTTTACTGGGATTTATCAGCTTTCATACATTTGGCGTTATTACGATTACCGGTTTTCTCAATTTACAAATACCCGGATTAAGTCAGTGGCATTCCATATCACTTGGAAACTTGATTTATGATACTGTTCTTATTTTAGGCTTTTCGGTGGGAGAGAGGATTGCTGTACGTAAAACAGAAGCGGAGCGCAGACCCTTTTCCTATCATAAAAAGATTATTATTACGGCATCCATTCTTGTGATCACAGCCTATACAGCCAGTGAATTTATACTTTTTAAGCATCGTGAAAATATTGTGGAGTCTGCACATCCTTCCTACAATTTTTCTTATGCCGGAGGATATTCCAGTATTGATCTGTGGCCTTATGCCGTGGAAAATGAAGAAAATATTCTGGCAAAATTAGAAGAACCTTCTACCTTTATGATATCTGATCCGCAGGAAATGCCTATATTAGATGGGGCAGAAGCGGCATATCCTGTATATTCTGCCTTTGCCAATGCCTGCTATGCCAATATTGGTGAAATTCAAGAAAAGGACGACGCTGTTGCAAATTCACCTAAGTCGGATATAGTCATGCCGATTCAGTTTACTAACACGATTTATGCTTATAGAAAACTATTATCCGGTGAGGTAGATATTTTCTTTGGTGCAAAACCTTCACAAGAACAGCTTAAAATGGCAGAAGAAGCAGGAGTGGAACTGAAGTTGACACCGATTGGAAGAGAAGCTTTTGTTTTCTTTGTAAACGAGGAAAACCCGGTGGATAATTTGAGTTCTGAGCAGCTTAGAGCTATTTATTCCGGTCAGATTAACAATTGGCGTAATGTGGGCGGTGTAAATCAAGGAATTCTTGCTTTCCAGCGTCCGGAAAATTCCGGCTCTCAGACCATGATGGAATATTTTATGGGAGATACGCCTTTAAGAGAACCTCTGGAAGCGGAATATGAAACAGCAATGTTTGATACCGTAAGGCGTGTAGCGGAATACGAAAACAGTACTTCCTCTTTAGGATACAGTTTTCGATATTATACCACCATTATGGTGGCCGATACAGACGAAGAAGCAACTGGTATCAAACTCCTGGCCGTAGATGGCATATATCCGGACACAGACAGCATTAAGTCCGGAGAATATCCATATGTTACGCAGCTTTATGCCATTACCGTAGCAAACAGAGAGGATGCAAAAAGCACAATTGAGCTATTTTTGGATTGGATGATCGGCCCCCAGGGACAGCAGATTGTTTCTGATACCGGATATGTAGCAATTCAGTAATTTGTTTAGATTTGTGAGGAAACCAAATGGAAACAGAATCCAATGCACGGCTTCTCTACGAATGGAATGTCAAATATGATAAACTGGATTTTGCCATCAAGGAAGCTGAAATGCAGCTTGCCAGCGTCAATAAACGATTACGGATGCTGTGGTTTGATTTTTTTGCGTATGGCGGTATGATTGTTCTTCCATGGCTGCTGTTACTAGTATTATCATTGCTGCCGGATGACTCCAGTTCACTCATATTGATCCTTATTTCAGCATTCTATTCGTTATTATTAATTGTATACATATTATCACTGCCGTTTACTATAGCTTATTTCATTAAATCCATTGCAATGCTGATCTTAAACAATGAAGACCGGGCGGAATCAGACTTTATACCGCCCATACCGCAGGGAATACGCCGCGGTGTGAAAAAAGAACCTGAACGTACATATCGTCTGGAGCAAAAAAAGCTGCTTTATGTGCTGAGCCGTTATTATTTAAGCAGAGACAGTTTAAATGAGCTTCGCGGGCAATTGGAGGCCGATTCTTGTACTATAACATTGGAAGAATTAAAAGAACAATTAAAAAACTGCGTATTATATGAAGATATCTATCCGGCAAATGCAAATATATTATGGAAACGATATTTACCTTTATGTTATATAGCGTTTGCAGTTGTTTTGATCGGGATAGTCATAATGGTTATTTTATCATGGCTTGTACCCGGATCAGGGCTTGAACATATATATAATAGAGTTTCTTAAATATATTATAAATTCCTCCATTTCGCTTATATCTATTCGTTAAACTCGCATTTTGCGCATAGTTGTATTTCTGCTCTTCAATGCCGAACTATTATAAAAGCTAAAACCCAAGCCAATTTTAAGGCCTGGGTTTTGTTTGTGATTGTTTTAAAATATCATAGAGTTCTTGGATTTCTTCTTCCGAAAGTGCTTGTTTTTGTGTCATGGCGCTGACCATGAGGCTGACGCTGCCTTTGTAGACACGATTTAAAAAGTTTTCGGTTTCTGTCTTTACAGCGTCATCCCGGTTAATGCATGGGCTATACATACGTAATTTTTCACTATTTTCACAGGTAATCAGCTTCTTCTCAGTCATTCTCTTTAACATGGTCAATGTGGTGCTTTTTGACCAACCCACATGTTCTTTTAGAGTATCTACGATTTCTCTGCCTGCTTGTGGGGCTTTTTCCCAGAGACAATCCATTACATGCCATTCCGCATTTGTTAGATTAATATTGGACATTTGCTATGGTTCCTCCTATTTTCAGTTGGTTTTTGCTTCTTCAAATTGATTTGTAAAATGAATCAATAGATCACTTGTAAACACACTAGTTCCCGGATAGGAATCATTGCTTCCAGCATGGAAACAATTATCGTTTTCACGGTCGTAGATCACGCAGTTTCCATAGTCAAACTGGTACCAGCCATCTCCCATGTCCATCATACCACCGGCCCAGAATGTACCTTCACCGAGATTGTTTACGTCAGTATTTTCGTCCAATTTACAATAATAGTCATAGCGGTAGACATCCAATGTGTGCGCTCCCATCCTGTAGGTACCGTAGAAATTAAGGTAAGTGATCTTCCAGTCCACCCATGGTATATATCGCTGTTCCTGGTCTACATTCACATTTGCTTCCACACACTGCACCGCATAATCTACAATATTATACTCCATGGTTAAGGCATTTTCAGGCACTCTTTCTAACGTCTCCGGTTGATTCCGCATATATTCCATGTAAGTCATACTTCTGTTTGCAGGCGGCATATCCCACCAATAGGTTACCTCCCACCCTAATTCATTTACAAGAGCTAAAGCTTTTCCTGTCAAATAAGGCGTAATCCCGTTCAACTGATACAGTAAGGCATTGTATAGCGCTTCCCGCAGAGTTTCCTCGGAATTAACTGATTGAAAAGCATCATCCCAATACCATATGGCAAAGGCGTTAGGTGTAAGAACACTGTTCTCATAATAGGTAGTAAACAGAACTTCACCAAAGATGCTGGTATCCATGATGATCACGGCTTTATCCAGATAGTCTTTTATCTCCATTGTATATGCAATCATATCTTCTATCGAAAAATTTTCGGTCATATACTCATACGGGCTCATCCGTGTCAGTTCAGGACTGTATGGCATTGCAAAAAAGCTTAAATGATCTTCTGCAATCGTTTCTTGTTTCCAATCACTTGTATAGGTAAATACCAGATATTGATAAGAGACTACCTCCTGACCGAAATAGGGGCAATTGTCTATCAAATATCCTCTTCCGTTCTCTTCATAATAGCTGTATTGCGTATTGCCGGCATGTGCCTGCCCCGGTTCAAAAGTGGTAATCAGGGCATCTTCATTTAGCTCATCTCCTATCCTGAAGTTCTGCATATCGGCTGCATGAGCACCGTCATAGAGCGCAATCTGATAATATCCGGCTGTATTCTCTTCCACTGCTTTACGCAGAGCTTCGCTTTCTGTTAAGGAAGTGTCCAAGGGGGCATCATTTATATTGCTTAACCGCAAAACATCTTTAATTCCGTCCCCATTCATATCTACAAGATAATCGTTGATGAATAATCCGTCCTCGGCCACCTGCGGAATCCTATCTACAGGTTCTGCCAAAGGCTCGTCTTTCGGCGTCTCCAAGGTGATATCTGCAGGTTCTTCTAACGGATTATTTTCCGGGGCTTCTGAACCGACAACAGATTCATCTTCTAAGCCTGCAGTCCGGTCCTCTTCTACTGTGCGTTTAGAATTTCCTGTAAAAGTAAAGACCAAAGCCCCAATACAAAGAATCACAACCGCTGCGGTTGAGCAGATAAAGAACTGCGGTCTCCCAGCAATGCGATTTATACGCTCCTTTAAATTGTTTTTTCCGCTGCTTAATGTGGTAGCACAGCTTAATACTGTACGATAGTCTATATTTTGAATAGAAAGACCGATCAATACTTTTCCGTACGCTTCCGCTTCTTCTGCGGAAAATGGACGGATAACGCTTTCATCACAAAATAATTCCGCATCCTGTTTACTGCAATATGCCGCTATCCATACAAGAGGATTATACCAGTGCAGAATCAGACACAACCCTCTGAAAAATGCCCAGATATGGTCCCTGTGGCGGTAATGGGTGTTTTCATGTTTTAAAATATAAGATAGAGTTACTTTATCCTCCGTATCATGATTCCTCACATAAATAGCAGGTTTAAAAAGGCCAAACATGCAAGGAAAGGGAACATTTTCGGATGTATAAACGGGTAAAGACTGTCGATTTTGCAAGATTTCCGTCATTTTTCTTGATTTTTTGACATTTTTAACAAAATATAGGTTGGAACCCGCGATAATCAACAAAGCTGCTATCATACCAATATACCAGCATATGAAAAGCATTTTTTTGATGGACAAGGTATCAAAAAATGAGTTTTCTTTATTTTGCGGTATATCGCCATGATTTGCAACGATATGAGAACCGGCGGATTGTGTCTGCAGCGTCTGTAAAGGATTTGCAGTCGGTAACGGCTTTACAGATGACAAAGAATTGGACATTATTTCCTGCTGCATTGGCAGCCCTGCCCCATCGGCCTGTACTATTTGAATTTCGCTTTCCTGACGGGGAATAAAGTTCAAAAGACTAAAACTGCTGTCAAAGAAAGAAAAAGGCAGTAAAAGACGCAATAACACTAAAAACCAGATACTGTATCTGATTTTTGCCGTCAGCCATTTCTTAAATATCAGCCGGATCAGAAGTACTAACAAAATGAAAATGCTCGAGGTCAGAATCCATTCTCCCATATTCAGGCCCATAAACGCTCTCCTTTTTCTAAACGCAAAAACGGTTTACATTGTAGACTCATTATAGCATACACAGTCTACAATGTAAACCATTAATCTTAATTATTTATATCCTCCATTGGTTCAACTTAGTTCATCAATAAAAAGAACATCCTGATATCCCAGGTATTATCTTCTAAGAGCCTCCATTCATGAACCAGATTGCCAAATGGATCAGAATGTCCATACATACCGGATACATACTCGCAGGTCACCAATACCGGCTTACCGTCCTCATAATATAAGGAAAAAGTGTAAGGAACGTCTACCCTGCCGGACACATCTTTCCACTCAGAAAGTGCAGTCAGGGTTTCTTCCTTTGATATCATCGGAAAATCATGCACTTCATATATTGCTGCTAAATCTTCCGACAAAAAAGCCCCCAGCCCGAGGTCCGTGCTTCCGTCTTCTGTAAAAAACATTTTACTGCCGTTCCATACAAACTGCATGGGAAATCCGGATTCTATATCATAGCCCTCAGGAGGTGCCAGTTCCTTCCAGCCGTCCGGCGTGTGCGTATATAACAAGATTGCACAGCCGCCAAAACCTCCGGCATAACCCAGATCAAACATAAAAATCAATTCCTTTTCCCCATCTAGATTTAAATCCGTACAGGTATATTTCATACTCAGATCAAAATGTAAGGGGGCATATTCCGATGCTTTGGAATCTATGGTCAAGGATTCTCCGTTCTCAAAAGTGATGATGAGGTATGGACCGTTTAAAACAGCACTACTGATATGTACCTCCTCATCCACAACCGCAGTTTCCAAATCTTCAATTTGTCCGTTAAAGACAACAATTTGATTATGATAATTTTGAGGGTCCCGAATATAGCCGCTTATAGGATTTGACAGATCACCCGAATAAGAGAAGATACTGTCATACCACTCTTTATTCTGTTCCATCATGACTGCATACTCTTTTTTAAGTAGTTGAAATTCTGCTTCCTTTATTGCTTCTTCTTGTTTTTGAAGTTCTTCTTGAAGTCTTTTAAGTTCCTCTTCCTTTATTAATTCTTCTTGTTTTTGGATTTCTTCTTGAAATCTTTTAAGTTCCTCTTCTTTTATCTCAAATTCTTCTCTTGCGTTTTCCAGCTGTTCTAATTTATCATGATAATCCTCATGTTCTTCAGTATCTACTAAAATATTTGTAAAGTTCGTGCTTGATTCATTTTCCGTCCCATTATCTGCGATATCGGCGCCTTTGTTTCCTGCATTCCCCGTATTTGCCAGAAGGAAAAATGCTGCAGCCAGCAAAATAATAACCAGGATTCCACTGCAGATAACTGTTCTTTTTTTATAAGCCAGTACATTTTTAATACGCTGCCTAACGCCCGGCTCCCCGAAAAACAGAGGAATGCGGTTTAGGGGAGTGCTTCCGGCCATGGAAAGCAATACATTGGAATAATCTTTTTTACAACTTAGGACATCCCCATCTAACCGGCAGATCACACTTTCGTCACAGGACATTTCCATATCCCTGCAAAATAGGGAAAAACCCAGCCATACAATAGGGTTAAACCAGTGAAGGCAGCAAATTAATAAACCTAAAGGCTTAAAAAGGAAATCTTTTCTTTTGATATGGGTACATTCATGTAAAATCACAAGCTGCCTGCTCTCCTCCTTCATATCCTGTGGCAGATAAATCCGGGGCTTTAGAATTCCCATGGTAAAGGCCTGAGAAAATCCCTGTACTTCATAAATATTAAAGCTGCCATAAGACAGTTTATGAAGTTCCATACGATTTAACCGTAAGTGAAAGCGCAGATACTTATAAAGATTGCCGCCTACAAATACCAAGAAGCCCATCAGCCAGATCAGGCTTAAAAGCTCAGAAAGGGAAAGGCTGCTTCCCATCGTGGCATATCCGCTATTCGTTGTCGTTACAGAAGCTATGGTGTCTCCAATAGGCATCGTTACGACATTTCCGGACGGTATGGGTTCAACATTCTGTGTCTGAATAATGGGCGCATCCCATATCTCGGAAGTTAAGATGCGTTCCGGACGAATTTTGATCAGACTAAAAATGCTTTGAAAAGAAAAGGAAAACAACAGCCTAAAGCCCGCCACCGCCCAAAGGCAATAGGAAAACACCTTTGGAAAACGCTTTAAAAAGAATCTGAACAGCAGAATAAAGAGAATACAGCAGGTCCCGAAAATGCTTTTTTCTAAAATACTATAAAAACAAGTAAGTAATATCGACATAAATGTATACTCCTCTCCTATTTCTTATGTTCAGATTCCGTATAAGCGTCAATATAACGCTTTAGTTCCTCCGCTTCTGCTACAGTCAGCCTTTTTCCACCGAAAAAAGCAGTTAAAAACAAAGGCAGGGATCCGGAAAAGCTTTCCTCCACATATTGGCGGCTCAAACCTTCAAAAAACTGCTCTTTCTTAATCAGTGAGCGTACAATGGTATTTTCATTTTGAAAAATACCCCGGTCACAGAGCTTTTTTAATACGGTATAGGTAGTGGATTTTTTCCAATTCAGCTCCTGTTCACACAGCTTGACCAATTCCGGTGAAGAAATGGGTTCATGCTGCCAGATCAACTCAGCAAATTTTGCTTCCGTTTCCGCTAAATGATATTTTTTATTCTCCATATGTAAATTCTCTCCTCCTTGCTGTTTAATAGAACAGCATTTCTCTTTATCTTCCATGGTAAGATAAAACAAAAACTGGTCTATAAACGATAGACTGATTACACTCTCAATCTATCACCTATAGACCAGCTTGTCAAGTATAATTTGATTACAATTTCCCTTCTGAAAAGAAATAGGCCACAATCTGCGCGCGGGAGCTGAATTCTTCCGTTTCTAACAGCCTCGAAACCTCTTCTTTTGTATAGAGGGCAGCCTGAATATCTTCATTGTCAGAGGAATGATCACTAAATTCCCCTTCCACCTCTACAAATGCAATCTGGTTTTTAATATCGGAAAGAGATACGGCGGCAAAAGCAGCCGGCAGGATCTTATGGATCTTTTTGAGATGAAGTCCCGTTTCTTCATACAGTTCCCTGCGGATACAGTCCGCCATGCTCTCTCCTTCTTCCAGCATACCGGCACAGAGATTGTATATAGTCCTTCCTACCGCCATACGAAACTCCTTTAAAAGCAGCAGTTTGTCTTCGCAGATCGCTACAATGGAAATTCCGCTGGTTTTCCTGCCTATATCAGAGAAATCATTAAGCTCTTTATGACTGACCATTTCGTAATATTTTTCTCTGCCTGCCTTATTCAAATAAGTCAATTCATAAAGTTTTAAATAGCGTCCGTTCCAGACCTTTTTCAAGTTCAGAAATTTCATGAGCTTGCTCCTTTACTCTGTCTTGACATTGGATAACAGCGCACGTAACGGCTTGTTTACTCGTTTTCTTGTGATTTCCACCAGTCCTAGGGGAGTCATATCCACAATGTCCGTATGAATGGAATCTTTGGCCGTCAGCAACCTTAGATAATTTAACAGTTCTTTATTATGTTCTTCTTTTTCCATATTGATAAAATCTACCAGAATCATGCCTGAGAGATTCCGAAGCCGCAGTTGTCTGGCAATTTCTTCGGCCGCTTCTTTGTTGATCCGAAAGAAGGTATCTTCACTGTTTCTGCCGGCTTCATATTTACCTGTATTCACATCGATCGCAGTGAGTGCTTCTGTGGGTTCAATTACCAGATATGCTCCGCTCCTAAGCCACACACGGTTCTCCAAAGCCGTTTGCAATAAAGTACCCACACTGTAGAGCTTAGCCAGAGGATAATCATCTTCATAGAGGCGTACGGAGGGACGGTCGGACAGTTTTTCACCTTCTTGTATCAACGCCTGATAAATATCCCTGCAATCTGTTACAATCTCGTCATATTCTTCTGTATTATAATTTTTTAAATCCTCTATAAAGGGCGTCCCTCTTTTATGAAGGCAGGTAAAACAGGTACGGTAAGAAGCTTCTCTGCATATTCTGAAGAACTGCTCCGACAATTCCTCCCATTCTTCTAAAAGAACCTTCAAATCCGTCAGATTGCCTGCATTGGTTCTCACCACCATACCATAGCGTACTTTTTCCGTTTCTTTCTGCACACATTCCTTTTTGGCAGAGCAAAGACCGTTTTCTGTGAAAAACAAGATCAGTTCTTTGCGTTTTTCTTCAGAAAGCTTGGTAGAAATTCCCAACCGGGAATTTCCTCCGGAAATCACCAGATAGTTACCGGCTATGGAAAGATTGGTGGTCAGTGCTGGCTGTTTGCTTTTGAGTCCGTCCCTCGCCACTTGTACTACAATTTCATCTCCGCCGCGCAGGCTGCCGTCATATGTCCTGTTTAGAAGCAAAGGATTCTTTACCTCACTAAAAGGCAGGAACGCAAGCTGTTTGTCTCCGATTTCCACAAAAGCTGCCTGAATATTACTTATTATGCGCTGTACCTTTCCCACATAGATATTCCCTACCAGAGAGGCAGAGTCTTCCTCATAGACATCTACGGACAGTAATCGTCCGCTTTGTATCAGCAGTCCGAGAAGCTTTTTCTTATAGCGTATATATAATATTTTTCCTTTACTCATTAACCGCCTCACTGTTATTTTTTGCGATAGGACCGCTCTCTGACCCGATTTCATCCAGAGGAACCAGTTTCCTGTTTTCTTCCGTCCCGATATTCATATAAGTTTCTTCTCTGGTGATGAGAAGTGCGTTTTCTTTTATTGATTCTCCATACATGGAAAGAAACGCTTCTAATACCATGCCGGGTTTGATATTTCTTACACTTCCTGTTTCTAACAGCATATAGATGGCATCCTGACATAGTTTCAGTTCATAGATGCATGGTTTCAAATCCATATCCAGCGTGTTCTTTTTGGTTTCCTTGGTGATCGGAATGGATTCCCTGGAATAAAACTCTGACAGACAGTTTTTCCAGTCAAACTCAGGCTCTCTGCCCTCCCTAAAACGTACGGTATATGATGCGGCAGCTACACTGGCCATGGCATTCTTTGCATGTTCCGGCAATACCCTTGCAGAAAGGACCTCCATTCCCTCTACACCGGCTGCATTCAGCCTTTCCACCGTTTCATCGCTGCCGGGAAAACTGTTTACCTCCATGTCCATATATTCTCCGTTACTTTCCTGCCCCAGTCCCAAAGGGGCCGCAAAGGACATGATCTGATGAGGGGAAAACCCTGTAGAATATGCAACGTCAATTCCGGATCTGCGCACAGCCTTTTGAAAAAAACGCTGCACATCCAGATGTCCGATAAATTTCAGATTTCCGTATTTACGAAATTTAATTCTGATTTTCATAAGCAATAACCATATCTTTCCGAATCCACATCTTATAAGTTCCGTTATGACCAGCAGGGCGTCCCGTCATCATAATGCGCTTCATAACAGATACCTCCGCCAAAACGGGCAGCTCCACAGCCCTGACATTCCTTGCGACAGTTGTTGGTAGTCTCCTCCCGCTGTGCTTTCTGCCATTCCTTTTTCAAAAATGCTTTCGATACACCGCAGTCTATAAAGTCCCAAGGGAAAATTTCTTCCATACCGCGTTCCCTTGTGGTATAAAAATCGGGGTCTATACCGCATTCTTCAAAGGCCTGCATCCATTTTTCATTGTCAAAACACTCGCTCCAGGCATCGAAAATTGCTCCTTTTTCATAGACCTTTAACAGTACTTTGGAAATTTTTCGGTCGCCTCTGGCCAATACGCCCTCTAAAACGGCAGTATCTGCCTCATGCCAGTTATATTTAATACTCTTTTGGTTCAATTGTTCCATAATAGCTTTTTTAGTAGTATAAGCCTTGTCCAGAAATTCCTCTTTAGTACACTGCGTGGCCCATTGGAACGGGGTAAAAGGCTTAGGAACAAAAAAGGAGGTACTGGCTACGATCTGCACTCTGCCATTGACTCTTTTTTCCTTAGGTACCAGTTCATAAAAGGTGGCAGCAATTTTATTGGACAGTTCCGCGATTCCCCGGATATCTTCTTCCGTCTCGGTGGGAAGTCCCAGCATAAAATACAGCTTGACCCTTGTCCAGCCGCCTTCAAAGGCCAAAGCGGCGCCTCCTAAAATATCTTCTTCGCTCAAACCTTTATTAATGACATTTCGAAGCCTCTGACTGCCGGCCTCGGGCGCAAAAGTAAGGCTTGTCTTTTTCACATCCTGTACTTTACTCATCACATCTAAGGAGAAGGCATCAATCCGCAGGGACGGCAGCGAAATATTCACGTGGTTCTTACTGCAATCCTCCATGAGAAAATCTATCAGTTCCGGGAGTTTGGTATGGTCGCTGGAGCTTAAAGAACTTAAAGAGATTTCTTCCTGGCCGGTATTTTTTAACATTTCCAGCGCATATCGTTTTAAGGTCTCCACATCCCGCTCCCGTACCGGACGGTAAATCTGTCCGGCCTGACAAAAACGACAGCCCCTCATACATCCCCGCATAATTTCCAATACTACTCTGTCTTGTGTGATCTTCATAAATGGAACAAGCGGCTTCAAAGGATAGGAAACATCGGATACATCCATTGCCACTTCTTTTAAAATGGTTGCGGGAATACCTTCTTCAAGAGGCGTAAAGGCCGCGATGGTACCGTCTTCATTATAGGATGGTTCATAGAAAGAAGGCACATAAATACCGGATATTTTGGCAGCACGCCTTAAAAACTCCTTTCTGCCCACACCCTCTTTTTTACATTTGCGGTACAAATGAATTAGTTCTTCGTTATGGGTTTCGCCTTCCCCGATATAGAATAGATCAAAGAAATCCGCAATAGGTTCCGGATTGTATGTACAGGGACCTCCACCGACTACAATGGGCATATCCTCCCCTCTTTCCGCCGCCATAAGAGGAATCCCGGCCAAATCCAGAACCTGCAGAATATTGGTATAGCACATCTCATACTGTATGGTAATATCCAGAAAATCAAAATCTTTTATGGAATCCTGAGATTCTAAGGCAAACAGCGGAATATTCTCTTTACGCAAAACAGCGTCCAAATCCACCCAGGGCGAATAAACCCTTTCACACCATACGCCTTCCATTCGGTTGAACATATCGTAAAGAATCTGAATCCCCAGATGGGACATACCGATTTCGTATACATCAGGAAAGCAGAAAGCGATTCTCACATCTACTTCTTCTTTTTTCTTTACCACGGAATTAACTTCTCCGCCTATATAACGTGCTGGTTTCTCAATGCTTAACAGGATATCATCCGACAGTGCAAGTTTGCTCATAAATTCTCTCATTTCTCATTTTCTGTATCCAAAGGTTATTTTATCAGATTATCTAAAGTATACGTGATTTCTTCCATAAAAGCAAATCCATTTGAGGAGTAATTCCCCTCTATGTAAGACAATATTTTTTCGGCATTTACAGAAAGCCATTCTCCTTTTGTATAATCCAGAATGACAAAGAGGGAAAACAGTATAATGGCAAACAGACTGCGCATTCCAAGTGTAGAACTCTTTCCTTTTTTCCTTAAATCTGCAGCATCTGCCAAATCGGTATCATCATTTAAAAAATTATTGTCATATTTTTGCCCATAAAGTATATACTGCTGTTGCCTTAAACTGTTACGATTTCTGTTGTTTGCTTCCCGAATGCTTCGAACTAATTCCAGCTTTCGCTCTATTGAAATGTCACTCACTTAATTTCACCTCTCATAAAAAACAGCGAGAAGTATACATAATTATTTTATGTCAACTCCTCGCTCATTTACATGCTTTTCTTACTAAATATTATGAAAAATACTTTTGGGATATGCTTCCTATCGTTTGGCAAGTTCCTCCGTAATTTCTTCCCAAGTCACTTCCTTTTCTGCCATCAACACCATCATATGATACAAAAAGTCGGAAATCTCATATTTAATCTCATTGGCATTAGGATTCTTGGCCGCAATGACAATTTCGGTAGCCTCTTCACCCAGTTTCTTAAGGATTTTGTCAATTCCTTTATCAAAGAGATAATTGGTATAAGACCCCTCCTTAGGGTGCAGCTTACGGTCCTGAATCACACCGAACACCTCTTCAAAGACCTTTAAAGGATTAGCGTTCTCCTTATAATCCCTTTTCACTACTTCGTTAAAAAAGCAGGATCTGGCACCGGTATGACAGGCAGCTCCCACCTGGGAAACCCGGGCTAAAAGGGTATCCAGATCACAGTCCGCATACAGTGCTTTTACATACTGAAAATGTCCGCTGGTTTCTCCCTTAAGCCACTGCGCATTTCTGCTGCGGCTGTAATAATGCATCTTTCCAGTGTGTAAAGTTGCGGCGTAAGCCTCTTCATTCATGTAAGCTACCATTAAAACCTCGGAAGTAATATAATCCTGCACTACTACCGGAAGCAAACCGTCCTTAGAAAGCTTGAAGTCACTCCATTTATATGCGGCTTCCAGACTCTCCACCTGAATACCGTTTTGTCTGCAGATATCCTTTAAGTTCAGAATTTCTTTTACATTATCATTGACAGTATTTCCGGTAATTCCCGCCACATTCTCATGAGCAAAGACTTCTAACAGTTTATTTAGGGCCAACTGATTGATCTGTACAATCATGGGAAGCTGTGTCACCGCGGCTGTCTCCCGGATTCTGTGGGCATTCATCAGTACAAGCCCTGAAAGATAAGTTTCTGCCAGTTTCCGATTCTCCGCGATGACTTTTTCGTCATTATAGGCGGCAAGCAGCTTTTCCTTACCGAATTTCAGAGACACTTCTTCTGTTAACGCTACATTTTCAGACTTATCATAATCCAGAATCGCCTTTTTACATCCGGCATAAAGTAATTTCTTAACGTCCTCCATACGGCGGATATTGCCGGCTCCGTACACATCTACCTCCACCGAAGCACAGATTTCTTTTATAATATCCAGAGCTTCCTCATGCCCCTCATCGCCTTGGGACATATCAAATACGATCAGTTCATCTATATTGTTCTCACTGTAATAGTGTGAAAGACGTATGGGATCCGTATCTACAATGGTCGTGTCACTCAGACTTTTTACCGCATGGGTATGATACAGGTAAATACAGGCCGTAAATTTTTTGGTATGCATATTCCATCTCCTTATCGAAAGTATCTCTTAAAGAGTACCCTTGGTGCTGAGTACATCCATAATCCGTGCATCCATGGAGGAAGCATCATCCAGCGCTTTTGCAAAAGCCTTGAACATCGCCTCAGCCATATGATGATTATTGAGGCCGGAAAGCATTTTTATATGCAGATTCATAGCGCTGCTATAGGACACCGCATAGAAGAATTCCCGGATAAGCTCCGTATCCAGATCTCCCAGCCGTTCCGTTGTAAAATCACATTCATAATGAAAATAAGGGCGTCCGCAAAGATCCATCACACAATAACATAATGCGTCATCCATAGGAAGAATAAAGGAACCGTAGCGTTTAATCCCTTTCTTATCTCCCAGCGCCTCTTTGATAGCGGTTCCCAATACAATCCCGACATCTTCCACCGTATGGTGTTTATCCACATCCAAATCCCCTTTTGCGTTACAGGTCAGGTCAAAGAAGCCGTGTCGGGAAAAGCCTTCCAGCATATGGTTAAAGAATCCGATGCCCGTTTCTACCTGATAGATTCCGATACCATCCAGATTCAGACTTAAACTGATATCCGTTTCATTGGTTATACGATGTATTTCACTGTTGCGTACCATATTAACTCCTTTCAAATCTTACTTTAATGGAATTTGCATGTGCGGTCAGCCCTTCGCTCTCCGCAAAGACTTCAATATCTTTATGAACTTTTAAAAGTGCCTCTTTAGAATAAGATATAATGCTGGTTTTCTTCATAAAATCATCTACATTCAAGGGGGAGAAAAACTTGGCCGTACCGTTGGTGGGCAGAATATGATTAGGCCCCGCAAAATAATCTCCCAAAGGTTCAGAGGAATACTCTCCCAAGAAGATTGCACCTGCATTTTGTATCTTTGTCATAACTTCAAAAGGATTTTTCATCAGGATTTCCAGATGCTCGGAAGCTATTTCATTGGCGGCCTCCACGGCATCGGAAAGTGTTTCCGCAACCAGAATATAACCATAATTCTCCAGGGATTTTGTCATGATTTCCTTTCGGGAAAGCACCTGTAAAAAAATATCCACTTCTGCGGATACCTGTTCTGCCAGTTCATGGGATGTGGTTATTAAGATCGCACTGGCCAGTTCATCATGTTCCGCCTGTGAAAGCAAATCCGCCGCCACATAGCGGGGATTGGCTGTCTCATCGGCCAGTACCAGAATTTCACTGGGTCCTGCCACAGAATCGATGCTCACATGTCCGTACACCGCCTTTTTAGCCAACGCGACAAATATATTGCCCGGACCGGTAATTTTATCTACCTTAGGAATGGATGCCGTGCCAAATGCCATGGCTGCAATTGCCTGTGCACCTCCCACCTTAAAAATCATATCCGCTCCTGCAATATCCGCTGCCACCAGCGTGCCGGGATTTACTTTGCCTTCACTGTTGCAGGGCGTTGTCATAATAATCTGTTTCACACCGGCTACCTTAGCCGGGATAATATTCATTAAAACGCTGCTGGGATAGGCTGCTTTTCCTCCCGGAACATAGACGCCCGCTCTTGCAATGGGTGTCATACGCTGGCCTAAAATACTGCCGTCAGGTCTTATGTCCATCCAGCTGTTTCTCAATTGTTTCTCATGAAAAGCCCGGATATTCTCTGCGGATTTTCTGTATACATCAATCAATGAGGACTCTATTATACCATATGCCTCTTCTATTTCTGCCCGGGTAACTCTTATGTTATCTGCGTTTTGACTAAATTGGTCAAACTTCTTTGTGTACGCAAAAATTGCGTCATCCCCCTGCGTCTTTACCTTTTCAATGATTTCCGCAACCGTCTTTTCATAGCTGCCGTAATTGGAGGGACTTCTCTTTAGTAAATCCTTTAAAATATTATTTTTTGTATCTTCGGTTAATTTTATGATTCTCATAAGCTGCCTTTCTTTTTGATAGTTTAAGCTTTGTCCGCCAAAATGGACCTTAAATCCGACAATAATTTGCCTATGCGCTCTTTTTCCATCTGCATGCTGACCTGATTGACGATCAGACGGGCGGACAGGGGACAGATTTCTTCCAATACCTGAAGTCCGTTTTCCTTTAAGGTAGAACCTGTTTCTACAATGTCAACAATCACATCGGAGAGTTCTACAAGCGGTCCTAATTCCACGGAGCCGTTCAGTTTGATAATATCTACGGTCTGGTGCTTTTTATTGTAAAAATAATCTTTTGCTATATTGGGATACTTGCTTGCCACCCGAATGCGCTCATGATGCTGTAAAAGTTCTCTTGCGCTCTCTGGTCCGCACACGCACATTCTGCATGTTCCAAAACCCAGATCCAGCACTTCATAGACTCTTCTATTTTCCTCTAAAATGGTATCCTTTCCTACCACCCCGATATCCGCAGCGCCATACTCCACATAAGTGGGAACATCCGGGCCTTTGGATAAGAAAAATCTCATTTTCAGTTCTTCATTGACAAAAATCAGCTTTCTGGAATCCTTGTCCTTCATTTCTTCGCAGGTGATGCCAATCCGCTCAAAGAGCTCCAGCGTTTTATTTGCCAGTCGTCCCTTTCCCAAAGCAAAGGTTAAATATCTGTCCGTACTCATGCTTTCGGCTCCTTTCTGCGCATTTCCACTGCCATGCCGCTGCTTCTTAACATCTGGGCCTTTTTCAAAACCTCGGTATAATCACCATCCGTATAGGTGAGAATCTGCTTTTCTAAAGACAGAGGAATCTGAATCTTCTGTCTGGAAAGCGCTTCCAAAATATCATCCACGACCGCCACAAAGCCCACTGCAGGCGCTTCCTTTCCAAAATGAGAAAGCAGGGAATCATAACGGCCTCCCTTGGCAATGGCATCCCCGATACCATGTGTATAAGCTTTGAAAATAATACCGGTGTAATATCGATATTTGCTGAGCATTCCTAAATCAAAAGAAACATATTTTTCATTACCATACAGTTTTAATACTCCGTAAAGCCTCTCCAGCCGCGCTATGGCATCCTGCGCACGTTTATTACGGATATTCTTTCCGGCTTCCTTTATTTCTTCGATACCGCCAAATAAATTGGTCGTATTTAAAAGCTGGCCGCAATATTCCTGCAAAACGCCTGACTCCTGCAGCAGATTCTCTGCCGCATAATAATTCTTGGCGGAAATATATTCCCGCAGACTTAACTCCGTATCTTCATCCAGTCCTGCTTCCTCACAGATTCCTTTAAAATACTCGACCTGCCCGATGCTGACTTGAAAATGATCAAGCCCGGTATGTAACAGGGATTCAATGACCAAATTGATCATCTCCGCATCGGCTTCCACACTGCCGTCACCGATCAGTTCTCCCCCTATCTGTGTCACTTCCTTCAATTTCCCCTGTAAACTGGAAGTATTGATAAAGGTATTGCCCATATAACAACAGCGAACGGGAACCGACTCTTCACAAAAATATTTGGCGGCACATCTGGCTATAGATGGGGTGAAATCCGGCCTGAGCACCAATGTATTCCCTTCTTTATCAAAAAACTTATATAAATCTTTGGAAGGGGTGGTTCCGATTTCTTTAGAAAACACATCAAAATATTCAAAAGTAGGCGTTTGGATATCTTCGTAACCGTAAGAAACCAATTTATTACGAAGACAATCCTCTATAAAAAGCTTTCTGGCATACTCTTTGCCATAAATATCTCTGACCCCTTCAGGCGTATGTAATAAAATATGATTCATTTTCTTTTATTCCTTTCGCACTTTATCAATTTAACGTGCTACCATATTAGCAAATTAGCAAGTAAAATTATATGTAGTATACTGAACCTTTGGAAGTTTGTCAAGCCTATTCCCTATCCTCTAAATCCTTTTTCATAATTTCCAGATACGGAACAAGCACACCGCTCTTTTTAGGAAGCAGATAGTCTGGATTTAACTCCTCGTATCGGAAACTTTTTCTGCCGCCTTCCTGTGCTCTATCCCAGAAATAACGAAGCATTTCATAGGGCAAATAGTAAAATAAATCCTTTGCGGTATAATAGATCAAAAAGAAAGCAATGCCCCCCTGTTTTTCAAATTCCTCCATGAATTTCACCTGATGCGCATGAATATTCTGTAGGGAGAAAGTATCCACAGCGCATTCCTTTGCATCAAAACAGACCGGAATTCCCTGTACTACACCGATATAGTCCACAGTACTCTTCTGCTCAAAATAGGCTAAGGTAATATGCCGATGTTCTTTATCCATTTTTATTGGTGTAATAGGCGTGGGAATTTTTTGAATCAACGCCAAACCGTTCTCTAAATATTTTTCATTTGTTCTGTTGATCAAATCCTCCAGAGTGGAGCCTCTCAACCCTCTCGATTTCCAGGTTGCCATAAGTTAAAACCTCCTTCATTACTGCCGGAAGCGGTGCTGATATACTTTTTCCGGTCAGATCCGAAAGTGCGGAAAGTATGGGGAATTCCAGACGATAAGCGTGTAACAGCTGACTCTGTAGGCCGAATTTCTCCCGATATTTCCTGTTAAAGTCGGAATCTCCGTATTTGGTATCCCCCAATATGGGATGGCCGATACTGGCTAAATGTGCCCGGATTTGATGGGGTTTACCCGTGATAAGTTCCACCTCTAAAAGAGTAAAGTCCCGCCCCGTTCCTAACGGCATATAGGCGGTTTGAATAACAGAGGTATCTTTGAGCGCTTTTGTATGAACAGAAACCCGGTTCGTTTGTTCATCTTTTTTTAAATACCCTTCTATCCGTGCAGGCTCCTTTAATATGCCCTTCACCACGGTAATATAATATTTTTTAATGCTTCTTTCCTGTATCAGGCGGCTTAAGAGCTGACTCCCCCGCAGGGAAATACCGCATAAAACCAGACCGCTTGTATTGCGGTCTAACCGATTGACAACGGAGGGCTTAAAGGTTCTTAATGATTCCTCTGTAAGTTTTCCCTGCATTAACAGATGCCCTATCATCCATTCATTCAGAGAAAACTGCTTATTATCCGCTTTCTGGGTCAAAAGCCCCGCAGGTTTATCCGCAATGAGAACATTCTCATCTTGAAACAGAATCTCCACACCTTTTACGGTTTCATAAGCTTGTAGATATTCAGTAACTCTGCTGCATATCTTTCCGCCTGCATCGGATGGCGCCATTGCATCCCTGCCGGTCAATAGGTTGAAGGTATCCTCCGAAAAAAAGAAATCGACAGTATCGCCTACTGTCAAGATTTCCTTTCCTTCCGCCTTTTTATGATTTAAAACAATATTTTTCTTCCTAAGCATTTTATACAGGAAACCGCTTCCTGCACCGGGCATCAGCTTACGTAAGAATTTATCCAGACGCTGACCAGCCTGATTGCTCTCAATTTGAAATGACTGCATAGTTCCTTCCATCCGCACTATAATGAAACACTCTTTAAGGTACTGCCGATATTCCTGCTTAAAGCCTCATCTTCTGAAAGCTCTTTCAACTGCTCCAATCTGCCTGTATATTTGTGGATATCTCCAAACAGCTTAATACTCACGTCTTTAAAATTATCTATTTTCAGACAGCCGTCCAGATGTTTTGCACAGTCGGTTTCCGAAAGCTTCTCATTTGGCATAAAACCGACAATCGTATTGCCGCGGACCACAAGATGGGGAACGGGATATGTTTTCTCTCTGGAGGTAAATACCAGATCATAGAGACAGTAAAGTTCCTTGGAATGTTCCTCGATCATATCGGCATCTTTATCGTCCAGACTGTGATATCGACTGTAAATAACCGCTTCTACCAGACTTTTACTGGCCGGCAGACAGCCAAGTACTGCTACGATGGTCAAAAGATTGTTACGGGTTCCGGTAGTAATAACCCCTGCTGCAAACAAGGAAAGAGAAATCGCAAAATAGATTGCGGTGCGTATCCATTCATATTTTTTCTGACTGTCCAGATAATGTTTTGTACCTTTTACCGTTTCCGTTGTAAATAGACGTATCAGGCTCATAAAAGCCTCCTTTGCCGCTATACCGACGCAGGGGCAAAACCGTCCCGCATCATTTCCAGCATATATTCCACAATTGCAGGATCAAACTGCTTCCCGGCATTCTCTTTTAATTCTTTTTCTATATAGTCCATAGACATGGCTTTTCTATAACATCTGGCGCTGCTCATGGCATCAAAGGAATCCGCGACACAGATAATACGGGCTACCAAAGGAATATCCACACCTTTTAATCCGGCAGCATAACCGCTTCCGTCGAACCTCTCATGATGATACAGAGCACCGTCCACTATATTGGAAATGGAAGAAAAATCTTTTAGAATTTCTCCACCGATAGTGACATGCTGTTTTATCACATTGCGCTCGTCAGCTGTCAAAGCCCCCGGCTTTGTCAGAATATTATCTGTAATTCCTATCTTCCCAATATCATGAAGCAAGGCAATATAATAGACATTCTGCACATCGTCCGCCGACATGCCCATGCGTCTTGCGATTTCTCTGGAATATAAGGATACCCGCAGAGAATGACCTTTCGTATATTCATCCTTTGCATCAATAATATTCGCAAAGGTCTGCAGGGACTGATTGATGATGTGCTGGTCTTGTATTTCGCGCTGTTTATACTTACGCAGACGGAAATAAGTGATCACAGACACCAAATCAGCTAGCAGTACTACCACCAGATAAAGAAGTAAAATCCAAAACAGCGGATGTTCCCAGAGTTTTGTTTCCCGATAAAATTCTATGGTGCACTCCGAAAAATGAAAACTATCAACATGAGTCATCATAATAAAACCGAAGGTAATATTTTTTCCGGCTTCAATCGTGCTGTTATAATCCAGTGGATGTATAGTCAGCGTATCATCTACAAAATTAAAGGTTCCGCTCCAGTAACTGTCCAGTACGCAGCTAGGAGGGGTAATTAAGCTCATGCGCCAATTTTCCAAATTTTTGCTTGAATGATTGGTAAAAGTAATATCATACTGTGTACCGTAAACATTATTCCTCTCATCTTCCAACCACATCTTAGTAAGCGTGACATCAAATACAAAATTGGAATTGTTGACACGCTGTGCATCCGGCTCCTGCACTTCTGCTAAGACAAGTAAATCCCTGCCTTCTTCGTTCACATTGGGACAGACCGCATACAAAATTTGGGCAGACTGATACTTTAAGAAGGAAGCAAGTCCGAAAAGAAGTATGCCAACCAATAAAAATGATATTAGATTAAAGATAAACCAGCCCTTTTTACGAAAAAGCATGATATTCTCCTTTTATCTGTAATAATCCGTACACATGAACATTCATCAGTATTATACTGTACTTTATCGAAAAAAGCAATTACTACGCTATTTCAGACAGGATGCTAACCTAAGCAGCAATTCCTGAGGAAGAAATTTGCTCGCTGCAAGAAAAGCTTTCATGGGAAGTCCCGGTACTGTCATGGATTTTCTTAGGTAGGAAGCCCGCAGTGCATCGGATACACATTTTTCCGTATCGATCATGATCAGATTTTTGTATGCAGGCATCCTGCCATACTGCTCTGCTCTTTGGAAGAATTCTGTATTTACGGGGCCTGGGCAGACTGCAGTTACAAAAATCCCATAAGGGGCCAGCTCTCCGTTTAAAGCTCTGGAAAAGCTGAGTACAAAAGATTTGCTGGCGGCATAGACGGCAAAACCCGGCTGTGGCAAAAAAGCCGCGCCGGAAGCCAACTGAATAATCCGGCTGCCCTTTGCCATATAGGGCAGGACAAGATAGGTCATCTTTGTCAGTCCCTCACAATTGACTAACAGCATTTCCAGCTGTTCCTCCAACGAAAGCTCCATAAAATCCCCTATCAGTCCAAAACCTGCGGCATTGATGAGCATTCTCACTACTCCTCCCGATTCCGCAAGCAATTTTTCAAAATCATCCATAGCATACTCGTCCGCAACGTCCATCACGATCAGTCTGGTGGTATGTTCCATGACCCGGGCCACTTCTTCTAAACGTTCCTTCCTGCGTGCGACCAGCCAGATTTCATCCACATTGGGAAAAGCGGTATCCACTTGCAGAGCAAATTCCTGTCCGATTCCGGAACTGGCTCCCGTGATAATGATGATATTTTTTCTCTTCTTCATGCAAATCCTTTCTTTCCGACTCATATTTTAAGAGCGGACATATTCAAAAATTTATATTAATTCTAAATATGTATCAATAAAATAATCTGCCATTGCGGCTTTTCTTTCACGAACATCTTCCGAATAGGCATCAGCCACCGCACATACTTTCATTCCGGCAGCCTTTCCCGCTTCTATTCCGGGTAATATATCTTCAAAAACCAGACATTCTGAAGGCGGTATCTGCAGTTTTGCGGCCACCGCTAAGTAAATATCCGGCGAAGGTTTTCCCTTTTCTACCTCACAGGCCGTCATAATACAGTCCATATAATCATAGAGGGAAAGAGCCTGCGCCGCTATCTCCACCAGTTCTCTGGAATTGCTGGTGGCCACTCCCAGTTTCATATTCTGATTCTTGCAGACTTTTAAAAAGTCCTGTACTCCCTCTTTGAAAAAAACTTCATGCCGGTATTTGTAAGCAGTCATGGCATTCCAGTCAGCCTTAATGGTCTCAATACTGTCAGGAAGTGAAAACCTTTTCTTAAAATAGACTGCTGTTTCGGAAAAGCTCATACCCTCAATTTCCTCTTGCAGCTTTTCGGGCAGGGAAATTCCAAAACGCCCCAGATACTCTATATCGATCTGCCGCCACATCCACATGGAATCCACAAGTGTTCCGTCCAAGTCGAATAAGATTCCCTTAAATTCCTGCAGTTTTTTCTTCAGCGGATTCTCTTTTGGCATCATGTACATACTCCTTTTTCAAAGCCTCTATTTCCGATTCTTTTAACGGCCTGTATTCACCCTTCATTAAATTCTCATCCAAGGTCAGACTCCCCATGGAAAGACGCTTTAAATAAAGCACTTCATTTTCCACTGCTTTCAACATTCTTTTTATCTGATGATAACGCCCTTCCTGTATCGTTAGTAATATCCGCTTTTCTTCTAAAAGCTCCACTTTTGCGGGCTCTGTCTTCTTTTTCTCCCCAATATCCACTCCCTGTCTTAGAGCAGATACGGCCTCAAGAGAAAGCGGCTCTCTTATTTCTGCCAGATAAGTTTTATCTACATGCTTTTTAGGCGATAACAATTCATGTGCCAATACACCGTCGTCAGTCAGCAGTAAAAGACCTTCCGTGTCTTTATCCAGCCGTCCTACAGGAAACAGTCCTTTAACAGGAATATCCGATACCAGATCCATTACGGTTTTCTGTCGGCTGTCCATGGTTGCGGTCACAACCCCGGCAGGCTTATGCAGCATATAGTAATGATATTTTGAGAAAGAAAGAGGCTGTCCTTTTAAGCATACTACATCTTCCTCTTCCGCCACCTGACTGCCCGCCTCCTTTATAATACTGCCGTTTACAGAGACCAGACCTTTTCTGATGAACTGCTTGACCTCACTTCTTGTACCCGCTCCGGCCTCGCTTAAAAATCTATCCAGACGCATTGTACTCCTTTCGCCATACACAAAAGCATTTCTTAATATACGGCTTCATACAATGAATAAAAAAGGAATTGCCATGAAGCTATTTTTATTTTTCATGTTGTTTCTGCTCATTCTGCTTTATCCGAGCATGAGTGTGCGTTTTGCAGCAACCGGTCTGAATCTGTGGTTTGAATGTATGGTGCCTGCGCTGCTTCCTTTTATGATCCTTTCCGGCATTATGATCCGTCAGAACCTGACGGAACGTTTTGCAAAAGTTCTTTCTCCCGTTCTAAGACCTATATACCGGCTTAATAATAACTGTGTTTACTGTATCATACTGGGTTTTTTCTGCGGTTTTCCCATGGGTGCAAAAACGGTAGCTGAGCTGTATGAAAGAAAACAGCTTTCCAAAAAAGAAGCTTCTCTCCTGTTGTCCTTCTGTAATAATATCGGACCGGTCTATTTTTTGAACTTTTTACTGCCCACTATCGGAATGAATCGGCCTCTGCAGACTTTTTTATGTTTATTTGGGATGTATGGCATACCGCTGTGCTACGGGCTTTTTCTGCGTTACAGTAGTTTCTGTCTGCCTGCAGGTTCCTTTCCCCGGAATGAAAACAGGGTATCCTCACCCACAGAGCCATTCTTTAAGAGTCTGGATGATGCAATGCAGTCCGGCATCGCCGGTATTACCACATTGGGGGGATACATGATATTTTTCAATCTGCTAAATCTGGTTCCCCATATCCTGCTTCCTTTATTGAAACCCGTATATAACGAAAAGATGCTGTTATTTTCTCACTGTTTGATGGAGATTACAAGCGGAGTAAGCTACTGCGGCATGCGGATGCCGTTTATGGTTCTTGTACTATTGCCCATTGGCGGACTCTCCTGTATTGCACAGACAGCCAGCATGATAAAGAATACGGATTTATCTTTAGGCCGTTATCTGGTACATAAACTGGTGCAGACTCTGCTTACTTATTTTTATTATTACTTTTTACGGTTTCTTCTTTTTTGACGTTTTTTCCCTGCCATGATGATATTACTGATAAAGAGTGCTGCAAACAGAATGCAGGCTATAAAAAAACAGATCATCAAAAACCCAAAAAAGTTCCGTTCCTCTTTTTCTTTCTCCGGTCTTACCGGTGCCTGAAAACCGGCTGACGGACTGGATTGTGCCGCACTGTCATCTCCATCGGAATCTGTATCCGGAACCTCCTCAGCAGGGAGAAGTTCTTCCACCGGCTTTACAAACATGGGTAGTCCGTCCAAAAGATTACTCTCGGTATAGCGGTCATACTGATTTACCGCTTTTACCAAAATAACAGGACTGACACCCTCAGGAATCTCTATTTCAAAGGTAAAGGTATCCGGACTGTATCTGCCCATGACATCCACATCCGGCCATGCCAGATAGGGCGTATAAGTGATGCCGCCGTCGATGCTATAGGAATAATACAGCATGGGACTGTCATAGTCATATGCTGTCAATGTAATGCCTATCACACTTCGATCCATATCTGTATAGGCCTCTTCGATCATACAGATATCCGGGTCCGTGGTGTCCGCCTGTACATACAGAGCACCGGGTTCCAGTTCTTTCAATACATACCCGCTGTAATCCACTCCCAGAGTTTGGCTGCTTAACCCAAAAAACTTTGCCACGGAAGTAGCGTCCGCAATTCCAAAGGCAATTAAATCTTCCTCCGAATCACAGAACCCTACATCCTCTTCATGGTCGATATGACAATGTTCGATCAGAGCCGCAGGAATATCATATTCCTCACAATATCTTAAGATTCCGTAATAATCTCTTCCCTTATCGTTAAATCTGGTCTTGACGCCTCTGAGATAAAGTCCCATATCCGCCATGGTATCCATTTGCACACAGCCGAAACGGTACCCCTGCCTGTTTTCTTCTCCAAAAGCCGATACCCAGACCTCAGAGCCGAAAAGAATATTGTTCGGAGACATATTAAAATGCAGGCAGAAAACAAAATCCGCATTGACGGAAGCCGCAAAATCTGCCCGTTCCTGTATACTCATGCTCGTATCTGCAGAGGTATGCGTCAGATAAACCGTAACATCCTCGTATTTTTCCAGTTCTTCCTTCATGGCATTTGCCACGATCATATTCATTTCCTTTTCCAAAAAGCCGTTATAATCGGCTCCTAAATTGTTTCCGCCATGTCCCGGGTCAATGACAATAACCAATTCTCCGTCCGTATCAAGCGGATAATTAAATCCATCTGCCAATACCTCTTTAGCCGGAGACAAAAGCAGAAAGAATATAGCGGTAAGTATTATCGTTCGACAAAAAAATTTTACCATAATAATCTTAGTTCTCCCAATAACAGACATTCTATACATATTTAAAAACCGGCTCCCGCAACTAGGTTCCGGAAACCGGTTTACTTTTCCAATTTATATAACATTCAAACCTGCTTTAGAATCCGCTAATTCCGCCTCTGTCAGTTCGTCTTCCACCGGATGCAGCTCTGCGCGATTGGCCTGAATAATATCGTGGTAATGATTTAGATTTCCTATCAGAGATTCGTAGTTAGCCGCCGCTGTTCTGGCAGCATCTGCGGTAATTCCTTCCAGATTAGTCAGCATATCTTCCATATACTGCATGGCCGACATCCGCACGCTGTTTGCCTCCATGGTGGCATTGTCCAGAATTTCCTGGGCCTGTCTGGTTGCCATTGTCACCACTTCATTCGCCTGTGCGTATGCCTGCTGCATAATTTCATGTTCACTGATCAACTGATTGGTCTGGATGGTAGCTTCCTTGATCAAGGATTCTGCTTTTGCGCGGGCATCATTTAAAATTGCTTCTTTATTGCTGATAATCTTCTGGTAACGCTTGATTTCGTCAGGCGTCTTCATGCGCAGTTCCCGCAGCAGTTCATCTATTTCATCTTTATTGACGATAATCTTGGTGCTGGAAAAGGCCTGAGGTTTACAGTTGTCAATATATTCTTCTATATCATCGATCAGCTGTTCAATTTTACTACTCATTGGTTCATCCTCCCAATAAAGACTTACTTTCTGATACCGTATTTATCATATACCATATCTGCCACAAAATCAGGTACACACATGGAAATATCTCCTCCAAAGGAAGCAATTTCCTTAACGCTGGAAGAACTGAGATAGGAATATTCCAAATTTGTGGTAAAAAACATGGTATCCAGATTTTCCTTGGACAAAATCCTATTAGTCTGTGCTATCTGCAGCTCATACTCAAAATCTGTAATGGCGCGCAGTCCCCTGATGGCAACATGGATATCCTTCTCTTTTGCGTAATCAATCAACAGCCCGCTAAAAGAATCCACTTTTACATTGGGCAGATCCTCAGTTGCCTTTTCTAATATCTTAACACGTTCTTCCCAAGAAAACAACGGCTTCTTTTCTTTATTATTGAGAATACTTACAATTAATTCGTCAAAAACAGATGCTGCACGTTTAATGATATCCAGATGTCCAAAGGTAACCGGGTCAAAACTCCCCGGATAAATAGCACGTTTCATAGTCCCCTCTCTTCCGTTTTTTGCAAAAACACATGTTTGTTGGTTTTATATTTCTTCTCTTTTTCTATGCGATATCCCAAGGCTTCCAAATAGGAAAAATCGGTTTTAAGCTCCGCTTCCACAATGATCAGGGTATCTTCAGTCACGTAGTGGCAGTTTATAAGCATCTGCAGCACCTGACGCTCCAGTCCCTGCTCATAGGGCGGGTCCATGAAAATAATATCGGCTTCCTTTTCAAAAATATTGTGCAGTGCGCCGACCGCATCCTGCTTTAATACAACCGCCCTATCGGTAAACTTTGTAAACTCCAGATTCTGCCGAATGCAGTCGATCGCCTGAGCTGCATTTTCTATAAAATAAGCCTTTTTAGCTCCCCTGCTCAAAGCTTCGATACCGATACTTCCGCTGCCACTGAAAACATCAATAAATACACTGCCCGGTGTATAGGGCTGGAGCATATTAAACAGTGTTTCCTTGATTCTGTCCGTGGTAGGTCTGGTGCCCATGCCCTCCGGCGCTTTTAAAGGAAGGCTTCTGGCAGTTCCTGCAATGACTCTCATGACTATACCCTCACCTTGGTTCCCTTACTGTCGCGTTTTCCTAATTTCAGTCCGTTTAAGGATAAATGTTTATTCTTATATTCTACAGTGGTTTCTATGGCATTTTGCGTGTAATATACAGCCTCTAAGCAATCCTTATCTCCTAAGCGCATACCTCTGACACCGATTGCCGCTTTCTTCTTTTCCGGAATTTCCTCAATAGGGAACCGCAAAAAGAAGCCTTCTTTGGACTGCAGAACGATATTTCTCTGCTCTTTTAGTATAGCGACGCTGATCACCTCATCACCGTCACTTAACTTCGTGGAAGCAACGGTACGCTTATTCACATCAAATTCCCCGCCGTCCACGACTTTCATCATGGACTGTCTGGTAACAAACACAATACGGTATAAATTCAAATCCGTCTGACTGGCCACACAGAGAATTTCTTCTTTGGCAGAGCTGAAATTGCTCACATTATCTATGGGTGTACCCTTATCCCGAAATTTTCCAAAAGGCAGATCGGAAACTTTGACCGTATAAAGCTGGCCTGAGTTTGTAAACAGACATATCTTTCCTGTGTTCTTGCAATTTACAATGTATTTATTCTCTGCGTCGGCAGCTTCTTTATTTCTTTCATAGGTAACGGTATCAACGGTTTTGGCATAGCCGAAACGGTCCATCAGGAAAATGACTTCCATTTCTTCCGGCTTTTTCTCTTCATAAACCGCTTCCTCAGCATTCTCAATCACCGTTCTTCTTGGACGCGCGTATTCCTTCTTGATGGCTTCTAACTCATTCATGATAACCTGTGCCATGGAAGACTTTCTGGAAAGAATATCCTCATAGCGGTAAATATTTGCCATAGTCTCCTCATGTTCATTGATCAGCGCTTCAATTTCCAGTCCGATCAGCTTATACAGACGCATATCCAGAATGGCGTTCGCCTGTTTTTCCGTAAACTGCAATTGCGTGGCCATGATCTTGGATTCTTTGGATTTAAACTTAATGCCGTCAATTTTACCTTCCACCAGACAGGCCTTTGCCATATTTCTGTCCTTGGATCCTCTTAAAATTTCAATGATCAGATCGATCACATTGCAGGCTTTGATCAGCCCTTCCTGTATTTCCCGCTTTTCTGTTTCTTTCTGTAACAGCGTCGTATATTTACGGGTAGCTACCTCAAACTGGAAATCCACATTGGCTTTTATGATCTGCTTTAGGCCCATGGTTTCCGGCCGACCGTCCGAAATTGCCAGCATATTGACACCGAAGGTATCCTCTAAACGGGTCTTTTTATAGAGCATATTGGTGAAGTTCTCTACATCCGTATCCTTACGCAGTTCTATGACGATCCGGATACCCTCTTTGGAAGACTGGTTGGAAATATCCACAATATCGGCGGTCTTCTTTGTTTCGGAAAGGGCTGCGATATCGGATAAAAATTTGCCGATATTGGCTCCTATCATCGTATAAGGAATCTCTGTAATGACCAGATTCAGCTTACCGCCCTTTGCTTTTTCTACCTCCACTTTACCGCGCAGTTTCACCTTGCCGACACCGGTCTCATAGATTTCTAAGAGTTCATCTTCATTGATCACAATACCGCCGGTGGGAAAATCCGGTCCTTTCACATAGCGCATCAACTCTCTGGTAGAGATATTCTCATCTTTCATATATGCCTTAACGGCATCAATGACCTCTCCCAGATTATGAGGCGGAATATTGGTTGTCATACCGACCGCGATACCTTCCGAACCGTTTACCAGAAGATTCGGCAGTTTCACCGGCAATACCGTAGGTTCTGTCTCTGTTTCATCAAAATTGGGCATAAAATCTACAACATCTTTATCCAGATCGGCTAAAAAGGCCTCTTGCGTAATCTTCTGCAGACGCGCTTCGGTATAACGCATGGCCGCCGCACCGTCTCCTTCGATATTTCCAAAGTTACCGTGCCCGTCAACCAGAGGAAGGCCCCTCTTGAAATCCTGTGTCATGACAACCAACGCTTCATAGATGGAGCTGTCACCGTGGGGATGGTATTTACCCATGGTATCACCCACGATACGGGCGCTCTTTCGATAGGGTCTGTCATATCTGATTCCCAGTTCGTACATATCATAGAGCGTACGTCTCTGTACCGGTTTTAAACCGTCCCGTACATCCGGCAGAGCTCTGGCTACGATAACGCTCATAGCATAGTCGATAAACGCCTTCTGCATCTCCTCAGAATATTCCGTTTTAATGATCCTGCTGTCGTCCATTTTACATTCCCTTTTTATCTATTTTCTTTCAGCTTCTTAAGCTTGCATATCCAACTCCGCATCATGGGCATGGTCATAGATAAATGCCTTTCGGGGCGGCACTTCCGTACCCATGAGAAGCTCCGTTACCTGAGAGGCCATCCTGGCATCTTCAATTTCCACCAGCTTCATCCGCCTGGTCTCGGGGTTCAGCGTGGTTTCCCACAACTGATCTGCATCCATCTCACCAAGTCCCTTGTATCTCTGCAGCGTAAAAGGTCCCTTATGCGTCTTACGGTACCGCTCAAGAGCCTTGTCGTCGTACAAGTACTCTTCATCCCCTTTAGACGGCATTGCCTTATATAACGGCGGCATAGCAATATAGACATGACCCTCGAAGATCAGCTCCGGCATGAAACGGTAAAACAGCGTGAGCAACAGGTTACTAATATGAGCGCCGTCCACGTCCGCATCCGCCATTATAATGATCTTATCGTAGCGCAGTTTGCTGATATCGAAATCATTGCCATATCCTTCCGAAAAACCGCAGCCAAAGGCATTGATCATAGTTTTGATCTCCGCATTGGCAAGTACCTTGTCGATGCTGGCCTTTTCTACATTCAATATCTTACCGCGGATGGGCAGAATGGCCTGATACATACGGTTTCTGGCCATTTTTGCACTCCCGCCTGCAGAATCTCCCTCTACGATAAAAATTTCGCACTTGGCAGCATCCTTAGACTCGCAATTTGCCAGTTTCCCGTTGCTGTCAAAAGAAAATTTCTGCTTGGTAAGCATATTGGTCTTGGCTTTTTCCTCGGTCTTACGGATTTTGGCGGCCTTCTCGGCACAGGAGATCACATTTTTTAAGGTCTCCAGATTTCTGTCAAAGAACCGTACCACCTCGTCATTGGTAACCTTACTTACCACTTTCGCCGCATCCTGATTGTCCAATTTGGTCTTGGTCTGACCTTCAAAACGGGGATCCGGATGTTTTAAGGAAATCACCGCCGTCATACCGTTTCGTACATCCGCACCGGTGAAATTCACATCCTTTTCTTTCAAGATACCCAGTTCTCTCGCATAGGAGTTGATCACATTGGTAAAAGCACTCTTAAAGCCCGTTAAATGGGTGCCGCCCTCCGCATTGTAAATATTGTTGCAGAAGCCCAGTACTTCCTCATGGAATTCATTCACATACTGAAAGGCCACTTCCACGGAAATACCTTCGCTCTCACCGGAAAAATATATGACATCCTGATGAATGGCTTCTTTGCTTTTGTTCATATCCTTGATAAATCCCGTAATGCCATCGGGCTCATGATATGCAATATGCTCCGGCTCTTCCTTACGCAAATCGTTAAAAATAATAGTGAGATTCGGATTCAGATACGCGGTTTCATGCAGACGGCTCTTGACTTCATCCTCTTTAAAGCGGGTTCTGTCAAAAATAGTATCATCGGGCAGGAAATTGATGATGGTTCCCGTTTCCTTGGTCTTGCCGATTACCGGTAAGAGTCCGTCTACCAAATCCACTATGGGGATTCCTTTTTCATATTTGTCTTCAAATACCTGTCCCCCGTTTTTGACTGTTACGGTCAATCTATTGGACAGCGCATTTACTACGGAAGAACCCACACCGTGCAGACCTCCGCTTGTCTTATAAGCGCTGTTATCAAACTTACCGCCCGCATGGAGTGTTGTAAAGACCAGTCTTTCCGCACTGATGCCTTTTTCATGCATGCCGACCGGAATACCCCTGCCGTTATCTTCCACCGTTGCGGAACCGTCCGCCTCCAGCGTTACTTTGATCGTGTCGCAGTAGCCGGCCAGATGCTCGTCCACCGCATTATCTACAATTTCATAGATCAGATGATTCAGACCCTTTGTGGAAACGCTGCCAATATACATACCGGGGCGTTTCCTGACGGCCTCCAGTCCCTCTAGTACGGTAATGCTGGAAGCGTCATAGGTATTTGTTTTTGCCATTTCCATTCTCCTTTTGCAGCAAAAAAAATCTTTGCACACATAACCAGTATACCATATATTTAGTATGTGTGCAAAGAAAAATATACTATTTGTAGTTGTTTTTATCTTAAGGAACCTGAATTTTTTTACAGCATGCGATTGCCAGTGCCCCCGGACCGATGTGACAGGATACGCTTAAGGAAAGCGGGTCTATATGTATATCATAACCGGGGAAAACCTCTAAAAGCTCTTGTTTTAACACTTTTGCCGCTTCTTCGTTATGGCTGTGGGCAATCTCCAGCCAGACACCCGGTTCCTCGCTCATGCCGCCGAAACGATTGATAATATCGTTCTTGATGGCATTGATCATAATGCTTTTGCCTTGGCTTGTGGTTCTGGCTTTGGCGAAAGCATCCAGCTTCTCACCCTGAATCTGCAAAACGGGTTTTAGTTTCAAAATAGTACCTAAAGCCGCAGCTGCCGGGGTGATACGTCCGCCCTTTTTTAAATAATACAAGGTATCCAGCATAATATAAATGCTGCTGTTAAACTTATCCTTTTCCAAAAAATCTTTTATCTGCGCACCGCTTAATCCTTTTTCCGCCAAAAGCTTGGCATCTAAAACAGACTGGCGCTGGGTTACGGAAATCCTCTGATTGTTAACAACATGTACTTTTCCGTCAAACTCAGGTTCCTGTGCCAGCATCATAGCACTTTGACAAGAACCGGAAAGCCCGCTGCTCATAGGAATATGTACAACTTCCTCATAATCCTGCAGCAACTTATTCCAAAGCCCCATCACCGATTCCGGAGAAGGCTGGCTGGTACCGATGTCATCTCCGCCCTCTAACATCTGATAGAATTCATCCTGTGTAAGATCAATATCTTCAAAATAAGTTTTATCCTTGATCATAAATGGCATGGGCAGAACGGATACACCGTACTCTGTACTCTGTGCCTGGGTAATACCGCTGTTAGAGTCTGTAACAATCGCTATTTTACTCATAGTATTATTTTCAGTTTTTCCTTTCGTATATTTATACTACAATATTTTACCGTCAGATAGAGGTAAAGTCAACAGTATTAAGCAGACCTTCCTTTGTAAGCTCCTCATAGCGCACAAGAAATCCGTTTTCTTTTAATTCCTCCCCGTAGATATCCACACAATTCGCCGCATGTTTTAGCAGTCCGGCATCATTGTAAATATCTCCTAACTTAAACTGCAGGTCACCACTCTGTCTGACTCCAAATAAGTCACCCGGACCTCTAAGACGCAAATCCTCTCCCGCAATGAAAAAGCCATCGTTTGAGTGATTTAAAATTTCCAGTCTTTCCCTGGTTTCTTTTGAGTCATTGGTATTGATGAAAATACAATAACTCTGATGTTCTCCACGTCCTACGCGGCCTCGCAGCTGATGCAGCTGCGCCAGTCCGAAGCGTTCCGCGTTTTCCACCATCATAACGGTAGCGTTTGGAACATTGATCCCTACCTCAATTACGGTCGTGGATACCAATACATCCGTATTGCCCGCCGCAAAATCTTCCATAATCCGATTTTTGTCCGCCGGACGCATTTTACCGTGAAGGCAGGTCACTCGTATAGCGGGAGGAAGCGCGGCTTTCAGCTTCTCAGTATAGTCTTCCACATTTTCCAAGCCCTCCATCTCTCCCTCCTCCACCATGGGACAGATGCAGTAAACTTGACGGCCGGCCAAAACTTCTTTCGCAATGAATTCATAGGCCTTGGGACGGTAGGATGGTCCTACCACGCAATTCTTAATGGCTTTTCTGCCACCCGGAAGCTCGTCAATCACGGAAATGTGCAGATCTCCATATAAAATAATGGCTAATGTTCTGGGAATGGGGGTTGCACTCATAACCAGCACATGGGGATGTATTCCCTTTTCCTTTAAATTCTCACGCTGTCGGACTCCAAAACGATGCTGTTCGTCCGTAACCACCAACGCCAGTTTGGAAAACTCCACTTTTTCTTGGATAACCGCATGTGTTCCCAACACCAAATTGGCACTGCCGTCCGCAATAGCGGCATATGCCGCCCGCTTTTCTTTTGCGGGTTGGGAGCCGGTCAACAACACCGGTTTAAAGGGCAGTCCATATTTATCCGTCAAATCTTTTATTGTTTCAAAATGCTGCCTTGCCAGCACCTCAGTAGGAGCCATCATTGCGCCCTGATAACCGTTTGATATGCATAACAACAGCGCCCAGACAGCCACAATGGTCTTGCCTGAACCCACATCTCCCTGTATCAGCCGGCTCATGACACTCTCCCCCGTCATATCCGCTTTTATTTCTTCTATGACGGAAAGCTGTGCTTTCGTAAGCCTGTAAGGTAATTCTTCCAGAAAACGGCATGTTTCTCCCGTTTCAATCATGAGATGCTGATTCTTTTCTTTTTCCGTGGCAGCCTTTGATTCCCGCAGCATCAGTATAAAAAAGAAAAATTCATTGAATACCAGACGCTTTCTGGCTGCCTTTAGCTGCTCTTCATTTTCGGGAAAATGAATGGCGCACAGAGCCTCCCTATATGGCATCAGCTGCTCTTTTTTCAGAATTTCTTCCGGCAGGATTTCCTCCGGCAATGCACACAGGCTCAATACCTGCTTTACCGCCTTTGAAATACTTTGATTGGTAAGCCCCTTTGTCAAAGGATACTTCGGCTGGATGAAACTCATCAAATCCCGATATTCCTCTTCTTTATAAATTCTGGGCTGTTCCATGACCAGCGCGTGATTGCTCTTTTCCTGTACCGTACCGTGAAAAAGATAAATTGAACCCGGCTTCAGAGCATTTTTTAAAAATGGCATATTAAAAAAAGTCAGTTGTATGGCACCTGCAGCATCTTTGACCACAAGAGTCAATATCTTTAGATTCCGTACATGCCGAAGCGTGGGCATAGCTGTCACCAATCCCCTGATGGTACAGGTTTCTCCCGGGCAAACCTCCTGCAAGGATTTAGGGGCTTCGAAGGTCTCATAAGCTCTGGGAAAATAAAACAGCAGCTCTTTTAATGTAGTAATATGCAGTTTACGAAAAAGAGCGGCGGATTTCTCCCCCACTCCTTTTAAGGTGGTAATGTCTGATTGTAAATTCATGGCTTTCCTGATTCATTCAGCTGAAATTACATAGTAATATATGGGCTGGCCGCCATATTGCAATTCCACATCACAGTTTGTATATTTATCCGCAATAGCCTGACGCAGCTTTTCCGCAGCTGCCTCCGTTACGTCGCTGCCGTAATAGATACTGATCAGCTCCAATTCCTCGCTCATCATAGCATCCACCATACCCAGCGTTACTTCATCCATATCCGTACCGTTTGTCAAAATACCCTTGTCACCAATACCCATGTAATCGCCCTGTGTAATGGTTTTATCATCTATCTGCGTATCACGTACCGCATAGGTGACTTCACCGGTCCGTACATGTGCGATCTCTTCTAACATGACCTCGACATTTTCCTCCGGAGATAAATCCGGCACAAAATTGATTACCGCAGTAATACCCTGAGGTACGGTCTTGGTCGGAATAACCATGATCTTTTTGTCCTTTACCAGCCCCACAGCCTGATTGGCAGCCAGTATGACATTGGAGTTATTAGGCAGAATGAATACGGTATCCGCATTTACTTTCTCAATGGCTTCCAGCATATCCGCCGTGGAAGGATTCATTGTCTGCCCGCCTTCAATGATATAGTCCACGCCCAGTCCTTTAAAAATTTCATTCATACCGTCGCCGATGGATACTGCAACAAAGCCGACATCTTTCTTTTCGGCAGGCACTGTATTTTCTGCTTCAGGAACCGCAACAGGACCGGAAACCCCTGCGGCCTCTGCCACGCCGCCCTTCTGCTTCTCTGCTTCTTTAAAAAGCTTTTCCTGATGCTCTAACCGCATATTGTCAATCTTAATATTGGACAACGCTCCATACTTAAGCGCCCGCTGGATAGCCAGACCGGGATCGTTCGTATGTACGTGCACCTTGACAACATCGTCGTCTGCCACACATACAATAGAATCACCAATGGATTCCAGGAACGCTTTAAAATCTATTTCTGCTTTGATATTGAAATTCCTGCTTAACAGAATAATGAATTCCGTACAATACCCGAATTTAATATCTGCCTCGGCCTGTACGTCCTGTCTCGGCCCCTCCTGTTTTGTTTCAGCGGATTCTACAATACTGTAATCCACTTCTTTTCCCAGAAAAGCATCATAGGCGCCGCTTAGAACTTCCACAAGCCCCTGTCCGCCGGAATCCACCACACCGGCCTGTTTTAATACAGGTAAGAGCTCCGGTGTCTGGCTTAAGACATAGCGGGCATGCTCGATCACCGTGCCAAGAAAAACTTCAAGATCATCCGCCCCGTCATCACAGAGTTCTCTGGCCTTCTCAGCAGCTCCCCTGGCAACGGTCAGAATCGTTCCCTCTTTGGGCTTCATAACAGCCTTATATGCCGTTTCCACCGCCTTGTCAAATGCGTCCGCCAGTGCAGGAATATCAATGACATTCAAAGTCTTGATACTGCGGGTAAAGCCTCGTAACAACTGGGATAAAATAACACCGGAATTACCTCTTGCGCCGCGCAGGGACCCTCCGGAAATCGCTTTACACAAAGCGTCCATTTCGGGCTCGTCTCCTAAGGACACCAATTCCTTCGCAGCAGACATAATCGTGAGAGTCATATTGGTTCCCGTATCTCCGTCCGGAACCGGAAATACATTCAGCTCATTTATCCACTCTTTCTTAGATTCCAAATTCTTTGCGCCGGCTAAGAACATCTTTGCAAGCATCTTAGCGTCGATTGTATTTAAAGCCACAGCAAATCCTCCTTAATCAATCACTCTCACACCTTCAACGAAGATGTTGATTTTTTCGACTTCGATGCCGGTGAATTCCTCCACCTTATACTTTACGCTGTCCACCAGATTCTCGGATACAGCCAAAATACTGACCCCATATGCCACTATCACATGAAAATCCAGCGTGAGCTTATTTTTTTTCAGTGTAACAGCAATTCCTCTTGACAAACTATCCATTTTTAGCAATTTAGCCAGACCGTCTCTGGCAGAATATCCTGCCATACCTACGATACCAAAGCATTCTACCGCAACGCTGCCTGCATATTGGGCAATGACATCATTATCAATCAAAATATTTCCCATATGGGTATTGATGGAAGAACCTTTCATAAAACCTCCTTCTCGCCTGCCGCCGTCTGGGCCTGCACAACATATATGGTATATTATAACTGCTTTCCCATAAAAATGAAATAAAAAAATTGAAAAATTCAAAAAACTTGAGTTTTTACTTGCAATCTGAAAGTTTTTCTGATAATATATCAATGTTGCGAGTTTATACCGCATGAAATTTTTGTAAATATGATAGATGAATCTGCATTTCGAGGAGGTGTCAAGATGGCTAAATGTGATATTTGTGGTAAGGGCGTTCATTTCGGAAATAACGTAAGCCATTCTCATAGAAGGTCCAACAGAATTTGGAATTCCAATATCAGAAACGTAAAGTGCAAGGTAAACGGTGGTTCTAAGAGAATGCATGTATGCACCCGCTGCTTGAAGTCTGGTGCTGTAGAAAGAGCCTAGTTTGAAAAATGCTTTTTCAAACGCGAAAAATGCTTTTTCGCTTTAAAATTGGGCTTATAGCCCAATTTTGAGTGTAATCATCAATATGAAAAAAGGCGATGCGGCAAATGCTGCATCGCCTTTTTTCATATACTCTACTCTGCTTTCTTCCGCTTTTCATATTCTCTGTTGATCATCTGCACCAGTTCCGCATCTCCACAGAGGTTGTCCGGATGAAAAATTTTCAGTAAATCCTTATATCGTTTCCGCAGAGTAAGCGGATTGCTAACACCTCTGAACAAAGCCGCAGATACCGACTCCATATTGACCGGAACGCCCTGTTCCCCTTCCCATAACTCTTTCTCCAGAGAAAATCGTGAACGCTCTTTTTCTAATTTCCTTCTGTCCGCATCCAACTGTCTGAAACCATCCTGCAGAATTTCCATTTTCTTTTGAAAAAACAGATTGTCATCTTTCAGACGTTTTTTCTCCAAAACGATGCGATGATTCAGCATATCCATTTCGGTCCGGAATTGATTTCGTTCCTTGATCAACTTGTCCATTCCTTCGTCAATCTCCCGCTTTTCATTTTGGAGACGTATATTTTCTTTAAATAAAAATGTTTTTAATTCTTTTAGCGCTTCATCGTCCTCAGATTTCAGCATTTCCTCAATATCAATCATTTTGACCTCACCTGTGTCAACTGCAGCTATAACAGTTATACCCAATAAATAAAAGCAATGCGATCAATATAATTCCTACGAAATCATTGTGCAGAAACAGCATGATCAGCATACCGATGGCTACGAAAAAAGCCAGTAATCCAATGATTTTCCTTCTGTCCATACCGCTATCCCAAAAGCAGTGCTCTTATACTAGGATATGCAAAAAACAGATAAAAGTTTCTATTTAGACACCTTTTCGGGGAAGGCGATATCCACTGCTTCCTCATCTGGAATCAATTCTTCCTTTTTGGAGGTAAACTTATTCACCACATCGGGAATCAGATCCAAAATCTTGGTAACAGCATCCTGATTCTTAATATTTACCAACTTGGTAGAACCGTCCTTACCTATCACCAATACCGCACTGGGAGTCATCTTTCCTCCGATACCGCCTGCACCGTTCTGGGATTTCTTTTCTCCATTGAGTCCGGCGCCTGCACCGACACCGAAAGATACATCCACAAGAGGTAAAATAATCGTATCACCTATCTTGGTGGCTTCACCCACTACCGTCTTGGTGGAAAGCACCGTATCCATTCCTTTTAACAAGGATTCCACAACTCCGTTCAATTGATTCTCTGCCATTATTTTTCCTCCCTTTTCAGTTCTCTTATAAAAATCCTAAGCTGTTTATCCAAAATAATTCCTAACGCCTGCCATAAAATCGTAAAAACAGTGATTCTGCCCTTGATATAAACCCGTCCTTCCCAGACAGTTTCCTCAAAATCCGGTGTTATCCTCACATTATTTCCTAAAACAGGTGAAAGCATACCATATGCGGCGCAAAGATAACCGGTCGTATCCGGAGAACCTGTACCAATGTGTAAATCGGCTTTGAGCACTCTGGGTCTGATACTTTTTAAAACTTTAAAAAGCCGCTTCTTTGCCCTGCCAAACAACATCCTGTTCTCCTGTTTGGTTATGCTGTCCTTATAGTAGGTCACGGTTTCTTTCAATTCTTCTGCTTTTTGCAGACTACTTTTTATCTTATCACAAATTGATCGTATTGTGTACTGTATCTTTTGAAAAATATCTTTTATGCGCTCTGTCAGAGACTTTTTCTCTTTCATATCCTCTGAGAAATTCTCTTGCAGTTCTTCTTGACTGCCCTCTTCTTCCCCTTTGTTATCCCCCTTATTCACAGCTGCCTCTGCAACTGCATTGTTCTTTACCAGCGATTCTTCTTTCCTATCGTTTTCTTCATGCTGCTTTTCATCAGCCGTATTCTTTCCGTTCTCTTTTTGGGGCATCTTATCGCCGCCATTCTCCTCTGCATCCTGCTCTTTTTGCTTGGCGGAGTCAAATACGCGGATTCCGAACACTTTTATGATCAGGCTTCCCGGCTTAGGATATTCAAAGCGCACCGACAACAGATGCAGCAGATAAGTCACTCTTGCGGAAAACGCAAGTGTTTCTCCTTCTTTATGTCCTATCATCCGATATCGGATAGGAACGAACAGCACCAACAATATCAACAAAAGCAGTAAACCCAGCAGGCACAGTAAAACAATACCGATGATGCTCAGTATCTGCAATATTACATGTAGCATTTTAGATACTCCTTCAGTCTGCAGTCGCCCTGTGCCAAAAAGGCTTCCTCAGCAATCTGCCGTACCAGCCCCAGCGCTTCCTCATAGCTTCCTGCCAAACCTATGATATAAGGGGGATTCTGTCTGTAATATTTCTGGGACAGATAACCTGCCTTATAGATTTCCAGCTGATCGACAGGATTCTTAGACAGGGTAATCACATAAGCATTTAGAAACTTGGCATGTTTTTTTAGTTTATGTATAATTTTATCTGGATTATGCAGGTCTTTACCCACATATAGCCGCGGATACAGCTCCATACCCTGCTCCTTTCAAAAACTGTCATTTTTATGATATCATATTTTACAGATTTTCTAAAGCAAAATATTGACATAATGATATATTATTTTATATTATATATATAATTACACTATTAGACAAATCTTTTCAAAAAACAGTTGGGGAATTTATATGAAAACGATTGCACGAATTGAACTTCAGCCGGGTATGGAACTGGCCGAAGATATTGCGAACAGCAGCGGTGAACTCATTGTCTCTGCCCGTACTAAAGTAGACGATTCTGTTATTGCGCGCCTTGCCCGGCACGATATCATGGCCGTTAATATCATGGAGGAGATCGACTACGCCACCACACATTTTGAAAGAATCCGCTTATCAGACGGATTTAAGCAGTTTGTTAATTCTTATCAAAATTTATTCCCCTATTACAAAAGTATGATGAATGATCTGGTGGAAAACGGTACTCCCGTTGATACCAAGGCTTTATTGGAAATTTATCATACCCTGACCGATAATATCACTTTTAACAGAACACTTTTGGATTATTTATACAATATGGTTTCAAGCGAAGATGAATTGACCCATGCCCACTGTTTGAATTCTGCTTTGATTGCCGGTGCTTTTGCGAACTGGCTGGGTATGAAGGAAGAAGAAAAAAATACCTTGATCCTCTGCGGTTACTTTTATGATATCGGCAAATTGAAACTGCCCAATGAACTGCTCTGGAAACCCGGAAAACTGACAGACGTAGAATTTGCCCGCATCAAAACCCACCCTATTCTCGGTTTCAATATTGTTAAAGATCATACCAATTTAAATTCCTCCATTTTCAAAAGCATTCTTATGCATCATGAACGCTGTGACGGTCAGGGCTATCCTTCCCGACTGAAAATGGAACAGATTGACTTCTACGCAAGGCATATTGCCATTATCGACGCCTATGAAGCCATGACCTCTCCCCGGTCCTACCGGCCTACCCTCATGCCCCTTCAAGTAATTGAACGATTTGAGGCCAGCGGTATGATGCAGTATGACCATTCCATACTCCATCCCATCATGACCCGCATAGCGGATTCCCAGATAGGCATGACCGTTAAATTAAGCGATAACTCCATGTGGGAAATCTTTTTGATCAATCAGCTGCATATGTCCCGCCCCATATTAAGAAAGGATGGAACCGGGGACAAAATTGAACTGTTAGATTTGATGGAACGGAAAGATTTGCAGATAGTAGCCATCTATTAGTCAGCTATTATGGTATTTTCTTATGCCCCAGAGATTATTTTTACGAAGGGACAAATATTCGTTGTATGCTTTTTCTAAAATCTGCTTTTCATTATTAAATTTTAACAAATGGTATGCTTCGTGGTACTTATAAAATCCGGAATCAACAAAGTACTCCTCACGCTGTGGTTTACTGTAATAACTGTCCGCCATCATCAGGTACCAGTGTACTTCTTTTTCTACAACATCCTCCGGTACATTAAACGTGTACTCACTTTTCCCAACATATTTAATGATGGAGGCGCGGGCGCCGGTTTCTTCCAACACTTCTCTCTGCGCCGTTTCTTTATAATCCTCACCTTTTTCCACTGTTCCCTTGGGTAACACCCATCCTTCATATTTGTTTTTGAAATTCTTGTACAAAAGAAGAATTTTCCCACGGAAAATCACCACACCGCCGCAGCTGGTTGCTTCTATCATTGCAATACCTCCCGACCTGGTGCGCCAATTCATTTGACCTGTTTCAAGTATAGTCCAATCAAGAAGCCTGTGCAACTGTTTTTATTTGCTAAAATAGGCATTAAATACTCTTTTTGCAATCGGCACCGCATAATCCCCGCCGCTGCCTGCACCTTCTACTATGACCGTCACACAAATTTGAGGATCCTCCACGGGCGCAAAACCGGTAAACCATGCATGGCTTTCTCCTTTTATATTACTGAACTCGGCAGAGCCTGTTTTCCCGGCCACGGAATAAGCAAGGCCTGCCAGACCTCTGCCCGTACCGTCTTCTACTACCGCCTGCATCAAGGTTGTCAGCGCCCCGGCCTCTTCCTCGGTCATAATCCTGCCACAGGAAGAAGGAAAAAAACGCTTTATCACTACGCCTTCGCAGTTTTCCACCCTATCCACTACATAGGGTTTATACATGGTACCGCCGTTTGCAATCGCTGATGTGATCATATTCAGCTGCAGAGGCGTAATCTGCGTTTTCCCCTGTCCGATCGCTGTCTGCATAATGTCGTTTACGGAAAGATCCTCTCCTATTTCCACATGGCTCTGCGCATAGGGAAACTTGACAGGCAGCGCCTGATCAAACAGAAGCTGACTCAGTGTATCGGCAAAGCGTTCTTCATCCAGACTCATGCCGATCTGGGCAAAGGCAGAGTTGCAGGAATGAGAAAAGGCCTCTTCAAAATCAATATCTTTATGACGGGTACCGTGGTAACAGTTGATCCGGCTCCCCTGTTCTTCATAATATCCATTGCATAAAAAGTCATAGTTCTGCCAATCATCCGGATTTTCCCTGATATATTCCAACGCGGTAAGAATCTTAAAAGTGGAACCGGGTGGATAAAGTCCCTGGGTGGCGCGATTGATCAGTGTTCCCTCCTCCTCATCCGCCGTAAGTTCAGTCCATATTTCCGCTATCTCATTTGGATCAAAATCCGGCATGGAAACCATTGCCAGTACTTTCCCCGTCTTTACATCCGTGACAATAACAGCTCCCCTATATCCATTTAACGCCTGATAGGCTGCCTCCTGCAATCCAACATCTAAAGTAGTATACACATCATCTCCTGGATTTTTTATATTGAAAGTTTTGTTTGCGACCCGAAGGTTAAGCGGTGCATTGGAATGTATCAGATAGTAATTGGCCTGCTCCTCCACCCCTGTTTTTCCATAGGTGGAATAACCGATAACATGCGCAAACTCCTCTCCATAAGGATATTTTCTGGTTTCCGTCCCTTCTTCCGATACGGCGGTATATGCTAATATGGTTCCGTCAGCCGCATAAATACTGCCCCTAGTATTTTGAGAAAGCAAAAGAGACTGTCTGGAGTTATAGCTGTTGTTTATCAGGGTTTGCTCATTCGCCGCCACAAAATAAGTTAGATATCCCATCATCCCTACAAAGAGCAACGCAAAGAAGGCTGTAACAAATAAAATATTTGTATTAGTTCTTTTTTCTGTCCGATTTCCGGTAAACTTCTTTTTTTGTCCCTTTCCGGTTTCTGACATAGACACTCCTTTCTTCCTGATCCTTTAAACCAAGCCCCTGCACAAGTGAAAACATGAACAGGGTGGCAAGTACGGAACTTCCTCCATAACTGATAAAAGGCAGGGTAACGCCGGTCAGGGGAATAAACTTAATTCCCCCTCCAACGGTTAAAAAGACTTGAAAAATATAAATGACTCCAAATCCGGTCACCGCCAGCCTTCTAAAAGCATCTCTCGATTCCATGCCGATTCTCATCATCATAATAAATGAACTTAAGCAAAGGAGGAGCAGACAAATGCCGCTTATAACGCCCAATTCTTCACAAACGGCCGAAAAAATAAAATCCGTTTCCACATAAGGTATATCCTCCGGCGTACCTCTAAACAGCCCGGTTCCAAACCAACTGCCGTTTCCGATGGCAAAAAGGGACTGGGTAATCTGATAGCTTTGGTTGTCAATATAAGTAAAAGGATACTGCCAGGCCAGCACCCGGTTTCGTACATGGGAAAACAGGTAATATGCGCTCACGGCGCTTACGCAGCCGCTAAACATACCTAAGCCCAGATACAGATAATTTCCGGATGCCATAAAAACCACAAATACAAATCCCACAAAGAAGACCAGCGCACTGCCCAAATCCCTGGAAGCTGCCAATACCCCTACATGCAGTGCAGCCAGTACTGCGGTGGCAGCAATTCTTTTTAATGTTACGTTTTCGTATAATGCAGCAGCCAAAAAGAAAATAAAGGACAGTTTTACTACTTCCGACGGTTGAAAAGTAAAATTAGCCAAAGAAACGGAAAGCCTGGATCCCCTTGTAATATTTCCCAGCAGTAAAACAAAACTTAAAGTACCGATGCCAAGCAGCGCATAGGGCCAGTATGCCTTATGCCAGAATTTAAATTTCATGATCATGGCCGTAACCATAAGCCCGATCAGAAACACCACAACAACGATCGTAAACTGTCTGATAGCCTTTTGTATGGATAAACGGGATAAAATTATAAATCCCAATCCAAGCAGCATGCACATATTGTGTAAGAGCAATCTGTTAATATGTTCATAGAGCAGAGGGGATAACACGACCACAACCCCAAAAAAGACCTGTAAATACATATAGAAAAACAAATATTCCCTGTTTTCGCTTCTAAAATAGAGGGTCAGGAAACAAAGCAGCTGGCACAAAAACAGCAGACATATTTGTCTGATATAGCACCCTCGTTTCTGTTTCTCCTTACGAAACCGGAATATCAAAAAGCTTTCCAGCGCATAAAGGGCGATTACCAAGGTAATAAAATATCTGGATAATTCTACAAAATAATCCTGTATCACAGTTCCTACTCCACCCCTCTTTTTTCATGCCCCTTAGTGTACTCCGGATAAGGCGGCTTTGCCTGTACTCCCTGCAGCACTTCTCCAAAAAAATTCAGTACTTTTATTGTTTCTGCATAGTCTTCCACCGTAAATGCAAGACGTATGTCAAAAGGCATCTTACCCTGAAAGACTTTCTCATGCAGGGAAACAGGCAGAGAATTATAGATTACATTATAGCAGTATCTGCAATCCGTTAAAACGGGAAACTCTTTATGAAATCTGTCTTTTAAATAATAACATTTCTTTCTCTGAGCACCTTTTTGACAGCCATCCGTGGTACGGGCAATGCAATTTGCCGTTATCATCAAAGGGGTTCTCCCATATGCTGTCTGCTCAAAAGCAATGCCGTTCTCCTCATATAATACATCCCGGGTAAGACGGATCAATTCCTTTCCGTTCAGTTCATAGGGCAGACAGATATTGTTTACTCTCTCCTGCCAAAAATCCAGAGTCCTCTCATTGAAACAATAGAGACTGGCATCTATTGCAATTTCTCCTTCATAGCCTATTTCTTTCAACCATGCATAGGATTCAAGATTCCGTACCAAACAGCCGTCCGCTTCCCGCATCGCAGGAAGCAGCGAACGCAAAACAACCATATCATGACTTCTGACAATATAGGGAAGCGCAATATAAACCCTGTAAAGAGCCTCTGCGTTATCTCCGTATGATTTCAGTTCACTGATATATACGTCTTTCTCCTGTGCCAATCCCGACTCTAAATAGAGAATTTGCGGCTTTAGAGAGGTTTCCTTTAGGGCATAAAGCTGTTCCTTGCTACTAAGAAGAATCCTCATTCTTAAACGGGCATCAGAATGTATATATCCGATATTGACTCTATCGGTCAACCTTCTGTTTGCAGTATATTCTTTTGCATTGTCGGATATCGCAGCGGTATGCTCCTGTGCAGGCATCGTTCTTCTGTATTGATCAAAGGTCTTTTCCAATGATTTAATACCTTCCCGGCGCAGTTCATTCAGAGCTTTTAAGGAATAAAATACATTGCCTTCTATAGACAGCTTTAATTCCTCTGCCATAGCTGTAAAAGGGGTATTCCCCAATTTTAAAAGTGCGGTTTTGATATTATCCTCTGAAATCGGCTGTTTTTCCGCCGCTTCCACCGCCATGCCCTCCACCGACACACGATGAAGCTTTCCTTCGGCATCTTCAGCCTCCAATGTCAATGCAGCCTTCATGCCCACGGCAAAATCTGCCTGCATCTTTATCCGTTTTTTGAATGGTGTTTCCAGATATCGTTTCCTTATTTCCAGCAGAAGCTTTTCGTCATTTCCGTTATAAGAAGGAGAATCCAAAGTTATCATATCCTTCCCGTTTTGCTGAAAATAATATCCCTCCTGCATACCGGAGCGGATATACAGAGAAGCAAGCCGTTCCCTGTCTTCCCGGCTGACCTCATATCCATCCCTTCCCTTTTTCCAGTATAGATCAATATATTTGCGATAGATAGCCGTAACACCCGCTGCATATTCCGGCTTCTTCATCCTTCCTTCAATCTTAAAAGAATCTATCCCTGCTTCTATCAGTGCTGGAAGACATTCCACCGTACACATATCCTTCAGACTTAATGGATATTGTTCACATCCCTCTCTTCCTACTCGATAGGGCAGTCTGCAGGGCTGTGCACAGCGTCCCCTATTGCCGCTCCTGCCACCTAACATACTGCTGAATAAACATTGCCCCGAATAAGAATAACACATAGCCCCATGTATAAAAGCTTCTATTTCCAGCCCTGTATCTTTTTTGATGTCTATAATTTCCTTTAGGGATAATTCTCTGGCAGGTACAATGCGTACAACTCCGAGATCTTTAAGCATCCGCGCTCCCGCACTGCCGGTCAGACTCATCTGTGTACTGGCATGCAGCTCCAGTCCGGGAAAATGCTCCTTGATTGTCAAAAGCGCTCCTAAATCCTGTACGATCACTCCGTCCAGTCCGGCCAGATAATAGGGGGTAAGATAGGCGGTAAGTTCTTTAAGTTCCTCATCTTTTAACAGAGTATTAACTGTCAAATATACCTTTCTGCCAAAAATATGGGCATAGGAAACAGCCCTGCAGATTTCTTCCTCCGTAAAGTTCTCCGCATAGGCTCTGGCTCCGTATTTTGTACCGGCCAGATATACCGCATCTGCTCCGGCCGCAATGGCTCCTAAGAAACTCTCATAGTTTCCGGCAGGTGCCAACAGTTCCGGTTTTCTTTTTCCCATAAATCAAACAACGCTGTCCGAAAACCGGACAGCGCCCTTTCTCTATTTTTTATGCTCTTTCAATTCCGTTTCCAGACGTACAATCTTCTTGGCATTTTCATTCAATTCGGACTGCAGCTCTTTCACGCTCTTTTCCGTGGATTCTAACTTAATCTGAGAAGCGATCAATTCATGCTTTAGATCGTAAAGTTCTTTTTCCTTGGTCTGCAGTTCCTCTTCCAGAAGTCCTATCTGTTTTTTGGATTTGAAATAATCGTCCGCAATATTCAGCTGCAGCAGCACCGACTGTGTTTCATAGGGCTGCCTTTTAAAAGCGTCCAGTTTGCCATACTCTTCCAACTTATTGTTGATATAAGAAGCTACTTTCTGTAGATATTCTTCACTCTCATAGCCGCTCAAGGTAAAAATCTTCCCGCCGATAATTACTTCGGTATCTGTTTTAGAAGACATATGTTTTCCCCCTTTATCGTCTTACCTGAAAATAATTTCTACAAAATATGCCATAAAATCCCAATGCAGGATACTATATGTATTATATAACATACATGCAGGATGGGCAAGCGATTTTTAGGAATCAATATATACTGCTAAAAAACGGTTCATAAAAGATATTTATTCCGATACGGGCGGCTTAAGTCCCATATGTCTGTAGGCAGCTTCCGTCGCCACACGGCCCCTGGGTGTTCGGTTAAGTAAACCATTCTGAATCAGAAAAGGCTCATATACATCCTCAATCGTACCCGCATCCTCACCGATCGCGGCGGCCAGCGTATCCAGCCCAACGGGACCTCCCCCAAACTTATGTATCATCGTGGAAAGCATATTGCGGTCAATATGGTCTAACCCCAGCTTGTCCACATCCATTAGATCCAGTGCCGTACGGGCAATCTCCTCTGTAATGACTCCGTCATATTTCACCTGCGCAAAGTCCCGTACCCGTTTTAAAATACGGTTTGCCAGACGGGGCGTTCCGCGGCTTCTTCTCGCTAACTCCAATGCGCCGCCATTATCAATTTCAACCTCTAAAACCCTGGCAGAATGTCTGACAATTCTCTGCAGTTCTTCCACTGTATAAAACTCCAGCCGGTGAATCATACCAAAACGATCCCGCAAGGGTGCAGTCAGCATACCCGCTCTGGTGGTAGCGCCGATCAGAGTGAATTTGGGCAGTTCCAGACGGATGCTTCGGGCTGAAGAGCCTTTGCCTATCATAATATCAATGGCAAAATCCTCCATAGCCGGATACAGTACTTCCTCCACCTGCCGGTTCAGTCTGTGAATTTCATCTACAAATAAGATATCACCCTCCTGCAGATTATTTAAAATTGCAGCAATCTCTCCGGGCTTCTCAATCGCAGGACCGCTGGTGACCTTCATATTGACGCCCATCTCATTGGCAATAATTCCGGCAAGGGTGGTCTTACCCAGACCGGGAGGGCCGTAAAACAATGCGTGATCCAAGGCGTCGCCTCTTTGTCTGGCAGCCTCTATGTAGATTCTGAGATTCTCCTTTATCTTTTCCTGCCCGATATAATCGGAAAGATAACGGGGCCGCAGACTTCCCTCTATTTTAATATCCTCTTCCGTAATATTGGTTTCTATCGTTCTGGCCATCTTTCCAATCCTTTAAAACAAATTCTTCAGAGCTGCCTTCAATAACGCTCCACTGTCCATACTTTCCGCGTCTGCAATCTGACTGACTGCACGCAGACTCTCCGTCTGGCCGTAACCCAAAGCAACCAGCGCCTCCACTGCTTCTTTCACCGCGCCTTCCGCTGGAGGTAAAACTCCTGCCTGTCCTTTCTCTATCTCCATACCGATCAAGGCATCATCATAGGAAACCTTATCCTTTAACTCCAGAATCAGGCGTTCCGCAGTCCTGGCTCCGATGCCGGGAGCCTTGGCAATGGCCTTGGCATCACCGGAAAGAATGGCATAGCGCAGCCCGTCTGCATCCATAACGGATAAAACAGCCAAGGCCCCCTTGGGACCGATACCGCTTACCGTAATACATTTTTTAAAAATCTCCAGCTCACTTCTGCTCAAAAATCCATATAAAGAAAAGGCGTCCTCCCGTACCAGCGTATAGGTATGCAGCTTGACCTCCTGTCCGATACCGGGCAGACTCTGTGCAACTCTGGCGGAAATCTTCACATTAAAACCTATACCTCCTACCTCCACCACCACATTGTCTTCCGTCAGTTCCGCGATTTCACCTTTCACATATGCAATCATGTCCTATCTATCCTTTCCGTTTTTATCAGCATACCACAATCGAACATATGTTTCAAGCATTCTTTTTTAATTTGGTATACAGAATAAGGAAGCATCCCAGATGCACCAAGCCGGTAAGCATCCAAGAAATCGGATAGGAAATATATAACGTATCCAATGTATGACTGCTTTGAAACACCGTATAGATCCAAATAATACGGAAAAGACAAGCACCGCTTAAAGATACGATCATGGGCAGCACAGAATATCCGATTCCTCGGATACACCCCACTAACGTATCCATAATACCGCACAGAAAATATGGACAGGATATCAACAAAAGCCGCCGCAGTCCCATGGTAATGACAGCTTCCTCGGTGGCGTACAGACGAAGCAGCAGACTGCCTGCCAAATACATACCGTTTCCCATTACCAGACCGATAATAGTCACCAAACCCACGCACTGCAGTGCAATGATACCGATACGTTTATACTGTCTCGCACCAAAATTCTGGCTTACAAAGCTGACCGATGTCTGGTGCAGGGTATTCATGCCAACATATACAAAGCCCTCCAGATTGCTGGCAGCGGAATTTGCCGCCATAGCCGTAGCCCCGAAGGAATTAATGGAAGACTGAATTAAAATATTGGATACAGAGAATACCGCTCCCTGCAGTCCGGCCGGTATACCGATTCTGGCCATGGCAAAAAGCTTACTTGGTACAATACGCAGGGATTTGATATCCAGTTTGTAATCCTCATCCGTATTCATCAGACAGTTAAGTACCAAACCTGCGGAAATCACTTGTGAAACCGTGGTTGCCAACGCTACACCGGCCACCCCCATGGAAAATCCTATCACAAAAATAAGATTCAAGATCACATTGATAACGCCGGCAATGGTCAGATAATAAAGAGGTCTTCTGGTATCTCCCACCGCGCGTAGAATAGCCGATCCGAAATTATACAGCATCATAGCCGGCATGGAAAAGAAATAGATACGCAGATAAAGAACGGACTGAGGTAGCACTTCTTCAGGCGACCCCATGGCTTTTAAAGCTACGGGTGCAATGCAAATCCCTAAAAAAATTAGAAAGATGCCACTGACCAAAGCAGTCAATAAGGCCGTATGCAGCATCTCGGATAATTCTTTCTTCTGTCCTGCTCCGTAGAACCTTGCCACCATTACATTGGCGCCCACGGACAGCCCTAAAAACACATTAACAAGCAAATTAACGAGCGGACCGTTTGAGCCTACTGCCGCTAAGGCATTGCTTCCCACCCATCTTCCTACGACAACCATATCCGCGGCATTGAATAAAAGCTGTAAAATGCCCGAAAGCATTAACGGCAGGGTAAAAAGTAGAATTTTTCCGAACAAAGGTCCGTTGCACATATCTATTTCATACTTTTTACCCTGCGACTTATTAGTCAAATGCATCACTGTCTTATGCTCCTTGTAATTATATCCGGTTATTTATTGTTGATATAGTTTATCAGTCCTTCCGCAGCGATGATCTTCTGCATAAAAGGAGGAAATGCCTGACCTTTAAAGGTAGTTCCCTTTGTCACGTTAGTGATGATTCCGGAATCAAAATCCACCTCGACTTCATCTCCCGCCGCAATCCCTTTTGCAGCTTCCGGACACTCAATAATGGGAAGACCGATATTGATGGCGTTGCGGTAGAAAATACGTGCAAAAGTTTCCGCAATCACACAGCTGACGCCGGCTGCCTTAATGGCGATGGGTGCATGCTCTCTGGAGGAACCGCATCCAAAGTTTTTGTCCGCCACAATAATATCACCTTTTTCTACTTTCTTCACAAACTCCTTATCGATATCCTCCATACAATGTGCGGCAAGTTCCGCTGGGTCGGAGGAATTTAAGTATCTTGCGGGAATAATGACATCCGTATCCACATTGTCCCCATATTTAAAAACAGTTCCTTTTGCATTCATTCTTTCATCCTCCTCTTCTTATAGTGCTTCCGGTCCCGAAATTTTACCGGTCACGGCACTGGCTGCAGCCACCGCGGGACTGGCCAGATATATTTCCGAACTGATATGTCCCATACGGCCTACAAAGTTTCGATTAGTGGTGGAAACACAGCGCTCTCCCTCTGCCAGAATACCCATGTAGCCGCCAAGACAAGGACCGCAGGTAGGCGTACTCACTACTGCACCTGCCTCGATAAAGGTCTTCAACAGCCCTTCTTCCATGGCATCCATATAGATTTTCTGGGTAGCAGGAATAATGATGCAGCGCATGCCCTTAGCCACATGACGGCCCTTTAAAACCTCTGCAGCCGTACGCAGATCATCCAGTCTTCCGTTGGTACAGGAACCGATCACCACCTGATCCACCGCAATCTCATCAATCTCATCAATCGTATGGGTGTTTTCCGGAAGATGAGGGAATGCTACCGTGGATTTTAAAGTGGAGAGATCAATGGTATACTCCTCATCATACTGTGCGTCCGCATCCGCTTCATATACGGTATAGGGACGTGTGGAATGCTCTGCCATATAAGCTTTTGCTGCTTCGTCTACCGGGAAAATGCCGTTCTTGGCTCCGGCCTCAATTGCCATATTGGCAATGGTGAAACGGTCATCCATGGACAGATTTGCAATGCCGTCCCCAACAAATTCCAGAGATTTATACAGTGCGCCGTCCACACCGATCATACCGATAATATGTAAGATCACATCTTTGCCGGAAACCCATTTAGAGGGCTTGCCGGTCAGTGTAAACTTGATTGCGGAAGGCACTTTGAACCATGCTTTGCCGGTAGCCATGCCAGCCGCCATATCAGTACTCCCCACACCTGTGGAAAACGCGCCAAGTGCGCCGTAAGTACAGGTATGGGAGTCCGCACCGATGATCACGTCACCGGCTACCGTCAGTCCTTTCTCGGGAAGCAGCGCATGCTCAATGCCCATCTCTCCTACTTCAAAATAGTTGGTAATTTCATTCCTGCGGGCAAATTCCCGTACGCATTTGCAATGTTCCGCAGATTTAATATCCTTATTAGGGACAAAATGATCCGGTACCAGTGCTATTTTATCCTTATCAAATACACCGTCCACCTTCATTTTTTCCATTTCCTTAATGGCAACCGGACTGGTAATATCATTCCCCAGCACCAAATCCAAATCCGCCTCTATCAGCTGGCCTGCCTCCACGGATGCAAGATGTGCATGGGCAGCCAGAATTTTCTGTGTCATTGTCATTCCCATGACAGTTCCTCCTTCATTTTATAAATTCTCACAAATGATTGTCTCCTCAAATTTTATCACGGGCGCTTCTATTCTTCAAGAGGTACTATGCTATGAATAAATATCCCGGATATATTTTCAGGATATATTTTCAGGCAATTCATCCCAAAAATCCCGGGGAAATTACCCCGGGATTTTTAAGAACTTACACATAAGAATGACTACAGGAAAAGGTCAAGATCACTTTAAATAAATCCCCATCGCTCTCCAATTTGAAGTCACCGCCCTGCAGCTGTGTCAGGCTTTTCGCAATTGCCAGTCCCAGTCCGCTGCCTTCCGTATTACGAGAGACATCCCCTCTGACAAAACGCTCTGCCAGATCAGATACATCCACAGTGATTTCCGAAGCGGAAATATTCTTTAAAGATATCACAATGCGGTCCTCAGCCACCTTGCCCTGCACATATACCCTGGTTCCGGACATCGCATACTTTGAAATATTTTGAAATAGGTTTTCAAAAATACGATAGGTCTTCTGACTGTCCAAAGATACGATCACCTTTTCCTCAGGCAGTTCCATCCGTACATCCAGTCCCGCTTCCTCTAACTTGTCGGACATTTCTAACCTGACCTGCTTTACCAGATGACAGATATCTATGTTCATATATCGCAGATTTACATTGCCGCTGGTAGCCTTGCTGACTTCAAACAGATCCTCGATCAATACTTTAAGCCGCAGAGCCTTCCGTTCCAAAATATCCAGATATTCCTTCTTCTGTTCCTCTGTGGTATTCTCATCCTTCATTAAGTCCACATAGGTGGTAATAGCCGTCAGTGGAGTTTTTAAGTCATGGGATACATTGGTGATCAGCTCCGTTTTCATTCTCTGGCTCCTTACTTCCGCTTCCACCGCATTTCTAAAGCCACCCTGAATCGTTAACAGTTCCTCCTTTATGGGATTAAACATCCCCAGATCTTCTTTCATTTCCACGTTTAAGTTTCCTTCGGAAATCTGGTGAATCCTAAACAAAAGCAGCTGATATTTCTTCTGAATTCTGCTTACATATATTTTTAACAGGACATACAGCACGATGGAATAGATTATCGTTACAGGCAGACCTCCCACCCACATCAGGCAGATGCAAAACAGGATCAGAGCATTGACCACTACCACCTTGATAATGGTTCGCCGTACTTTTTTAGAAATGACGATACTCTCCCATTCATCCTGCATTTTTATAAACCGTCTTTTACAGAACGGGAAAAATTGATAGATCAAGCTATGCTCTTTAATATATCTCTTAATCCTCTTTTCAAATAAAGGTCTTAAGCATATCCCCAGATAAAAGGCCAACAATAACAGCAGATACAGAAACCCTCCATGCTGCAGCCATGCAGCCGCATCTGCCATTCTTTCGGAAATGCCCAGAATATTCTGTATTCCCGCAGTATTCAGGCCTTCTAAAAGACGTGCTATTTCATATACAAACTCACCCGAAAATGCACATAACAGCACTAAAAGAAAGATTACCAACTCCAAGGGCAGCCTGAATATCCTATAAGCGGATAAAGATTTTCCTGCCAGCTTCTGCAGGGGCAGAAAAAGAGCAAAGAGACCTACAAAAAGGCATGCTGCCAGAATCCAATTGAGAACGCCGGAATCCTCATATACGCTGTAAATAGACAAGATGGGAAAATAACCCAGTTCTCCATGTGTTATCTGATCCCATGTCTTTTTCGTAATGCCATAAATAATACGGCAGTTTCGAGGACCGTTCCCATATTGCACAATATCGAACTGCCCATATCTAAATACACTGGCTCCGCTGGAACGCAGATATTCCTCCAACAGACTGTTTTTAATTAAAAAACAGTCGGAAGCATTTTTGATCAGCAATTCCGTATCGTTAGAATGTGCGTCTGTAATATTTGCATATCCTCTTTCATCAAATATTATTTCCAGATAATAGAAATAATCCTCCTTTACCAATCCCCCTGTCATCGTATTGCTGATGGAAATGCCGGTTTCAAGGTCCTCAATATAATAATCGCATATCCCCATCCCTCTTATGATATTGGTTTCCACATAATTCTTCATGATACGGTCAAAAAGCTGCTTTACGCCAACAGCTGCTTCTTCCGTACCCACATAGTCCTCATCCAATCTGCTCAGACTTTTTATAAAGCCCTGTATATCGGTTATATAAAGGTCTGAATACTGTTTAGGCTCTCCCGTCAGTTTCTCCTGCAGGTTTTTATACAGTACATAATTTCCTTTAAACAACTCCCTTAAACCATCTCCATACTCAAACGGAGTCTGTCGATTGCTTTTTGCATACTCTTTTACACTGCCGTAAGTACTCATTATGATAATTGTCGCTAAAAGCGGTATAAACAGTGAAACTATGATAAACCATAATAATTTGTTTCTTTTTTCCTGTATTCCTTTATCCGGCATTTGATACCCTCACCTTTCTACACTATTGCTTTTCAATCTTATATCCTACGCCCCAGACAACTTTTAAATATTTTGGATTTCTGGGGTCAATTTCAATCTTCTCCCTGATATTTCGTACATGCACCATAATGGTATCGGTGTTGACCGCTTTTTCGTTCCAGATTCTTTCATAGATTTCATCCGCAGAAAATACCCGCCCCGGATTTTTAATGAGCAGCTGGACAATCTTAAATTCCATAGGTGTCATTTTCACCGGTTTTCCGTCCACGGATACCTCCACCGTTTCTTCATTCAGTTCCAACCCTCCTATGGTAAATACATGCTCGTTAGGTTCTTTTTTTGTGGCATTTGAGTATTGTGAATATCTGCGCAGCTGGGAATGCACCCTGGCTAAGAGTTCCATGGGTGTAAAGGGCTTGGTGACGTAGTCGTCAGCGCCCATATTCAATCCCAGTATTTTATCCACCTCTTCCGATTTAGCCGAAAGCATGATAACGGGAAACTCCAGTCCTTCTTCCCGCATTTTCATTAACATGGTCATGCCGTCCATCACAGGCATCATAATATCCACGATGGCCAGATGGATTTCCGTCTCCTTCGCTGCTTTAAGCCCCTCTGCACCATTGGCCGCCTGTACCACCTCATAACCTTGATTCCTTAAATAGATTTCAATGCCTTCTCTGATTTCCTTATCGTCTTCTACAATTAAAATGCGATGCTTCTCTTCCATCTTCAAAACCGTCCCTCTTAATTCTACGGCAGAAGACTCTCCCACCTGCCGTTTGCAATTCCATTATATTGTCCCCTTTCCTTTTTCGCAATCATATATGAAAAATACAAATTTGGAGCATAGAAAAAACCAAAGAATTTCTAAAGAATTTCTCTGGCTTTTTCCCATTTATAAAAATAAATGTTTTATATAAATAAATGTTTTATGTGAAAAAATATTAACTCTGTATCATTTTCATTTTATAAAACTCACCTTTTAAAGCCATCAACTCCTCAAAGGTGCCATATTCCAAACAGCGGCCGTCCGCTATGACTGCGATTTTGTCCGCATCCCGTATGGTGGAAAGCCTGTGGGCTACAATAAATGTGGTGCGTCCCCTTGTCAGATTCTGCAATGCCTGTTGAATCAGTTTCTCCGAAATACTGTCCAGTGCGGAGGTAGCCTCATCTAAGACGATGACCTTCGGATCGCGTATGAGCGCTCTTGCAATAGCGATTCTCTGACGCTGACCTCCTGAGAGTTTTCCTCCATGCTCACCCACCTGTGTATCCAGTCCTTCCGGCAGGGAATCAACAAATTCCTGCAGGTTGGCCGCCCGAATCACCTCTTTCAGCTTCTCTTCCGATACATCCGTACAACCGTAGACAATGTTGTCACGTATGGTTCCCGAAAATAGAATGGAGGTCTGGGGCACTACCGCCAGATGCTTTCTGTAAGTCCGTAAATCTATCTTACATAAATCCTTCCCGTCCATAAGAACACATCCATCTTCCGCCAGATGGAAACCGATCACCAAATTGAGAATCGTGGATTTCCCGGCGCCAGACTCTCCCACCAACGCAATGGTTTCTCCTTTAGCAACCTGCAGATTCAGATGATTTAGGACCTGAGAGTCCGTATTCTTATAGTGAAAACTCACATCTTTAAATTCAAAGCTACCATTTACTTCCGTTAACTGCTCCTTGCCTTCGTTTCTTTCCACATCGTCGGAAAGCAGCACTTCTCCGATGGAATTGACGGATTCAATGCCTTTCGTAATGGTAGGCAGTAACGTCACGATAGCGGATACCTGATTGACCACGGTTGCAAAATAGCTCTGATAAAGCGTAATGTCTCCGGCCAAAATCCTGCCCCGCAGAGCCAGATAGCCGGTGAAGGCCAGACAGATCACCTGAAAGACCTGAAAGATGGCCCATCCTACGGAACCGAAGAGCGCCTGTACCAAATCCAGCTTGTAGCCCTTTTCTGCCACGGCAAACAACTGTCCGCTCATTTTATCCACTTCTTCATCTTCAAGCGCATGGGCCCTGGTAACCGGTACCAGTTCCACCATTTCCATGACCCGGGCGGAGGTTTCTTCCATCTCTTTACGGAACTCATTGTTTCTGGTTTTCATGACGCTGCGGAAAGTCACCATCGTAACGGCTGCCACCGGTGCCGTCACTAAGAAAAAGAAAAAAACTATCAGACTCTTAGATACCGTTACCACCAGTGCGACTCCGATATTCAGGGCAATATTCAAAATGCTTAAAAACATCTGGGTGGAAAGATTCTCCACTGCCTCCACATCCCGCATGATCTTACTCTGCAGTCTGCCGGACTGGGTCTCTACATGATAGGAAATGGAAAGCTGCTGTAATTTTCTGATCAGAGCCTTTCTCAAGCCTGTTTCCGCATAGCGGGTTGCCAGACTCTTATAAGAAGTATACAGGTAATTCATGGGAATATTTAAGGCTATCAGACCTGTTTCCAACACTGCATAAAACAGGATATTCCGCAGCGTGTTTGGATTGTGCGATGTCACATCGTTGATGATATTTGCAGTCAGAATGGGAAGTACCCATACACAGGCATGCTTGATAAAAAAGCAGATAACCGCCAGCACAAATTTGTGATAATTTCCTTTATACAGGGAAATCAGTATGCGAATTGGATGCCCCATATGACACCTATAACTTTCTAAAAACCAGCTTTCCGTATCCTGCATTTTTCTGGGAGTTGTTTTTTTCTCAAAATCCTTCATAGTGTCTCTCATTCTATCTAATTTCAATTTCAGACGTATCATAATAAAGCTAATAAAAACTCTTTCATCCCTCCTACTATAACATACAATTTTCATCCCATAATATAAGAGATTTATCTAATTTAATAAAAAAGAGCAGATAATTTGCGACTCTGCACAATTATCTGCTCTTCAACTTCTTTAGATTAGTTATTGATCAACTTGTCTTCCTCATTGTTCCAGCTGTAAAGCTTACGGATTTCCTCTCCTACCTTCTCAGCGGGATGTTCGCTTGCCAGCTTTCTCAATGCTTTAAAGTGAGCCTGTCCGCCTGCCGCAGACATATCTAACAGGAAGTCCTTTGCAAAAGAACCGTCCTGAATATTCTTTAAAATCTGCTTCATAGCCTTCTTGGTGTCTTCGGTAATAATCTTGGGACCGGTAATGTAATCACCGTATTCAGCCGTATTGGAAATGGAATATCTCATGCCTGCAAAGCCGCTCTGGTAAATCAGATCTACAATCAGCTTCATCTCATGGATACACTCAAAATATGCATTTCTCTCGTCATAGCCCGCTTCTACCAGCGTTTCAAAGCCTGCCTGCATCAGTGCACACACACCGCCGCAGAGCACTGCCTGCTCGCCAAAGAGGTCTGTTTCGGTTTCGGTTCTGAAAGTGGTCTCCAGTACGCCGGCTCTTGCACCGCCGATAGCCAGTGCATAAGCCAGTGCCATGTCCTGCGCCTTGCCGCTTGCATCCTGATGTACCGCGATCAGACAGGGAACACCCTTGCCGGCCTGATACTCGCTTCTTACGGTATGACCGGGGCCCTTGGGCGCGATCATGGTGACATCCACATCCTTCGGAGGTACGATCTGACCGAAATGAATATTAAAGCCATGTGCGAACATCAACATATTGCCGGGCTCTAAGTTCGGCTCGATATCTTTTTTATACATTGCAGCCTGCAGCTCGTCATTGATCAGAATCATAATAATATCAGCCTTTTTTGCCGCCTCTGCCGCGGTATATACTTCAAAGCCCTGTGCTACTGCCTTTGCCCAGGATTTGGAGCCTTCATAAAGACCAATGATCACATGGCATCCGGACTCCTTTGCATTAAGCGCGTGCGCATGTCCCTGACTGCCATACCCGATAACTGCGATCGTCTTACCCTCTAACAGGGAAAGATTACAATCTTCCTGATAAAATATTTTTGCCATTTTCTTCTCCTCCATAAATAATAAATCTTTATAGTGACAGAAGGTAAAAACCTTCGGGTCATTCCATGAAATCCACACCTATTCTATGTAGGTAACATTTTCCGTGCCGCGGCCAAGTCCTGCGATGCCGGTTCTGGCAAGTTCCAAAATCTCATAGCCATCTAAAAGACTGATAAAAGCTTCTATCTTGGCCTGATTACCCGTCATTTCTACAATGAGGCTGTCCGCAGCCACATCCACGATATTGGCACGGAAAATACCGGCAAGGGAAATCACTCCCTGCCTCTCGTTGGCCATTGCCCGTACCTTTACCATAGCCAATTCTCTGTATACGCTGTCGTCCGGCCGCAGTTCCTTAATGTCTCTGACATCCACCAGCTTGGCAACTTGCTTTTCTATCTGTTCCAGAATCTGGTCGTCACCGCTTGTAACAATGGTAATACGGCTGAATCTGGGATCTGCCGTCACACCTGCCGTAATGCTCTCAATATTGTATCCTCTTCTGGAAAACAGACCGGTAATACGACTCAATACACCTGATTTATTATCCGCTAACAGCTGAAATACTTTTCTTTGCAAAATCTCATCCTCCACTGGAATTCATTCCTTAATTTCTAACTATAGCAATACTTTTCCTGCTTGTCAACCATCGCTCTCCGTACACTTTGTCAAGGCAAGGGTTCCCGTGCGGGCTACTTCCACAATGCTGATGGAAGAAAGCATCCCCAGAAAGAGTCTGGTACGCTCCGGTATATCGCAGACCTGAATCATCATTTGGTTTTTCGACATATCCACAATATCTGCCTTCATGACCTCGCAGATTTCCATAATTTCCCTGCGGGTGCTCTTGTTATATTTGACTTTTACAAGCATCAGTTCCCTGCTGATGCTCTGGGTCTCATCAAAGGTGCGTACCTTGATCACATCCAGCTTTTTATTAAGCTGCTTCTCAATCTGTTCAATGGTACGTTCGTTGCCGCTGCTCACGATCGTCATACAGGAAACAGCGGAATCATCGGTTTCTCCCACAGCCAGACTGTCTATATTAAAGCATCTGCGGGAAAAGAGTCCGGCCACCTTGCACAGCACACCGGAACGATTCTCCACCAGTACGGAATATATCTTCTTCATAATAAATCTCTTCCTTTCTACTTCACCAGATCCATGGGATCTATCAGGCATTCCAGAAGCATGGTTTCATCCTTCTTTAAAAATTCATCCAGCACCGCTTCCATATTCTGTCCGTCCTTTAAGCGCAGGAAAGGAATATCATAGGCCGCTGCCAGTTTTTCCAAATCAGGACTTCCGGACAAATCCACCACCGAATAGTTATCCTTGTAGGTATAGTGCTGATACTCCCTCACCATGCCAAGATAATTATTCTTTAAGACAATGATCTTCACGGGTACCTGATGCTGCCTGATCGTGGCAAGCTCCATCATGGACATTTGGAAGGAGCCGTCTCCGCAGACCGCAATGACCTGCTTGTCCATAGCGGCCAGTTTTGCCCCCATGGCGGCCGGAATGGAGTAGCCCATGGTACCCATACCTCCGGAGGTCATAAACCTTCCCTGTTTTACAATATGGTAGCCACAGGACCAAATCTGATTCTGCCCCACGTCCGCAACATAGACGCCGTCTTCTTTCATTTTTTCGGAAAGTCTGGTGATAAAAGCCGCAGGATCCACATAGGCCGGATTGGGATTTCTCTTATTTTCCATGCTGTCACGGTATCCGTCCAAAGTCTCGATCCACGCCTCATGCTCGCAGGTAAAATCCTGTTCTAGAAAATCTCTGAAAATGTGTCCCGCATCCCCTACCAGAGGTATGGTGGGACCTGCATTTTTACCGATTTCCGCAGGGTCTACATCCATATGCACTAACACCTTGTTCTGGGTGATCAGATCCGGCTGACTGACAGCTCTGTCAGCTACTCTGGCACCGACCATAATGAGCAGATCGGATTCGTTCATGGCTTTGTTGGCATAGGCCTTACCGTTATTTCCTACCATACCGTAATACAACGGATGTTTCGTAGGCATCACACCGATTCCCATCATAGTGGAAACCACGGGAATACGGTGTTTTTCCGCAAACTGCCGCAGTTCCTCCTGTGCTTCGCTCAAAAGAACACCGCCGCCTGCACAGATAATGGGACGTTTTGCGTGCTCTAACTCTTTCACCACCTTCTTAATCTGCACGGCATGTCCTTTTACCGTTGGCTTATAAGTGCGCAGCGCCACTTCTTCCGGATAGGAAAAATGGCTGATAGCCGCATTCTGTATATCAATGGGCACATCGATCAATACCGGCCCTTTTCTGCCCGTATTGGCAATATAAAAAGCTTCCTTAAAGATTCTTGGAATATCCTGCACATTCTTTACCAGATAGCTGTACTTTACAAAGGATTCCACCGCTCCTGTGATATCGGCCTCCTGAAAGACATCACTGCCTAAGAGCTCACTGTTGACCTGACCGGTAATGCAGATAAGGGGGATACTGTCTGCAAAAGCGGTTGCAATACCCGTTATGACATTGGTGGCACCCGGACCGCTGGTTACAGCACAGACTCCCGGCTTTCCTGTCATTCTTGCCATACCGCTGGCAGCATGGGCTGCATTCTGTTCGGTACGGATTAAAACCGTTCTGATATCGGATTGCAAAATACTATTATAAAAAGGACAGATGGCAACGCCCGGATAACCAAAGACAACCTCCACGCCCTCTGCTTCCAGACATTTGATCATTGCGTCAGCACCTACCATGATACTTCCTCCTTTGACAAAATAACGCATACAAGATATTTTAGCATAGTAAAGTAACCGAATTCAACTATAATTTTAGCTATACGAAAACGAACTTTTTAGCTATACGAATGCTCGCTTTCGTATAGCTTGTTTACTTAAGCTGTCCTAAAAGTCTGCCTGCCAGTTTTACGGCCTCCGCAGCGTCCTTGGAATAGCCGTCGGCGCCGATCTCGTCCGCATATTCCTCCGTAATGACCGCACCTCCCACCATGATCTTTGCGTTCACGCCCTGCTCTCTGGCATAGGTAATCACCGATTCCATCTGTTTCATGGTTGTTGTCATCAATGCGGAAAGCGCAATTATGGAAGCATGATATTCTTTTGCCGCCGCAATGATCTTCTCCTTGGGAACATCCTTTCCCAGATCAATGACTTTGAATCCATAATTTTTTAACATCAGCGCTACTAAGTTTTTACCGATATCATGAATATCTCCTTCTACGGTAGCGATCACAATGACAGGCATATCTTCACCCGACCGCTCTTTCAGCATAAGGGGTTCTAAAACCTCGATGGAAAGTTTCATCGCCTCTGCGCCCGCAATCAGCTGGGGAAGGAAATATTTGCCGCTGTCAAAATAGTCTCCCACCGTATTGATAGCCGGTAAAAGCACCGTATCCAAGAGTTCTTTGGGCTGTTCCCCCGCTGCAAGAGCCTCTTTCGTAAGCTGTATGATTCCGTTTTTATTTCCTTTTAATACAGCTTCCCGCAGTTTCTGCTTCTTCGGACTTAAAGAAACACCACCGTCCTCTGCAGCTGTTGTACCCGCCGGAGTTGCTTTTGACGAAGGTTCTGTGCTTGCTAAGAGAGCTGCTTTCTGCAGTTCCTGCTCCTTTTTTATCCTTTTTTCCTTGATGACATCGGCATAGGAAATATAGCGCATATCCGCTTCTTCTTTATTTAAAAGCAAATCAGCCGCAAAGGCACATCCCATGAGCAGTTCCTGTGAAGGATTGGCAATGGCCATGGTAAGTCCCGATTGAATAGCCATAGTAAGAAAGGCCATATTCACATAACTTCTTTCCGGCATACCAAAGGATATATTAGACAGACCGCAAATGGTCGCAAAACCTGCATTCTTACAGTACCGTATGGTTTCTAAGGTATCCACTGCCGCGCCCTTATTGGCTCCCACGGTATTTACTAATCCGTCTACTACAATATCCTCTTTCCTAAAACCAAGCGTTTCGGCGCGCTCCCAGATTTTATGGATGATTTCCTTTTTTGCTTCCAAATCGGCAGGAAGTCCTTCATCGGAAAGCGGAAGCAGAATAAACATAGCTCCATATTTTTTCACAATGGGCAGCAATTTTTCAAATTTTTCTTTTTCATAGGAAACCGAATTTACGAGAGCCCTGCCGGGATAACGGCGCAGAGCCTGCTCCAAAACGGATATATGGCTGGAATCTAAGGAAAGGGGTAAATTTGTTACCGTGGAAATTTCCTCTAACGCCTTTAACATCATTTCTTTTTCATCGATTCCGCCCATTCCCATATTCACATCCAGAATTCGGGCGCCACAGGCCTCCTGTTCTTCCGCAAGATCCTTTACCATATCCAGAGACCCTTCCCGCAAGGCCTCCTGCAGTTTCTTTTTGCCGGTAGGGTTAATGCGCTCTCCCACTACAATAAAATGATCTTCCAAAGAAAACGAAACTGTCTGCCTTTCAGAAGAAAGATAGCGAAAAGGCTTCTTTCCCTTATCTTCCTGCTTACGCAATGTACCAATCGCTGCTTTTATGCCTCGGATATAGTCCGGCGCGGTACCGCAGCAGCCGCCTAAAATAGATGCACCTGCCTCTGCCAATAATTTCATTTCCTCCGCAAAGGTTTCTGCATCCATATCATAACAAGTATTTCCGTCTTTATCTACAAGAGGCAGTCCTGCATTGGGTTTCGCTATCACGGGAATCCGCACCGCATCTGCCATGGCGCTGATCATGCCACTCATGGCTGCCGGTCCCGTAGAGCAATTGGCGCCTATTGCGTCCGCTCCCAGACTCTCTAATACCACTGCGGCCGTAAGTGCATCTGTTCCGAAAAGCGTGCGGCCGTCCCCTTCAAAAGTCATGGTAACCATTACCGGCAATTCACAGGTTTCTTTTGCCGCGATCAGTGCGGCCCGGGCTTCCTGCAGACTCATCATGGTCTCCACGACCAGCATGTCCACTCCCGCCTTGAGTAAAGCATCTATCTGCTCCTTATATATTACTACCAGTTCTTCAAAATCCAGAGTACCGATGGGTGAAAGCTGCTCGCCCGTCATGGTAATATCACCGGCTATATAAGCTCTTCCCTTTGCTGCCTGTCTGGAAATATCCACCAGCTCTGCCGTCATTTCATAAAGTTTATCCTGCAGCCCATATTCTGCCAATTTGATCCTGTTGGCAGTAAAAGTTGGTGCATAAAGGATATTACTGCCAGCCTTTACATAGTTTTCCTGTAACTCACACATCACCTGCGGATGCTCTAATATCCATTGCTCCGGGCAGACTCCGGCAGGCATACCTGCCTTCATCAGATTGGAGCCCGTTGCTCCATCCAAATATATGATATTCTCGGCCGTCCAGGCCGCAAACTCCTGCTTAGTCATGGGAATACCTTCCTATCATCGCTATATACTTTTCACATCATAACACGAATTTCAGGATTGGGCAAATATATCCGAAAAAAACGGATAATTCTTAGGAGTTTCTTATGTTTTTTATTCCCATATTGATTAAGACCATAAATTATGATAAATTTTTTATAGATATTTTTTATCCGGAGGTTTTAGAAGTGAAAACAAAAATATTACTGCTCCTGTCAGCTGTTCTTTTCTGCTTTATACTCACAGGCTGCGGTGAAGATCCTGCTGTAAATAAATTTCAACAAGATATTAATGCATTTTGCAGTCAGATTGCTGAAATAGATACAGGCATTAACAGTATTGATGCGCAATCCGAAACGGCCAGATATGAGCTTTTAGCCTACTTGGACCAGCTGGATCAGGCCTTCAAAGCGCTTGCCGAAATCTCCATTCCGGAGAAATATGCCTACATGGAACAACTTACCTCTGAAGCCAGTTCCTATATGACCACAGCCGTAGAGGCCTATCATGAAGCCTTCGAAGGTGATTCCTATAATGAGTATACTGCGGAATATGCCAGGGAAAACTATGAAAGAGCTTATAAGCGGGTAACCGTACTTCTGCAGCTTTTACGCGGTGAGGAAATCACCGGTGCAGATGTCACCATAGAGCCCGTTTCTCAATAGCCGGATTATTTTTCTAAAAGATCCGAAAGCGGTCTGAATTCATACCCCATGTTTTCCCATTCCGTGAGCAATTCATCCAGAATTTCTCCGTTGGTCTGGGAAGTACTGTGGAGCAGCACAATGGCGCCGGGATGAATCCGTTTAAGCAGCTTTTCAAAAGCTTCTTCTTTGGTAGGCTGAGCATCCTGATTCCAATCCACATAAGCCAGACTCCAGAAAAAGGTACTATATCCCAATTCCTGTGCCATTCTTAAATTTTCTGTGCTGTATTTTCCTTGAGGCGGTCTGTAATACATGGACAGCTCTTCTCCTGTAATCTCTTTATACAATCTTGCTACCGAATCCATTTCCTTCTGAAAATCTGACATATTTGAGATTTTTGACATGTCCGGATGATGATATGTATGATTTCCTACGCTGTGCCCTTCCTCCGCCATCCTTTTTACAATATCAGGTGCGGACTCTAAAAAATGTCCTACAACAAAGAATGTTGCCGGTGCCCCATGTTTTTTTAAGGCATCCAGAATCGGCTCCGTGTTACCGTTTTCATAACCGCAGTCAAAGGTCAAATAAATCACTTTTTCTTCCGTACCTCCCACATAATACGCATCATATTCAGCAAGTTCCGCTGCCGAAACATTTCCGGTCGGCTGCTTTCCCTCTCCTCCTGCAAATCCCAGTCCCCAGTTTTCTGCAGAGAGCACTCTCACTTCTGCGTTGGCCTCGACTGAAGAAACGGCATAACCGGCAAACCTTCCCAGCACAAACATTGTGACAAATAAGAAAAATACCCAGAATTTTTTCATAAAAAAAGCCTCTAATATCTCTTGTTAGAGTATATTAAAGACCCTTTTTATTCATGACTTGTTATTTTAATGCAAATCCATCCCTTTGATCTTGTGTGATTATCCCATTAGATAAATTCCTTTTGCCAGAATTAATGCATTCTTAACAATCCAATTTATCAATATAATACCTATCATAATGTAGAAATAAATCGGTCGAAAAAGCATTGCCTTAACCCTGCCCTTTGTCAGGATGCTTAAGGTATGAGAAATCATGTAGCAAAGTACAAGTATTCCCGTATATGGAACAACCGGATGATAAACAAAACTTTGGTACAACTGCCCATGCAACAAGAAATTCACTGCCCTTGTCCCACCACAGCCGGGACAATACAGTCCTGCCACGGTATAGAGCGTACAAGGCAACGGACTTAATTCGGTAATAGAAATATGCAGCATGGACAATATGAAATAGCCTATACCAAAGACGACACACAGTCCCACACAAACATAATAGCAATTTCTTGACAGGCGCAGTATATACGTATCCGCCATGATCTAAATCCCTTTTATAATCCTAACGCACTGAAGAATGCCACACCGGTTACAATGATGATCACTGCCGGAATCAAGGCAATGATACCACAAACCAGACCTGCAACAGCCATACCGGTACCGCCCAATTTCTTTGCCAGAGATACAGCACCCAAGATAACTGCAAGCAAGGCCATCAGAACAGGCAAATAAGGTACACAGCAAGCCAATAATAAGCCCAGAATACCAAGAACCATAGAAGCAATCGCCAATCCCATACTCTTAGGAGGCTCCTGAGGCATCATAGGCTGCTGATAAATCGGCTGCTGAAAATTATTATTATCCATTTTATTTTCCTCCGTAAATGAAACTAAAATGATACAGCGGTGTAAACAATCTGTTTACACCGCTGTATGTAAACTTATTACCTATATGAGTTCAAAAGTTGATTCAGCGAATTGTTGGCTGACTGAAGAAAAATAATGCCAATAATCCAGCTGATTACGCTCCAGCCGCATGCAACAATTGACACAATAAGAGCAGCTGTTCCGAACTTGGTCTTGTTGTTCTTGTTGCCCATCACACCCAGAACCACACCGATAATACCAAGGATAAGGCCGAATAAACCGCTGCAGCATCCTACAACAATACCTACAATACCCAGAACCAAAGCTGCGATAGACATACCGCTGGGCTTTCCACTCTCAGGCTGTAAGCCTGCAGGCTGTTGATAGTTAAAATTCTGTCCGTCCATAGTAACTTCTTCCTCCTCTAATAATAATTTATAATATTTTCCTCCGGTTTCCCTTAGAAAAGATTATACCGATTCATCTCCTGCCCTAAGACATCATTACTCCAATAAACAGAACCGAACTTAATAAACACCCGATAATACTACATACCAAACCTGCAACCGCCATTCCTTTTCCATCATTTTGTTTTGCAATGGCGGCAATACTGAGAATCAAACCGGGTATTGCCAAAATCAGGTCAAACACCATAAAAATACAAAGCAATATGGAAAGGATTCCGCAAATCATTCCGGCAATCGCCAGTCCCTGTCCTCCTGTACTCTGCGCCTGCCCCGCTGCTATAGGAGCATAGGACTGATATGGCGTATAGGACTGTCCGCCGGTATAATTAGAAGCCTGCTGGTAAGGTGTATATCCTGTCGTTGCGGTATTTCTTGCTTTTCCCGTATTGTTCATCCAAGATTCGGTGTATGTATACTGCCCTGCATAGGGATTTTGCTGCATAGGCTGCTGTTCCGCATAAGGATTCCCTTGCATGGGTTGCTGTTCCGCATAGGGGTTATTGGTCTGCACAGGCTGCTCCATATAGGAATTCGTCTGCATGGATTGCTGCGCATAGGGATTGTCCTGTATAGTCGCCTGCTGGCCTGTATAGAAAGTTGACTGTATGGGCTGCTGCTCCGCATAGGGATTGCCCTGCATGGGCTGCTCCATATATGGATTGGTCTGTTGCCCCGTATAAGGATTCTGTAAATGATTATTATCCATTTCCTCACCTACACATTCTGCCAGCCTTTTAATTTGTATCGATGCTTGCTTTCCTATAAACCGCAGAGTATTCTACTCTACGACAAAATACGTCTACACGACACACTATTATAAATTTACAGAACAAAGCGTAATTTGTCAAGCTATTCGGGCAAAAAAATAAAGTAAATTATAAGAAAGTGTAAAATTTTTATAAAGAAGGTGAGGTACTTGTTTTATGACTGTTTCTGCGGACCCAAACACGCTGTTTTCGGAAATTACCGACACATGGCTGGAAAGTATATGGCGGTTTGAAATTTTACGGCGGACTATTTGGTGGCATCCGGTAAGAGGAAGAAGACTGTCACCTGCAGAACATACAGAAAGAACTCAGCCGGTCAGATGACCGGCTGAGCTTTTTATCCAAATCTACAATTCCGATAAAGTAACCATATTCTCCGAAATTTCTCTGATAGAATCCGCAAACTTATGAACGACCTTAACGTTTTGATCACTCATTCTGTGCGCCTCATTGATGCTCGCACTAATCTCCTCACTTCCAGATGACAGTATATTGATACTGTCAACAATAAGTCCGTTCGCTTTCATCAACTCGGACATTTTCGTTTCAACCATGTGGATATTGTCGGATAATACGTCCGCTTTATCATGAATGATACTAAACTGCTCTTCCGTACTCTTCACCAGTCTGTGCTCTTCATTGGACAACGCAACGTTCTGTTGTACTTTTGCAGTCACCAGATTCGCATCACGGCTCAGTTCATTTAAGATTACCGCAATAATATCTGTCTCTTTCTTGGTCTGCTCCGATAGATTCCTGATCTCGTCAGCAACGACTGCAAACCCTTTTCCCGCTTCACCCGCTCTTGCGGCTTCTATGGAAGCGTTCAATGCCAAGAGATTCGTCTGACTTGAAATGTTAACGATCACGTCTACTACACCGCGTACTTCGTCCGATTTCGCTTTCAGAGTATCTGCCGCCGCTTCCATATCCTGCACTTCAACAATTGCCGAGTCAACGGTATTCATCAACTCATCCATCGCTTTCATACTTGTTTTCAGTGCTTCTTCAATATCATCCATATATCCGACTATCTGCGCCGTCTGCGCATATACTTCATCTATCGTTCCCTGAATCATATGGGTCTGATCGGTCTGCTGTGCAACGGCACTCACTACGCTGTCCATTCCGGCGGCTATATCTCCCATAGCAGAATTGACGCTCTCTGTCATTTGCAATGTTTCATTGACATCATCAACTGCAGTTCTCGTCCTTCCTTCTACATTACCCGCTACGGTCTTTATCCTGTCGGCTGTTTTCATATTAGCATCCATGACAGTAGTCAATTCCTCCGTAGACTCCGTAAAAAATCCCTGCAGGATTTTGATACCCGTAACAGCTGCCAATATGGTGAGTATCGTGATGATCAATTCAATCATATTGGCCTCAATCACATCATTTATATTCTCTGCACCCGCAAAATTCATGATGATACGCACCAGGTTTGCACATCCATACAAACTGCTGATAATCAAAATCAACTTTCGATCCATAAGGAAAACCATAACTACCATAATCGGTATCATATACGGATATGCTGCACCGGAAGCTGACATCCATAACATAACTATATATACAAGAGAAAAGCCAATGCCTACACAGAAAGGATACTTCTTCGTTGACCTAAACCGAAAATACATAAAAAAGCAGAGTGCATAAACCAGAAAATTCATCACTAGAGGCACCACACTGAATAACACCGGCAATTCTGACAGCTTAAGCTGTGAAACCAGCCCGATCGTGATAAATACCGTCGTAACCGAATGCACAATAAATAGCAGTTTCCCTGTCCTTTGTAAATGTCTTTCCTTCATCTGATTTTCCCCTTTTCAACTTTTACACAATTTAATTCTTCATTTATAATTATACATGATCCTAATATCTAAGGACTGTCTTTATATTATCATTTCACAATTTAAAAAACAACTCCATTCATCAGAAAAAGCAAAATAGAAATAAAACCTCCCTCAGATTTCTCCAAGGGAGGTTAAAAACCATTGATTTTACTAGCATTTTTGCTTAGAACTTCCTCAGCCCAAAAGCTTTCAAATTAAAATTTTCCAGCTTTTGCAGCTTCCTCAATAAGCACTGCTACTGCAACGGTAGCGCCAACCATGGGGTTGTTGCCCATACCGATCAGACCCATCATCTCAACGTGTGCGGGAACGGAGGAAGAACCTGCGAACTGCGCATCGGAGTGCATACGGCCTAAAGTATCGGTAAATCCGTAGGATGCAGGACCTGCAGCCATGTTATCGGGATGTAAGGTACGCCCTGTACCGCCGCCGGAAGCAACAGAGAAGTACTTCTTTCCTTCTTCGGTTCTCTCCTTCTTGTATGTACCTGCAACAGGATGCTGGAATCTGGTAGGATTGGTAGAGTTACCGGTAATGGATACGTCTACATTTTCCTTCCACATGATAGCAACACCTTCGGGCACGCTGTTTGCACCATAGCAATTTACCTTGGAACGAAGTCCGTCGGAGTAAGGAATACGCTCAATTTCCTTCACGGTATTGGTATAGGGATCGTACTCAGTCTCTACAAAAGTAAAGCCGTTGATACGGGAAATAATCTTTGCAGCGTCCTTTCCAAGACCGTTTAAGATAACACGCAGAGGTTTCTGGCGAACCTTGTTAGCCTTCTCTGCAATACCGATAGCGCCCTCTGCTGCTGCGAAGGACTCATGTCCTGCCAGGAAACAGAAGCAGTCGGTATCCTCTTCCAAAAGCATCTTACCCAGATTGCCGTGGCCAAGACCTACCTTACGGGTGTCTGCTACGGAGCCGGGAATACAGAATGCCTGTAAGCCCTCACCGATAGCTGCTGCAGCCTCGGATGCCTTTCTTGCGCCCTTCTTGATAGCGATGGCCGCGCCTACGGTATAAGCCCAGCAAGCGTTCTCAAAACAGATGGGCTGAATCTTCTTTACCTGGTCATAAACCTCCAGGCCGGCATCCTTGGTAATCTTCTCAGCTTCTTCGATAGAGGAGATACCATAGCTGTTTAATACTTCGTTGATTTTATCAATACGTCTTTCATATGATTCAAATAAAGCCATTTTTACTGTCCTCCTTCACCTTATTCTTTTCTGGGATCGATAATCTTTACCGCATCGTCCACACGGCCGTACTGGCCCTTTGCCTTCTCCCATGCGGTAGTGGGATCGTCGCCCTTCTTGATGAAGTCAGTCATCTTTCCAAGACTTACAAACTGATAACCGATGATCTGATCGTCCTTATCTAAAGCAATACCGGTTACATAGCCCTCTGCCATTTCCAGATAACGGGGACCCTTTGCCAGTGTTCCGTACATGGTACCTACCTGGCTTCTTAAGCCCTTGCCCAAATCCTCCAGACCGGCGCCCACAGGCAGACCGTCCTCAGAAAATGCGCTCTGGGAACGTCCGTAAACAATCTGTAAAAACAGTTCTCTCATAGCAGTGTTGATGGCGTCACACACCAGGTCGGTATTTAATGCTTCCATTACGGTCAGGCCGGGGAGAATCTCCGCAGCCATAGCAGCGGAATGCGTCATACCGGAGCAGCCGATGGTCTCTACCAGAGCTTCCTGAATAATACCTTCCTTTACGTTCAGGGACAGTTTGCAGGCACCCTGCTGGGGAGCGCACCAGCCCACACCGTGTGTGAAACCGGAGATATCTTCCACTCTCTTGGCCTGAACCCATTTTGCTTCTTCGGGAATAGGTGCACAGCCATGATGTACGCCCTGCGCTACCGGGCACATTTCTTCAACTTCCTTTGAATAAATCATGTGAAATCTCCTTTCAAAATTAAAGTTCCTTTTCGTATCATTTTCTCATATTTATGGCAAAAAATCCAGCCCTTTTTCCAAAAATCAGATATTATGACAAAATCATTCTGTCATTGGCAAATTCACCTCCGCTGACCTCTTCGAACTTATGTAGTAAATCCGCAACCGTCAGCTTCTTTTTTTCTTCTCCCGACACATCATAGATGATCCTGCCCTCATGCATCATGACCAGACGGTTTCCGTGTGCAATGGCATCCTTCATGTTGTGGGTGATCATAATGGTTGTCAGATTGTCTTTCTTCACAATACGGTCAGTGGCATCCAATACCTTTGCCGCAGTCTTTGGATCTAACGCTGCCGTATGCTCATCTAAAAGTAAGAGTCTGGGTTTCTGCAACGTAGCCATTAAAAGTGTCAGCGCCTGCCTTTGTCCGCCGGATAAAAGTCCAACGCCCGTTGTCAGACGGTTCTCCAGGCCCAGATCCAGAATCTGCAGCTGCTCCTTATAGAACGCTCTCTCCTTATTGGTGATACCGATCTTTAGGGTACGTCTTGCGCCTCTTCTGGCAGCCAGCGCCAAATTTTCTTCAATCTGCATACTGGCGGCTGTGCCCGTCATGGGATCCTGAAAGACTCTTCCCAAATATTTTGCACGCTTGTGTTCGGAAAGTCTGGTGACGTCAATGTCATCAATCCGAATACTGCCCTCATCTACAAACCATGTTCCGGCTATGGCATTTAACATGGTGGATTTACCGGCGCCGTTTCCGCCTATGACAGTTACGAAATCTCCCTCCTGCAAATGCAGATTCAGTCCATCTAACGCTGTTTTTTCATTGACGGTTCCCGCATTGAATGTTTTCTTTAAACCGATCAGATCAAGCACGTGACTCACCGCCCTTCTTTATCTTTTTGCCGAAATATTTCTCCTTCAAGTGAGGGATCGCCAAAAATGCCGCAACCACCAGAGCCGAAATCAACTTTAAGTCGTTGGTATTTAAACCGAACCACATCACCACCTGCAGCACCAGATAGTAGATAATGGCGCCGAAGGATACAAACAAAAGCTTGCATGCAAAATTGGCATGTATCCATCCAAAAACCACCTGTCCGATGATGACTGCCGCAAGTCCGATCACGATGGCGCCACGGCCTGCATTGACATCTGCAAAACCCTGATACTGCGCATAGAGTGCGCTGGCAAAGGCTACGATACCGTTGGATATCATCAGTCCCAGCACCTTGTTAAAATCGGTATTGATACCCTGGGCTTTGGACATGCCGGCATTGGCTCCCGTTGCTCTGATAGAGCAGCCTAACTCCGTACCAAAAAACCAGTACAGTACAGCAATTAAAATAATGGTAACCACCGCTACGATCAGAATACTGTTTTTATAAAAAGCCACATTCTTGATATAGCGCAGGGAGATCAACAGGTTATACTTGTCTACATTGATGGCCTGATTGGCTTTGTTGCCCAAAATCCGCAGGTTGACGGAGTAAAGTCCAAGCTGGGTCAAAATACCGGCTAAAATAGCAGGAATCCCCAAAAATGTATGTAATAGACCTGTCACCATTCCCGCCAGCATACCGGCTAAAAAAGCTACCAGTAAAGACAACCAGACGGAATGCCCGTTCAACATCATCATGATGCAGACCGCACCGCCGGTACACATGGTTCCGTCCACTGTCAGATCCGCCAAATCCAAAATGCGATAGGTCAGATAGACACCAATTGCCATAATACCCCAGATCAGTCCCTGCGCACAGGCACCCGGCAAGGCATTCAACAGAGTTCCAATATTCACAATTACTTCCTCCTCTGAATATGTACTAATAATCTTGCAATATTATAACAAAAAGCGGCAAAAAAGAGAAGTCTTTTCTGCCGCTTAAGCACACATAATATAATTCTCACGCAAAATGCCGATTTATGATAGCTTACTCCATTATGATAGCTTCATAATCATCCGGAACTGTAATACCCAAGCTGTCGCAACGTAACGGTACATACTTCTTGGTAACCTGAGGAGCAAACTGAACAGGCATGCTAGAAACATCCGCACCGTTTACCAGAATCTCATAAGCCATTAAACCGGTCTGATAGCCCAGATCATAATAGCTGATGGAAAGAGTTGCCACACCGCAGCCTTCGCAGATACCTTCCTCACCTGCAATAACAGGAACGCCTGCAGCCACGCAGATATTGTTGATAACCTCGGTAGCATTTGCAGCGGTATTATCGGTAGGAACATAGAGTACATCGCTCTCTGCCGCCGCATTGGTTACGGCCGTAGCAATATCGTTGGAATCTGCAAAAGTATAACGTTCACAAGTATAGCCGAGACCTTGAAGGGCAGCCTCAACTACAGTTACCTGATACTCGGAATTAGGCTCTGCAGAGCAATAAATCAAACCTACTTTCTGAGCATCCGGGAACAGCTCGTGTAACATAGCTGCCTGCTCCTCTAAAGGAGCCAGATCGGAAGTACCGGAAATATTCGTGCCGGTAGTACCGGTCCAGTTGTCAATTTCCAGCGCGGTAGCATAATCGGTTATAGAGGTTCCCAGAATGGGAATCTCGTTGGTTGCCGCTGCTGCTGACTGAAGAGGCGCCGTAGCATTGGCAAGAATCAGATCCACATCTTCCGCTACGAACTGGTTTGCAATGGTTGCGCAGGCTGCAGAATCGCCGGCAGCATTCTGATAGTCAAATACAACCTTATCGCCCAGCTTCTCCGTCAGCGCATCCTGAAAGCCCTGAGTAGCTGCATCCAGTGCAACATGCGGTGCCAACTGACAGATACCGACAACATAAACGTCATCGCCCACATCTGCGAGATCTGTGTTACCTGCCCCACCGGCCGGAGTGGTTTCACCGCCACCGGAATTACTCTGTGAATTCTGCTGGCCCTGGCCTGCACTGTCGCCACAGCCGGCAAGTGTCACTGCCGTCAAGGCAAAAGCCATAGCAAGTGCTGCTAACTTTTTCATAATTTTATCCTCCTTATTTTCTGACACTGCTACACTTTAATGTGTAAAAGTATCATCGTATCAAACTGTACTATACACCGAAGTGCTATATTTAGTCAAGCTGTTTTTGGGCAACTTCCCCCTGTTTTTTATAAATGAAGCCTGCCGGCACAAAGCCCCGCACACAGGAGGTAGGATAGATATTGCTGTTTCTGCCGATCACGGTCCCGGGATTCAAAACAGAATTACAGCCCACTTCCACATGGTCTCCCAGCATAGCACCCATCTTCTTTAATCCTGTGGCAAATTCCTCATCCCCGGCCTTTACCACCACCAAAGTTTTATCACTTTTCACATTGGAGGTAATGGAACCGGCTCCCATGTGGGATTTATAACCTAAGATACTGTCCCCCACATAGTTATAATGAGGCACCTGGACTTTATTGAACAATACCACGTTCTTCAGTTCCGTGGAATTTCCCACTACGGCGCCCTTCCCTACGATGGCGCTGCCCCGTATATAGGCGCAATGCCTGATTTCCGCCTCTTCATCTACGATCAAAGGGCCGTTTAAACAGGCGGTGGGCGCTACCTTTGCCGATTTTGCAATCCAGATATGTTCTCCCCGCTTTTCATACAAATCTTCCGACAGCTGTTCTCCCAAGGTAATAATAAAATCATGTATTTTTCCCAGCACTTCCCAAGGATAAGCCTCCTCGTCAAAAAGTGCCGCGGCGATCGTTTCCTGCAGATTATACAGATGTTTGATTTTCAGTTCTTCCATTTTGTCCTCCTAGCTTTACATCTTCTTTACTGTCAAAGTCAAAGCGAATCTGCTCCTCTTCAAATTTCAGACAGGCATCAAAAATATTTCCTGCCTTGGAGGTAAAGCCCGTCAGTTTTTCACGGGTTTTACCGGTCGTAAACAATTCCTGCAATACCTCATCCGAAAGTGCGACTCCTGCCACGGTATGGAATACCTTAAACCCGCAGCCGCAGAGAAGCTGCCATTTAGATCTGGACAATTTTTGTCCGCATTTGGGACAGAGCATTTCGGTTTCCACCGGCGCCTGTTTCTCCGGGAAATCAAAAGCCACCCTGCCTTCTTCGGTCAGTTTTAGAGGAGCCTCAAACATCATACCCGTTTTAGCGATAAAACCTTCAATGACGCCGGTTTTACCCTGCGTGAGCAGTTCTTTTACCGTGGCTTCTTTCAACTTGACTCCTGAAATCCGTCCTATCAGAAAACTGCAGCTTTCCGGATTGTCCTTATCATGATTGACACAGACGTAACCAAATGGAGTGATCTCAATTTCACCGCCGCACAGGGGACATTTTACGTCCTTTAATTTCTTCGTTTCCACGTTTTCAAAATCAAACCGGATATTTACCTGTCCTTTTTCATCCTTTAAAAGCACCAGACAAGCATCAAAACGCTTGCCCTTCTTGGACTTAAAGCCCCGGATGGTTCCGGTGCGGCCTGTATGAAACAGCTCCTTTAACTGGGACTCGCTCAATTCCTTTTCCGCAATTTTACCAATAGAAAAATCGCATCCTTCTTCCGTATTCTCATCACGGTTTCGTTTCTCACAGGCATAGCCAAAAGCAGTTTTTAACAGGGCGCCTCCACATTTTGGACAAACCACATCCTTTATCTTTCTGGCCTCCACTTGTTCAAAATCGAATCGAATACTTGTCTGCCCCGTCTCGTTTTTCTCCAGTACCAGACAAGCATCAAAACGCTTACCTTTTTTGGATTTAAAATCCCGAAGCGTTCCGGTTCGCCCGTCAGTTAACAGCATTTTTACTTCTTCTTCCGAAAGGCTGCGCCCCGCTATGGCTCCTATAGAAAATTTGCAGCCCTCGCCGTTTTTATAGTTGGCGCATCCGTAACCAAAGGGTGTGGTTTCCATCTCACCACCGCAGACGGGACAGGAAATCCCCAGACTTTTTCTGGCAGCAATTCCTCTGGCCCCCTTCCCCGTAAACGGCCGTATTCTGGAAAGCAATTCTCCCCGCAAATCCTTCTCTACCATGGAGAGAGTTTCCTTTCGGATAAAAGCCTCCAATTTTTCCCGATATTCCTCCATGACTACCGTACCTTTTGTGATACCGTCCAGCCCCTTTTCCCAGGAAGCCGTCATGCGGGGATTTAACAGTTCCGGCACTGTCAGGGAAACGATTTCATAAACCATCTCACCTAAATTTTCCGGTGTCAAAACCTGCGTCTTTTTATTCAGGTTTAAATATCCTATTCGTATCAGCTTTTTAATGATTTCCGCTCTGGTTGCGGAAGTACCGATGCCGGAACCCTTTATCTGGGCCCGAAGTTCCTCATCCTCGATCAACTGTCCTGCATTCTCCATAGCAAGGACCATGGAGCCGGAGGTATAGCGCTTGGGAGGCGAGGTTTTTCCTTCCTTGATTTCAAAGCCCTTTGACTCCAGTATATCACCCGGTTTTAAACTGTCCGCAGCTTTTAACAGACCCTCGTTTTTCTCTCCCTCGTCTTTTTCGTCCTTCTCTTCCTCCTGCAGTTTTCCTGCAATTTCCAGCCATCCCGGTGTCTTTAATGCCTTTGCTCCCGCAAAAAACTGTTCGCCGGCTGCTTCTACAGTCAGCTTTACTGTTTCATATGCCGCCGGCGGATAGAAAATACTTAAAAATCTGCGTACTATCAAATCAAATATTTTTCTCTGCAGTTCATTTAAGGATTTTAACTCTGTCAACTGCCCTGTAGGGATAATGGCATAGTGATCCGTTATCTTGGAATCATCCGTGTAGGCGCTTTTTGCAATACCCCGATATAACCCTTCTTTCATGATACATTCTACATAGGCTGCCGTATCGGTATAAGCTTTGAGTCGATTTAAATTTTTTCCGATTTCTTTTGCCACCGCGGTGGACAGTACCCTGGCATCCGTTCTGGGATATGTGGTCAGCTTCTTTTCATATAGATCCTGCGCTGCCTGCAGCGTCTCATCGGGACTGATCTTAAATCGTTTGGCACATTCCGCCTGCAGTTCCGCTAAATTAAAAAGCAGGGGGGCCCGCTTCTGTGTCGATCCTTTCTCCAAGCTTTTTACTGTTGCCTGTTTTCCGCTTAATGCGTCAATCAAAGCCTCGGCGTCTTCCTGCTTTTTAAATCCGTTCTCTTTATAAAGCAGGGGCGACTCAAAATATCGGGACCCTTCTACCGCCTTCCATTCTGCCGTAATGTCACTTTCCCCAATAGCTCCCTGTATCGGAGAAAAGCTTCCGTTTATTCTGTAAAAAGGTGTTTCCTTAAAATTACGGATTTCCCTTTCTCTGATAACCACCATACCCAGCACACAGGTCATCACACGGCCTACGGCAATGGCAGTATAGCTTTTAGTGCCTGCGGCATCATTTAACAGATTTCCGTATTTCACAGACATAGCCCTGGAAAAATTGATGCCCATGGCATAGTCCTCTATGGTCCTCATAATACCGGATTTCCCCAGATTGGCATAATCCGACATGGGTTTTGCTTCTGCTATGCCACGCTTGATCTCCTCCTCGGTTTGTGAATCAATCCAGACACGCAGTTCTTTCATACCCTCTTTGACGCCGCCAAAATTCCGAATATTCTCCTCGATGGTCTGACCTTCTTTTCCGGCATCTCCCGCCCAATAAACAGTGTCAATATCCTCTCTGTAAAGCATACCATGCACAATATCATACTGTTTGCTGACCGCCGGAATCACATTGTACTTATATTCTACCGGCAAAAAGGGTAAATCCTCCAGCTTCCACCTTTTGTACTTTTCGTCATATTCCTCTGGATAAACCATCTCCACCAGATGTCCTACACACCAGGTAATCACATAATTTTCGTTTTCCAAAAATCCTTGATTCCGTTGAAAAGAGCCTAAAATTTTGGCAAATTCCTGGGCAACGGATGGTTTTTCCGTTATGATCAACGCTTTTCCCACGCTTTTTCTCCTATAACTCTGACATGGGCACAAGGGTCATATTTCCTTTGACCTTTGCTTCCAAATACAGTTTTTCATCGAATCGCCCTATCGAATACAAAAAAATGTAATCGATCCTCAGTCTGGCTTTACCGGCACAGTAAAGCAGCTTTTCATAATCTTCATAAGTCATAATGGGTTTTTCATAATTGCAGAGAACCAGTATGGTATGGGTTTCCTCGTCCTGGGCGATCATATCGATATTGCCCTCCTTGCCCACCCATTCTCCGGCTCTGTCATACACAAAGGGAAGCTGCCCTTCCTCATTCATTTTTTCCATGTGCTCCCTGCAGACAGCTTTAAAATACCCGGCCACATATGTCTTAAGCTCCGGTTCCATATTAGCGGTATAAAAAGCCTCTGCTTCCTGCGTCATAAGCGCACTCATATGAGGATAGATAAATTTATAGTAAAAATGCATAAAGCGGCTGGAAATGCGGTAAACGCCTTTCTGCACATTGTCGTTGCCTTCCGTATCATAGGAGAAAATCTTCTCCACGATCTCCAGTTCCATCAGATTCTTTAAATAGACGCTGATCTTGGCGCGGGAAAAACCGGTATGTTTATACAGATCGTTGAGTTTATACCGTCCGCCCGCAATGGAAGCCAAAAGAGTATTATAGACAGCGGTTTCCCGCAATTCTTCAGAAAGCAGTCTCTCTGCCTCATAAAAGAGCGTACTTGTGGGAGACAGGATATTTTGAAGAATATTCTCCTTTATGGAAAGACTGTCATTGAAATTGCTCCACAGTCCTGGAAGCCCGCCCAACATAGCATATACCTCTATACACTGCGGTCTGGTAAAACCGGGGAAAAAGTCCACACAATCTTTGAATTTCAGTTCTTTCAGCTTTAAAAGACCGGATAACCTATAAGCAGCATCTCCGATTTTCTTTAACATGCTGTTTTCCACCCATCCTACGGAGGAACTAGTTAAAATCACCAGCATATCTCCCGTATTCCGTGGACCATGCACAAAAGAAACCAGTTCCGCCATAAAAGTGGAACCGGTCTTTAGCATATTCTGAAACTCATCTATTACCAGAACCTTTTTTCCGTTCTCTCCCATCATAAGCGCAGTCAGAATATCCGTATAAGAAGGAAATTCCGATTCGGATATTTCTGCCACACGCAGTTCACGGCTCCACTGAAAAACCTGTTCTCTCTCGGAACAGGAACGAGCCATGTAATACTCCGCCTGTTTATCCTTGGAAAATTCCTGCAGCAAAGCTGTTTTTCCTATATGCTTCTGACCGTAAACCACTATAATCTGGCTGCCTTCCCGCTCATAGTAGTGATTTAACTGATTTAATTCCCCATTACGACCTAACAGCATAACATCCCCCATTACAACATTTTAATAAACATCTCATCTACTTCTTCTACAGACAGGGGCTTTCCCAGTAAATACCCCTGTATTACATCGCAGCCGATTTTTTTCATATAAGTAAACTGCTCTTCTGTTTCCACTCCCTCTGCAATGGATTCATAGCCCAGCTTGCTTACCATATTTACAATGGACTCCGTAATAATTCTGGTAGACTCATCCCCAAGCACTTTGTCTACAAAACTCTTATCTATCTTCAGCGTATCAATGGGCAGCTCATTTAAGTAGGACACTGAAGAAAAACCGGTTCCAAAATCATCTAAGGAAACGCGGACCCCATGCTCCCGCAATGTTATGAGTTTCTCTTTTATCTCGACAAAATCCTCTATCAGAATGCTTTCCGTTATTTCAATCTCCACCTCAGAGGCATTCACTTTATACTGCCTGATCAAATCTAATATATGGGGCACAAAATCATCTTTCCTGCATTGAAGCGACGAAATATTGATGGAAATAATAAAATCCTGTCCGTATTTCCGTTTCCATTCCACATAGCATCGGATACTTTCCTCGATGACCCAGTTTCCAATAGGAATGATCGCTCCGTTCTTCTCCGCAATTGGAATGAAAACCGTGGGACTTATCATTTTGTTATTTTCATCCTTCCAGCGGATTAAAGCCTCCATACCGCGCAGTTTCCTGCTGTCCGTATAATATTGCGGCTGAAAATGCAAGGTGAAATTTTTATTGAATACCGCTTTCTTTAACTTATTCTCAATTTCCACTGTCTGCAGGAAATCCTGCAGCATGGAAGCATTAAAATACTGCAGCTGGGACTTACCCGCTGCCTTGGCTTTAAACATGACAATTTCCGCACAGTTGATCAGCTCTAAAACCGACTCGGAAGCTTCGGGATATTCCGCCACACCGATACTGACCGTAACATGCACCTGCGTACCGTTACTCAACAGAAAGCCCTGCGCAATCTTATCTTGAATGGCTTTGTAAATGGCCTCCACACTTCTGCTTCCGCAGGGATCATAGACGGCCATACAGTAGACATCGCTGTTCATACGGCATACGATCACATTTCTGTTAGAAAAAGAGCCTAAAAACTGTCCGTACTGCTGAACCACTTCGTCTCCGACCACCATCCCCATACTGTCGTTTATCTTTCTGAAATCATCCAGATTGATGAACAGTACGCTTACGATATCCTTCTCCTGTTCTGCCTGCCTGATAAACTCCGTCAGAAGCGTAACAAAATAATTACGGTTATACAGACCCGTGAGATCATCATAATAAGCCAGATACCGTAATTCTTCATATTGCATTTTAAACTTGGTAATATTCCTGACACAGATAATTTTGTCTATGGGTTTACCGTTTTCTCCATAAGATACCCGGGCTTCGAATTCATACCAGGTTCTTCCGTCCTGTAAACAGCTTTCCTCACTACGCTGCTCTTCACCGCTCTTTTCCAAAAACAGCAGTTCTCTCACAGGCAGGACGTACTTTTCTTCCAGCATATCCAGTATCAAAGGAATATCCTTTGCCTCATCAATGGAAAATGCAAAGAATTTCTCCCAGTTGCCAAATGTAACCAGTTCATTGATTTCATAATCATAATAAAGGAAGGCATTATTAGACGTATTGCAAGCCAGTCGGAACATTTTTTCCCGTCCGCTCATCTTCTGATTCATTGCCTTTAACAAATCTATTTGATAACGCAACTCGTCCATTATAATGCCTCCCACAGATTATCCTTATTTTTTGGTAATATATCCTTGCGCTTTCAACAGCTCCGCACATAAAACAGCACCGCCGGCCGCCCCTCTCACGGTATTGTGGGATAAGCCCACAAATTTCCAGTCATATACGGAGTCCTCTCTGATACGGCCAACACTGATTCCCATACCGTTCTCAAAATTGACATCCGCATGTACCTGCGGGCGGTTATCCTCCTCCAGATACTGAATAAACTGCTTCGGTGCCGACGGAAGCTGCAGTTTCTGAGGCTCGCCCTTAAAGTTTAACAATTTCTCGATCAACTGTTCTTTCGTAGCCTTTTTTCTAAACTTTACAAAAACGGCTGCGGTATGTCCGTCTAACACCGGTACTCTGATACACTGACAGGTGATCACCGGTGACTCTGCCGGCACAATAACGCCGTCTTTGATCTCACCCCAGATGCGCAGAGGCTCTTTTTCGGATTTCTCCTCCTCACCAGAAATGAAAGGAATAATATTACGTTCCATTTCCGGCCAATCCTGAAAAGTCTTTCCGGCACCGGAAATGGCCTGATAGGTAGTCGCTACCACTTCGTAGGGTTCAAACTCTTTCCATGCCGTCAGCACAGGCGCATAGCTCTGAATGGAACAGTTGGGTTTTACGGCTACAAAGCCCCTTGTAGTACCCAGACGCTTTCTCTGAAAATCAATCACTTTCATATGCTCCGGATTGATCTCCGGCACCACCATAGGGACGTCGGGCGTCCATCTATGCGCGCTGTTATTGGAAACAACAGGGGTTTCCGTCTTCGCATAGGCTTCTTCAATCGCTTTGATCTCATCCTTGCTCATATCCACGGCGCTGAATACAAAATCTACCTTGGATGCGACCTCTTCTACTTCGTTGACATTCATAACTACAATATTCTTGACAGCTTCCGGCATGGGCGTGGACATTTTCCATCTGTCTCCTACCGCTTCTGCATAGGTCTTTCCTGCAGAACGCGGACTTGCCGCGATCGTGGTCACTTCAAACCAGGGATGATTCTCCAACAAAGAGATAAAACGCTGTCCTACCATACCGGTACCGCCTAAGATACCAACTTTTAATTTTTCGCTCATAATCTACTCCTCATTTCTTATTGACTTTCCCCGCAGCTCATCCAATCTTCTGCGAGATATGCTTTATTGATACGGATAACTTCCTCCATCGCCCTCCTGCCGGGTGCCCCTATGGTAAGACGCTTTTCCACACAGGTTTTTAAGCTGACGGCATCGTAAATATCCGGTTCAAACTTATCGCAAAAATTCTTCAGTTCTTCTATCTCCAATGCGTCTATACAGGTGTTTTTTTCAATACAATAAAGTACCAGCCTGCCGATAATACCGTGCGCGTCCCTAAAAGGCACACCCTTATTCACCAGATAATCTGCGGCATCCGTTGCATTGGTAAAACCGTTCACAGCGCTTTTTGCCATGGTCTCCGTATGAAATTTCATAGTGGCAAGCATGCCGGTAAATAACTCCAGAGAATCCTCCACTGTACGTATTGCATCGAAGCTCATCTCCTTATCTTCCTGCATATCTTTGTTGTAGGCCAAGGGAATGCCCTTCATGGTAGTTAAGATTGCCATCAGCGCCCCGTATACTCGTCCGGTTTTGCCTCTGACTAACTCCGCAATATCGGGATTCTTTTTCTGGGGCATAATACTGCTTCCGGTGGAATATGCATCATCCAGTTCGATGAAACGGTACTCATTGGAATTCCAAAGAATGATTTCCTCACAAAAGCGGGACAAATGCATCATAACAGTGGACAGGGCCGCCAGAAATTCAATCAAATAATCCCTGTCGGATACAGAGTCCATACTGTTTAAAGTAGGCCCCTCAAAACCTAAAAGCGCTGCGGTATAATTTCTGTCCAGAGGATAGGTGGTGCCTGCCAGAGCTCCAGCTCCTAACGGACAATAGTTCATTCTCTGATAAATATCCCTGCACCTCCACCGGTCCCGTTTGAACATTTCAAAATAGGCACCCAGATGATGTGCCAGCGTAACCGGCTGGGCTTTTTGTAAATGAGTAAAACCGGGCATATAGGTATCTAAATTCTCTTCCATCATACCTAAAAGTTCCGATAAGAGCCTTTTTAAAAGCTCGTCCACCTTCAACACATGCGCTCTGGTATATAAACGCATATCCAACGCCACCTGATCGTTACGGCTGCGCCCTGTATGCAGCTTCTTTCCAGCTTCCCCAATACGTGAAATAAGAACCGCCTCTACAAAACTATGTATATCTTCCTGGGTCTCATCAAATACCAACGCACCCTTTTCTAAATCTTCCCTAATGCCGGCCAGCCCTTTTACAATGGCATCCTTTTCCTCCAGCGTCAGCACACCCTGTTTTTCCAGCATTACCGCATGGGCAATACTGCCCTCTATATCCTGTGCAAATAGATTTTTATCAAAAGGCAGCGACGCGTTAAACGCAAAAACTTTCGCATCGGTTTCTTTCGTAAAACGTCCGCCCCACAACTGCGCCATGACTTATCCTCCATAAAAATTAAATCTGAATTTGATAGTAGCATAAAATCTGTTTTATTGCAATATACTGTCCCAAATCTTTACACCCTTCCACCTTTTTTTCATAGAATACTAATAAAACAAAAAGGATATTTCTCATGCCGGAATCTCTGCTGCAACTGAAAAATATCAGCTATTCCTATCACAGCCTTCAGGTGGAAACGCCGGCCCTTTATCAGGTATCCTTCCATATAGACGTGGGTGAATTTGTAGCCATTGTCGGCCCCAGCGGATGCGGAAAGTCCACCCTGCTTTCCATTGTTGCAGGACTGCTTTCCCCCGAGGAAGGCACCATCGTCTTCCACAATCCCGATGGCTCCCTAACCTACCCGAAAATCGGGTATATGCTGCAGAAAGACCATCTCTTTGAATGGCGCAGCGTCTATCAGAACGCCATACTGGGACTGGAAATCAATAAAAAGCTGACACAGGAAAATATTGACAGAGTGCTCACGCTTATGAAGGATTATGACCTTTACAAATTTAAAGATAAAAAACCGAGTGAACTTTCCGGCGGCATGAAACAGCGTGCCGCGCTGATCCGCACACTGGCGCTAAATCCCCAACTGCTTCTTTTGGATGAACCTTTCAGTGCACTGGACTATCAGACCAGACTTATGGTATCTGCGGATATCTGCAACATTATCAGAAAAAGCGGCAAAACCGCCCTTCTCATCACACATGACCTCTCCGAGGCCATCAGCCTTGCAGACCGGGTCATTATTCTGAGTCAAAGACCTGCAACCGTTAAATGTGAGGTTCCCATCCGGTTGACATTACCTGACGATTCTCCTTTAGCCACCAGGAACGCACCGGAATTTCAATATTATTTTAATTTACTATGGGAGGCACTGTCCGATGAAAAAAAATAAGACACAGGCGGCTGCAGAACTAAGCCGTCAAGAAGCCTATGTAAAAAGCCACAGGCAGTATAAACGCAGGATTTCTTCCGTGCGCGTTATTATCTTTATACTGTTTTTAATGCTCTGGCAGTTTTCTTCCTCGGCAAAGCTCATTGACAGCTTTTTCTTTTCCAGTCCCTTAAAGGTTGTGCTCTGCTTTTGGGAACTGCTCACCGAAAAGGCGCTGCTTCAGCATATCGGCATCACGCTGTTTGAAACACTTACCAGCTTCCTGTTAGTATTTCTTGTGGGTATGGCGGCCGCTACCCTGCTCTGGTACTCTTCCGGTTTCTCGGAAATTGCGGAACCCTATCTGGTCGTTTTAAACAGTCTGCCCAAATCCGCTCTTGCACCGCTCTTCATCGTCTGGCTGGGAACCGGCGCCAAGACGATTATCGTAGCCGGCATCTCCGTAGCGGTATTCGGCTCCATCATCAGTCTCTATACGGGCTTTATGCAGGTTGATCCGGAAAAGATCACCTTGATCTACACATTGGGGGGAAAGAAACGGGATGCCTTTAGAAAAGTGGTGCTGCCCGGTTCGGTTCCCATTATCCTAAGTACCATGAAAGTCAATATCGGTCTGGCATTAGTCGGTGTAGTGATCGGTGAATTCCTGGCCGCCAGAAGAGGACTTGGCTATCTGATCATTTACGGCTCCCAGGTGTTTCAGATGCATATGGTCATCACGTCCATCATTCTGCTGTGCATCATCGCCATGGGACTTTACCTGCTGCTTCAGCAGATCGAGCACTATTGTGCAAAACATTTCTAATTTTCACTTCTTCTTTTCTAAAAAACGGGATACCTTTTACGGCTCCCGTTCTCTACATATAACATACCGATTTATTCCTGCATTGAAACTTCCTTATAAAATTCCGCATAGTCCTTACGGTTTTCTTTTGTAAACTGAATAGCGGCCTTCGGATGTTCATTTAACATACCGGTCATTAAATACTGCAAATCATATCCCCATACCACGCCTTCTTCACGCAGTTTTATCATATGTTGCTCAATAAACTGAAGAACCGGATAAATATTGTACTTCGGATTGCGCAAAAAGCCCAATAACAGCTCCATAGCACAGTTGCCCGCACCCCTGCCCATACTCATATAGGTGGCATCCAGCCAATCCACGCCGTCTCCCACGGCTTCAACCGTATTGGCAAAGGCTAACTGCAGATTGTTATGGGCATGGATACCCAGCTTTTTACCGTATTTGGCTGCAAAATTCATATACATATCCGCAATTCTGGCAATCTGTTCCGGATACAGGGACCCGAAACTGTCCACAATATAGAATACATCCACAGGGGTCTTTCCCAAAATATCCAAAGCTACGGCCAGATCGCTCTCCTGTGTGTTGGAAATTGCCATAATATTGCAGCTGGTTTCATATCCCTTTGCAACGGCATCCTCGATCATATCCACCGCTGCGGGAATCGTGTTCAGGTAGGTAGCCACCCGGATCAGATCAATGGGACTTTCATTACGTGGCAGAATATCCTTTTTATAATCACATCTTCCCACATCCGCCATGACCGCAATCTTGAGATCACTATGGTTATCTCCCACAATCTCTCTGATGTCTTCGTCCTTAGAAAATTTCCATTTTCCGAATTTATTCTCGTCAAACATCTCCTTAGACGCCTTGTACCCAAACTCCATATAGTCCACACCGGCTTTTATATTGGTCAAATATAAATTCCTAACAAATTCGTCGGTAAAATAAAAATTATTCACCAGTCCGCCATCTCTTAAAGTAGCGTCCACTACTTTAATATCCGGACGATAATCCATCAATTTAGAAAGCTCTTTCATTTGTATCCTCCTTTACAGACGGACTTGCCGCCATCAGCCCTTATTGACACCGGCTAACCCAGCCACATACTCTTTGGTTAGGGTGAGTCCCACGCCTGCTGGATTTAACAGAAACCCTCCGGCTTCGTCCGGTAATGTCATTTTAGCCATCTTTTCTAAATCAGTCAATAACAGTTTTGTTTCCTCTTTTCCTCTGAAACGGAATAACTCCAGCCCGTCGCTGAATATGGGCAGCATAGCAGTGCCATCTTTTAGCTTGATCATCATCAGCTGCATTACCTTGTTTCCGTCCTTCTCTGCCTCCTGTACAGGCATCAGATATTGAGCTCGCTGCAGATTGACCGCCATTTCTTCTTCTAATTCCCTGTATTTTTCTCTATCTGGCTTTTCCACACCACGCCGTAACTCCTGTAAGAAATAAATCATGCTCAACTGCAGCTGTGGATTTTCAACCGGCGCTTCCATTCCCATTGGGCGCTTTTCCGGTGGTATTTTAGAAAAATCCGGTCGTTTGATCAATTCTGCCAGTTGGAAACGGTGCTCTTCCTCTCCCGTTCTAAAGACCAGCACATTGATACCATAAGTAAAAAAGCCGGAAAGAATCTGCAGCAGTTCCTTTTTCTCCACCTTGATGGCCACCGCCGCTTTTTTCTCCTCTGTCAGAGACTTAACCATTTCCACAGCCTTCTCCTCCTCGGTATAAAGGAAGCATTCATCATCATAAGTCTCTTTATTGCATTCTACATAGGGCAGATGGGTCAGTCTGGAATAAATGACGAATACTTTCTCCAATCCCGGTATACTCTTTTTAAAAGCATCTTTCGTCATATATGGGCTCCTTTCTTAAGTCCATCTTCTAAAACAAACTCTGAATATTACTTGTAAAAACATCCCCGGAAAGCTATCCTCTTTAGCCTCCCGGGGACATACTTGACAGCTGAAAAAGGGACTTGAACCCTCGACCCCTTCATTACGAGTGAAGTGCTCTACCGACTGAGCTATTTCAGCAGGTAACCTTAACGGTCACAACAGTAATTATTATAATGGCTTCCCGCAAAAAATGCAACGGGGAATTTATAAAATTTACAAGATGCCGTAAAACAGCTATACTTGATGTACATCCAACTGGGGAAACGGAATGGTGATGCCCACCCTGTCCAATGTATACTTCGTTTCCTCCGTCAGCCGCCATTTTGCCGTCCAATAGTCTTCCTTGTACACCCAGCATCGGATTCCAAGATGAATGGAAGACTCCGCCAGTTGGTCTACAAACACCAACTTTTCTTTATCTTCTAAAACCGCTTCATCCTTGATTAACATTTCCGTCAAAGCCTCTTTTGCCAGCTTAATATCCGAATCGTATGCAATGCCAACCGTAATATCCAGCCTTCGCACGGACGCTTCCGTTACATTGGTCATACTGTTATTGGCAAGCGAACCGTTGGGCAAGATAATGACACGGTTGTCAGGTGTCTGCAGTTTTGTATAAAAAAGCTGTATTTCCGAAACAGTACCCTCGTTCCCTTTAGTATCCTCTTTAATATAGTCCCCTACTTTAAAGGGTTTTAAAAGCAGAATCAGCACTCCTCCCGCAAAATTGGAGAGACTACCCTGAATCGCCAGACCGATGGCCACACCGGCAGAACCGAGTAAGGCAACAATGCTGGCAGCATCCAGACCAAACCCCGAAGCAATTAAAAAGATCAAGAGCACATAGAGTAATACTTTGATAAATGAATCCAGAAACTGCACCACACCCACGTCCGCATGGGCACGCTGCAAAGATTTTTTCAATATTTTGCGTAACAGTTTGATAATCTGCACACCAATGAAAAAAGCTACAATTGCCAGCAGAATCCTGATTCCCAGCCGCAGAGCTTTATCCGGAAGTTCTTTCAGTAACTGTTCCACCGCGCCTGAATCTTTTGCAATATGCAGTTCTTCCCCTAAAATAGCTGTCAGCATAGTTCCTCCTACTTAGCTTTTTTTCCGGTGCCGGAAGTCTTGGCCGTAGTCTTTTTTTCTTCTCCGCCGCCCTTATATGCCAGAATGCTTACCGAAAGGGGAGCCAGTTTTATCTGAATGGAATAAGGTCTCTCATCCCACTCTTTTTTAGCAGTTTTCTTAATACGCGAATTGACGTTTCCACTGCCGCCGAATGCCTCTTCATCCGTATTCAGTATTTCCTTATAACCACCCTCGTAAGGTACGCCGACGCGCAGCTGCAGGGGAACCCCTGAAAAATTAGCGGCTACTACCAATGTATCTTCTTTCCGTTTGCCTTTTCGCAGATAGGTTAAAAAGCATTCATTTCCTGCAATACTGTTAATCCACTCAAAGCCCTCTGCCGCATGGTCCAGTTCATACAGCGCCGGAAAGGTTTTATACAGCTGGTTCAACTTCTTGACCAGTGCGTTCAGCCCCTGATGCTCAGGATACTGAAGCAGTTCCCATTCCACTCTCCTGTTCTCATTCCACTCGTCAAATTCTCCCACATCCTGTCCCATAAAAAACAGCTTCTTGCCCGGATGGCTCATCAGATAAGCATAGGTCAGACGCAGGCCGGCAAACTTCTGCTCCCGCTCACCGGGCATCTTACCCAACATAGAGGACTTTCCATGCACCACTTCATCATGAGAGAATACCAATATAAAATGCTCGCTATAGGCATAGATCATACTGAAAGTCAGTTCTCCGTGGTGATGACTCCTGAAATAGGGATCATATTTGATATAGTCCAGATAGTCGTTCATAAAGCCCATATTCCACTTCAGATCGAAGCCCAGTCCGCCATCCTCCAATGCACCGGTGATCATGGGCCATGCGGTACTCTCTTCCGCAATACTGAGTACGCCGGGATTCCTTTTTTTCAGGATGGAATTCAGATGCTTGATAAATTCAATGGCTTCCAAATTCTCGTTTCCGCCATACATATTGGCTATCCATTCCCCATCCTTTTTCCCGTAGTCCAGATAGAGCATGGAAGCCACCGCATCCATACGGATACCGTCCGCATGGAATTTCTCCACCCAGAATAAGCCGTTGGCAATCAGATAGTTTTTCACCTCCGGTCTGCCATAATTGTAGAGTAAGGTTCCCCAGTGAGGATGGAAACCCTGTCTGGGATCTAAATGTTCGTACAGGCAGGTACCGTCAAAATTGGAAAGTCCATAGATATCCCTGGGAAAATGAGCGGGTACCCAGTCCAAAATCACACCGATGCCCGCCTTATGCATTTCATTCATGAAATACATAAAGTCCTCAGGGCTTCCGTATCTTGCAGTAGGCGCATAATAACCGATGGTCTGATAGCCCCAGGAAGCATCAAAAGGATGCTCCATTACAGGCATCAATTCTACATGGGTATAGCCCATCTCTTTTACATAGGCAATCAGTTTCGGTGCAATATCCCGGTAGTTTGCGTATTCTTTTCCTTCCTGCGGATCCGTAAAGCTGCCCAGATAGAGTTCATATACACTCATGGGTTCTCCGGGCTTCTGTAACTGTTTTCGGGACTGCAGCCAACCTTCATCCTCCCATTTAAAGCTCCTTAAATCCGCAATGACGGAAGCCGTCTCCGGACGCAGCTGCGCAGAATTGCCATAAGGATCGGCCTTCAGATAAGTCAGTCCTGTTTTTAGTTTAATTTCAAATTTATAGTTATCTCCTACTTTTGCGCCCGGCACAAATATTTCAAAAATGCCGGTGGGCAGCTTGCGCATCTGATGCACCCTGCCGTCCCAGTTGTTGAAATCTCCCACTGCACTGACTCTGATTGCATTTGGTGCCCAAACGCCAAAATAAGTGCCTTCTTCCCCATCTAACGTCATAGGATGGGCTCCTAATTTTTCATAAATGGTATAATGTATCCCATGGGCAAAGGCCGCCTCATCCTCGCTTGTAATAAGTGAAGCATGACGGTATGCGTCCTGTCTGGTCTCCAGCCGTCCATCAGGATACGTAATAATATAACGGTACGGAGCTATTTTCTTCTCCGGCAGCCAAAGTACAAAAAAACCGTCGTCGTCCGCCAGTTCCATCTCCTTTTCCGACATATCTGTCAGAAATTGTAATTGAATCTTTTCCGCTCCCGGCCAGAAAGTCTGCAGCAAAGTGCCGCTTCCCGAAGGGTGAGGTCCTAAAAGGGCATGGGGATTGGAGGCTTCGGAATAGATGATTTCCTCAATAGCAGGCCAATTCATTAATTTATATAACTTTTTATTCATAAGACTCTCTTCCTTTCGCTTTAATCAGCCAGACTGTGCAAAAACAGGCCGCTCCGTAGTTTAGGCTCAAACCAGGTGGACTTCGGAGGCATTAACAGCCCCGCATCCGCCACCGCAAACAACTCTCCGATAGACGTAGGATACAGGGAAAAAGCAGCACACATGTCAGTATGTACTCTTCTTTCCAGTTCCTCAAGCCCCCTTATACCGCCTACAAAATCAATTCTTTTATCTGTCTTAGGATCCTCAATACCCAAAAGCGGCTTCAGCACATAGTCCTGCAAAACGGAAACATCCAGATTCTTTACAGGATCATTGCTCCTAAGTTTCTCCCCTGCAGTGAGCAGATACCATTTATCTGCCAAAAATAATCCGAACTCTCCCTTAGCCGTGGGTTTTACAGCGGTAGCTCCATTTTCCTTAACAGTGAAGATTTCTGAGAGCTTCTTTATAAACTCCACCGCATCCATGCCGTTTAAATCCTTTACTACCCGGTTATAATCCATGATCATCAGTTCACTGTCCGGAAACAGTACCGAAAGGAAATAATTAAACTCCTCATCCCCCGTGTAGTTCGGATGCTCCGCCCTTCGCTTTAAACCTACCTTGACCGCAGAAGCGCACCTGTGATGTCCGTCCGCAATATAAATATTGCCTAAATCTTTGAAAATAGCTTGAATTTGTTCAATATCCCCCGCTTTATTTATACAGAAGACCCTGTGTGTAATACCGTCCTCAGAAACAAAATCGTACAGAGGCGCCTCGACCTTGTTCCTTGCAACTAATTCCCGTAAATCATTTCTGTCCCGATAGGCTAAGAAAATAGGGCCTGTCTGGGTATTTAAGGTGTCTACATGACGGATACGGTCCTCCTCTTTGTCCGTTCTGGTATTTTCGTGTTTTTTGATCACGCCGCTTAAATAGTCGTCAATAGAGGCACAGGCCACAATGCCTGTCTGGCTTCTGCCATCCATCACCAACTCGTACAGATAATAAAAAGGACGCTCCTCCTGTATAAATTCCCCCTTTTCTATCTGCTCATCCAATAGAGATTTCGCTTTTCTGTATACCTGTTCGTCATAGGTATCTATTTCATCAGGCAGCTGGGTTTCGGCTCTGTCTATCCGCAAAAAGGAATGCTCATTACCGGTTACGGCCTGCTTTGCTTCCTGTCTGTTGTATACATCATAGGGAAGCGCCGCAATACTGCTTTCCAATCCTCTGGCCGGTCTGAATGCTCGAAAAGGTCTGATTTTCGCCATGTATAATTCCTCGTTTCCTCTATTATTTCTTATAACCTGTTAAATTTATTTTACCAAAAATTGCTATACATCACAAGTCAATGGTGATAAAATATCTGAAGAAACCGTAAAAGAAATAAATTCTTTTGACAATACTATAAAAGCCACAATAAAACGAAAAGGATGGGAAAAAATATGACTGCAGAAGACAGAAAAATATTAGCCAGAATCAATAAATATGCGGAATCCGTTATGGCGGATATAGACCCTCAGAAAGTGCAGGTATCCGCACAGCTTGACAAACTCCGCCCTATCTTACAGGAAATAGCCGATGAACAGGGTGTTTCTTTAGAGGATTTCTTTATTCGTTATATGGATTTACAGAGTGAATCCGCCTGTCTGGCGGACCAGAAAATGCGCAGTAATTTAGAGGATGTTCTGGCAGACGGGGAGAATCAGCCGATACTGTACCGCTAAAAGCTTTTTTATCATTTCATATCGGGCATCCGCCTTATAGAAAAAATTGTGCAGATTACCCTTTGTGAGCAAGCTCTCACGGGCAACCTGCACAATTTTTTCTGCATGGCTGAACTGTTACATTTATTTTACCACGCGAACACGGAACACGCCGTCAATAGCGCTTAATTTCTCTACAATCTGCGCCGTTGCGGGACTCTCCACATCCAGCATGGTGTATGCTACATTGCCTCTGGACTTATTTGTCATATCTGAAATATTGATTCCGTTATCGCCAAAGCAAGCGGTAAACTTGGTGATCATATTGGCTACATTCTTATGGAAAATAGCTACTCTTCCTGCCTGCGTGCAGACACCCATATCACAGGCCGGATAATTAACGCTGTTCTTAATATTACCGTTTTCCAGATAGTCCATCATTTCTTTCACGGCCATTACCGCGCAGTTATCCTCCGATTCCTCGGTGGAAGCGCCCAAATGGGGGATCACGATGCAGCCCGGTTTACCCGCGGTAGTAGAATTAGGAAAATCGGAAACATACTTACGAATCTTCCCGCTTGCAATTCCATCCAGTATATCCTGTTCATTCGCAAGTAGATCCCTTGCAAAATTCAGAATGACCACACCATCTTTCATCTGTGCAATGGCATCCTTGTTCAGCATTCCCTTTGTAGAGTCTAACAGGGGCACATGGATGGTAATATAGTCGCAATCTCTGTATATATCCTCTACGTTCAATACATGCTTCACGTCACGGCTCAAATTCCAAGCCGCGTCCACTGACAAGTACGGATCATAACCGTATACTTCCATGCCGAAGTGCCTTACAGCATTGGCTACCTTGACACCAATAGCGCCCAGACCGATAATACCCAGCTTTTTTCCCATCAGCTCAGTACCTGCAAAGTTCTTTTTCTCCTTCTCCGCGGTCTTGGCAATATTTTCATCCCCGGCATTATTCTTTACCCATTCAATACCGCCCACCACATCTCTGGCTGCCAAAAGCATACCTGCTATGACCAATTCCTTTACGCCATTTGCGTTGGCGCCGGGAGTATTAAATACCACAATACCTTTTTCCGCACACTTATCCAGTGGAATATTGTTCACGCCCGCTCCCGCTCTGGCAACGGCAACCAACTTTTCGGGAAAATCCATTTCATGCATGGATGCACTTCTTACCAGAATACCCTCAGCTTCTTCCACACTTTCCGTCTTAGTATAATTTTCCGTAAAATTCTCCAATCCTACCTTAGAAATAGGATTTAAGCAATAGTATTGAAACATCTTTTTCTCTCCTATGCGTTATTTTTCTCAAATTCCTTCATAAATGCTACCAGCTTCTCCACTCCTTCTATAGGCATGGCATTGTAGATGCTGGCACGCATACCGCCTACGCTTCTGTGACCTTTCAGATTGACAAAGCCTGCAGCTGTAGCCTCTTTTATAAATTTGGCATCCAGCTCCTCACTGCCGGTCACAAAAGGTACGTTCATTAAGGAACGGTCTTCCTTTCTGACAGTTCCCTTAAAAAGGCTGCTTTCATCCAGAAAATCATAAAGAATCTTGGCTTTCTTTTCATTGTAGGCTTTCATAGCCTCCAGACCGCCCTGCTTCTTTAACCACTTGAACACCTTACCGCAGATATAGATACCATATGCCGGAGGTGTATTATAAAGGGATTCATTATCTGCATGTATCTTATATTTAAACATAGTGGGAGTACCCGGCAGTACCTCCTCCGTGATCAAATCCTCTCTGATGATCACGATCACCACGCCCGCAGGACCGATATTCTTCTGTACGCCGCCATAAATCAACGCATATTTGCTTACATCCACAGGCTCCGACAAAAAACAGGAAGAAACATCCGCTACAAGTGGCTTACCCTTGGTATTAGGCAGTGTCTTGAATTTGGTGCCGTAGATTGTATTATTTTCACAGATATAAACATAATCCGCATCTTCACTGATGGGAAGATCGGAACAATCCGGTATGTAGGAAAAGGTTTCATCCTCACTGGAAGCAATCTTGTTAGCTTTGCCGTAAATAGATGCTTCCTGATAAGCCTTTTTAGCCCACTGTCCCGTTACTATATAGTCCGCCACACCATTTTTCATCAGATTCATGGGAATCATAGCAAATTGGGAGCTGGCGCCGCCCTGTAAAAACAGCACCTTATAATTGTCAGGAATCTGCATCAGTTCTCTTAAATCAGCTTCTGCATCCTTAATAATTTTATCGTAGGTTTTGGAACGATGGCTCATCTCCATCACGGACATACCGCTTCCCTGATAATCCAACATTTCCTCTGCCGCTTCTTTTAACACTTCCTCAGGCAGTACCGCGGGGCCTGCCGAAAAATTATAAACTCGCACTTTCATTTCCTCCTCGTTTCAGTAACTGACATCCGTTTTATTGTAAACGCAATCACTTCTTTCGTCAACAACCTAATACCTTCTTCTCAAATTTTCTTCCTAATAGGCATTAATAAAACATAACCACCGGCACACCGATTTCCAGCATCTCATATAGCTTTGGCGCAACATCGGACGGAAGATTGATGCAGCCGTGGGAGCCGTTTGACATGTATATTTCTCCGCCAAACTCCCTACGCCAGGAAGCATCATGCAAACCTATATTGCCGTTTACCGGCATCCAATATTTTACAAAGGAGGCATAGCCCGGGCCTCTTAAAATCCTGTTCCTCTGCATGGCATAAACATAGTTGACACCTTCCGGGGTTCCCATTTTACGCCCCGTATTTCCTGTCACTACATCGGTTTCCAGTAAAAGCTCCCCATCCTCATAGTAGTAGAGCTTTTGCGCAGTCATATCCACTTCTACATAGGTATCCCCGATGTCATCCTTTCCTCTCACATAAGCCTCATGTATGTAAGCCGGTACATGTACTTCTTCCACACCGTCTAAAAAAGCCTGTTTTAAATATATTTCTTCTGCCTCTATATCTATTTCATTCCCATAGATGCCGCCCTCAATAGTGATAAGCTCGCCTCTTGTAGAATGAAAAGTATGGATACCGTAGGTATTATATTCCGCACAGAGTGCATCCAAAAATTCTTTCATACCCTCTTCCCGTAATACCAAGTCCCCTTTTTCATCCAGCAGAAAATCGCCTTCCTTCGTCGTCGTTATCCATCCGGCAACTATATCAGGAGTAAGTGATATTAAGGTATCTCCCATATCATAGACTATCCCGCAATTCTGAAAAGCATCCACTTTTTCCCACAGAGTCATAGTTCTCATCATTTCCTCGGTATAGGGTAAATCCACATAACAGGAAGATGCATCTATTTCCGTTATACCAACACTCAGTGCTTCTATTACTGTATTTTTCAATACAGCCTCATCCAGTACATCCTTCGTCCCGTCTTTTAGAACATATCCCTGTTCCAGCTGTATTTCTACTTTTTCGGTTCTTTCATTGTCCCGATAAATACCGCAGTTCTCTAAAGCTTCAGCAAGCATCGTCTCATCCGGCTGAATCTGAGGTGAAAGTGTTCTGTAACGGAAGTCAAATATATTGATGATCCATAAAAAAGGGTTTTGTCCGGACTGTATAACGCTTAATTGACCAAAATAGTCAATCTTTAATCCAATCTCTTCAAACGAAATAATATAGACATGCCCGTAGGCATCCTGCACGGAGAAAGAATCCTTTCCGTATTGCATCTTTAGTTCTTCGTTTACCTGTTCCACAGACTTACCGGTACAATAAATCCCGTTGATAAAGGTTCCCGGTCCAAATCCCTCCCTAAACATAAAACCCATCACAAAATACAGGATGATCAGAAGCAGGAACCCGAAAATAACGGTAAGCTGTATCATCAGCCCTCTTCTTTTTGTCATACTCCCCCAACGAATTTTATCTCTGGTTTAAGTCGTCCTCATCAAAAGCCTCGCTGATGGGTGCACCCGCAGGTACCATGGGGAATACCTTATCGTCCTCTGGAATCACACATTCAATTACCACAGGCGCATTAAGGGAAATCGCTTTTTCTAAAGCCGGTGCAACCTCTTCCTTTTTGGTGACGCGGATCGCTGTACATCCCAGCCCTTCCGATACCTTACAGAAATCTACCTTATCCTGCAATACGGTCTGGGAATAACGGTGATCATAAAACAGCGTCTGCCACTGGCGTACCATACCCAGCACATGATTATTTATGATCACCTGAATGATCGGTATATTGTACCGGCTGGCCGTTGCCAGTTCGTTCATATTCATACGAAAACATCCATCGCCCGCAATATTGATACAGATCTTATCAGGTCTTCCCACTTTTGCACCGATGCAGGCTCCCAAGCCATAGCCCATAGTACCCAAGCCGCCGGAAGAAAGGAAGGTTCTAGGCTCCGTATATTTATAATACTGTGCGGCCCACATCTGATGCTGACCGACATCGGTACTGATCAGAGCCTGCCCCTTTGTTACCCTGTCGATTTCTTCGATCACATAGGGACAGGAAAGCTCATCCTGCGCATACTTGAGAGGATATTTTTCTTTTAATTCTTTTATGTGCTGCATCCATTCGGGATGTGATTGTTTTTCAAAACGATTATTCAGTTCCTTTAAAACACATCTTAGATCACCTATGATACCGGTATAGGCCGAGATATTTTTGCCAATTTCCGCCGCATCGATATCAATATGCAACACCTTGGCATTTTTAGCGAAGGTAGCCGGATTTCCGATTACCCTGTCGGAAAATCTTGCACCCAATGCAACCAGCAGATCACACTCGCTGACACCGAAGTTGGATGTTTTTGTGCCATGCATACCTATCATACCGGTATATCTCTCACTTTTGCCGTCAAAAGCGCCCTTACCCATCAGCGTATCGCAGACCGGAGCATCCAGTTTCTCCGCAAATTCATGTACCTGCTCTGCCGCACCGGAAATAATAGCGCCGCCGCCCAGATAGATATAAGGTTTTTTCGCATTATTAAGCAGCTCCGCGGCCTTTTGCAGATCCTCTTCCGTAAACCGGTTGACAATTTCCGGTTTGGCGGGCGTAATGGGGGTAAAGTCACAGGTATTAGCGGTTACATCCTTCGTAATATCCACCAATACAGGCCCGGGTCTTCCTGATTTTGCAATGTCAAATGCCTTTCTTAAGGTATCCGCCAAAATATTTACGTCCTTTACAATATAGCCATGCTTGGTAATGGGCATGGTCACGCCCGCAATATCCACTTCCTGAAAAGAATCCTTTCCAAGCAGGGGCAGATTTACATTTGCAGTAATGGCTACCATGGGAACGGAGTCCATGTAGGCAGTGGCAATTCCGGTCACCAGATTCGTAGCGCCGGGACCGCTGGTTGCCAGACAGACGCCCACCCTTCCGGTAGCTCTGGCATAACCATCCGCCGCATGAGCTGCGCCCTGCTCGTGAGAAGTCAAGATATGTCTGATTTCACTGCTATGTTTATACAGCTCGTCATACACATTTAAGATGGTGCCGCCTGGATAGCCGAAAACGGTATCCACTCCCTGTTCTTTTAAACATTCTATTACAATTTCTGCGCCTGTTAGCTGCATATCTAATCCTCCTTTAACTGTCCTCTAATTATTTTTTGAGGGCAGTTCTAAAATCGCACCGCGGTTTCCGCTGGTAACCAGTTCACGGTAGCGTGCCAGATACCCGGTATTTACCTTGGGTTCCCTAGGCTGCCATGCAGCGCGTCGCCTAGCCATTTCCTCATCGGAAATCTTCACATTCAAAGCATTCTCCGGAATATTGATGCTGATAATATCTCCTTCTTCCACCAATGCGATCGGGCCGCCTACGGCTGCTTCCGGGGACACATGCCCAATGGATGCCCCTCTGGAGGCACCAGAGAAACGACCGTCCGTAATGAGCGCCACTGATGAACCTAGACCCATTCCCGCGATTGCGGAGGTAGGATTTAACATCTCCCTCATGCCGGGGCCCCCCTTGGGGCCTTCATAACGGATCACTACCACGTCGCCCGCTACAATCTTTCCACCTTTAATAGCTTCAATCGCGTCTTCCTCACAATCGAACACTCTGGCAGGTCCTTCGTGTACCATCATCTCCGGCACCACAGCAGAACGTTTCACCACACCGGAATCCGGCGCCAGATTGCCTTTTAATACGGCAATACCGCCCGTCTTGGAATAGGGATTCTCCACGGGCCGAATGACATTTTCGTTCGTGTTTACGGCATCCGCAATATTTTCTCCCACAGTCTTTCCTGTTGCCGTGATCAAGTCCAAATGTAACAGATTCAGCTTGGAGAGTTCCTTCATGACTGCATAAACGCCGCCCGCTTCATTCAAATCCTCCATATAGGTAGGACCTGCAGGCGCTAAGTGGCACAGATTGGGGGTCTTTGCGGAGAGTTCATTTGCAATGTCCAGATTCAGATCCACGCCCGCTTCGTGCGCAATAGCCGGTAAATGCAGCATGGTATTGGTGGAACAGCCCAGCGCCATATCCACTGTCAGAGCATTTAAAAAGGCTTCTTTCGTCATAATATCCCTGGGTTTAATATTCTTTTCTACCAATTCCATAATTTTCATACCGGCATGCTTTGCCAGACGAATTCTCTCGGAATAGACGGCCGGAATGGTACCGTTACCTTTCAATCCCATTCCGATGGCTTCGGTCAGGCAGTTCATGGAATTAGCGGTATACATACCGGAACAGGAACCGCAGGTAGGACATACCTTCTCCTCATACTCACAGAGTTCCTCCATGGTCATGGAGCCTGCCGCTACACTTCCTACCGCTTCAAACATGGAAGAGAGGCTTCTCTTCTCTCCCTTTACCCTGCCGGCCAGCATGGGGCCGCCGGATACAAAGACAGTGGGAATATTCAGTCTGGCTGCAGCCATCAAAAGGCCGGGCACATTCTTATCACAATTGGGAATACATACCAGTCCGTCAAATCCATGCGCTATAGCCATGCATTCGGTACTGTCCGCGATCAAATCTCTGGTAACCAGAGAGTACTTCATACCGATATGTCCCATGGCAATACCGTCGCAGACCGCAATGGCCGGGAACATGACCGGTGTGCCGCCTGCCATGGCAACACCCAGCTTTACCGCCTCCGTAATCTTATCCAGATTCATATGTCCGGGCACAATTTCGTTATAGGAACTTACAATACCGATCAAAGGTCTTTTCCGTTCCTCTTCCGTAAAGCCCAATGCATTAAACAGACTCCTGTGGGGGGCCTGACTGGTACCCGTTTTTACAGAATCACTTCTCATGTACTTATCTCCTCCTTATTTTAAAACCCTTACTTATAATCTTTCCGTAATCAAACTACCCATCTCAGAACAGCTTACCTGCTTACATCCCTCAGCCATAATATCCACTGTCCGATACCCTTCCTTCAACACCTGCTGCACCGCAGCTTCTATTTCATCCGCCGCTTTATCCAGATCAAAGCTGAAACGCAGCATCATAGCCGCACTTAAGATTGTGGCAATCGGATTAGCGATATTCTGTCCCGCAATATCGGGAGCGGAACCATGGCTGGGCTCATAGAGTCCGAATTTCGTATCGTTTAAGGACGCACTTGCCAGCATACCGATGGAACCGGTCACCATACTGGCCTCATCAGATAAAATATCACCAAACATGTTCTCCGTTAATATAACATCAAACTGAGCCGGATTTTTTACCAACTGCATGGCACAGTTGTCCACCAGCATATGTTCTAACTCTACCTCAGGATAATCCTTAGCCACTTCCTCTACCACCGCTCTCCAAAGTCTGGAGGAATCCAATACATTGGCTTTATCCACGCTGGTCACCTTTTTCTTTCTTTTCATGGCGATATCAAAGCCTTTAATGGCAATTCTGCGGATTTCCTTTTCATCATAAGTCAGAGTGTCTATCGCTTTTCTGATGCCGTTTTCTTCCACGGTCCTGCGTTCCCCAAAGTACAGGCCCCCCGTCAGTTCCCGCATGATCATGATATCGAAACCTGCCCGGCTGATTTCCTCTTTTAAAGGACAGGCTCCCGCCAATTCTTTATATAGAAATGCCGGCCGCAGATTTGCAAACAGATTGAGCTCCTTACGAATTTTTAACAGCCCTGCTTCGGGACGTTTCTCAGGCGGCAGTTTATACCAGGGCGAAGTCGTGGTATTGCCGCCGATGGAACCCATAAGCACTGCCTCTGCCGCCTTTGCAGCCGCAACAGCCTCCTCCGTTAAAGGCACTCCATGTACATCTATGGAGGCGCCTCCCATTAAAATATCCGTAAAGACAGGCGTAAAATCAAACTTCTCGCCGGCCTTTACCAACACTTTCTTGGCTTCCGCCACAATTTCCGGTCCGATACCGTCACCGGGAATACAAGTAATCTGTAAATTCATTTTCTCCCTCTTTTCCTTACATATTTCATATTCGTCACAATCGCAAAAAGTCCCGAAACCGCATGGACTTGCACATGGGCTCGGAACCTTTTTCGCTGTTGTCCGCAAAGGGCTTATGCCTCGCCGGGCTTCTCCACACGGCTGATTGCGCTCTTTTCCATGGGAATACGGCAATTCTTATTGTTCCCGAATTCTACAATGACCGTATCGTCATTAATATCAATAACAATACCGATAAATCCGGAAGTCGTCAGCACACAGTCCCCCGTTTCCAGAGAAGATATCATGGCTGCCAGCCTTTTCTGTTCTTTCTTCTGCGGTCTCATTAAGAAAAACCACATTGCTCCGAAGATAACCACATAGACAAGCACCATCGTTATGAAAGAGCCTGTCGCACTTCCGGCCTCCGCCGCTGCCGCATCACTAAGTAATATGCCCATATTTTGTGTCCTCCTGTAACTTGTACCATATATCTGAATGTATGGCACCTATTGGTTATGATACACAACTTCCTGTCTGTCGGCAAGCATTTTATTAAAAATTTATATGGAGATACCCTATTCTTCCCCTCCTGCCGACATGCTGTCCAGCTTTTTCTTTTTGTAGGTGGAAAATTCGCCCTGATTTAACGCCTCTCTGATTTCCGTCATCATTGTATTATAAAAATACAGATTATGAAGCACACAAAGCCGCATCCCCAACATTTCCTTAGCCTTTAACAGATGCCGGATATACGCTCTGGAATATCGACTGCAGGCAGGACAGTTGCAGCCCTCCTCTATGGGCCGCTCATCCAACTCATATTTTGCATTGAAAAGATTGATTTTACCATGGTTGGTATAGAGATGTCCATGCCGACCGTTTCGGCTGGGATATACACAGTCGAAAAAGTCCACACCCCTCTCCACGGCTTCCAAAATATTGGCAGGCGTTCCTACTCCCATTAAATAGGTAGGCTTTTCAATGGGCAGATAAGGGACCACTTGCTCCAAAACTTCATACATTTCTTCATGGCTCTCCCCCACAGCCAATCCGCCGACTGCATAACCGTCCAGTTCAAATTCTGCAATCCGTTTGGCATGCTCAATCCGGATATCCCCGAAAACGGCTCCCTGATTAATACCAAATAACAACTGTTTCTTATTAATTGTATCCGGCAGATTATTTAATCTCTCCATTTCCTTTTTACAACGTTCCAGCCATCTGGTAGTACGTTCTACGGAAGCTTGCACGTAAGACCTTTCCGCCCGGGCACTGGGACACTCGTCAAACGCCATGGCGATGGTCGATGCCAGATTAGACTGAATCTGCATGCTTTCCTCCGGCCCCATAAAAATCTTACGGCCGTCTATATGGGAATTAAAATAAACGCCTTCTTCTTTAATCTTGCGCAGCCCCGCCAGGGAAAAGACCTGAAATCCTCCCGAATCCGTTAAAATCGGCTTGTCCCAGGACATAAATTTATGGAGACCGCCCAACTGTTTTACTATCTTATCTCCGGGCCTTACATGGAGGTGATAGGTATTAGAGAGTTCCACCTGCGTTCCGATTTTCTCCAAATCCTCTGTGGAAACAGCTCCTTTAATGGCCGCCACCGTGCCTACATTCATAAAAACCGGTGTCTGAATAATACCGTGCACCGTATGAAATTCTCCTCTTTTCGCCCGTCCTTCCTGTTTCAACAAGCGATACATCAATACAAATCCTCCCAGAATTCTTCCAGGGTAATGCCCTCACCGGTAATGACCGTAGCGGCTTCCACACCCACATACCTGAAATGCCAGGGTTCATATTCAATACCCGTAATATATTCCTTGCCCTCAGGGTAACGCAGAATAAATCCATATTCATAACTGTGGGCTGCCAGCCATTTGCCGGTTTCCGTATCCGCAAAGCCTTCATCCAGACTCCGGTACGTACTGCTGTAAAAGTCAATTGCCAGTCCTATTTGATGCTCACTGGCATTTGGAGACGTAACGGTCTTAGAAGCCGTCTTATAAGCATCCATATAGGACATACCCGCATTCATATAAAGTTTGATCTTTCTCTCAAATAGATATATCTGCCTATTATAGTCTCTGTAAGGAGAGCAGACTTCCAAATCTATGCCGTCCGCTTTGGCTGCCTGCATCATAGCCAATAAATCCTCTAAGATTCTCTCATCGCATCTCATACTTCCGGTGATGGTTCCTAAAGGAAAAGTATAACCCTCGGGAATGGAATGCTGTTTATTTACCAGAATCAGCCGCCAATCCTCCGAGTCAAATACGTAATCCGAATAATCCTGTCCCCCGGTCACGGCACCTTCTCCGGTCTGTACCAAATCCTTGTAATTTTCATTGCTCTCCAGAATCTCGTCCAGGGTATAGGTATCCAGCTCTTCTTCATCCAAAAGGGCAACGTCGTCATAACCTTCAAAAGTATCGTTATCTGCCTCTATAAAAGCTACCTGTTCGGAGTCCACCTCCTGCTCTGCAGCAAAAAGTATACCGTCCTCCTCTAATTCCGGACCGGTTCTTTGAGCCGAAAGGCTTTCCGGGAAAGCGAAACTACTGCTCACCACCAAAAAAAGCAACAACAAAACAGCACAGGAATATCTCTTGGCATTTGCACCAAGCCAAAGCCCTGTGTTATAGACAGACAGTACTGCCAGCATCCATACCAAAACAGGTATTTTCAACCATTTATGCTTTTTGAGCACCTGTCTTTGACGGCTGATCAATTTTTCACGAAATGATTTCTTCATGGCTTATCCAATCCGTAGAATTTACATACATAATTATAATAACACATTATATTTATTTTTGCACTCTTTTTCTACAAATTCCAAAATTTTGTCAACACATTTTCCCCTCGCCTTTCCGGCATTCGGGTCTTTTCATATTTTCTGTTGCAGCCCGCCCACGCTTTAGTGTATAGTAAATATCATAAAATGCAGAATAATCAAGAGAATCAAAATATAGGAGGCGCTTATTATGGCTGGTTCTACATACGGCACTATTTTTAGGATTACAACCTGGGGAGAATCCCACGGCAGAGCGCTGGGCGTTGTGATCGACGGTTGTCCCGCAGGCCTTACCTTAAGCGAGGCGGATATTCAGGTATATTTAGACAGAAGGAAGCCCGGACAGAGTCTACTGTCCACGCCACGTAAGGAAGATGATGCCGTAGAAATTCTCTCGGGCGTCTTTGAGGGCCGCACCACGGGAACTCCTATTTCTCTGATGGTACGAAATACCTCCCAACGTTCCGCGGACTACAGTGAAATCGCATCCTACTACAGACCCGGACATGCAGATTATACTTTTAACGCCAAATACGGTTTTAGGGACTATCGGGGAGGCGGACGCTCTTCGGGCCGGGAAACCATCGGCCGGGTAGCGGCAGGCGCCATTGCCGCAAAGCTTTTAAAAGAAATGGGCATTACAGTCACCGCCTATACCCGTTCCATCGGCCCTATTGAGGCGGATATATCCAAATTTGACAGGGAAGCGATTCTCTCCACACCCACCGCTATGCCGGACAAGCAGGCTTCCTCTCTGGCCGAAGCCTACCTGCAGGAAACCATGTCACAGCTAGACTCCAGCGGCGGCGTTATGGAATGTCTGATAGAAGGACTCCCCGCAGGCATCGGCGATCCAGTATTTGAAAAATTAGATGCCAATCTGGGTAAAGCGATTTTATCCATCGGTGCGGTAAAAGCCGTAGAAATCGGCGACGGTGTTAAAGTCTCTACTGCCAAAGGCAGTGAGAACAATGACTCTTTCCGCATGGACGGAAAACGGATCATCAAAAATACTAATCATGCCGGAGGCATATTGGGAGGCATCAGTGATGGCAGCCCCATACTTATACGGGCACATGTAAAGCCCACTCCTTCCATCTTCCGCCCCCAGAATACCGTCAATACAAACGGCGAGGAGATTTCCGTTCAAATTAAAGGAAGGCATGATCCCGTTATCCTTCCTAGAGCCGTTGTAGTCATGGAGTCCATGGCTGCCATTACAATTTTGGATGCTCTCATGATCAATATGAGTGCCAAAGCTGAGAATCTGATTTCCTTTTATAAATCATAATCAAGCAAAAATAAAGCAGCCAGAGTTCAGTATTCACCCTGACTGCTTTATTTTTTAATTTAATTTAATTTAGTAAAATAAAAATAGTGCGCTTAAAGAAGTCCCGAAGTAATTGCTCCGGGACTTCTTTATACATAAAACACAACTTAAACAATTTTTCCTATGCTTCAACGCCCATTGCAGCATAATAGTCTTTGAACTTCTTATTTACCGCTTCCTGTGTCTGATAGGAAATATCGGGAAGTTTTCCTCCCCAAGTCTTTTCAGCCTTTTTAAATCCTTTCTCAAAAGCTGCCTGCATCTCCTTCATCTTATCCACATCATCGCCCGCAAGCGCACATGCAAAGTCGAAGATACGGGAAGCAGTCTGGCTAACACCATAATAACCGTCCTCTGCGATATCAGCCTGCGCCTGTGCTCTGGTAGCCGGATCCACATTGAACTTACCGCCAGCTAAGAACTGCCAGATATTGTTGGCCTGTCCGTAAGCATTGGTCTGCTGGGACATCATCTTCTGTACCAGACTAACCATTTGGCTCTGTCTTGCTTCAGCATCCGCTTTCAGCTGTGCTACCAGTGCGCTTCTGTCAGCAGCGCTCATTTTGTTTACAGAATAAGTAGCTTTCTTCTCGGTATCCTTAGATGCCTCGTAAACAGCGCCTTCTTCTACTTTTTGAGTTGCTGCTTCGGTCTTTTCTGCCGCTTTTGATGATGTATACCCGGTATAGGTCTGTGCAGCAGAATTTCCGCTTACTGAATTTACACTCATGTCCTTTTCCTCCTTGATTTTATATTTGGCTCAAATCCGTTTGCGCCCATTTATAATGTTACGTATTCTTTATCGGCTGTTTCCAAATATTTCTTAACCCCTTAATTTATAAAAAGTGATACAATTTGGTAAATCCACCCGAATTTCTTTGGCGCACATCATCATGGTGCCCTTTTCCATATCCGCTTTAAAGAAGGTCATGGTATTGGAAGTATGGTTCAAAGATACAATATGTTTGTTGTCGGGAAAAATAGCCGCGTCCTTAGGATATTCCCCGCTGATGGGCAGACAAAAGCACTGTTCCAAAAGTCCCGTATCCTTATCTACCTTGTATATAGCCACTGTATTTTCTCCCGGCGTTGATGCCAGCAAATACTGATAATCATCGGACATAGTCAATGCGCTGGCCGAATACCCCAGTGATTTTCTATTTGTAGTAGAAATTGTCTGAATCCTGTCAAAATAAGGATTTCCGTTTTTCTCTTCATATTGATATACGGTAATATTGCAGGCCAGTTCGTTTATAATATAAATAAATTTACCGTTCTTAGACATTTTGATATGTCTCGGCGCAGACTCAATATCTCCGCGCACCACATCTGCTAACTGCAGCGTTCCGTCTTCATGGTTCAGACGATAAACATTGACATGATCCATTCCCTGATCTGCCACCAGCAGATATTTATTGTCATGAGTCATTCTGGCACAATTGACATGGGGTCTGAAATTTCTTTCAGCCACTCCACCTAAGCTTTTATGATATATTTCATCTGTAATATCACCTATGGAACCGTCCGGATTTAGTCTCATTACAGTAAGTTTACCGTCATGGTAGCCCGAAATAAAGAGAAATTTATCCTCATAATCCGTAGCCAGATAGCAGCCCCTCATCCCGTTTATGGATGCAAAATTGATCAGTTTCAGGCCTCCGTCTTCCAATATCGTATACGCTTCTACTCCAAAATCGGTAATGGAATACAGAAATTTCTTATTTTTCGAAATCGTTACATAGGAGGAATTGGTAATCTCAACTTTATCCTTTTCAATAAACCTTCCACTTTCCATATCCACATCATAGATTCTGATGCCATGCTTGTCTCCCATTGTATAGGTAGACACATATGCAACGTATTTCTCTTTGCTGTTTGCCATGACAATACCTCCAGTCTCACTCTTTTCATAAATATAACATATTATTTTCACTTTGTTAATCGAAAACTTACTAATTTTTAGTATTTTTCTTTTTTTACAATATTTTACACACCTGTTCAAAATATGCGTTGCATTTTCCCACGATTCATTATAAAATTAGTCGTGATACGTACCGGTCCTAACACGGGATTTTTGATTATATTTTTGGGAGGTTTTGTAGTATGAGTAAAGTTTTAGTAAATCTCGAACATATATCTAAATCTTATGACGGCCAGATGGTTCTGGACGATCTGAATCTGTATATCAGAGAAAATGAGTTTTTAACATTGTTGGGACCCAGCGGCTGCGGTAAAACTACTACCCTGCGCATTTTAGGCGGCTTCGAGCAGCCCGACACCGGACGGGTGATTTTTGAGGATCAGGATATTACTACGCTTCCGGCCAATAAACGGCAGTTGAATACCGTCTTTCAGAAATACGCCCTTTTTACTCACATGACTATTGCGGAAAACATTGCTTTCGGACTGAAAATAAAGAATAAAAGCAAGTCCTATATAAACGATAAGATCAAATATGCATTAAAACTGGTGAATCTGGACGGCTATGAACAAAGGATGCCGGATTCCTTATCCGGCGGCCAGCAGCAGCGTATCGCCATCGCCAGAGCTATTGTAAATGAGCCCAAACTCCTGCTTTTAGATGAGCCCTTGGGTGCTCTGGATCTAAAACTCAGGCAGGATATGCAGTATGAACTGATCCGCCTAAAAAATGAACTGGGTATTACCTTTATTTATGTGACTCATGATCAGGAAGAGGCTCTTACCATGTCCGATACCATTGTGGTCATGAATCAGGGCTATATCCAGCAGATCGGTACCCCTGAAAACATTTACAATGAACCGGAAAATGCTTTTGTGGCCGACTTTATCGGCGACAGCAACATTATTGGAGCCACTATGATCGAGGATAAACTGGTGGAGATTCTGGGTACCCGTTTTGCCTGTGTTGACGTGGGCTTTGGTCAAAACAAACCGGTGGATGTGGTGATCCGCCCCGAAGATGTGGAACTGGTAGACGCCTCGGAAGGCACCATTACCGGAGTTGTTTCTCATCTGATTTTTAAGGGTGTGCACTACGAAATGGAGGTACAGGCCGGTGGCTTCGAATGGCTGGTGCACTCTACCCGTATGTTCCCCGTAGGCACCCCTGTAGGCATTAAGGTGGACCCCTTTAACATTCAAATCATGAACAAACCGGAATCCGAGGACGAGGAGGCCGCAAAGTTAGATGAATAAGAAATTACTTTCACTCCCCTATCTGTTCTGGTGTGCCGCTTTTATCATTATTCCGCTCTGTATGGTAGTCTACTACGGTGTTACCGACAAGACCGGTGCTTTCACCCTGCAGAATATTTCCGCAATTGCCACCGCAGAACACAGTAAGGCGCTCTGGATTTCCATTTTGCTGTCCTTTATAAGCACGCTGATATGCCTGCTTTTGGCCTATCCCCTTGCCATGGTTTTATCCAATCTGCATGTGAACCAGCATTCTTTTATCGTGCTGATCTTTATCCTTCCTATGTGGATGAATTTCTTACTGCGTACCATGGCATGGCAGACGCTTCTGGAAAAAAGCGGCGTTATCAACACTTTTTTAGAATTTTTACATTTGCCCGCTTTAAATATTATTAATACGCCGTCCGCCATCATCTTGGGTATGGTGTACAACTTTCTGCCTTTTATGGTGCTGCCCATCTACAATGTCCTGACCAAAATTGACAAAAATGTCATAAATGCGGCAAGGGATCTGGGGGCAGACTCCGTACAGACCTTTATCCGGATTATTCTTCCACTTAGTCTGCCCGGTGTTATCAGCGGCATTACCATGGTCTTTGTACCGGCGTTAACTACCTTTGTTATTTCCACTTTATTAGGCGGCAGCAAGATTCTGCTGATCGGCAATGTCATTGAACAGGAATTTACCCAGACAGGCAACTGGCATTTAGGCAGCGGTCTCTCCATTGTTTTGATGCTGTTTATACTGGTCAACATGGTGCTGTCCGCTATATTTGATAAAGACGGGGAGGGAAGTATGCTATGAGAAATGCAGCAAGACGTATTTATATCATTTTAATTCTTATCTTTTTGTACGCTCCCATCGTAACCTTGATTGTACTTTCTTTTAACGCCAGTAAATCCCGGGCAAAATGGGGCGGCTTCACTTTGCAATGGTATCAGTCCCTGTTAAAGGACAGAAATATTTTAAACGCTCTATGGACTACCCTGACCATCGCTCTGCTCTCCGCTCTGTTTGCCACTGTGATCGGCACGATTTCCTGTATTGCCATTCAGAGCATGAAGCGGCGCAACAGAGCCATTATTATGGGTATCACCAATATTCCCATGCTGAATGCGGAGATTGTGACCGGTATTTCTTTGATGCTGCTTTTTATTGTATTAAAGATGAATCTGGGCTTTTTCACTATCCTGTTGGCCCATATTACCTTTAATATTCCCTACGTCATTTTAAGCGTTATGCCCAGAATGAAACAGTTAAACCCAAATACTTACGAAGCGGCATTGGATTTGGGCGCCACTCATTTATATGCCTTTTTTAAGGTTACCTTCCCGGATATACTGCCGGGCATCCTCTCCGGTTTTTTGATGGCCTTTACGATGTCTTTGGATGATTTTATCATTACCTACTTTACAAAAGGCCCCGGAATTGATACATTATCTACGAAGATTTATACGGAAGTAAAGAAAGGCATCAAACCTGAAATGTATGCTCTTTCCAGTATTATCTTCGTTGCAGTTTTAATGCTGCTTCTTTTGGTGAATAAAACCCCGAAGGAAAAGAAAGTTTAAGGAGGAAAATTATGAAAAAGTGGATTGCAATGACTCTTTGCGGAGTACTGGCCGCTGTTTCCCTCACCGGCTGCGGCTCTGCAGACAAATATCCAAATGGTAAAGTTTATGTCTTCAACTGGGGGGAATATATCGACAAGGATACCATCAGTATGTTCGAAGAAGAAACCGGTATTCAGGTCATCTATGAAGAATACGATACCAACGAAACTATGTACCCGAAGATTGAAGCGGGAGCTTCTAACTATGATGTAGTCTGCCCTTCCGATTATATGATTCAAAAGATGATCGACAACGATATGCTGGCAGAGTTAAACTGGGATAATCTGCCCAATGCACAGGCCAATATCGGTGCTCAATACTATGAGCAGTCTACCGCTTTTGATCCCGGAAACAAATATTCCGTTCCCTACTGCTGGGGCACGGTGGGCATTCTTTACAATACCACCATGGTGGATGAACCGGTTACCGGCTGGTCCATTCTCTGGGATGAAAAGTATGCTGACAGCATTCTTATGCAGGATTCCGTCCGCGATCTGTTTATGGTGGCCTTAAAGGAACTGGGCTACTCCATGAACAGCACCGACGAGTCTGAATTACAGGCTGCCAAGGAACTGCTGATTGAGCAAAAGCCTCTGGTACAGGCCTATGTGATCGATCAGGTACGGGATAAGATGATCGGCGACGAGGCGGCACTTGGCGTAATTTACTCCGGAGAGGCTATTTATACTCAACGCGAAAATCCCAATCTCGCCTATGTGATTCCTGCGGAAGGAACCAATGTCTGGATTGACAGCTGGTGTATCATTAAAAATGCTGAAAATAAAGAAAATGCCGAAAAATTTATTGACTTTATGTGCCGTCCGGAGATAGCCCTGATGAATTTTGACTTTATTACCTACTCCACTCCCAATGTTGCGGCACGGGAGCTGATTGAAGACGAAGACATTAAAAATTCCGAGATTGCCTTCCCTGATCTGTCCCAGTACAGTAATTTAGAGACATTTAATTATTTAGGTGAGGATGCGGATGCTCTCTATAACAATTTGTGGAAGGAAATCAAATCCAACTAACCCTTCTTCTGTTTATGATTCATTCGTACATCAAAACGCCGATACATAAAAGTATCGGCGTTTTTTGCAAAAATATCTCTTCTATGAATTCTTCAGCACTTCTTTGAAAGCATTGATCACTTGTTCCGGCTCATAAGGCTTACAGATAAACTCTTTGGCCCCGAGTTTCAGAGCTTCCATCAATTTTGAGGACTGACCTGCAGCAGTTATCATAACCACGCGGGCATTAGGGTCAAACTCCTTAATCTCCTTTAAACAGGTCAAACCGTCCTTCTCCGGCATGGTAATGTCCATGGTTACCGCATCAGGCTTGATCTCCTTGTATAGCTTTACTCCCTCTTCACCGTTTCCGGCCTCGCCTACAATGTCATGACCCATTCCCTCCAAAACATTGCGAAGCATTTTTCGGGACATTTTAGAATCGTCCACGATCAATATTTTAGCCATTTCTAATTCCTCCTATTTCCGTCCTACTATTAAAAATGTAGCCTTCCTGTCACCCATATAGACCGGTATACTGCATATTACGTCTTCTTTTACGGAACGCTCATCGCTTACCAAAACAGGGGGCTTTAATTCGGAATCCACACCGTTTCTGCTCAAAGATGAGGCATACAATCCGTTAACCCAGTTTAAAAACTCTCCTGCGGCATCAAGAGCATCTTCCTCATTTAGCGGCTCATTCTCTTTACAAAAAGCAGTTGTCATATCCACCAGACCGCCGTCCCCTTCTACAAAACCCAGTTCTATCTCTTTAAAGCCGACTACCGGGGCCGTAAAATCTGTCAGGGTCTGGAAAGCCGCCTTCTGTACGGCTGTTTCCTTTAAGATCACAGCCTTCCCCATATAGGCATGTCTGTCCACACACCTGATCAAAGTACGAATGATCAACCCCGCAATATCTTTATAGGCCATGGCTTCCACCGGCAAAAACAGAGGTACGATACGCTCCGGCTCGTCGCTCCGTAAATCCTCCATATCGGATTTGCTAAAGCTGTTCTTCTGCTGAAATCCGTCCATAACATCTTCCAATTCCTTCATCTGCAGCAGATTTTCATTTACTAGTGCCTGTGCAAATGCAAGATAGGCATTTCCCTGCTTCTTAAGCAGATTACTGATCTGCTCCTCGGTCAGATATCCCTTTTCGACTGCGATATCACCAAAACGTTTATCCAGAGTTGCCTGCAGTTTGTTGACAGTTTCCGCCTGTTCAACCGTCATCATTCCTTCCGAAACCGCTAATAAACCCATCTTTACTCTGGTTTCATCCAATCTATCAATGACCTTTTTTAAATCCTCTTTCTTTATTTTCCCTGTTTCAACCAGATAATTCCCCAATATGTATTCTACCATATCCTTCTCCTTTCATGTTACCGGCAGCCTATACTCATCCTACCAGCAACTTATATTATAATCCGATTTATCAATTGTTTCCACAAAAAACAGGTAAAATATTTGTAAACATACTATGAACAACGTACTCAGAATATTTTTATGTAAAAAGTGCCGATACATAGGTACCGGCACTGTCATTACTGTTCTTCACATCCACAGGTATCCCCGTTGGAATAGTTGCTTCTAACCCAGGGGGGAGTATTTCCGTTTCTGCTCCTGTCATACTCCCAATCCCTATTGTCATAGCCGCTGTTACGTCCGCCGCGATTGTCGTTGTTGTCACAGCCGCAGTCGTCATTATCGTTGTTACCAATACGACCGTTGCCACGACTATTGCCGCAGTTATTGCCGTTTCCATTATCCCGGCTATTGCCACAGCTGTTGCCGTTTAAAAAATTACCGCAGCCGCCGTTACAGAAAAGAAGAAAAAGAATGATCCAGTTACACATACTGCTTACTCACTTCTAAATGAATTTACTGTATCTTATTCTTCCTTCTATCGGAGTGTGACTGTAAAAATGTGTTTTTTATATAGGAAAAGGTATAGCTCTCACCCTTATCAGCAAGCATATTTAGTAATTTTTCCAAATTTTTTCTGGTAAATTCGTGCATGGGAGCCGGATCCCTGCCCGTTTGATAGTATGCAAGCGGCGCTGTATCCGTATATGCATCTCCTAAATATACTTTAGAAGCCGCAATCCGGTCCATTACCATTTCCGCAATATATTTTTTAGGCATGGGTGCGGGAGCCATGCCTCCCGGACCGCCCTCTAAGGAATAATCAATCCAATATTCATAGTGGTGCTTGTTACGTCCCTTATGATGCATCCAGGCGGTGGAATAGCCTTTTGTTTCCCTTTCCGCATTATTCGGGCTTCTGTTCCCCTGATAATAGTGCGCTCCCACCCAAAACTCCGTTGGACTGTATTTGGATAGATCATGCAAAATGCCCTGTCTATAAAGACCAACGGCAAAACAACCTTTTAAGACCAACCATTTATGGAGAGTAATGGTTTTAAAATGTTTCCACGCTTTCATTGGCTCTCCAAACCATCCTTTTCACGCCCATTTTTCTTTTCCTTCCCTAACATATCTTCCCTGCCAATCAACAGGCAGATGCACCTGCCCGGAATGTTTACGGAAGCGGATTCCTCCAAAGACTGCGCCGCCACATTCGGCCAAGACGCGATACAGCGCTCCCAGTGCATATTTTTTGGCAGCTTAGGCAAAGCAAAAGAATGGGACTCCCAGTGCATATTATAAGCAGCATAGAAAAAATCATCCGATGTGTTTCTATCTTTTTGGGCATATTTACCGCAATACATAATACCCACCTGCCTGCTATAAACCGAAGTATCCGGCTTCCATGGCGCTTCTCCGTGATAGGACACATCCGGATAACCGCATGCACCATAGTCCATCAGTCGAAGTTCTCTGCTCTGATGCAGTACCGGATGCTCCTTTCGCAAGGCAATCAGTTCTTTTACAAAAGTATAAATTTCTCTGCCACTCTCTAAGTTCTTCCAGTTCAGCCAGGTAATATCATTATCCTGACAGTAAGGATTGTTATTTCCCCTCTGAGAATTTCCAAACTCGTCCCCCATAAACAAAAGAGGGGTTCCCTGAGATAAAAACAATAATAACAACGCATTTTTTATCTGCTTCATGCGCAGCTGTAAAATTGCTTTTTTACGGGCAGGACCTTCCTGTCCACAGTTCCAGCTTGCATTATAGTCGTTGCCGTCTTGATTGTTCTCGCCGTTATCTTCATTGTGCTTTCTTTCATAGGAGACCAAATCCATCAACGTAAAACCGTCATAATTGGTCAGGAAATTAATCTGTCCGCATTTTGCAGGATTGCGGCGCATATGCTGCAGCACCGACTGCAGCATGCCCTCGTCTCCCTTTAAAAATCTACGCATATCATATCGATAGGCATCCCTATATTCTGCAAGAAAACGCTCCTGGCCGGATGTATTTCCATCCGTCTGCATTTCTGTATGAAACCCATAGTACCAGAGTTTGGTTCTTGCTAACACCGGATCCTGTGCGGGTATATCCTGTCTGATATTCTCTCCCTTTAAATGAAAACCGTCCACATGGTATTCTAAAACCCAATAGCGGAGTATTGCCAGCCGTTCCGCATCCGTTACCCTATTCGTGAAATAAAACTGCAGAATCAGCTCCATCCCATTTTGATGGATACTTTTCACCAAATCCTTAAACTCGGTCACCGCATCTTTGGAATAGGCATAGGCACTTTTGGGGCTGTAATAACAGCCTTCGGTATAGCCCCAATAATTTTTCCTTCCAGGTATCGCTTTGTCAGTATCTCCAAAAGGATTATCTAACCGGTGTGCTTCCACTTCATCAAATTCATATACCGGCTGAAGCTCTAATGTCGTGATTCCCAATTCCTTTAAATAGGGCAGTTTCTCCGCTAATCCGGCAAAAGTACCTCTTGCTTTTACACCTGAGGAAGTATGTCTGGTAAACCCCCTGACATGCATACAATAGACAATACTGTCCTCGTATGGAATTTCCCGGGGTCTATCCCCACCCCAATTATATTCTGGAGGCGGCAGAACCGCTAATTTGACGGGCTGTTCTCTTTTAACAGCGCCATAGGGAGTGCCCCCCAAAAAAGCTCTTCCCCTCTCATCGGCTAAAAACCTACCCTCTTCATAAAAACAATAGGCCAGCTTTTCCGGTTCTACATCCTTTATGAACATTGTATATACGTTACCCACCCTATTCTCTCTCTGAAAGGGCAGTCTTGCAAACTCTTTTTTTGTTTTTCTGTCAAACAATACCACGCCACAGTTCTCTGTGGCAGAAACGTATGCAAAATTAATGCCATCCTTATAAGCTTGTACTCCCAGCGGAAGCGGTGTCCCTCTTGTCATTTTTCTCTCCAAAGTCTTCTCCTCTTTCTGCATGTCCGTACTTTAGTCATTATATCATATTATTACAATGCCCTGCTACGCTTATTTTATAATTTTCCAAAAAATCCCATCGACAACAGGCATATTTCATGAAAGAAATTGCAAGATGAGCCATTAACAGCTATAATATAAGAAAAATGTATCACCAAGGAGGTTTTTATGGCTGAAAATAATTATGCAGAAGAAGAAATGACCGTAGATATCGAATTGGAAGACGGTAAAAAAGTAAACTGTGCGGTAATTACCATCCTTACCGTCAATCAAAAAGACTATATTGTACTTCTCCCTTTGGATGAGAACGGAGAAAATCAGGACGGTGAAGTCTGGTTCTATGGCTATAAAGAAGACGAGAAAGATCCTAATGTGGAGCCTGAATTAATATATATAGAAGACGATGTGGAATATGAGGCAGTTTCCGATGCCTTTGATGAATTTCTGGACAATCAGGAGTTTGACGAACTGCTTTCCGAAGAAAAAGAATAGTCTTTTTCTTCCAAAAGCGGCTGCAGAAACCGTGAAGGCTGCCTTGGACGCTCCTCTGTACCTGTCAGATACAGAAGCTCCAAGGCTTTTTTGGCTCTTGTCATCCCCACATAAAACAATCTCCTCTCTTCTTCTACGGTTTCTTTACATGGCATCCTTCCATGGGGCATTTTTCCTTCATTCAAATTGGGCAGGCACACATAGGTAAATTCAAGGCCTTTGCTCCCATGCATTGTCAACAGATTTACGCCCTTTTCCGCGCCTTCTATCATCCCAGGCCCCTTATGCTCCGTCTCCTCTGTTTTTTGTTCTATAAAAGCCAGCCATTCTTCTATACGGGTAAAGCTCTTTGCACTTTGCTGCAGTTCATCCAACATTTCCTTCCATTCTTCATAAACCGTGACATCCTCTCCTGCTCTGCCCCTTAACCATATGTCATATCCCATTCCTTTTCTGATAAATTGAATGGCCAGCCAGGGGGACATTCGTTGAAGTTTTTCAAATTGAGAGGAAAGCCGGTGTAGTGCTTTTGCAGCATCCCTTTTATTCCCATCTTCCAACTCCCCTGCCAGTTTCTCTAAATCCACCGTATCTTCCCAGAGAGCATTTCGCCCAATACCCCTTTCCGGTTTATTCATAATGTTAAGAAAAAGTTTTCGGCTGTGTACACCCTTCGCAAACCGCAGGTAAGCCAAGATATCCTGTACCACAAAATGCTCATATGGTCTTTTTCTGCCTTCCCTGACGCGATAGGGAATATTTTCTTTTAGCAAAAAAGGAATTAGGGATTCTATTTCCCGATTGGTTCTAAAGATTACCGCCATTTCCTCCCAGGATATCTGCGTATGCAGGACTTTTAACTGCTCCGCCAGATACGCAAACTGCATACTCCGCTCTTTAAAGCTTTTTAACGTCACAGGCTCTCTTCCTGTAAGTCCCTCAATCGCTCCCGCCGCAGAAAGTGTTTTAGACATACGTTTTTCATTCTCTGCGATCACCTTGCCCGCGGCTTCTATGATTTCCACCCTGCTTCGATAATTGCTGCCCATGGGGAGGAAAGCCGCTCTCGGAAAGTCCTGTAAAAAACGCTGTAGAATGCCGGGGCTGGATCCCCGAAAACCATAAATGGACTGATCGTCATCCCCTACTACAAAGAGATTGTTCTCCGGATAAGCCAGTTTTTTAACCACCTCATACTGAATCCGGTTACAATCCTGAAATTCATCTACTAAAATAAAAGAAAAACGCTTCTGCCAATCGGTTAATACTGCGGTCTTTTTCTGAAACAGTTCCAAACACAAAAGCAGCATATCATCAAAATCCAGCTTTCCTTTCTGCCTGCATTGTTTTCTGTACTCCTTATAAATGAAATAAAAGCTCTCCTTATCCAGTCCCGCAGGCAGAGGAAGTTCTTCTATCCGCCTTCCGTTTTTTAAGAGGCTGATACATTCCAGAATTGCTTCACCATTCTCTTCTTCCTGCGAATAGAAAGGCATGGGGCGTAATAAGGATTGGATGATTCGAATTTTTTCAGGGTAAGACAAAAGACTGTTCTGATGGAAATGAAAATGTTCTTTTAAGATGTGATAACAGAGTGCATGAAAGGTACCGAATACAACAGGTAAAGATTTTCCTTTCATTTCCCGTTCAAAGCGCTGCTGCATAGAGAGTGCAGCTGCTTTAGAATATGTCATGACCAGCATAGCTTCCGGTGGCACATGCTGCCTTTCAATCAAAAACCGTAGTCTGTGAACCAAGGTAAAGGTTTTCCCACTGCCGGGGCCCGCAAGACATAACACCGGGCCTCTGACAGTGGTGACCGCCTGTTTCTGTTCTTTGTTCAATAAGTCAAAGTAACTCAATATTCCTCCTAAGCCTGCAGCTTTTCAATACCTTTACGGATTCTTTTTAAGGACTCTTCCTTCCCTAAAATTTCCATGATTTCCGTAGCGCCCGCCGGTGTCATCTGTTTGCCGGATACTGCGGTACGGATGGGCCACATCACATAACCGTTCTTGCAGCCTTTTTTCTCTACATAGCCTAAAAGACTCTGGTACAACGCATCGTTGGAATAATCTTCCTGGGCCTCCAATATGGGCAATACCTCATTTAATACTTCCAAAGAAGAAGCCGTATCGGTCTTCATCTTCTTATGGGTATACATTTCCGTATCATACTCCGGCAGTTCTTTAAAGAAATCCACCTGTCCGGCAATATCGGGAAAGACTTCAATTCTGGTCTTCACCATGGCAGCTATCTTCTGCAGATCAAAACCTTCACCCAAAGCCTCTTTTAAATAAGGCTCAGCCATTTCATAGAATTTATCCGGATCCATAGCCTTAAAATACTCGCCGTTCATCCATCTCAATTTCACAATATCGAATACGGCCGGGGATTTGCTGATTCTGTGGTAGTCAAACTCCTTTATCAGCTCCTCCAGTGAAAAAATCTCACGGTTATCTTCAGGACTCCATCCCAAGAGAGCAATATAGTTGACAATGGCCTCCGTTAAAAAGCCCTGCTCCACCAAATCCTCAAAGGATGAATGCCCGCTTCTCTTACTCAGCTTTTTATGATTCTCATCTGTTATTAACGGAAGATGTACATATACCGGAACCTGCCAGCCAAACGCCTCATAAAGTCTGACATATTTTGGAGATGAGGACAAATACTCATTTCCTCTTACCACATGGGTAATGTTCATGGTATGGTCGTCCACTACATTGGCAAAATTGTAGGTAGGATAGCCGTCTGACTTGATCAGGATCATGTCGTCCAATTCACTGTTATTCACAGTAATATCTCCGTACAACTCGTCATGAAAGGTCGTGGTTCCTTCTGTGGGATTATTCTGACGGATAACAAAAGGTATTCCTTCTTTCAGTTTTTGCTCTACCTCTTCTTGGGACAGGGACAGACAGTGCTTATCATAGATCATGATTTCTTTGCCTTCCACGATCTCGGTCTTTAAGCCGGCAAGTCTTTCTTTATCACAGAAGCAATAATAAGCCTCACGTTTGTCAATCAGCTCCTGTGCATACTCCATATAGATGCCCGTCTTAACTCTTTCACTCTGCACATAGGGACCGTAACCGCCGTCTTTGTCCGGACCTTCATCGTGCTTTAAACCTGTCTTCTCCATCGTACGGTAAATAATCTCCGTAGCGCCCTCCATAAAGCGTTCCTGGTCCGTATCTTCAATGCGGAGCATAAAATCTCCGTCAGCATGTTTAGCAATTAAAAATTCATACAGTGCAGAACGCAGATTTCCCACATGCATTTTACCGGTAGGACTGGGTGCGTATCTTGTTCTGATCTTAGTCATAATTTCCTCCGTTCCGGGCATCTGCCCCTGTTTTATTGTTCCGGTACCTTTCGAATGGCTTCTGCTTTGAATTTAGCCACTTCTTTTGCTGCTGCGCCCAGGGCAATATTGGTCCCCGCACCCGCTATACAGCCTCCCGGACAGGCCATTCCTTCTATCAGACAGCCTTTTTTCTTACCGGCCTTAGCCAGTAATAACATCTTTTTACATTCGGACAACCCCTCCGCATGCTCCACATGAACGGCAGTACCGGGAAAATATTCTTTAATACAGTCTTCAATGGCACTGGCCACTCCGCCTGCTACACCGTAACCGCGTCCTGCCGCAGTCGCTCCCCTCATTTCATCCAAAGCTTGTATTTCTTCTACCAGAATGCCCCTAGCTTCAAACATACCCGTCAGTTCCTCAAATGTAATCACAAAATCCACATCCGAACGAACGGTTCTGCGGGAAGCCTCCAATTTCTTGGACGCACAGGGCCCGATAAAGACCACGCTGGCATCCGGATGCTCCTGTTTGATGATGCGGGCCGTCGCTACCATAGGCGTCAATTCATTACTGATTTTATCAATGGTTTCCGGAAACAGATGCTTTGCCATGACCGACCATGACGGACAGCAGGAAGTTAATGCAAAATCCTGCTTGCCGCTGGCTACTTCTCTGACATAATGCTCCGCTTCCGCTGCACATCCTAAATCTGCGCCCAGCGCAGTTTCATACACTTCTGCAAAGCCTAACTCTTTTAAAGCAGTTTTGAACATATCAGGCGTCACCTTGGGTCCAAACTGCCCTGCAAAAGCGGGCGCCACCTGCGCTATGATCTTTCTGCCGGACTGCATGGCCCGAATCAATTGAAATATCTGGGACTTATCCGCAATAGCGCCAAAAGGACAACTCACCATGCACTGTCCGCAGGATACACAGGCCTCATTATCAATGACAGCCCTGCCGTATTTATCATCCTGAATGGCATTCACACCACAGGCCTTTTTACATGGACGCTCCTTATGGGATATCGCATCATACGGGCAGATATCCTTACATTTTCCGCACTTAATACATTTTTCCCGATCAATATGGGATTTGCCGTTCTGCATGGTCATAGCCCCTACAGGACAGACCTCTCTGCAGGGATGTGCCATACACCCCATACAGGTATTTGTAACCTCGAAATGATTTTCCGGGCAGGCATTACAGGCAGAAGGGATCACCTGCATCAAGGGAGGCTCATAGTATTTCTCATCAATATTGCTCTCCTCTAACCCTTCCGTCAAGTGTCCGGGATGCTCTCTGTTCTCCGGCCGCAGTGCCATTCCCATGGCCAGACGGAGACGCTCTCTTATGATCGCTCTGTCACGGTACACGCTTTCCCAGTACTGGGACTCTTCATAGTCCACAATTTTATAGGGAAGCGCTTCCATATCATCCTTTAAATTGGTAGAGTGATAGGCCAGATTGGCTACTTCTTTAAATACTCTTCTCCTTCGCTGTCTAACGGGAGTATCAATCCCTCTCATGCTGCTCATTACTTTTCCTCCGAGGAAATAAAATTCCTGCCGCTTTAGTCGCTATGATTAGTAAAACATAAACTTGATAGGAAATCAAGTCCTCTTCTTTTCCTTTGCAGTGCGTAACATCTTACAAAAACCGCCATACAATAAATTAAATCAAAATCACGATAGAAAAGGATAAATATGCAGGATTATCATTTTGATGAAAATTTTGAACGTTTTCCCATTGCAATGGCATACGTTCCCTGGCAGCATCTTTCCTGTATTTATGACGATCTGGAGGAAGCTTTTCAGACAGGCACTATTTTCCCTGAACTGGATAAACCCTTTACCGGAAGGAGGGTTGTTTAATGGCCAATAACTGTTCAGAACAAAACCGCATGTTAAGGGACATCAGTATCATTGATTTTACGCTTGTGGAATTGACAGAATATCTGGATACCCACCCTTTTGACACACAGGCTATGGAATATTTCAACCACTATGCCCGCATCAAGAATCAAATGATGCAGGACTTTGCCTGTCGCTATTACCCTCTGACCACGGATACGTCCACAGACCGAAAAGAATGGAACTGGGTACTTTCTCCCATGCCTTGGGAAAATGTGGAAGACCCGTATCCTCTGGCAGATTCCACGCCGGGCCGGCCTTGTAACAACAATTCAGGAAGAGGAGGTTATCGTTAATGTGGAGTTATGAAAAAAGACTGCAGTTTCCGGTCAATATCAAAAATCCCAACGCCAAACTGGCACAGGTGATCATATCTCAGTACGGCGGTCCCGACGGAGAAATGGGTGCCAGCATGCGCTACCTATCACAGCGTTATGCAACACCTTACAGAGAAGTTGCCGGAGTGCTGACCGATATCGGTACCGAGGAACTGGCTCATTTGGAAATGGTAGCCACCATCGTGCACCAGCTGACTCGTAATCTGTCCATGGAAGAAATCAAAGCCAGCGGCTTTGCTCCCTACTACACTGATCACACCGTAGGTATTTGGCCCCAAGCAGCCGGCGGCATCCCCTTCAATGCCTGCGAATTCCAGAGCAAGGGCGATGTCATTACCGATTTATTCGAAGATATGGCAGCTGAACAAAAAGCCAGAACAACTTATGACAACATTCTGCGCCTGATTGATGACCCGGATGTCTGCGAACCCATCAAGTTCCTGCGCCAGCGTGAAATCGTGCACTTCCAGCGCTTTGGTGAAACAAATCGGGAAGATTGTAGTATTTTTTCTAAAAGATAGGCGGCTTGTCCGCCCAGACGTTCCGGCAGATATATTCTATTATATCCGCCTGGCGAATTTCTAAATACGCCAAGTGATTTCAATATTTCCGTTTGCAATACGAATGACCTTGATTAACGTGTCAACAACCGCTTGCTTATCCTCAAAAGATAAGCTATCCCATTTCTCGACATGGTTTGTGATCTGTTTTACCTTGCCCGTAGTGTCCGTGACGGTTTCCGCTAACAATTCCTCTTGTAAAGTCTGTCTTGTAGCGTCAAGTTCTGCAATCTTGTCATTGATATACTTCATCAGAACATTATTAGCCCCTGCTACCTTATCAAGCAGTTCATTGATTTCTTCGTCAATCTGCGTCAAGCGTATTTTCTTTTCTGTACTTTGTCGTGATACGTTTCCCTCTGCCACAGCAGATAGTTCCTTAAATTCGGACAGCTTTGTCTGGATAGCCTTAAACATATAATCTTCCAACACATCAGCGTAAATGGTACAACCTGCGCCCTTGCAGATATTTCCCGACTGGCTGCACACAAAATAGCGTCCCCACTTTGTTTTTGCCTTTCGGATTGTTAGCGCATACCCGCAGTTGCCACATTTTACCTTGCCCACAAGCCAAGAATTTTTCGGTTTACAGGTCTTTGTACTCTGGCGGTTATTCAGACACCGCAGACGACACGCAAGCCACGTTTTAGAGGGGATAAAGCCCATATGCGGTGCAAGTACGATTTCTTTGTCTGTAAGGTCACATTGTTTTCTGGTATCTGATACCGTACCTTTGTAGAGATAGCATGCATTGTAGCCCGTAAAATCACTTGCAGGGTTGTAAATGTTTGCCCCTTGACTTTGAAAGAAATGGTAAACGTCAATGTCTGCCTGCACATAAACCGGGTTGCGTAACATTTCACTAAGCCTAGCCGTACTCCAATTCCCACCACGCAAATGTTTTATCTGGTGTTCGTTTAAGTAACGGATAATATTGCCTAATGAGTTGGAACTGTCAGCATAAAGAGAATAAATCAGCTTTAGCTGTTCGCTTTCCTCTGGTATTTTCTCATACATAGAGGTGCGGATATTGTCAATGACCGTTTCCTTTAGCCGATACCCGTAGGGAACACGCCCGCCCATATAAAAGCCACGTTTGCTCCTTGCATAGTAAGCGTCTGTCACACGCTTTTGTATGGTTTCCCGTTCCAGTTGTGCAAACACGATACAGATATTTAACATAGCCCTGCCGATCGGCGTAGAAGTGTCAAATTTTTCTGTTGATGAAACAAACTCCACATGATATTTCTGGAATATCTCCATCATGTTCGCAAAGTCCAGAATAGAACGGCTGATACGGTCTAGCTTGTAGACAATGACACGCTTGATTTTTCCTTTTGTGATGTCAGTCATCATTTTTTCAAAGCCCGGTCTGTTTAAATCTTTGCCGGAAAAACCTCTGTCCGTATATTCTATGTAAGGCTCTCCGTGGGTTTCATAGCGGCAGTATTCAAGCTGGCTTTCCACCGATATGCTGTCCTTTTTTTCTATGGATTGTCGTCCATATAATGCGTCATACATCATAGTTTATTCCTCCGTCAGACGTAAGACGCACTACCCACAAGTTTAGTCTAACGTCCACGCACATTATTTGCAAATACTTTACTCATAATTTTTGAAAATCTGGAAAAGGCGTGAGGAAACTTCTTGCTTCACGGTTTCCTTTGTCTGGTGTGGGAATTGTGGTGTCAGATTAGTAACGGATAACTGCATTTTCTGTACGTTGATTTCCAGCGGTGTTGACCGCTTGTTGTCTTTGGAGTAGTCGATTGCTTCAGTCATAAAAATAACCCCCAAAAGCGTTCATAATATTTTATGAGAAGCGGCAAGTACACTATAACTTAGAGGAATACCTTTTCGCTTTTCGACAATACCACGCATGAAAATACAAATAGGCAACTTTAAACAAAAGGTAATTTGAAATTTTAGAATTGAGTGGAATAGCAAGCATAGGAAATGAGTACCCATTTCCGAAAACTGAAAAAGAAAGTCAAGCAGTACGACACTATGAAGCAGAATGTAGACAGCATTTTAAGGCAGGCAAAAGCCCCGGAACAGGAACGGGGCAAGGGACGCTAAAAGCCTGCTTAAAACGCAAAAGAAAGCGGATAACACTCCCTTTTAGGGTATGCTATCCGCTTCTTTGCATGTACCACCGTATCAGTGACGGTTATTTAGTTGCATAATCAGACAAACTGGAGTTTATCACTTTGCCTTCTGCTTATTTTTTAGGATCATAAAAAAAGCAATCAAAAGCACATTAACAAATAATACAATAATGCTTCCCTCGATTTTGCAAGTTCCACCAGATAAAATATCACTTCCATTGAAAGTCAAAATAAATAAATTCGGATAGTCATCTGCAAGTGATACCCCACCTAAAACTAATGCCCCAATTCCATTCCATACAAAGTGCATTATAGTCGGTGCAATAATCGAACCGCTGTATTCGAGGACTATGGTCATAAGTAAACTCATAGTAAGCACATTTAATACGGGAATAACACCAGCTTCAAATGCCCCACCATGCAATGCAGTAAAGAGTGCCGTTGTAACAATCGTAGCTGCACCTATGTTATGTTTTTGCTTGAGCATTTGGTAAAGATAGCCACGAACAAGAAGTTCTTGCATAATTACATTCAGAAATGCTGCTATCATCCAAATAGGAAATAGTTTAATTGAGTTACTTCCGTCAAAATGAATAATCTTGGCTATATACATTACCAAAATAGGAATTGCCAACCATACAATCCCTGTGATTACTCCTAATACCACTCCCTTAGCTGGATTATCAAATAAATATAACTTTACATCTTTTTTTCTATAAACCAGAATGCGAGGGTAAAAGCCATTATTGCTAATAGTGGCATAATTTCTGCCCACAATCTCCATATAGCAGGGTTCTCCGATGATGATAATGGCAATATAGAACTTAATATTGCCCATCCCAGAAAAAATCCTAAAAATTTCAAAATGGTAATTACTATTTTTTTCAAAACAAGTGCCTCCACAACTTCCCGTTTTTCTCTTTGTATGATATAAGCATTATATCACTTTATTGTGATTAACACTAATAAAATGAGGGCAGAAAATTACTCCCCACCCTCACTACCTGTTATATAATCCCTAAAGCAGAAACTATAAACAATCCGATACCGCATATGGTAATAACTGCGCCAAGCGTTTTTACCACTGCTTTAGACGGTGCTTTGGGGTAGGATTCCTTAAATTTATCATATGGTCCAAATAACATCATTAAGCCAACCACTGCAACTAATATACCATAGATACCGTCTAAAATAATGCTGACTAAATCAAACATTTTTTATCCTCCTTTCTGTAATTTATAAAAACCTATCCATGCCGCATATTTCTCGGATATGGTGATTTTTTCTATAAAGCTATTTCAACATATCAAACTTATAACCAACACCTATTACCGTCTTTATGTAAGTTGGGTTTTTGCTGTCTGGCTCGATCTTTTTACGCAGATTGTATATTACATTTACCACGCTGGACTGGCAGCTATCGCTATCCATATTCCAGACGGCTTCAAAAATCTGCTCCTGTGAAAGTACCTGCCCCGGATAGGAAGCTAGATACACAAGCGTACCGTATTCTAGTCGGGTAAGGTATATGTCGCTTCCGTCCCGGAGTACCCTGCGCTGGTTCTGCCTTATCTCCAGACCGGGATATTGCAAAACGGGGCAAGTATCAGCCTGCATAGGCTCAATCTGTACCTCATTTGTAAGAACGGACAGCACCCTTTCCAGAACTTCTTCCCCTCCGTCCTTAAACGATATAACTATTGCTTTTCCTATGTGTATCACCTGCTCCCGTTTACCAGCGTGTATCAGTTACCTAAATTAACATATAATCATTCCTCTTTTGTCTTATATAAATTTTTCTTTTTTACTGGAAAATAGTATTAAACATAGAAATGATATTTTTCCATGCTTCGTCCTTGCTGGAAGCCACATAAGCCGCTTTCCAGCTATCCCTTACAGACAACAATTTTTCCGCTAAATTTTCGGGAAGTTTCTCTTGCCCGCCGTCCTGCTCTGCCTTATTTTCAACCGACTGTGCCGAAGTGACACCACTCTTAATCTTTGCAACCTGTTCTTTCCATTCTCCAATAATAGCCTGCGCTTTACTCTGCTGTGTTGCGTATTCCTCAAAGCCTTTTACATTCTTTTCATAAGCGGCGTCTAAAGCACTTAATTCTTTCTCTATTGTCAAAGTACGATAACCCTGCTCACTGTTTTCATCTATCACATTTATCTGTCTGGTTCCGTTTTCATAGCCCTGCACAATTTCATCATAGAGCTTTGCATAGGCTTCCACATAGTTTTCTGTCCTTGCCTGCCATGAAAGACTTTTCCCGTCCTTCAACGCTTCTTTGTCGCTCTCGTTAAGCTGATTCGCTTCTTTGGAAAGCCTGTAACCATAATCCATACCCTTAGACTGATCTGCGTCCATTAAATTCTTTTTCTGCCGGATTGCCCCGTCATGAGAAAGTGCCTGCCCGCTCTCGGAAACGCTGTTACGATAGCTTTCATAGCCCTCTTTGGAGATAGACACCTTTATGGGCTGCTCTGCCAATTTAGGGATTGCCGATTTTACGCTCTTATTTTCCTGTGCAACTTTCTCCTGTCCTGCAAAGTGAAATGTTGTGTTGTCTACTCTCATTGATTTTTCCTCCTTGATCTTGTTATTTACGAAGTCCGTTTCATATCGCAAACTATATGTTGTAATCGTGGTTCCAGTAATATATCTAATTTAAACAGAAACCGAAATGCTTGCACCTTGTTCCGAAGGAACTGTCTCTCCCGTTTTTGTATAGGTTACGGGCTCTTTGACGGCATCCATCTTTATTTCATCAGAACCCACGCTGCCAGAATCTACGTTACCCTTCAACAATACCTTTCCTTCTTCACTGATCTCCACGGTATCTGTATCAGCATTCCTGTTTTCCGTGGTCCTCTCTTCCAGTTTTTCACGTTCTTCCCTACGTTTTTGGATAGCCTCCTTGCGCTGCTCTTCCTCAATCTTGCGGGTCTCCTCCGCATCCTCCTTCATACCCTCGTCAGCTTCCTCTTTGTATTCATAGGCAGTTTCGTGGAAATCACTCATGTAACCCATCGCCTGCTCCATCTTTGCAGTGTCACCCTTGAGCCTCGCTTCTTTATAAACCCGAAACGGAGTGCCCAGCAGCTCCATGTTAGTCCTTGCGCCTATGAGCCCCTCCATTGTCTTTGCATGCATAATATCATCCTCCTTATCACCATTCTTAAAGTCCGTTTCTAATGCCTTTCTTAAATGCCAACATTAAATTTCGGATAATAGGCATCGTCCAGCTTTTCCTTTTGCATCATAGCTTGGGCTTCCAATTCAGAATTTGCTTCCACATACTTGATTGTAATGTCAAGTTCCTTTTCCTCTGGCAGAGAAACCTTTTCTGTATCGCCCGACAGCTTTTCTTCCTGCTCCAACTTTTCTTCTTTCTTTTCCTCTAATTTTTCTTCTTCCTCTTTCTTCTCTTTCTGCTTCTCAAGCCGCTCGTCCATGTTCTTCTTCATTCTCTCGGCGTTTGTCATTCCTGTTTCTGTAACAGAATATACAGTACTCTGAATACTGCCGTCAGAGTTGATCATCCATGTCTGCTGATAATAGGTAACAGTACCACCCAATGCCTTATTCTGTGCGGATAACTGCTCGTACCCCTGCTTTTCCAGTTCTGGTATCTTCTTTAAAAAACCTTCAAGCTCCTTTGCCTTTTCTGCGTTTCCGGCACACTTCTCTAAATACTTGCTCGATATTGTCACATTTCCCTTTGACATACTATCGTAATTTTTCTGCAAGTAAGAATAGTAATCAGATACCTTGCTGCTGGCAGCATTTTTTGTATTCTCTGTCTGCGTCCCTGCGGTTTCTTTTGTTTCCGCTTTGTTTGATACCTCGTTTTTCTGTGAAGCGTATGTACTTCCGTACACATTGTTATAATCGCTTCCAACTCCTGCTACTGCCATAATGATTGACCTCCTTGATTTTATAACTTTGAACTCCGTTTCCAGAAAGTTGCCATTAAATATTAGTCCCTGTTGCTACACTGTCGAAACCGCCGCTTTCTACTGGCTCTGTCAAAACATTTGCTCCATATGCAGCGGAAACAGCTTCCTTTGCAATGCTATTCTGATAGTATCTTTTATCTGCTTCTTGTCGTTGTAAATAACGCTTTAAAGACGCTTCTTCATTTAAGCGTGCATACTCCTCACGCCTTTTCCTCTTTGCCGCCTGCTCTGCCTTAAACTGACGCACTTCTTCCTCAGAAGGGCCGATGAGTTTTCCCCCTGTAGCGCCGAAAACACAGCTTTGTTTTACTTCTCCTTCTTCGTCAAGGACAAGACAGTAACTTATTTCCCACGGTTTCGCCACAATTTCCTGC
>JAFLSY010000003.1 GCA_022510745.1 Lachnospiraceae bacterium
AGTATAAATTTATTAAATAATACTATTCCCCAAATGCCCAACATTGCACCCAAAAAGCCGATTATTAATTTAAATTTCTCTTTTTTCTTATTCATGAATATATGATGCTCCTCTAAATTCCGATTTAGCAGTCCTTTTCAAAAATCAAATCCATTTCTTTTATCTTTCCAAAATCTGTAATATTTGTGGGAATATAACCAGCATAACGGTAACCTTTTTTCGCATACTCATCTATAATCTGTCGATGTTCTTTTGACTTAGCGCCGAAAAATTTATCAATATGCAAGTGAACGTATTCATACTGTTTCATAATTATACCTCCAAACTGCAATCTGTTGCTCGCATCCTTATCTCAAAAAATTCCCGTTTATCATATTAACATCATAATCAAATCCGGGTGAATGCCACTGCATCTGAACCCGGTTTGATTATGATGTATATGTAGTTATGATGAACACCGGCTGTAGGAAGTTTCCCTACACTTCCCACTTATCACAAAGCGAAATGATCTGGTCCGCAAATTTTGCCAGATCTTTATTGCTGTTACCTTCTTTTTTCTTAATAAGAGCAAGCAGCCTCTGTCCTGCTGCCAGCAGCCTAGCATAAACGCCGCTTGCAGGCATATCTTTCTTCTTAACCGGAATGGGTTCGGCTTCATATTCCAGTTTTCCGCTAGCTAAATTGAATACCGTTCCACTGTAGGGTGCATAGGCCTTGATACCATGCTCCACCATTAAGCACTCCACAAAGGAAGCGCAGACGCTATCCTCTCCGTGTACCACAAAAACCTTGCGGGGCTTCTCTTTAAAGGAGGTCACCCACTCAATCAGACCGTTCTTGTCCGCATGTCCGCTAAGTCCCACAATTCTGCAGATTTTAGCCCGTACTTCGATAGGTTCGCCAAAAAGCTTCACTTCCTTTGCGCCCTCTACGATCGCCCGGCCCAGGGTACCCACTGACTGGTAGCCAACAAACAGAATGGAGGACTCCGGCCGCCAGAGATTGTGTTTTAAATGATGTCTGATACGTCCTGCCTCGCACATGCCGGATGCAGAAATAATGACCTTGGGCGTGGACTCAAAATTGATTTCTTTGGATTCATCGCTGGTAATGGACAGCTTCAATCCCGGGAAAGAAATGGGATTGATACCCTGCTTTACCAATTCCAGCGCCTCTCCGTCAAAGCAGGTCCACTCATTGTCCTGAAATACGGAAGTCGCCCGGACTGCCATGGGACTGTCCACATATACAGGGAAGTCATCATGTCCCTTAATCAGCTTATCCGCTTTTATTTTTCTGATAAAAAACAGAATCTCCTGGGTTCTTCCCACCGCAAAGGAGGGAATTACCACATTACCGCCCTTGTCAAAGGTCTCCTGAATGATCTTTGCCAGTTCCGTTACATAGTCAGGGCGATCCACACCATGGAGTCTGTCTCCGTAGGTGCTTTCCATCACCACATAGTCAGCCTCTTCCGTGAAGCTGGGATTCTTTAATAAAGGCTGGTTCTTATTTCCGATATCTCCGGAGAATACTACCTTCTTTTGTACGCCATCCTCTTCAAGCCAGACCTCAATGCTGGCAGACCCTAAAAGATGTCCGATATCCGTAAAGCGGATATGGATTCCTTCGCACAGTTCAATCTTATGTCCATAGCGGCAGGGTACAATATTTTTTAACAACCCTTCCGTATCCTCCATGGTATATTCCGGCACTACCAGAGGCTCTCCCGCTCTTCTTTTTGCCTTACGGTTCTTCCACTCCGCCTCCATAGCCTGTATGTGCGCACAGTCACGCAGCATAATATCGCAGAGCTCCGCAGATGCCTCTGTGGTAAAGACCTTGCCTCGAAATCCCTTTGCATATAAAAGCGGCAGCATACCCGAATGATCTATATGGGCATGGGTCAGCAGCACATAATCTACACAAGCTTCCTCCACCGGCAGTTTCGCATTTTCAAATACATTGATACCCTGCTCCATGCCGTAATCCACCAGAATGGTCTTTCCGCAAGCCTCTATACAGTGACAACTTCCTGTTACCTCATGGGCCGCTCCGATAAATGTCAGTTTCATATAGATCCCATCCCCTTTCTATAATCTGTAAATTCTTTTATTCTTATTGTACCATCTCGACTTCGTCTCGATGGTTTTTATCGTCAAGTGCCAGTTCATGCAAGCATGACTGCCACTTTCCTCATTATTGTACCATAAAAGGCTCAAACAGAAAAGCCTCCACTTCATGTCCGTAATTCCATCCGGCCTCGTCACCGGAGTAAGGCATCGAACAATATTCCAATATCATCCACGGCTGTTCTTCCTCATTTTCGTACAGATAATACCGATAATGCCCACCATGGGTAACATAGTAGCTGTTATACGCCACCCGCCCCAGCTCGTCATAGTAAATCCGGCCCGAGGAATCCCATGTCCCGCTTCCCGTAATACCGGAATGCCAATAAGAGAGTTTTAGCGGGCTGCCGTTCTCCCTGTAGGTAAAAGTCATGCCGCCTGAGATTTTATTCCCTTCTCTCTCCAAATCCCCGTAAGCTTCATATTCATGCCAGATATCGTTCATGGTGCGCAGCCTGCCCTTTTTATCATATTCACCGACAAACATACAGGAATTACCGGCCCAGCCATACCATATATTCATCTCACCCCTATAACCGAAAAAACGATCCGCTTCATCCCTAAGCACTTTCTCTCCGTTCAGACAAAATTTATTGTTCCTATAAAATATAAAGGGTTCTAACCATGCCAATCCCTCTTCCGCATCATAAGCGGTCACTACCGGAAAGGGAATCCCCTCCTCATAGGTATAGGTCATGCTTGCCAGTTCTTCTTCTTCCAAATCCAGAAAGACCTCTTGATAGGAGCCCTCTCCCAGATTCGAGCGAACCATCCGCCCTATCTCCTGCATATCTTCCAAAAGCATGCTGGTACACCATACCGACGTACCCGGCACTGCTTCACCTGCTCCGTCGGGATAGTAGTGAAAATAGGACCAGATCACAAAGGCCAGCCGTCCTGTCTCTTCATTCCGAAACCATATAATATCGTAATCCTCTTCCGATATGCTTCCTGCCTGCTCCTCATAAGAAAGCCCTCTCTCTTCCAAATATTGCCTGATAAAAGCTTCCTGTTCTTCCACAGGTATCTCAAAGGAACTGCCCGACCAGGTATCGTGGATTACCGCATCTCTTTTCTCCCCAGTCCATTCATTGTAATTGATATATTGGTACACCGTTTCTATAGTGATATCCGTGACGGCTTCTTCGCCTCCTGAAATCCCCTGGGTTTCCCCACTTTCCGTCTCACTTTCTTCTGCCGTCCCGTTTTCCGCCTTACTTTCCTCTGCCGTCCAGTTTTCCGTCTCACTCTCCCACGCCTCCGTACTTCCCTGCTCCTTTGCGCTTTCCCGGGCAGACGGAGCACAGGCCGCCAGCATACAGAGGCTCACCGCAAGAACAAATATCATATACATTCTTTTCTTCATGTGCATTCTATCCGGTCTCCCTATATCATATAAATAAAAAAGACCGAAGTTTCCCAAAAGGGCTTCTCCGGCCAATAAAAAAAGCGCGAGACGGGGATCGAACCCGCGACCCCCTCCTTGGCAAGGAGGTGCTCCACCGCTGAGCCACTCGCGCATAATACCTGTCCGCTTTTGCGGACAAGTATTACTATACTATAGGCTTTTTCTTTTGTCAACTGCGAATTTTATATTTTCTGCAAACAATTTTCGACAATTTACTCTCGCTTCATCATTCCGGCAGCTTATCCGCCTCTTTTATCCGATAAATGCGGCGCAGGGAATCGTTGATGCGCTCTTCGGAAATGGTACCGTTCCGTACAGCCTCCAGCACTCCATTATAAGCCAGTTCAAAATCGTCCGGCATCAGTATCATGTCGCAGCCGGCCCGCAGTGCCAGAATGGCAGCTTCATCCGCCTCATAATACTCGGTAATGGCGCCCATATTCATGGCATCTGTTATAATGACGCCGTTAAAGTGAAGCTCATTCCGCAAAATATCGGTTACCACTATCTCGGAAAGGGTGCAGGGCGTATTGTCCCCGGTCAGTGCGGGCGCTGATATGTGTCCCATCATGACAAAATCGGCCCCGGCCTCGATACCGGCGGCAAATACAGTAAACTCTTCCGCCCGGAACTGCTCTGCAGTTCTTTCCGTTACCGCCATTCCTATATGGGTATCCTCCACGCTGCAGCCAATGCCCGGGAAATGTTTCAGACAGGCGCTGACTCCGTTCTCTTGCAGTCCAGCCGTCATGGAAGCCACCATGGCCGCCGCCAACTCGCTGCTGCTGCCATAGGAACGGTCTCCGATAAAGCTGTTCTCCATATTGTCGATATCCGCAACCGGAGCAAAGTCCAGATTGAATCCCAAAGGTACAAGATAGTCTGCCATGCTCTTTCCGGCCGCATATGCGTTGTTTGTATCTCCCGTTGCACCGATATCCTTGGCACTGCCTACATTCTCAGCCAATCCGGCTTCAGCCACCCGGCTGACACTTCCACCCTCTTCATCCACTGCAAGGAACAGAGGATATCTGCTGAAAAGGGCTGTATTGGACAGCATTTCCGTAAGCTGTTCCTCTGACTGTATGTTCTGCTTAAAATAAATGATTCCGCCCACCGCGTATTGATTTAAGGCATCTTTTGTTCCCTCTCCTGCCTGTACGGCTCTATTGACACCCGTAATGGCTTCCGGCGTCACAATAAAGAGTCCTGCCACCTTATCTTCCAAGGGCATCACCTCTATCGCCGCATCAATGATATCATCCAGTCTCTGTTCAGGGGTGGGTTCCGTTATATGCTCTGTTTCCTCCGGCTTCACTAATGTTTCCTCCTCTCCCAGTATGCTTTCTATGTCTCCCGTATAAGGAGTATCGTTCTGCTGCTCATTTCCTTTCTGTCCACTCAAAGCAACAACAGCCATAATCACGCCGCCTACAACGACCAAAATAAAGAGCAGCACCGCAAGATATGCCAAAAGCTGGTTTCGTCTGCGCCTTCTGCGCCGTTCTTCCCTCTTCTCTGCGGCCTCCTGCTCCTGCTGCTGTTTATCCTGTTTCACTTCCGTATTATCTGCCATGGATTCACCTCGTTTAAAACCTATATGGTAATCATACCTTATTTCTCGACGAATTTCTACAGGAAATCCTTTACTTTTCAAATTTTTCGTAAATAGGTTCTTTTTTTGGTTTTATGGGAAGTGAAAATGACAAAACAAAAGAGCGCATCGACCTTTTTTAATCAATGCGCTCTTTCAGACTTCACTCTCCAATGGACTGCCCTCCTATGAAATTATTTCAAATGGTTTACGGTTACCGAATGTCATCCATATTTTCTTTCGTATCGTTCCACTTTTCTTTGTACTGAATGTACTGTAACGTCAGCTCCTTCGCTGTACTCGCTACTTCTCTCGTGTACTTGTCTACTACTTTTTAGGAAAGAATTCCTTTTTAAAGAATATCTTTTCATTCTCTTTATTCAGTTGTATATGGATGATTAATTTGGAAATTTACGAGTTAGGTGGACCGTACCTCTCTTTCTTTGTATTAGCAATTCTGCTTTTTTCTCTTCGTTTGTTTTATTGTAAGTTCATTATATCTTGCTCTTTTTGTTTTGTCAACACATTTTTTGAAAAAATTTTAAATTTTTTCAAATTATTTTTTTGCAACATTATTTTTTCAAAATTTTCTGAAAATATATATGTGATCCCTGACTCACAATCTAAATAAAAATAGCGGTACCGGACAAAATCCAAGTACCGCTTGTATTTTCCTATTCCCGCACTGACTGTCCCTACAGCTGGGTCTCCACAAAAATATCATAGATGGCCCTGATAGCAGCCTCAAAATCCTCATTGGTCACACCGATAATGATGTTCAACTCGGAAGAGCCCTGATCAATCATCTTGACATTGATATTGGCATGAGCCAGCGCCGCAAAGACTCTGCCCGCTGTACCGCGGGTGGACTTCATGCCTCTGCCCACCACTGCAATCAAAGCAAGATCGGATTCAATATCAATGGAATCCGGCTCCGCCAGTCTGTGGATACCGGCCACTACTTTCTGTTCCTTGCTCATGAACTCGTCCTGATGTACAAAGACCGTCATGGTATCAATACCGGAAGGCACATGCTCAAAAGAGATGCCGTTCTCCTCAAAAGCCTGCAGTACCTTTCTGCCAAAACCGATTTCGGAGTTCATCTTATCCTTTTCAATATTGACCGCGCAAAATCCCTTTTTGCCGGCAATACCGGTAATAACGTAGCGGGACTTCTGACAGGTGCTGCCCACGATCCATGTACCCGCATCCTCTGGCTTATTGGTATTGCGGATATTGATGGGAATCCCCTGCTGGCGCACTGGGAAAATAGCGTCCTCATGCAGTACGGTAGCGCCCATATATGCTAACTCCCGCAGTTCTCTGTACGTGATCACTTCTATCACTTCGGGCTTTTCAATGATACGGGGATCCGCGATCAAAAAGCCGGAAACATCCGTCCAGTTCTCATATACATCAGCTTTGATCGCTTTTGCCACAATGGAGCCGGTAATGTCGGAGCCGCCTCTGGAAAAGGTCTTGACACGTCCGTCCGCATAGGCGCCGTAAAAACCGGGCACGACTGCATTGGGACAGCCGGTCAGACGTTCGGAGAGCACCTCATTGGTCTTCTCTGCATCAAACTCCCCGTTATCTTTAAAGAAAATGACCTCAGCAGCATCCACAAAAGTATAGTTTAAATAGGCAGCCATGATAATGCCATTTAAATACTCGCCTCGGGAAGCAGCATAGTTGTCACCCTGCTTTTCCTTAAAATTCTTCTCAATGGTCTTAAATTCCTCATCTAAGGAAAGCTTCAGCTTTAAGCCGTCGATGATTTCCTGATATCTCTCCTGAATGGCTTTCAGCTCCGCTTCAAAGTCCTTGTCCGCTTCAGCCAGCGCATAGCACTCATAGAGCATATCCGTCACCTTGGTGTCTTTTGCAAACCGCTTTCCCGGTGCGGAAGGAACCACATAAGCCCTTTCCTTGTCGGCCTTAATGATCTTGCCTACCTTGACAAACTGCTCTGCGCTTGCAAGGGAGCTGCCGCCAAACTTCACTACTTTTCTCATAACCTATCCTTACTCCTCATTAGTCCTTATTTTTCAAAAAGTCTTTCTATCAGTTTATGCCCTCTCTCAACCAGTATGCCGGATGAGCGTCCTTCTTCCTCATTGTAATTCCAGGTTTCGCTTTTCTCAGCCGTGGAATCATAGAGCATATAGGGCACATTGTCCGAAGTATGGGTTCTCACCCGGATGGGGGTTGGATGATCCGGCAGCACCAGCATACGGAAATCCTCTCCCGCCGCCTTTAACTGCCCCGCCAAAGGACCGATCACGCGCGTATCCAGATAATGAATCGCCTGTACCTTTTTCTCCACACTGCCCTGATGGCCCATCTCGTCCGGTGCTTCTACATGTATGTATGCAAAATCGTAACCGTCCTTAGTCAGCGCATTGACCGCAGCAGTCACTTTTCCTTCATAGTTGGTATGCAGGCCGCCGGTAGCGCCCTCTACCTGTGCCACGCCCATGCCTGCCCCCACTGCAATGCCTTTTAACAGATCCACGGCAGATACCATCATACCCTTCTTGCCGGTCTTCTCCTCAAAAGAAACCAACGCGGGGCGGGTGCCTGCCCCCCAGAACCAGCAGCAGTTGGCGGGATTGAGGCCCTGTTTTTTGCGCTCCACATTAAGGGGGTGATTTACAAGAATCTCATAGCTTCTTTCCATCATCTTACGGAACTTTTCTTCTTTCGGCAGATACTGTCCGATCACCTGCCCCAATACGTCATGGGGCTGTGTCAGTTCAATGACGCTTCCCTTATCCCAGATCAGGCAGTGCCTGTAGCTGGTACCCACATAGAACTGAAATTCTTCGTTTGCCAGTTCATCGGCTACCGCCTTTAATAAAACCGCACAGTCCTCCGTACTGATCTCGGAAGAACTGTGGTCAATAATGGTCTGTTCCTCAAAAGGCACATTTTCCTCTGAAATCGTTACAATATTACAACGCAGAGCAACATCCGTATCCTTCATGGGTACACCGATGCTGAGTGCTTCTAACGGTGAACGGCCGGAATAATAACGCTTCGGATCATATCCCAGCACGGACAGATTGGCCGTATCAGATCCGGGTTTCATGCCGTCCGGTATGGTATGTACCATTCCGATTTCAGATTGTTTACTTAATATATCCAGATTCGGTGTTTCGGCAGCGGCAAGGGGGGTCTTCCCGCCCAGTTCCTCAATGGGTTCGTCCGCCATGCCGTCGCCCAGAACAATTACATATTTCATGTTTCCTCACATTCTGCCGTATAAACGGCATCACATCACACATTTCCTCTATTTGAGCCGCTTTACTCCATACGAATTCTGGCACCGATTCTCTCATCGCCAAGCTGCTCATAGAGTGCCGCAAATTCCTTTTCTTTCATAACCGGCGTCACAACGCCGCATTCCTCAGGCGCTTCCGGCAGCTTTATGAACTGAATCTCTCCAAAGAGCGCACGAACCTTTTCTTCACCGCTGCTCTTTACCCTGAAGAAGAATTTCTTCTCGGTATCTTCAATACTCAGCATTTTGGCATCTTCACTATCCCAGAAGCACATAATGACCTTACCTATATGTCTGGCACAGTCAATCACATCCGAAACAACGGCACTGGCTGTGGGCAGTTTTCCCGCACCTCTTCCATAGTACATGGAATCGCCCAGCATATTACCTTTTACGAAAACTGCATTGAATACACCGCTTACCATGTGCAGCGGATGCTCGGCAGAAATCAGACAGGGCGCTACCATAGCCAGAGTCTTCTCACCAACTTCCTTACTGAGTGCTAACAGCTTAATCGACATGCCCATGGCTTTTGCGTACGCAAAGTCTCTGGAAGTGATTTTGGTGATTCCCTCCGTATAAATCTGATTGCAATTCACATTTTTTCCCGTCATAAGAGAGGATAAGATTGCTATTTTTCTGCAGGCGTCATGGCCTTCCACATCCGCCTCCGGATTGCGCTCGGCATAGCCCTTTTCCTGTGCTTCCTTTAATACATCGTCAAAATCCGCACCTTCCTTTTCCATTTTGGAAAGGATGTAGTTGGTCGTACCGTTCAAGATACCGGTAATCTCCTCTATCCGCTCCGCCGTCAGGGAATAGTTTAAGGGTCTGATAATAGGGATACCGCCTCCCACACTGGCTTCAAAGAGATAGTTGCAGTTATGCTCCTTAGCCAGGGCAATCAGCTCCGGACCATGAGCCGCGACCAGTTCCTTGTTGGAGGTACATACGCTCTTTCCCGCGCTTAAAGCTTGTTTTGTAAAATTATAGGCCGGACCCACGCCTCCCATGGTCTCACAGATGATCTTTATCTCGTCGTCCTCTATGATCTGTGTAAAGTCATGCACCACCTTCTGCTCGTAGGGGTCGCCGGGGAAATCCCGCAAATCCAGAATGTATTTCACATTCAGCTCTTCGCCGGCCTTTTTATTTACCATTTCCTTATTTTTCTCGATAACTTCTACTACACCGCTTCCCACGGTACCGTATCCTAATACTGCTACCTGAATCATATCTAGCCTCTCATTCTAAACTATTGTAAGGGATATTTATCCGTCAAAGTCTGTACGATTGCTCTTGCCTCAGGAATCTTCTCCTCGCCGTCTTTGATCACCATGGCGATGGCTTCCGCAATCTTGTCCATATCTTCCGTATTCATGCCGCGGGAAGTAACCGCGGGCGTACCCAGACGAATACCGCTTGTTACGAAGGGCGACTGGGGGTCGTTGGGTATGGTGTTCTTATTACAGGTAATATGCGCCGCATCCAACAGCTTTTCCACAGCCTTGCCTGTCAGATTGAAATTGGTCAGGTCCACTAACATCAGGTGGTTATCCGTACCGCCGGATACAATGCGGATTCCCCTCTGAAGCAAGCCCTTACAGAGAGCCTGCGCATTGTCCACGATCTGCTTCTGATAATTCTTGAATTCGTCGCCCAAAGCTTCCTTAAAGCAGACTGCTTTAGCCGCGATCACATGCATAAGGGGCCCGCCCTGAATACCGGGGAAAATAGCCTTATTAAAGTTGTATTTTTCGGCAGCCTCTTTATTGCAGAGGATCAGACCGCCTCTGGGGCCTCTTAAGGTCTTATGAGTGGTGGTGGTCACCACATCCGCATAGGGGATGGGACTGGGATGCAGCCCTGCCGCCACAAGTCCCGCAATATGCGCCATATCCACCATCAGAACAGCGCCGACTTCATCGGCTGCTTCTCGGAATTTCTTAAAATCTATGGTTCGGGCATAAGCGGAGGCGCCCGCAATGATCATTTTAGGCTTATGCTCCAGTGCCAGTTCCCTCATTTTATCATAATCAAGGAAGCCCTCATCATTCACGCCATAAGGTACAATGTTGAAATACTTACCGGACATATTTACCGGACTGCCGTGTGTCAGATGTCCGCCATGATCCAGATTCATGCCCATAATGGTATCTCCGGGCTTGCAGACAGCAAACTGTACCGCCATATTGGCCTGGGCACCGGAATGGGGCTGTACATTGGCATAATCACAGCCAAAGAGCTGTTTTGCCCTTTCAATGGCCAGATTCTCTACCACGTCCACGCAGTCACAGCCACCGTAATATCTCTTTCCCGGATAGCCTTCCGCATATTTATTGGTAAGGGGGCTTCCCATTGCCGCCATCACTGCTTTGCTTACCCAGTTTTCGGAAGCGATCAGTTCGATGTGGCTGTTCTGCCTTGCCTGCTCGTCCACGATCGCCTGTGCGATTTCTTCATCCACTGCTCTTACTTCATCTAATGAATACATTGCCGTCCTCCTCTATTCTTCTTATTATAATGTAAAATATAATTTCAACTAAAAAATACACAGAAATGATTATAGCATAGCCCCGGATATTTACGCAATACATTTCCTGTAAAGGAATGACAGATAAAAAGATCATATCTTGTAGAAAAGCAGAAAAGATAGTATGATATAATTATTGACATAACAAAAAGGATGGTTGTTCATTCAACGTATTATAATAATGAAAAAAGTAAAAGTTCTTTTGGTTGGCAGTGTAATTCTTTGCATATTACTCATGATAATAATTGTGATGTCCACTAATTCAAATGTGAAAGAATGGCAGTCCATCAATCAAATTAAAGCATGCAGAGGACTTCTGGATGGTCCCATACGAAGCATTACCTTACGCCAAACCACTGACTCGGCAGAATGGGCAGTATTTGACGATGAGGACCTTATTCATCAATGGGAAACGTATTTTGCCAGTTTAGAAGTAATGTATGAAAGGCCTGTGACAAAATCGGATATGGAAGGGAATGGTGGTATGCCCGTTATTGCAATTACCACTGATACGGCTAAATATACTTTCCGCCTACACGTTACAGATGGCAAGGATATAATAGAAATTGGTAATGATTATTATATCTATAGAAGCAGTCTAGAATTACCATTTACCGAAACATATAATGCCGCCATCGAGCGGCATGGAGTAATCACTCCCTGGGATTAATAGAAAAAGCAACAGGAGGATGCCATGTACCACATTATCATCAATCCCGCCTCCCGCTCCGGACGCGGGGAGCATATCTGGACGGAAATCATAAAACCGGCTCTTATAGAGAAGGCTGTTCCTTTTAAGGCCTACTTTTCCAAAAAGGCCGGAGAAGTGAGCCTGCTTGCCGAAAAAATCATCACCGAACATTTTAGTAAAAGTACCGCCAAAGATCCCTGCCGCCTGATCATTTTGGGCGGAGACGGCACTGTAAACGAAGCGCTGCAGGGAATCAAACCTGCCCAAAACGTCATCATTGGCTATATCCCTACCGGCTCGAGCAACGACCTTGCCAGAGATTTGGGAATTCCCAAAGATCCCCTAAAAGCGCTGTCCCATATTCTTGACGCGGAAACGAAGCAGGAGCGCATTCTCGCCATGGACAGAGGTCTTATCAAAATGGATGATGCGTGCCGCTCTTATGCCGGCAGCAGCGGCATCGGCTTTGATGCTGCCGTATGCGAGGAGGTTATGCATTCTAAACTGAAGGTGATGCTGAATAAACTGAAATTAGGAAAGCTGACTTATCTGGGGATTGCACTCAAACAGTTATTTGCGGCAAAAACAGTATCCTGCACTCTCTATTTGGACGATAAAGAACCTATTTATATTAAGAAGATTTTCTTTATTGCTTCCATGACGCATCGTTTTGAAGGCGGTGGTTTTAAATTCTGTCCCATGGCGGACTATACGGACGGACTGTTCGATCTGTGTGTAGTGGGAAACCTGCCGAAGCTGTTGATCCTCCTTGCCCTGCCCACCGGATTCTTCGGAAAGCACTTTTTATTTCCCGGCGTCAACCATTACAGAGCCGCTCGGATTCGCATCGTCACCGATAAGCCCTTATGGGTCCACACGGACGGAGAGGTCATCGGGCAGGCTGACGGAGTGGAAATTACCTGTATCAAACAGGACATCCATTTTATAGCATAAAATTTTTATAGCATAAAACTTTTTATTTCATAAAACTTTTTATTTTATAAAACTTTTTATTTTATAAAACTTTTTATTTTATAAAAAGGTAAAAATGAAGAATTTCTTAATAAAATCAAAATCTTATAAAAAAGGGATTGAAAAAAATAAAAACTTGGATATACTGTATGTGTAAATGAAAATTGCTTGTATATAAGATCTTTTTTGAGAACTAAGGGGAGTTTTATTGTGAAAAAGCTAAAGAAGTTTTATGCGGACTACCGCCATGCGATTCCACTTATCGCATACGGTATTGTCTATCTGACGTGGTTCTTCCATTTGGAAAAGACGGTAACCAAGCAATACACTGTGATACACATGGCCTTAGATGACTATATTCCGTTTCTGGAAGTTTTTGTCATTCCCTACTTTTTATGGTTTGTCTATGTAGCCGCAGTAGTGTTGTTCCTCTTTTTTAAAGACAAGACAGAATATTATAAAACCTGCATTTTCCTTTTTACGGGCATGACGATTTTTTTGATCGTATCCACCATATGGCCCAACGGACATCATCTGCGGCCCCATGTAATGCCCAGGGAGAACATCTTTACACAGCTGGTTTCCTATTTGTACAAAACGGATACCGCTACCAACCTCTGGCCCAGCATCCACGTTTATAATTCGCTGGGTGCCCATTTTGCCATTGCCAAAAGCCGGCATATGGAGCGTCACAGAGGGATCAAGATTGCTTCTTTCCTGCTTGCAGCCTCAATTATTCTGTCCACAATGTTTATTAAACAACATTCTTTATTTGATGTATTGACAGGATTCGGTTTAGCTGTTATAATGTACTTAGTGGTTTACAGAGACGATTTGGTTTTAGGTACCAGACGCAACTCCAGACCACAGATTGGATAGTTCCAATCTCCTACTAATTTGTTAGCAATATTCATTGCTGAATTCCTATTATAGAAAGCCACAGGATACCCCCTATTATTCTGTGGCTTTCACCCTACACAAAAGCATTTAGAATCTTGTCAGGTTTTGAAGATATCAAAAACCGGATTCCCCAAAATGGAAATCCGGCTTTTTTTAGTTTTCCGATTAGTTAAAATTAAATATTTTCTGGCAGATTCGATATCCTTCCACAGAAATTTTCCGTCCGCCCTTCCCGGGCAGATTCATGGCGCCTCCCATGATGCCGTTGCGCATCCATAAATGCAGCCACCAGTCTTTTCGCTTTAAGTACTGCCAGAGTTCCTTTTTCACCGCCAGATTCTCCGCAGCTCCGGAGCGTATACAGAGGATGGAAGACACCGTCATGATGATTTCGAGATAATTGCGCATATACTGATGGCGCCGCTTTATTTTTAGTATCTCCGGTTTATTCTCCACATAATAATCTATCATCAGCTTATTAACTTTAATCTGCTGATCCAGTCTGGAAATCATGATTTCCTCATTGACGGACTGATCCGCGCGCCCGATATAGTAGCGATAGAAATTGACATCCAGATAATACATATACTCCACATGTAATAACGGCTCAAAAACATAGAGATTGTCTACATAGAAAGTATGCTCGGGCAGATGCAGTCCGCTGTCTTTTAATAGCTGGGTTTTAAAAATAACGGAATGCATCAGGATATAATGCCCCTTGGAAAAATGCCTGCACTCATCCCAAGTAAAAATTTTATCCTTTGGCAGGATGTGGCGATAGCGCATGACCTTTTTGCGCTTCTCGCCCTCTTTTTCATAAACAAAATTGCTGACCAGCATATCCAGCCGTTTATCTTCCTCCACAATGGTGCGCAGTGTTGTCAAAATCTTGCTATAAGCCTCCTGCTGCACCCAATCGTCGGAATCCACTACTTTAAAATAGAGACCGGTTGCATTCTCTATGCCTGTGTTCACTGCAGAACCATGTCCGCCGTTTTGCTGGTGTATCGCTTTTACAATATTGGGATATTCCGCCTCATAACGATCCGCGATCTCCGCGGTGTTATCCCCCGAAGAACCGTCGTCCACAATCAGAATCTCCACTTCATCTCCGCCCGTCAATAGGGAATCGATGCATTTTTCCATATACTCTGCAGAATTATAGCAGGGTATAGTTATTGATAACAGTTTCATGCTCCCTCTCATTCTGCCGATGAATACCATTTTCACACGACAAATTTATTCTTTCTCCCGGTACTTTTTATTTCCCAGCTTTATTTGCAAATACCCGGTATAAGCCGCAAATGCGGACGGAATGGGATACCGTTTTTCCGTTTCCCCAGGCTCTGCAAAAATCCAATTTTCTTTTAAAACCGCCTCATTTTTAGGGGCCAGTTCATCCACTCTGACCATATATCCCCACATGTGCCATTCCTTATGGGTAAAAATGTGGCGGGCCTCCTGCAAGGGCAGAACACGCAAGGGTCTAAACCCCTTCTGCTCCAAAATACGAACGATCTCCTCCGGGGATTTGTGCCCCTCCACCATGGGAAACTCATACATACCTGCCAACAGCCCTTTATCCGGCCTTTTGTGCAGAGCCACCCGGTTTTCATCCCGAATGACCAATACAGTCAATTCCTCCGTACTGCGTGGTTTCTTACTGCTCTTTTTAGGATACTCATTCTGCACGCCGGCCTCTTGTGCAAGGCAGATATCCGCAAGGGGACAGACTTCACAGTGAGGCGCACCGTTCGGTACGCAGACCGTAGCTCCGATTTCCATCAATGCCTGATTAAAATCTCCCGGCCGCTCTGGCATTACCGCAAGCAGCTCTTCCTCCATCCGCTTTTTCACGGCGGGAAGCAGAATATCCTCTTCCCGTCTGCCAATACGGGAAAGTACCCTGAGGACATTGCCGTCCACTGCAGGCACGGGCTTTTTGTAGGCTATGGATGCAATCGCCCCTGCAGTATAGCTGCCGATCCCTTTCAGTTTCAGAAGTTCCTCATATTCCGAGGGCATAACACCGTCATATTCAGACATGATCTGAACGGCCGCTTTCTGCAGATTCCTGACCCGGTTATAATAACCTAAGCCCTCCCAAAGCTTCAAAAGCACTTCTTCCGGTGCTCCCGCCAGGCTTTCAATATCGGGCAACGCCTCCATAAATCGTTCAAAATATGGCTTGACCGCTTCCACCCTGGTCTGCTGCAGCATGATCTCCGATACCCATACCCGATAAGGAGTGGGCTCTTCTCTCCAGGGAAGAATTCTACGATTCCTATCATACCACTTTAAAAGTGGTTTGGGAATAGCTTCCAAGCTTCCCTTTCTTAATTTTTCCTTAGCAGAAGGTAAATAATTTTCAAAATTTTCCGGCTCTAAAATCACCGGTACCGGATTACCTATCATCATACCGTCCGGCTCCACCAGACAATCATATGCGACAATGTGTACCCCGGCCTGTTTTGCCCGAACCAGCGCTTCCGCAAAAGCCTGCTGGGTCCGTCTGTTAGGGGTAAAATAGGAGACATTCTGCATCTGTACCACAAAGAGCACATAGACTTCATATCCTTCCGCTTTTGCGGCAATCAGCTCCTCCACATGCTTTAGAGCCCGCTCGGACGGTGCGTCCGGAAACTGCACCACATTGTCCTCTTCTAGGGTTACCCCTTTTACCTCCATAAAAACCTTTTTGTTACCCGCTTCCAAATAAAAATCAAATCGGGAACTGCCGTAAACAGTTTCCGGACGCAGAAAAGACAGGTCCGGGAAGAACTGCTTTGTTAAAAGCCATTCCTCCACGGCCCTGTTCGGCGCTTGGGAATCCATATTGATCAGCCGGCCGTTCTTTTCCACCGCAATCAGGTCATAGGCCGTTTTCCTATCCTGCTTTTTGCTTTTTTCCAGATAGACCGTTGCCCGCTCCTTTAATAACTCCGCACATCGCCCGGTGTTCTTTACATGGACTGTTTCTTTCCTTCCGTTTAACTCCACATAAGCAATAAAGCGATTGGGTCTTTCTAAAAAAACTGCTTTCTCTACATTATGATACTTCATTCATTTTTCTTTCCAGTCTGTAAATATTACTTTCCCCTACCCGAGTCCTTAAAGGTACTCTGGCTGCCGGTACTACCTCCGCGGCCTGCAGGGTATGACCGGGCTGGTCGTCAAAAAATATCTGCGCGCCAAAGGCGGAAAGCACCTCCCGTTTGGTGATGCCGCCCAGAAAAAAGGCTTCGTCTATCCGTACATTCCAAGAACGCAGTGTCCGAATGACTCTCTCATGGGCCGGCGCGCTCCTGGCCGTCACAAGCGCCGTTCGAATCGGCATATCCTCAGCATCAAACTCTCTCTGTAAATCCGATAATATTTTCAAAAATCTGGCAAAAGGACCGGCATGCAGGGGCAGTGCGGCGTTCGCTTTTTCACTGCTCTCAAAGGCTTCCAACCCCTGCTCTTGAAATATTTGTTCTGCCTCGTCGGAAAAAAGTACCGCGTCCCCGTCAAAAGCAATCCGAATGCAGGGACGTTCGTCTTTCCTTCCCTCCCCGTATTCCGCTCTGCCGTCTCCGCAGATAATCCCCGCGGCAATTCCCGCATCGATCGCCGCCTGAACATCCGCTTCACAGGCAGAGAGATACAAGTCCGTATGAAAAGCCGTCAGATAAGGGGTTAACGGCGCTCCGCTGGTAAAGACCGCACGGGTGATATTCAGACCATAGCTCTCTATGGAGTGAAAAATACGCAGGGAAATATCAGGACTGTTTTTCGACATCAGGATGACCTCCACCCTGTTGTCCTGTCCGGGCAGCTCATTTAACTGCAGCAATGACCGTATCAAAGAAAACCCGGGCCCCGGCTTTAATATTTCATCTTCATGCTCTTTCTGATAAGTCGAATATGCCTCCACGCCCTCTTTTTCGAAAATCTGATTCTCTTTATTTAATTGAAACAGGGTACGGGTGGATACCCCGATCACCAGTCTGTTTTCTAAACTGTATGCCATAACGGCCTCCTTTCCCGGCAATGCCTGCCGCACGAAGGAGGTCACTTAAGTCCTTAGCGCGGCCTTTCGCACTCGTACTTTTCCTTCGTCAGCAGACAGTTCTTCAGGCTTAAGAAACGATCTTCCAAACTGCCTTCAAGCACTTCCACGTCACAGGCTATTGCCATAGTTGTGATCATTTCATCCGTAATTCTATGTCGCAGTCCCACCAGAATGTTCAGCTTTTCCTCATAGCTGTCCGCATCCAAAAACTCCAACACCTGCGCATCCAGCTGATATTCCGGTGCTCCGGCATCGTCTTTTTCCTCTTTGGGAACTTCAGGGGTTTCTTCCAAGGTGTTCCCGGCACCTTTTTGGGGCGCCTCTCCCTTTATGGTATCTGTTTGGGGCGCCTCTTCCTCTATGGCATCTGTTTCGGGTGCTTCTGCTTCCCCTGTCTGCAATTCAAAACGGAAAGTCTGCGCGGCATCGGGATATTTTTCTTTATCCAGCTTCTCCACAAAACTCTGAAGCGGTCTGGCATATATTTTTAAATCACCGTACAGAGCCTGATAGATCACCAGCTGCTCCCCCGTTTCGGAATGCTCCGCCAATTCTAACACCTGATAGAGACTGCCTTTAAAATGCCTGTAAATTTCACGACTTTTTGGAATTTGGGACATAAAACCTGTTTCTCCTTTGCTTTTTACGATGACTTTATTATAATCCCAAATCCGTCGGTTGTCATGCATTTCCTGTCAGAGAATAAATAAAACTGCAATCCTCTTCCTCAAAAACCGCGCTTTTCAATTCCTCCACAAGCGCTTCCTTTTCTCCGGTGCTCAGACTGTCAAACCGGCCGTGGTGAATAGCAATATGGTATTCCCGGCTGTTGTCCTCATAAACAGTTCTGGTAAGCATGACCCCGCTGTTAATAAAGCCCTCCGTGTTTAAGATCGTCTGCATTTCTCTGACGTATTCCCGCTCTAACTGCACATAGCGGGCCTCCTCCGTCCTTTTCGCGCTGTCGTTTTGCAGCCTGACGGTCCCGGCTATACATCCTGCGCTTATCATAAGTAATGCCAGTACTGCTGTGATAAAAACTGCATTCCCTCTCATATGCTCCTCCCGTATCTCTTTTGTTACACACAATATACAGGATTTACTGTACAAAAAAACTCCCTTTTAATCCGCAGCGGATAAATTTATCCGCTAATCGGCTAAAAAGGAGTTTGCCGTTTCGTCTTCATAAACTTCTATATCATATCGGAGGTAGAAATAATACCTTATGCTTCCGTATGTCCAATCCTGCGGTCCGCTGCCTCTCTCTAACGCCACCGTCATGGGAACGAACCCCCACCTCATCCCGGTAGTATCCAGATACCCGTTGTTTGCGGTCGAGCGGTAGAGCGCATATTCTCCCCGCTCATAGCCCATCTGCATCAGCAGTTCGAAATTAGTAATATCCGTTAAGATATCGTAACCTTCCACCTCAAAATAAGCTTCACTGCCTTCCGCAAATAAATTATTCTGGTAGCTGACGACTTCCGTATCCAGAGAAGTGATCTCCATAACAAATGCTTCCGCTTCTGCACAATAAATCTCCGCCTGATAGATAATGTAATCCACCGCATCCACCCGAAGCAGAAAATCGAAGGTTTTATAATCACTGAAGCGCAGGGTCCAAAATGCGATTTCCGCACTGTTCTCCGAACTGTCCGTCATATTGTAGTATTCCGCATAGAGAACATGATGCTCTATATCATAAGCTGAAAGATCCGGCAGCAGATTGTACTGAGCCGCGATTCTCATAGCCTCCCTGACACTCTCTAACAGCTCCCCGTCCTTCATATCTTCTCCGGACAGATACAGTGTCCTTCTTGCGCCTTCCCGCCTTCCCATGGTTTCCATCATCTGCTGTACTCTTTCTTTGACCGTCATGGAAATGGGGTTTCTGAAATTGAAGGTTTCCCTCTCCACCACATGGGGCTGATTCAGATCATTCCTGTCCATAATGCTGCTGTAAAGCTGGGGCATTAAAAAGGTTATCAAGATCAGAATTGTCACGGAAAGGACGCCTATGCCATAGTCCAACAGCGCATTGTTTTTTTCCTGCTTATTTTTCATGTGCTGCCTCCCCGGGGAACACCACCCAAATTTCCGTTCCCTTGCCTTCTTCACTTCTGATATACCATTTTGCTTTGTGTACTTCTACAATACGCCTGCAGAGAGTCATGCCCAGACCGGCTCCCCCTTCCTTACGGGAACGGGATTTATCTACCATATAGAAAGCTTCCGTAATCTTGTCCAATTCCTCTCTGGGCATACCGCATCCATTGTCTTTGACCCGGATTTCATAACCCGCATTTACTTTTCTGCCTTTCAGCCAGATATTTCCGTCCTCCGGCAGCGCTTTTCTGGCATTGTCTATTAAATTTGTAAACAGGGATACCAAAAGATCCTTCTCTCCCCAAACAGTGCCATCCTCAATACTTTCCTGCAGAACAATATGCTTTTTTTCCAGCACCTTGGATACTGCGATATTAATCTCCTCCATCAGTTCGTTCACTTGTAACGGCTTCATCTGATAGTCTTGATTTTTGGTCACGATCAGCTCTAACAGTTTAAAGGAAAGGGATTCCAACCTTTTCCCCTGTGAATAGATATAGTGGGAAGCCTCCATGGTTTCCTCCCTGCTCATATCCATGGTTCTGAGCATGTCCGCATATCCGATGATAGAGGTCAAAGGCGTTTTTAACTCATGTGCAAAAGAGGCGGTAAAGTCCTCCTGCTTCTGGGCCGCCATGGTCAACTCCTCCATCCTCTGATTCAAGCTCTCCGCCATCTGGTTAAAATCCTTGGCCAACGTACCGATTTCATCCTCGCTCTGCACATCGGCCCGCACCTCATAATCCCCTTGCGCAAACTGTCTGGTCGTATCGGACAGCCTGATCACGGACTTCGTCAGAAAGTGGGTTAAAATAAATACGATAATACTGGATGTGGCGATCAATGCCAGCATCACCACCCGATACTGCGCATACAAATCGTCCCTCTCCTGATACAGGGAGGTGATATCCTTAATACTTTCCAGATAATAGAGCCTTTCGCTCATAATACTTTTACATACGAAGATCAGATATTTCTGTTCTCCCGATTCCGAAACCTGATAAATACAGTTATCTTCTCCCAGTTGGTCAAACAGCTGATGGTCAAGATGTTCCGGACTGTTCTCATAAATCAGATCCTGCTCTCTGTAGAGCTTGTAGGAATACTCCTGACTGTCCAGATTTCCGATGACAGACTCCGCCAGATCCCGCACGATTTTCTCGGTTCGGTAATTCTCGGACAACGAATTCATGTTTACCTCAAAGGCCAACTGATACATCCGGTTTTCCCTGTTGCCTTCTTCTATCTCCTTTTCCAGGGAATTCCGAAAACTCTGGCTTATGATCAGCATACCGAACACGCTGAACCCCACTGTCATAAGCGCAATAAATGCAAAAAAGATTTTCCAGAAAAATTTCATGCAGGCGCCCTTTCCTTATGCCTCTAACCGGTATCCCACCTTATATACCGCCACGATCTTATCCTCCCAATGGAGCTTCTTTTTTAGTCTCTGCACATGTAAATCCACAGTTCTGCTCTCTCCCATGTACTCGCTCTCCCACACGTTTTCATAGATGGTATCCCGATATAGGGCAATATTCTTATTGCGGATAAAGAGCAGCAACAGTTCAAACTCCTTCAAAGTCAACATGATTGGATTGCCGTTCTGCGTCACCGTGCGGGAATAGGTATCCACTTCAATATCCAGAATTTTAATGACACGTTCCGTCTTGTTATAACGGCGCAGCACCGCCTCCACTCTGGCTAACAGTTCCACGATTTCGAAAGGCTTTGAAATATAATCGTCCGCCCCTTTTTTCAATCCCTTTACCTTATTTTCCACCGAGTCCATCGCAGTGATAAAGATAACCGGCGTCTCCAGACTCTGTGCATATTCCAAAAGCTCATAACCATTGATCTTAGGCAGCATGATGTCCAACAGGATCAAATCATAACCGTTGCCCGCCATCATATCGGCAGCCTCCTTGCCGTCAAAAGCGCACTGACACTGGTAACCCGCCTTTGTCAGATTCATTCGTATTAAATTGGAAATAGGTTCTTCATCTTCCACTATCAGTATCTTGATCATCTTTCTTCTTTTCTGCCCTTTCTTCCTTCAGCCTGCTTCTCATTATGGTAACCCTTTGTATCGGGATTGTATCACAATACCGATACAAAATTGTATCATAATACCGATACAATTAGCATTTCCACGCTCATAGTATCGTTCATACGTCCGGTCTTTACCGCTTCTTCCGATTCCACGCAGCGCTCTACGGCAGTCCGCAGCTCACGCTCCTTAAAGCGGGCGGCCTGAGTGACATATTTTCCTGCCACAAAGCCAGGCAGGCCCAATTTCTCACCAATGGCCTTATTCGCAAATCCCCTGTTTTTCAACTGCTTGACCTGAAGCAGCGTATTGCACTGTCTGGCGATCAGAAACAGAATCCGCATGGGCGGTTCTTTTAAAGCTAACAGGTCATAGTAGAGGGCCAGAGCGTCTTTTGTCCTTTTCTCTCCTATCGCCGTCACCATATCAAAAATACGGTTATTTATGCGGGTAGTACAGATTTGCTCCACATCTTCCCGCTCTACAATGCTCTTCCCCATGCAATAGCAGACCAGCTTCTCCAATTCCAAACGGATATTTCCCATATCGGTTCCCACTTTATCCAGAAAAGCCTCCGCTGTATTTTCCGTGATCTGTAAACCCTCTTTTTTGAGTATGCCGGCGATCCAGCGTTTTAATGTTTTTTCATCCTGCGCCGCAAATTCAGCCGCATGTCCGGCGGACTGCACCTGCTTATAGAGCTTGCTGCGTTTATCGACCTCGCTTTCCACAAATACAAAGTACACCGTGGGTGCCGGTGAGTCCAGATATTCCGCCAGTTTTTCTCCTCCGCTCTTAAAAAGACCCGTATTCTCTAAAACAATGACCCGCCTTTCAGCAAAAAAAGGCATGGTTTCCGCCAGGTCGATAATTTCTCCCAGATTTACATCCTTCCCCTCAAAATAATGGGAATTCATGGAGTCTCCATCCCCCGACAGAGCCTGACTTAATCTATCCTTGTACTGCTTGCGCAGATAGGCCTCCTCACCGAAAAGAAGGTACATTTGTTTCCATTTTCCGCTTTTGATATCTTCATTGATTTGCTGCATACAGGGGTCCTTCTTCAACTTTTTGCAGTATGGCAATGAGCAGGGCGCATACTCCTTCCACGAGCAGCGCATCTTGCTCTGTCAATCAGTAGTATACCACTATTTTAATTCTGCTTCAACACCCGCCCATCCGTATAAAAGCTTACGGCGCCGCTGCCGCCCGTGCCGAAAATACGGCATCCGTTTTGGGAAAGTCTCCCCATCAATTCCGCATGGGGATGTCCGTAGGGATTGTTTTTTCCGTAGGATAGCACGGCTATATCCGGGGATAACTGCTGTAATAATTCCTCTCCCGTACTGCCGGCGGAACCATGGTGGGCAACTTTTAGAACAGTCAGGTCCTCAATACCGTATTTCTGTAGGGTATTTAACAAGGCATCCTCCCCGTTTCCTTCCGTATCTCCCGTAAACAGCATGGAGAATTCCCCATAGGTAAGATAGAGCACCTGAGAGCCTGCATTATCATTCTCCGGCATAAATCCCTTTTGGGGATGAAGGCAGGCGAGCATGACTTCCCCGCTCTGCCAGCTCATCCCCGCACTCATAGAAAGTATTGGAATTGCCTTCTTTTCTGCCAACTCTCGAATTTGCGCAAAACTATCTGCCCCGCTGCCGGTGACTGTAGGCAGTACCAGTGTATTAATGTCTATATCACTTTTTTCAAGCAGCCAGATAATGCCGCTTACATGGTCGCTGTCCCCATGGCTTAGGAAAACCGCATCCAAAGCGGTGATGCCCTGACTTTTTAAAAAGGGCTCTATACGGTAATCTCCCACCTGCGAAACGCTGGTACTTCCTCCGTCTATCAGATAGTTTTCTCCTCCCGGCAGCTCCAAACAAATACATTCTCCCTGTCCCACATCTAAAACGGTAACAGTAAGCCCCGTGCGGATATGGATGCACAAAATGAGTACCGCGCCGCAAAGCAGCCCCGCCTGAAACCGAAACCGCAGTTTGGGAAAACCAAGAAGGAGCAGTATCAGCGCGTAAAATATTCCTATCTGCCAGCCCTTCGGCTGCCCGGGGGTAAAAAGATGCCATGGAAGATTTCCTATCATCAGGCTTCCCTTCCCATAAAATGTAAGGATACCGTGTAAAAGCAGGGCGATGGGCCACGCCAGCCTGGCAGAAAACAGCGCAAGCGCCATGGTTCCAAGTCCGAATATAAGAACCGCTCCTGCCAAAGGCAGTACAAGTAAATTAAAAAAAGGACCATAGATGGAGATCTCATAATAAAAATAGAGCTGCACCGGCAAAGTAAAAAGCCCGATGGAAAGGGAAGCCGCCAGTCCTTCTTCCAAAGCAGGGAGCTTTAGTTTAGGCAAACGTAGTGCAGGTTTAAAAAGCAGGACGGCCAGCACGGATAAAAAAGAAAGAAGGAATCCCGCATGCATCAGATACAATGGCTGTTTCAATACCAATAATGTCCCGCTTAGGGACAAGGCCGTCAAGCCGTCATAGGTTCTTCCCAAAACATCCGCAAGCAGCCGCAGCAGAAACATAAAAACAGCTCTGTAAGCAGAAACAGGCATCCCTATCATTTCTCCATAGAACAAAAGCAGCGCTCCGCTTAAAAATGCAGCCGCCGTCAGGGGCATACCGCTCTTTTTAAAGAGTCTGTAAAGTCCCATGCCGATCAGGGAAATATGCAGGCCGGAAATACTGAGAAGATGCAGGATACCTGCTTCTCTATATAGTTTCTTTATATCCTTTTCCAAATCCGACTTATCGCCCAAAAGCATGGTCTTTACAATGGCTGCATCCTCCCTGTCCAGTACGCTCTGAAGCGCTTCACACAACCATTTTTTACACTGCCACAGCCCCTCTTTCCAAACCTCCTTCTCCCCCGATACCGCCAGGATTTTCGCAGAAAGCAGACGGGCAGAAACACCGATGGTCTTATAATAAAGTCTGGCGTCGAACCCTCCCGGATTGAGGGCTGGTTCGTTTTCCATAAGAATACCTTCCAGTTTTATGCGCGCGCCAATTGCCGGCTCGAAAGCGCCGCTTTCCATTGTGCACAATATCTGTTCCTCAAAAGGAATGGGAATGTTTTGAAATGTAAGAGAATCAGGTTCTAAATAGATGAGTAAGACGGGGGCTTCTTTCCCCCCTTTGAATTCTTTGGCACACACTCTGCCGGTTACCACAACCCGCCCGCCGGAAGCTTCCCCATAGGAAAGATACTCCGGCGGATGCAGCCATAGGCCCAGAGCCGTAAAGAAAATCACGGCCATGCATGCCACGCAAAGCGGTCTTTTCAATATTGTTCATACCTTTCTGTAAAATGATTCAGGCTCCTATTCCACCGTTGTTATCAAATCCAGATTTCTTTCAAACACAGTGGTCAGACTCACACTTTCCCTGTAAAGAATGTTTGTTTCTCCGTTTACGGAAATCTGTACTTTATTCACGCCGGAAAGCTCTGCCAGAGAATTGACAATGGAATAAATTGCCACATCCGAGGAAACATTGTAAATCTGCGTTAAAAAGTTGTCATCAAAATTCACATAGCAGATACCGTCCCTAACGGAAATGCTCACTACTTTCGTGCCGGGATTGATGGTGGGAAAAGCCACATCCGACACTTCCGTTCTCGGTCCGGCTAAAAGTTCATCCACCACCAACCTTTCCATGGAAATATTCGTATTATAGGCAATGGTTCTATTGGTGGCAATCAAGGCCGTCCCGTCTTCGTTCGCAAAGTAAAGCCGCAGACTGACTCTTTCATAGGCATTGATCTCATCCCCTGCGTTGTCGATAAACTGATCCGCCGCCATCAGGCCCACCACATTGCCAAGATTGTCATAGAGCTGAGTACCCTCCACGGTAATCATCACGTAACTCACTCCCGCCGCCTGGGAAAGGGTTCTCACGAGAGCAGCCCTGACCAGCACCTCCTTGGTAGGGCTCATATTGTGATACTCTTCACTCATATCCAGATATAAAATGCTGTCCTCCAGCCGATAGGATAACAGAGAAAATCCCATCTGCAGAGGCGCTTTATATTCCAGCTTGTTAGGCATGGTTCCCAGCCTCTCGATCAGCTCTTTCAGTTCTTCCTCCTGCGTTTCCGACTGCATTTCATATTTATGCATTTCCACGCCGGTTTCCGTATTGTTGACATAATATATATTTTTAACACGGCTTATATCCATCTGTCCGCTGCTGCCGCAGCCTGCACACAAAAGCACGCCGACAAGAAGGAACACAACCGTAGGCCACATCGGCCTCCATTTATAACAGTTTCTCATACTGCCTCCCAAACTGCCTTTATCCCGCGATATGACTTAAGGGGATTTTTACTAAAAAGGTGCTGCCTTCACCCTCTAAACTCTGTACCGTAATAGATCCTCTGTGCATCAGCACGGCGCTTCTGGTGATAGCAAGTCCCAACCCCGTTCCTCCTACTTCCTTGGAATGGGATTTATCCACTCTGTAAAAACGCTCATAAATATGTTCCAGCGAATCCGCAGGAATACCGATACCCGTATCGGACACCTTCAGCGAAAACATCTGATGGTCCGCATCCAGCACCACCGTGACCGAGCCATGCTCCTTATTATATTTGACTGCATTTTCCACCAGATTGGAGATGATCAGGGTCATCTTCACCTCGTCCACCTCCGCCGTGACCGGGCGGATGCTTTCAAAAACAAGTTCCACATCTTTCTTTCTTGCAATGGGTCTGAGTCTTTTAAGTACCAGTTCTGTCAACTCGTTCATATTTACGGCGGTGATATTTAAGCCGGCTACCTTCTTGTCCATCTTCACCAGTGCCAGAAGATCCGTGATAATCTGGTTTTCCCTGTCTATCTCGACCGTAATGTCTCCCATGAATTCCTGATACATTTCCACCGGAGCCTCCGGCTGCGCCAACAGAGAATCCGCCAACACCTTCATGGAAGCTAAGGGCGTTTTCAGTTCATGGGACACATTGGCTACAAATTCCTGTCTGGAATCATCCAATACCTTCATCCTGCCTAACAGCTGGTTAAAGGCGTCCCCAATATGTACGGTCTCCATATAATCCGGCACGGAAATACTGTCGTCGCTATGGCCGGCCTTTACCTCATTGATCGCCTGGGTAACTCTGGCAAAGGGTCTGGTCAGAATATCGGAAAGCACAATAGCAATACTGATAATAACCACGATCATCAGTGCTTCCAAAATCATGGCCCTCTGATTTAAACTGTCCATGGTGGAGATAATACTGTCCGTGGAAATACTGGTCAGCATAACGCCCCGCACCACGGTTTCCTCTACCTCGCCATTGTCCGTCATGATTGTTATGGTTTCCGTAATAGGCGTCGTCATTTCTATGTAGCCATGGGTTCTGTCGTAATTGGACAGACTCTCGCCTCTGAAGGAACGGATAACTTCCTCTGAAATGATGGTTTTCCCCTGACTGATACCGTAGGTATCCGTAACTACTTTGAAATTGCCGCCGATAATAAGCACCCGGCCGTCATAGAGATTGGAAAGCATGGCTAATTCAGCGCCGATGACCTCGGAAGAATTGTCCTGCAGGTAATTGTAAGTGATCAGATGGTTGGCCAGTATCCGCAGCTGGGTCTGCACGGTATTCGTCCGCAATGCCACCGCACGGTCTTCATAACTCTGCATGATACCATAACGCATCAGAACGCCGGGCAGGATCCCCACCACCATAATGATCAATAAAAGTCTTACCCGCAGGCTTCGAAAAAAACGAAAATTCTGAAAGACTTTTTTTAACTTTAACAGCATACCTTACTCCGCATTCAAAAAATAATAGCCCACACCCCATTTAGTATGTACAAACTGAGGTTCGCTGGGATTGCTCTCGATTTTCTCCCGTAATCTTCTGATATGCACATCCACGGTACGCACATCGCCGGGGTAATCGCTTCCCCATACGGTCTTTAACAGATTCTCCCGGCTATACACTTTATTCGGGTTACGCACTAACAGCTCCAAAACCTCAAACTCCTTAGCAGTCAGGCCGACTTCCCGTCCCCCAATATAAACTCTTCTGCCCTCGCAGTCTAAACGCATGGAACCGCTCTCTAACACCGAACTGTCCTCCTGCGTGTTTTTCTTGGGCTCCATCCTGCGCATGATGGCTTTGATCCTGGCTTTTACTTCCAAAATATTGAAGGGCTTGGTAATATAATCGTCCGCTCCGTATTCCAGACCCAGTATTTTATCCATATCATCGCCCTTAGCGGTCAGCATGATAACGGGCACACTGGAAAACTCCCGAATCTGCTGGCAGACCTCAAAACCGGAAAGCTTGGGCAGCATGATGTCCAACAGCACAATATCATATTGATTGTTCCTTGCGTATTCTAAAGCTTCCTCCCCGTCGTAGGCACAGTCTACCTCCATACCGTCCTGCTCCAGGCTGAAGCGTATTCCCTTTACAATTAATTTTTCGTCGTCCACTACCAAGGCCCTCTTAGCCATCTGCGCATCTCCCCCAAACTCTTATTCATTTTTTATATTATTCTACATAAATCTTATCCTTTAATTTGGTATAGAGACCTTCTTTAATGCCGTCCACCTGCATGATCTCCTCCGGAGCGGAGAAACTTCCCTGTCTTTCCCTGTATTCCAGAATGGCTCTGGCACGGCTTTCACCGATTCCGGGAATAGAACACAGTTCTTCTAAGGAAGCGGTATTTAGGTTGACCAATCCGGCTGCTTTCCGCTCCTCTTTAAGCTTCTGCTCTTCTGCTTCCGCAAGCGAAGGTATGATGATCTGCATACCGTCCTCCACTCTCCGGGCCAGATTGACGCTCTCTAAGGACGCATCCTCCGTAAACCCTCCGGCTTTAAGCAGTACATCCCAGATACGGCTATCCGCCGCCACTTCGTAGACCCCGGGCGAAACTACCTCCCCGCATATGTAGACAAAGACATTTTGACCAGCCGCAGATTTTATACTTTCCGTCTCATCCGGTAAAACCGCTTCCTCCCGCTGCTTATCTAACAGATTTACAAGCGTATCCTGCTCCTGCTTGGCACCGCAGGCGGTCAAACATAAAAGGAGCAGGAATATGGTCAGCATTATTCTATTTTTCGTTTTCATCTTATATCTCCCTTCTACCTGATGTAAAAGGGAATGCCTCTATGCCACTGTATTTATTGTAAAGTAATTACTTTCAATTTACAAGGAGTTTTCGTCTTAAGTTTCCCTTAAATTTTTTGCGAAAAATATTTCTCGAAAAATATTTCATGAAAATTATTTCTCGAAAATATTTCGTGTGCCATCCGGCTTTCTATTTCCATTTAAAGATGATGATTCCCACTATTGCTACCGCCATCCCCAAAACCTTTCTCATTTCCAGCGGCTGCTTTTCCACCCCGAAAAGCCCTAACAGTTCAATGCCATAGGCTACAATGAGCTGGGCAATGACGATCAGCATTACGGCTCTAGCCGGTCCTAACATATCCATACCCTTAATTACGGTGTAGGTAATACCCGCTCCGATCACGCCGCCCAACAACATATATTTGGGTTCTACCTTAAGCAGGGAAGTAAAGGAGCTTCTGTCCGTGAAAAGCCAGACTCCCATACACACCAAAAAAGCTGTCAACTGAACGAAAGCATTGGCCACCCAGATACCGGATGTTTTGGTGACCTGTGTGTTGAAAACGCCCTGTATGCTCATTAATGCTCCCGAAAGCAATGCAATAAAAAATCCAATCATAGGGACCTCCCGCTAAATTTTTCTGCCTTTAGCTTGCCCATATGATTGGATTTTATGCTGATTATTGTATCTGAGAAACAATCTGATCCGAAAGTTCCAAAAGCAGACTGTCAATATCCCCGCCTTCCCATACCCTGGAAAACAGAATCTCCAGCTGAATCCAGAAATTACTGGTTTCAATCAGTTTGGGCAGGGACTGGGAGTTTTGATACTCCTCCATAAAGACCGCCAGATCCTCATTCTCGGGATTTGCCGCAAGGTTGGCGGATGCCTTCCCCGTTCTTTCGTAAAGTTTCTCGTAGTAGCTGCCCGTTAAAAATGCGGCAAACTCATTGGCCAAGTCCCTGTGCGTGGAATAGCCGTTTACTGCAACGCAGCCGGTAACGGAGAGGGACCGGCCTGCCAGATCAGCACTGGGTCTGGGAATCGGAGCAATTCCATATTCATAGGGAAAAATGCCTTCTTCCTGCGCCTCTTCCAGCCGTTTTAACACATCCGTGGTCGCCACCGTGAATACCAGCTTTCCTTCTATAAAGTCCTGTACTACGGAATCGTAACTGACCGTATCGGACTCAATAAAGAAAAACTGGTTCAGCCGCTGATACACTTCCAGGCATTGCTTTGTTTCGTCGTTGTAAATATCGATGAGGGTATCGTCGTCGCCACTTTCACCGCCCACGATCATATAGTTTCCCACAAAATAATAATTATAAAAGATATCGGAAACATCCCAGCTAAGTACCGATACATTTTCCGGTGCGTCGTAATTGTCTGCAAAAGCAAGGACTTCATCCATGGTGGAGGGAATTCCTGCCGCAATCTGTTCCGGCGTGACCTCTAAGCTTATCTCTCCGACAATTTCCTCTCCTTCTTCCGCCTCCGGGAGATCTTCACCCGCATATTCTTCCTCCTGCCCCTCTGCAGCCGCTTCCTGTGCGGCCAGCTGCTCTGCCGTCCATGCCTCAAGATAGGTTTTATTATACAAAAAGGCACTGGTTTCATAATAAAAAGGATATGCGATCAGCTTGTCCTTGTAAGTTACTGCCAAAAGCGCCGTCTGCGGAAAATGCTCCGTCGTGCAGAGGTTCCCCGTATCCGTTACCCGGCTGGCCAGGCCTGCCAAATATGCTTTCTCTAAAGAGTCATTGCTGATTATAAACGCATCCGGAATCTGCTCACTGTGCAGAGATGCCTCGTTAATAGCCTCCAGATAAGCGCTGTCCGAAACCAGCACGGGAATCACTCTCGCATCCCTTTCTTCCCCAAAAGCTACCGCAGCACTGTTTATATAATCACTCAGGCCGGCATCCGAATACCAGAAATATATAGTCTCTTTGGTGTCAAACAGCTCCGATACCTCTTCCTCACCTATTTTCATGCCGCTTAAGCCTGCGTACAGCAGCCCTGCCATGACGCACACTACCGCTAATGCAGCCAGCAATCGCTTTTTGAATTCCATGTATGCACTCCTTTACCGGCTATCCTGCCAGACAGCCGTCCAGAATCTCAATCATCTTATCAATATCTTCTTCGGTAATAATTAACGGTGGAACAAAACGGATAATATTGGTTCCCGCATTGATGAGCACCAGTCCCTGTTTTAATGCAGCGTTAATGTAATCGGCTACGGGCCGGTCAAATACCAGTCCCTGCAGCAGTCCTGCTCCCCGCCTAGTTGTAATAAAGTCGTACTTCGCCGCCAGCTCATCCAGACGTTTTTCTAAATGGGCCGCCACTTTTCCTACATGTTCTATTATATGATTCTCTTCAAATAAATCAAGCACTTTACTGATAGCGGCACAGGCTAAGGGATTTCCTCCGTAGGTAGTTCCATGGTCTCCCGCTGTCAGTGAATTTGCCGCCACCTTCTCGGTCATGAGAAAGGCTCCCACCGGCACGCCGCAGCCCAAAGCCTTGGCCGCAGTCATGATATCCGGCTTCACACCGTATTTCTGCCATGCGAACATGTGCCCGGTACGTCCCATGCCGCACTGTATTTCATCCAAGATCAGCAAAATATCCTTCTCGTCACAGAGTTTGCGCAGCTTCCTTAAAAAATCTTCCTCTGCGGGGAAAATACCTCCCTCTCCCTGCACCGTTTCCAAAATCACCGCACAGGTCTTATCGTTTACTAAAGCTTCCACACTTTCAAAATCATTGAGTGTGGCAAACCGGATATTGCCGATACCGGGTTCGAACGCCTCCCTGTAATGGGGATTTCCCGTTACGGACAACGCTCCCATTGTCCTGCCGTGGAAGGAATGCTCCATCGCTATGATTTCATGATCCGTCCTGCCATCCTTTAAATAAGCATACTTTCTTGCCGCCTTGATGGCACCCTCTATGGATTCCGCACCGGAATTGGTAAAGAACACCCTGTCCATGCCGGAAACCTTCTTTAACTTCCTTGCCGCCTCTATGGCCGGCACATTGTAATAGTAGTTGGAGGTGTGGATGATCTTATCTATCTGTTCCTTCAGCGCACTGTTGTAGGCTTCATTGCCATATCCTAAAGCAAAAACCGCAATTCCTGCCACAAAATCCAGATACCGTTTTCCTTCCGTATCATAGAGCCAAACACCCTCTCCCCTGTCGAATACTACCTGATAGCGATTGTAAGTATGGAGAAGGTCCTGCTCCGCCTCTTCAATATATTCTTTCATGCTTTTATTTGTAAAATACATACAAAGCTCCTGCCTTTCCGGGCTGCATTCAAATACCATGCAATGCCCTGCCTGTCTGCTGCCCGTTTATAGTCCCATGGAGGAAGCGTCCTCGTCCTCGATAATGGCGGTTCCGATACCCTGATTGGTAAATATCTCCAAAAGTAGGCAGTGAGGAATACGTCCGTCCAGAATATGTACTCTCTTTACACCGTTGCGGATAGCGGAAGTACAGTTATTTAGTTTCGGAAGCATACCGCCCCCGATAAAGCCCTCCTCTATCAGCTCCTCCGCCTGCGCTGCTGTCAGTCTGGAAATGAAAGTGGACTTGTCATTAATATCTTTATACAGCCCCTCTATATCCGTCAGGAAAGCCAGCTTTTCCGCACCCACTGCTTTGGCAATGGCGCAAGCCGCATCGTCCGCATTGATATTGTAAGTATCAAAATGTGCATCCAGTCCTATGGGCGCTACTATGGGAAGAAAATCCTTTTCCAGCAGATCGTAGAGTACCTTAGGATCCACTGCTGTTACCTCGCCCACATAGCCGATATCCTGACCGTCGGAATATTTTTTCTCCACCTGCAGAAGTCCGCCGTCCTTGCCGCTGATGCCCACTGCTTTGACGCCTAACTCCTGCACCATGCTCACCAGATGCTTATTCACCCTGCCTAAAACCATCTCCGCTATTTCCATGGTTTCGTCATCCGTTACCCGCAGGCCGTTGACAAACTGCGCTTCTTTGCCTACCTTGCCCACCCAGCGGCTGATCTCCTTGCCGCCTCCGTGTACGATAATGGGTTTAAAACCTACCAGCTTCAGCAGGGTCACGTCCTTGATAACATTATGCTGTAATTCCTCGTTAGTCATGGCGCTGCCGCCATACTTTACAACGATGATCTTCCGATTAAAACGCTGTATATAGGGCAGGGCCTCAATGAGCACCTCCGCCTTCTGTAAAACCGTATCCATATCCTTATTCTGCATGTTAATATCCTTCCCTTTCTGTCACACTGTTAAGAGCGGTAATCCGCATTGATCTTTACATATTCATAGCTTAAATCGCAGCCCCAGGCAGTTGCTTCCCCATCGCCCTGATGCATATCCACAAGTACGGTGACTTCCGGCTCGGAGAGAATCTTCGTAGCTTCTTCCTCACTGTAATCACAGGCCACACCGTCGCCGTAAATGTGAATCCGATCGTTTTTGCCTTGAAAATAAAGGTCCACATGGTCCGGATCAAAATCCACGCCCGAGTATCCAAGCGCACAGAGAATCCGGCCAAAGTTAGCGTCATGCCCGAAAATCGCTGCCTTTGTCAGGCTGGAGCAGATGACCGATTTACTGAGGATTCGGGCCTCATTTTTATTTCTTGCACCGATTACTTTTGTCTCAAACAGAGCTGTTGCGCCCTCACCGTCACCGGCCATTTTTTTCGCCAGCGTGGTATTGATATAGTTTAACGCTTCTTTAAAAGTTTCGTAGTCAGCATTCTCCTCGGTCAATTCCGGATTCCCTGCCTGTCCGTTAGCCAAAAACAAAAAGGTATCGTTGGTGGAGGTATCCCCGTCCACGGAAATCATATTGAAGCTGTCTATAATACTCTCGCTTACCGCTTTCTGCAGCAGTTGTTTGCTGATTGCGATATCACAGGTCACAAAGGCTAACATGGTACACATATTGGGATGTATCATACCGGAACCCTTACTCATGCCGCCCATGGTCACGGTTTTGCCGCCTATCTCAAATTGCACCGCCACCTGTTTATCCACAGTATCCGTGGTCATGATAGCCTCCGCAGCCAACTGCGCTGCTTCTTTGGAATGGGCCTTTCCTGCCGCCAGTTTTTCAATGCCTGCCTCAATCCTCTCTACGGGTATCTGCATACCGATCACGCCGGTGGAGCCAATGAGCACGCTATCGGCCGGTATGTTCAGCGCCCGTCCCGCCGCTGCCGCCGTTCTCTCACAGCATTCCATGCCTTCCCTGCCAGTGCAGGCGTTGGCAATTCCGGAGTTGACGATCACAGCCTGTGCATAGGGGGAGTTTTCCACGATGTTTTTATCCCAAAGCACCGGTGCCGCTTTCACCACATTACTGGTAAAGGTTCCCGCACAGATACAGGGCATCTCGCTGTATACCAGAGCCATATCCTTTCTGTTCTGATATTTGATGCCAGCTTCGGCACCGGCTGCATAAAATCCTTTTGCGGCGCAAACGCCGCCTGCTACTACTTCCATGTTAATCTGCCTTTCTTTCTTTATACGTTCAATGATTATCATTATAATCATAAAACATTTCATCAAGCAATTTGTCATACCCTTCTGTATTTCCCAACGCTGCTTTTATAAGGGTTCCTGCATTCTTGACCATTAATTTAAAATATAACCAATCCCCTAAATCATCATATTTTCTTGTTGAGTTAATAAGATAATTTTTTCTAAGTGTAGTATATTTCTTTCCCTTTGATTTACCATATTTCTTAAGCATCCTGGCTGTCGCAATGTCTTCCATTGCTTTCTTATCCACAAAGCCGCCTATAGAATCAAAGGTTTCTTTTGTGGCCCAGATAATACCACTATATAAACCTGTAATTGCAAATGATAGTCTGCACATAATATCATTACACCAAAGAGGAAAGGAATATCTTTCAAACCTGATCGGTGCTCCGCCGCCTATGTACTTCCCGCCTTTTAGTAAATGATATATTTCTGATATAGTTCCTTTTGTCATACGATTATCACAGTCGATAGTAACAATTATTTTACCTCTTGCAGAATAAATTCCTGTGTTACGCACCTTTGCAATACATCGATCTTCATTTGTAACAACAATAGCTCCATTACTCCTTGCAATTTCTTCTGTTTTATCTGTACAGCGATTACATACTATTATAATTTCAACATTTCCCTTGAAGTGACTGGCTGATTCCTTAATAGAATCAATACATCGCTTAACATATTTTTCTTCATTATGTGCAGGTACTACTACCGATACATGTATTTTTTCACTCATTCTTTTCCCTTTTATTTCGCAATAATTGGAATTTATGCTACTTCGCATATCTTGGGTCTAAAAGGGGTTTTCCATCCCGATCCACCAAAACAGTAAGCCCTCCGATATTGGTCCAATGAGCCATTAAATACTGTACACCGGTTTCTGTGTCAACAACTATTCTGGTTCCTTCCGCAAATCCGTCCTTTTCTACAATCTCAAATCTTTTTCCCATAGCTTTTCCTCCTATCAATTTTGAATATTTATCTCTGCAACTTGCCGTTTATCTGATTTTATCAACCGGATTTTATATTATTTCCAAGGTCTCCTCTTGTCCAGCCAGCCATTTTTCTCCCAATACTCTTTTTCTGATTCGCCGGAACCCCAGCCTTTAATCTGCATCATCCGCATTATATTAAACATAAATTTTGTTTTTATGCCAACATGGATATTGGCCTTTTGGATAGCACCTGCTAATTTTACCATATCTGCATTTATTTTCTCTTTTTTCTCTTGGGAAACCTGTTCCCAACTCATTGCCTGAACTGCTATCCCGTATTCCTTGATATACGGAACGCCCCAATAAAATAGTGTATTTGTAATATCCTTTATTGCTGATTTCATTCCGGTTCCTGCTGCTGTTGATATCACTACTGCCTTTTTAGAAAACATACACTCTCTTGGTTTATGTGCCATCCAATATGTAAAAGTAAGGTCAATAAATGCTTTCATTGGTGCAGAAGCACGCATACAATATGTTGGAGTTGTAAAAATTAACAAATCAGCTCCTTCAACAGCCTGCATAATCCGACTTTTCTCTTTGTAAAAAGGACACGCTTCATCACTTTCAATACACTTATAACATCCTAAACAGAAGTATTCCAAATCTTTCGGCAGGAAAAATTCCTGTATGTCACTGTTTGCAAATTGTTCTGCAAGTATTTTACCAATATGATAAGTACTTCCCTTATGATTTTGTCCGTGTATTAACGTGATTCTCATTATTTTTCCTCCTAATCGTTAATGATAAACTGTCGTATATATGCTTCAATCATTTTTAACAAAAGACCGATTGCTAAATTCTGATTTATATTTCAAACTGAAATATATTGGGGATAGCCTCCGTTCCAAATGTTTTAAGCGCCATTCGATACATAGCTTTTGCATGTATCCTGTCATGCCATATAAAACGTCGCAACACTTTTCGAAGAGACCATTCTTCCCCATAGCTTCCCTCGAAAACATCGTTGTTCAGGAAATCAGGACGTGCCTCCAGCAATTCAAATCCTCGAATTCTACAGTCTAAAATAGTTCCCTCGTTATCCGCGTCAACGCCAATTTCACCGAAATAATACTCGTTCACGTTTTTTGTGTGTTCATACATCTCAAAAGCTGTGCGGGGTACCTGACCATAAAATGTTTGCCGCTTGGGCAAGCAACTCCTGTTTTTATCCGGGATAGATTCGTATAACGTCAGAAAGTCCTTGGCGGAGCGCAATGCGAGGGCTTTCAATTCTTCATACTCAGCAAGGTTGAGTACTCCTTTTTCAGCTTCAAAGAGCACATCGGAATCGGCGTCGGCAATATTCAATTCAGAGATTTTCTCCTGAACAATCACAGTTTCAAAACTATCCAGCTCCAAACCATTTCTCCAATGCAGATAGCTTCTCACTTCATCGGCCATCTTCCCCAGCGCAATATCCTTTGTTCGCCCTCTTGTAAATGCGCCGATATAATTGTCCGAATATATAATACTGTCGTCTCCATTGTGTTCCCACACGCAACGTATCTTCATACTGTCACCCTCTGCTAAATTCCGATTTTTGTCCAGTTCTATAAATTTGAATCTACCAACGTTTCATATTCCTTTCAAACTTTCCGATATACGCCTTTTTTAGTTCATCAGCCGTTATTCCATAACAACTTGTTTTTTCCCGTACCGGGTGTAATGGGCTCCCACTTATCTTTGTATTTTTCTTGCAGTGCTTCCTGCATGGTGCGCATTTCATTGATCGTAAAATCCGTCATGATCCTATCCTTTCAAATATTCCTAAATCCCCTTCATTGCCAAATCAACAATCTCATCAACGGTTGACTCTTTGGGCAAACCAACTAATTCAGGATAATATATTAAGTCAATACCTCTTGGATGCTTTATGCTTTCCTTGAACTTAGCCAACAACGCAACATGTTCTTTCTCTGATAGTACTTTGTTGGTGTTCTTATCACGCACAGTCATTATTGATTTAACCAAATCAACTAATTCTTCTCTTGTCATACCCTGAGACATATTAATTATCTCCTCTATAAATGTTACTTTAATCCTTAATATAAAGCTAGTACAAATTCTGCCTTTTTACAAAAATGGTCCTGCGATAAACTGTAATCTGACTCGCTCACAAACACGAAGTAGTCACTTTACTCTTCTAGCAACAATTTTATTTGATGCGTGCAAATGTTTCGGTACGTTGGGATGTTCATCTTCAAACACATAAGACTTAAACTGTAATATTTCCCAATCAGTATACAATTCTTTGATTTCCCCATCTTTTGCCAATCCAATTGCAAATGGTGCAATATCCTCAGATGCCGGTACCGTATCTGTAAATATCTGAATGATATGAATACCGCCTATATTTGTATATGCTTTTGCATTATTTAAAAATCTTTTCCACTCATTCTTAGCCACAAAATGTAATGTTCCAAAACAAATAATCATATCATAATACTGTTCAAACTGATATGTAGTTAAATCTGCTACAAATGCATTTACTTGTGTGTTCGATAATCCACATCTATGTTTTAACTTAGCAATCCCATATTCAGACAAATCGAACGCATCAACATGATAGCCTTGTCGAGCTAAATATATAGCATTTTGACCTTCTCCGCACCCTACATCTAATATTTTTGACTGGTTGTTGATCAAGTGCTCAAATTCAGTAATAGTTATATTAGGCTCATTGGAAAATGCAATCGTATCATATTCTTGATATGATTTCTCCCAAAATGGGACTAAATCTTTACTCATATTATTTCCTCCCACAAATCAAAATCTAACTTTAAATGTGGATTTGAAAATCTCCAAAACCAAAGATACCGCCACCCAGTTTTAACTGCTTACTATCCTCTAAGCTGTCAAATGCTTTTGCAATGCGATTGACTATATCAACCGGAATAGTTAATTGATGATGTGCGGGCAGGACACGGTTTATCTCTAATTGCTGAACCTTTCTTACCGACTGCCTAAAAAGTTTTGGGTCTGTTGTTGGATAAAAAGCGTCAAGGCAACCGCAATATATTAAATCGCCTGAATACAAATATTTTCTTTCTGGTTCGTAGAAACAACAATGTCCAGGTGAATGACCAGGAGTATGAATAACTGTTAATGTTCTATTTCCTAAGTCTAAACAGTCATTGTCATTAAAAATACTTTGCGGAACACCTTGATATATCTGATAGTCGTCAAGGTTAAAATCTGCCGGGAAATCACAGGGCTTATAAGTAAGATTACTTTTTACAATCTGCAATGGTATTGGAAATTGAGTAGACAACCATTCCTTTTCGGCTTCATGGACTGCGATATTGTTAAAATGTTTGTGCCCACCAATGTGATCCCAATGCACATGGGTAGTTATAACCATAACGGGAAGCGTCGTTAAACGGTCTATAATCTTTTTGATATTTGCAACACCTAGTCCAGTATCAATAAGGATGGCTCTATTTGTCCCACATAACAAGTAACAATGAGTTTCTTCCCAATGTTTATACTCGCTGATTGCGTAGGTATCACCATCTATTTTTTCCACTTCAAACCAACTGTTCACTTTTTATTGCTCCATCAAATTCCAAGATTTATTTTATGAGCAGCACATAACCGGATTGGGATAATTACTTACACACATATGTTACAAAAGAACCCAGTATCTGACCGTTTGACTCTTTTGCAGATGAGATTTCGAATCCGGTTTTCAGCCACAGACGATGGGAAGCGATGTTATTGATTTCACAATAGGCGCGTACTTGATACGTACTTTTCTCTTCTTCCATCTCTATGATCTTCTTCACCAAACAGGAAGCGATACCTTTCTTATGATTATTCTCATCAAGAATCTCAATAAGGTTAATAAATGCTTCATTCGCCGGAACGGGAGCCTCAATCTCCCGATGAAAGACCACTGCGAAACCGAGTATGCCCTCATCTTCCGCAATAATGAAATAACTTCTTCCTTCAAAGAGAGGCGCAGCTTGTGGGCGGATATTTAATATGTATTCTTTATCGGATTTATTTCCCACCCTCAAATTCATAATAGCCACTCTCCAAATCAAATATCCTTATATAACAAGTAATAATCCGCTTCCAGATTTCCCAACTGCTCTTTTAGCCAACGCATGGAATCATCCAATGCTTTATTATAAATAATTCTACAGGCAAATCGGCTTGTATGACAATACTTACTTATCTTCATTACGATTCCTTTTTTCCACATATATTTTTTTATTTTGCTTATCTATTTCAAATTCATTAGAAGATATCCTTATCAGTTTGGTTCCAATTGGATTGTCAATATGTTTTAAAACATCCGGGTCTAAATTGCTTACATAAGCCAAGGGTAATAGCTCTATGTTTTTTATATCATTCAAATAATTTTGCTCTTCATTCCCTGCCAAAAATTGCCATCCACTATCCTCAGCATCATGCGGATTATATCTGACCATATACCCAACCTTATAACCCTCTTTCGTAATTTTAGCAGATACTATAGCTTTGAGATTAAACATCTTTTTTCTAACCCGCATTTTCTCAAAATATTTTTCGTCGTTTATAAATTCATTAATTTCATCCTCACTTACTTTTGTATCACTATCTATCTTATCTATACTTTTATCAAAAATTTTCTTATCATCTGCTTCCTCTTTTAACATAACTGCTAAATCTAACATTTCCTGTTTTGTTATGTTCATAGTAGTTTCTATTTTCTGAACAATTTTATTTCCTTTATCTCCATAAACATAAATTAAAACATTACCATCACTATAAAGTGTTAATTTTAAAGCACCTAAATTTGTTTCATCGCCATAAAAAACCATAAAGTCTGAAATATGCTCATTTACATACCAATCAAATTCTGTCCCGTTTTTGCCATTCATGTAATAAATATTACCATTTTCTTCTAAATCACTGCTTTTAACATCAGGTAAATATTTGCTTATACTCTCATCGATTAATTTTTTGATTTCTTTTAATACCTTGTTCATAGTTTTAATTCACGCCTCACAGTTCTCTATTTTGGGGATTTACGAAAGTACACTGTTCCGAGAAATAGCCACATCGAGCCTAAACACCACCAAGTAATCTCCATACCTCTCGTTGTATTATCAAAGATATAGATAATAGCAACCATATAAAATAACACAGCACCGATGTAATATACAATTGCAGTCGTTCTATTTCTTTTCATAGCTAGTCTCCTACTATTAAATTGGAATTTGATAGCTAAAACTCATATCTTGTGCCGTGTGAGAGCAGTAACCCGTCTGTTAATTTCACGCATAGAATGATGGTGTTTTTATCATCAAAATTATTGTGTCCGTTGTCAATCCACTCTGCAAATGCTTTCTGCAGTTTTTCAGCAATCAGAGCATTCTCTTCTTTTCCAAAAAATCCAAGATTAACTCCCTTTCCGTGCGCCGTAAACCAATCGCCAGCTATTGCAACAGTAGGATTCTTCCCAATATGTTTCATTTTGGTGGAAAGCGCATATGTGATAATATAAAACGCACCTTTCTCATAATAGGCATTTACATATCGTGCATAAGGTATTCCATTCTCTATCGTTGACAATGAAATAACCGTATCTTTACCAAAACGTTCTATCATTATCTTTTCAGCCTGCTCATTCCAGTTTTTCATAATATTTTCTCTTTCTTAAACTCCGGTTTATCTTACTGACAACACAAATATAAAAGAGACTTACATAAGTGAGCCTAACCAAGCAAAAAATAATATAATTGCTGCAACAAGTACATAAATTGCAGTTCCCACAATTGCAAGTTTAGTCGGGATCTTTGATGATTGTTTTTCCTTTTGTACTTTTATACAATACCTTAAAGTGAGGATATTATATAAAAGAACAACTATATAAACCGAACATGCAATAGTCATAAAGCGCACAAATCCGCCTTTAAGACATCCCAATTTATCTAATATAATAAGCAATATATTACTCCATGCAACACTGAATAAACTAATCATACTGCATACTTTGTTCAAGGTGGTTCTCCTCCATATTCCATTTATACAGTAATATCCACACCCTCCAAAGCAAGCAAGTAACGTTTGCGGTCGAGACCGCCGGCATAGCCTGTCAGGCTACCATCAGTGCCTAATACCCGGTGGCAGGGGATGAGGATGGAGATGGGATTGTGTCCCACCGCACCGCCTACTGCCTGAGCGGACATGGTCTTAAGTCCTCTCCCTGCAGCCACTTTTTCCGCCAGTTTTTTATAGGTGGTAACCTCACCGTAGGGAATTTCACAGAGCAGCTTCCATACCGCCTGCCTGAATTCTCCTCCCGCAGGTGCAAGGGAAAGCGCCTCCTGTGGGGGCTTCTCTCCCGCAAAATATCTATCCAGCCATTCCGCAGTCTGTTTCAATATAGGGGGCTGTCCGGTACATATCTGCACTCCTTTTAAAGTGCTTCCAAAATATTTCTGCCCTTCTATCCACAGACCCGTAATACTATTCCCGCTGCCCGCTAGCAACAGCTTTCCTATGGGCGAGGCATATTCCATGGTATAAAGCATTTTAATGTATATACCTTTCTATAATCCGCTACTTGTTAAACGCCGTGATATTTTCCTCGTTCAGTACAAAGTCGTAGTAGTTTAAATCTTCCCGCTTTGTCCAGCCGATACGGCGCCAGAAAGCGTTTCCGATATCGTTGATGGTAAAGGCGATCAGAGAAACCTTGCTGATCTGTTCTTCCTTTAGCTTTTCCATACAACGGACTACCATGGCTTTACCGATGCCCCGCATACGGCAGTCCTCCCGCACGCACACATGGTACAGGCAACCCCGTCTGCCGTCATGCCCGCAGAGAATGGCGCCCACGATTTCTCCGTTCTCTTCCGCCACCACACTGGTAGTGGGATTGCGCTTAATAAATCGCTCTACCCCCACCTGGGAATCGTCAATGCTGCGGATGGCAAAACCTTTGATGCTCATCCAGAGCGCATAGACACCCGCATAGTCCTCTATTGTCATAGTTCTTACCGTATACATTTTCTATAAAACTTCCTCTCCTAGTTTGCGTCCTGTTTTATATTTGACGGAAATGAAAATAATCGACACCACCATAAAAAGCAATGAGACCAATAATACATGAAACACACAAAACGTAATACCTATATTTAATGGCTGCTGCCTGATCAAACTGTATCCCCAGTTTCCCGAGAAAAAAATAGTTACATCAACTTTGATGATATCACTAAATATCATACTTACCCATCTCAGTTTTCTCTCACCGGTTTCATTGATTTTGAGACCTGTTTTTACTCTTTTTGACAGAAAAGCAAACACTTCACAAAATACAAGCGTTATCAGCGAAATGATGTATGGATAAAAAGCATGAAAAACATTTTCTTTATCCGAAATCACATCAAAATTTCCTTTTTCATCGAAGTGGACGCCTATTTTTTGAGGCAAACTGTTCCAAGTAAATAAAAAGCAAAGCAAACTTATGCAAAGCAGTCCCCAACCAACAACCGTAAAAATAATATGTATGGTATTTGTATATTGTTTCATGTATTTCTCCAAATTCTAATTTATCTTATCAATACCACCTAACCGAATTGGGATTATCGTGATCACAGCTCCACAACCCCGTAGGTATGTCCCGTATAGGGCAGAAATTTCTCCAGTACGTCCACAGTCTTTAACCGCAGGCTGGAGGTATTGATACAGGGATGGCAGCCGATCTCTTCCGCTTCCAGCACTTCTTTATCTATATAGAGGGATACCTGCTTCTCCGTATCATTCATGAGACCCATGATGCTGACGCTGCCGGGTGTGATGTTCAAAAACTTCTCCATATATTCCGCCGGTGCAAAGGAAAGTCTGGGACTTTCAATCTGGCGGCAGAAAGTCTTGGTGTCAAAGCGCTTCGTACCGGGCATGAGCAGCAGATAGAACTTGGTCTTCTGGGCATTGCACAAAAACAGATTTTTACAGATGGTAATGCCTAAGAGCCTGTCCACATCCGCACAGTCCTCTATGGTCATCATGGCTTCATGATCCAGCCGCAGATAGGGTATTTCCAGCTTATCCAACAGCTCATAGATTGCCATTTCCTTTTCCATACGCCCTTCCGGCGAAGGCGGAGTTGAATAAAGAGTGGTATCGTGTATCGCCTCGTTCATCTTTTACGCTTCTTTCCTGATATTCCGCTGTTTCCGAAAAATGATCTTTTACAGTATAACATAAAGTTTTCCTGTGGCAAATAGTCATAATAGATAATTTTCCGTCTTTTATTTATGCATTTTTATTCAATAATTATACACTATTATTCGTTTTATGCATTTTATCGCCCGTTTTATGCAATTTATTTTCTAATAATATGCAAATTTTCTTCTTGCAATCGGAGAGAAGTTGTTGTATATTAAGGAAAAAGATTTATGAACTACTCAGGAGGATTGTTATGAAAGAAAAAGTAATACTTGCCTATTCCGGTGGTCTGGATACCACCGCCATCATTCCCTGGTTAAAAGAAAATTTTGATTATGAGGTTGTATGTGTCTGCATCGACTGCGGCCAGGAGGAAGAGCTTGCAGGTCTGGAAGAAAGAGCCAAATCCTGCGGAGCTGAAAAACTTTATATTTTGGATGTCACCGATGAATTCTGCGAAGAGTACATCGCTCCCTGCGTACAGGCTTACGCCGTATATGAGAATAAGTACCTCTTAGGTACCTCCATGGCAAGACCTCTGATTGCCAAGAAGTTAGTCGAGATTGCCCGCAAGGAAAATGCAAAGGCCATCTGCCACGGCGCTACCGGCAAGGGCAACGACCAGATTCGTTTTGAATTGGGTATCAAAGCCTTAGCTCCCGATCTTAAGATCATTGCAGCGTGGAGAAACGATAAGTGGACCATGGATTCTCGTGAATCCGAAATTGCATACTGTGAGGCACACGGCATCCACCTGCCTTTTTCCGCGGATTCTTCTTACAGCCGTGACCGCAACATCTGGCACATCAGCCATGAAGGTCTGGAGTTAGAGGATCCCGCCAACGAGCCTAATTTTGAGCATCTGCTGGTACTGGGCACCACTCCTGAAAAGGCTCCTGACGAAGGAGAATATGTGACCCTGACCTTTGAGAAGGGCGTTCCCACTTCCGTAAACGGCAAGAAGATGAAATATGCCGACATCGTACGGGAACTGAATAAGCTGGGCGGCAAGCACGGCATCGGTATTGTGGATATCGTGGAGAACCGTGTTGTGGGCATGAAGTCCCGCGGTGTCTATGAAACTCCCGGCGGCACCATTTTAATGGAAGCTCATCAGCAGTTAGAGGAGCTCATCTTAGACCGTGATACCTATACCATGAAGAAGGAAATGGGCAACCGCTTTGCTGATCTTGTATACGAAGGCAAATGGTTCACCCCTCTCAGGGAAGCTATTCAGGCATTCATCGAGAAGACTCAGGAATATGTGACCGGTGAAGTGAAGTTCAAACTCTACAAGGGCAATATCATCAAGGCAGGAACCACTTCTCCCTACTCCCTCTACAACGAGTCCATCGCTTCCTTCACCACCGGCGATCTGTACGACCATCACGACGCGGAGGGCTTTATCAATCTCTTCGGCCTGTCCTTAAAGGTACGCGCCATGAAGATGCAGGAAGTGGAAAGCAAAAAGTAGAAACCGGTTTACATAATCAGATAAATAAGTATGAACGCTATTTTATTTCTTATTCTATATTTTATTTGTGTCAATCTGACGGGCTTTTGCCTGATGGGAATCGATAAAAGAAAAGCGATAAAGGGTGCCTTCCGGATTCCGGAAGCCACCCTCTTTATCGTTGCTCTTATCGGCGGCAGCATAGGCTCCATTCTGGGCATGTATACTTTTCGCCACAAGACCAGGCATCTGCTCTTTGTCTACGGTATGCCCGTTATCCTGATCCTGCAGATCATTCTTTTTCTGCTGCTGCTGAATGCACCCGTAGAATTTCTGACCATATAGGAGAAAAGATATGCTGGCTCTACAGATTACCTCATCAAAAACCTTTATGAGTGCTATGCTGACAGGTGAGCTTTTTGACAGCTTTCTGTTAGAAGAGGCTTCTATTACCACTTCCGCCGCGTATACCATCGACGGCCGGCTGAACAGGGATTTTTTTCCTCTTCATGAGCGGGACGATAAAGAACTGCATCCTTACGAATTTGCTCTTTGGAAGGATATGAAGAATATCTGCTTTGATCTGATCAAGGGGAAATACACGCCCCTTCGTTTCCATTTCGTCCTGCAGCTCATCCCCTCCTATACGGCATCCATTTTGGAAAAAGGCGGCTCGTCCGTATCACCGGATTTCATCAAGGCCTTTGTGCTGAACATTCGTTTTGACGGGGAGAAGATCCTGCTCTATACGGGAACATCCTACACCACTTTTCTTGCGGATAAGGAACCGGAACGGCTCTGGGATGCGGCCTTCAAACAATTTCTCCACAAAAAAGAAATCGCCTGTGAGGAACTGTAACCTCACAGGCGTGTTTCGTTCGGTTATTCTTCATCGCTTTCGCTTTCTGACTCACCGCCTGTTTCTTCAGGCAGATATGCCGGATCCGGCTTGGGCGTGGGCGGCTTGGGCGCCGTCCATTCAGGGTCAATCTTCGGATGGTATTCCTCCGGCAGATTTTCCAAGACATATCTGTAAAAATCATTGTTTAAGATATTGGCGGAATAGTTGTAGAGGCCTTTTACCTGACTCTTCACCGCATCGTAGTATTCTTCGTTTTCTTCATAACCTTCCCGCCAAATAATCTCTTTGCTCTTGTTGTTATAACTTACGCTTTCGGTAATAAAACTTCTGTCTTTGAAAATGACTAAACCGGGACTGTCGGAGAGGATATCCCTTCCTGCGTACATTCTGGAATCATATTCAAATCCAAACAGGTTAAGCAAGGTGGGCAGTATATCCACCGAGCTGGCAGGCTTGGTCACTTCCACCGTTTCCATTTCACTGTTCCAAAGGATCAGGTTGTTTCGATAAATATCCAATGTGCCGTCCAAAGGTCTTCCCGCCAGTTCCTCTAAATTCTCAATCTTCATAGCATAGGGATAATGGTCCGCACTCAGGCAGATGACCGTTGTTTCCAGTTTGCCCGCTTTATCCAGTTCCTCGATCATATAAGCTAATGCTCTGTCCAGTTCTATATTGCATGCAATATAGGCCCGTCCTTCCTCAGAATAGGGCAGATCAATCACCTCAGCCTTATGCAGGGAAGACATTCTGTTACCCGAAAAATTATAATTCATATGTCCGGATACGGTCATGTAGTATACATGGAACCGATCTTCATTAATATACATGGGCATGGTGGCCTCCATCATATTCAGGTCGGAAGCCGGCCAATAACCCGCATTCTCCATTTCAAATACCTGTCCGCCCCATTCAGATTCTTTCAGATCTCCCAATTTGCTTGCCATGAAATTGTAGCCTAAATTGGGATGTGAAAGGTTTCTGTCGTAATAGGACAGGGTATTGTTGTGGAAAGCATAGCTGTTCACACCCTCTAAGGAAAAGAAAGCCGGCAAGGAAAAAGGCATGGCATTGGCATTCTCCCCACTTCTCTTCATGGAATGCATCTGGTCCGGAATCAGACCGGTGCAGTTTGTATACTCTCCGTCACTGGTGGAAGTGGACCAGAGCGGCACATAAAATTCATCAAATACAAATCCGGAATGGATCAGTTTATACAGAGTGGGCGTCAGCTCCTGATCCACCGCATAGGGGGAGAAGCCTTCCGCTGTCAGGTAGATTAGGTTATATCCCTCAAACATACCGGTATACTCATTCCGATTGGTAGGCGTCATGCTCTGCGCGTACTCTGCTATTTTTATGATATCTTTGGAATCCGTTCCGGCAATCAGACTCTCAAAATCAATGGGCAGCACGTTCGGTGAAGTATCTAACGGCTCTTCCACTACTTCTTCCTCGAATCCAGCGTCGGAGCCGGAAACATCCCCTCCGCTCACATCTAAAGGCGCGTATACCGGAATATCCGTATACGTGTCCATGCCGTCGGATTTCTCCGGGAATATATTCCCCATGCAGTCCCGCAGCACGGAGGGAACCACACCGTATTTGGTAATGACACCCTGCGGATCATAGAATCCGCCGTAATCTTCGTAATAAAGGGTATTTCCGAAATAACCGCCCACCAGAACAACAATATATACCAGAATGCCGCCGACAAACAGCCCCACATTCTGCAAACGCTCTCTGGAGGAATGGCTCTTTAATACAATGTTTCTGTTATTTAAAAGAAAACCTGTTAACGGAAGAGGCAGCGCCAACAGCAGCAGATATACGGAAGCATGGAGAATACCGGTCAGAGCCTCCCTCCAATAGTTTGTCAGAGCATCCTTTCCCGTATTGACAACCGCGGACACCAGCATGGGCTGACGGAATATTTTCATATAGACTAACTGACTGGCAAAGGTCAGATAGACAAGGGCTAACAATACCCATAAAACAGTCTTATTGGCCTTTTTGCGTAAAAAGCCCGTAAAAAAAGATGCCAGCCCTGCCCAGGCAACCCAGATCGGCACCGCTATCACCGGCTGAAATCCGGTCAGTCCGAAACAACCGAAATGATAGACCATTTCCATATATATATATGTGCCCACAAACAAAAAAAAGATTTGCAGCATACTTCCCATTTTCGACAAAATCCTCCAAAAAACTCAATCTTTTTTCATATTAACACACTTTTGTCAAAAAAGGGGAAATATTAAGCATTTTAAAAAAAGATTAATACTTTTTTCATAAAACGCTTAAAAAACGTTATTTTTTCATCTTCGGATTGAAAATGAAAGCTGCTAACAGGCCCAGGATCAACGCTGCACTGCAGCCCACGGCACCAGCTTTAAATCCGCCCTGAAAAAGCCCTAAGAAACCGGTCTGCTCCAGCCCCTCTTTCACACCCTTCATCAGCACGTTCCCGAAGCCTAAGAGCGGGACCGAAGCCCCCGCACCCGCAAACTCCACAAAGGGTTCATACCAGCCCAGTGCACTGATCACAGCCCCCAGACAGACCAAGAGTACCATGATGCGTCCGGGCAGCATTTTAGTTTTTTCCATCAATATCTGGGCCAGAACGCAGATAAGACCGCCCACCCAGAAAGCATTAAAATAATCCATGACTCTTTTCCTCCTTTTCGGAATCCTTGGAATCATGGATTATTATATGGACTTTTCCATTCTTTATTCAGGCTTTGCTTTCACAGTGCATGTAGATCAGCCCAGATACGCAATAACCTCCACTTCGCAGAGCACATTCTTGGGAAGCGTCTTTACGGCCACACAGCTTCTGGCGGGTTTCTCCGTAAAATATCTGGCATATACCTCATTAAATGCGGCAAAATCCCCCATGTCAGCCAAGAAGCAGCCGGTCTTCACTACTTTGGCATAGTCGGCTCCCGCCGCTTCTAACAGACAGCCCACATTCTTCATTACCAGTTCCGCCTGCTGCTCAATGGTATCACCTTCTACATTGCCGGTGGCAGGATTGATCGGAATCTGTCCGGAAGCAAAAAAGAAATCCCCCGCTATGATTCCCTGGGAATAAGGCCCGATTGCAGCCGGGGCTTTCTCAGTAGCTACTTTTTTCATCATCTTGCATTCCTCCTTCAGTCTTTAGGCGGCGGTGCGTCAAACTCCGCCGTTACATAAAAACCTCTTTCATTTTCAACAATATTCGTAACAACACCTTCTCTTGCCAACATCCGATTCCGCAGAGGAATATTGCCGGACATAGCCAGCGAAGGATCAATGGTATAGTAGTAGTTGCTGGGCAGAACGCCCTCCGTGACGGTTATCTTTTCTCCTACCGCCAATAAACCCGGACGTTCCATTTTAAACTCCATTATCCGCATACTACTGCCTCCCATATTTGTTACTTCGCTTTATTGTACTAAATTCCGCAAGGTAATGCAAGAGGCCATTCCCCAAATAAGACTTCCGGTTCTGCCGCTACAGTCCTTCCAGTACCACGCCATGGGCAATTCCGGGTACGGTCTGTCCTTCGTTAAAACTGGTTTTGCTGAGCAGGGCGCCGGTGGGCACGAACAACACCTTCTTCCAGTTCCCCTCCGAAAGCTGTTTTAAAATATAGGCTGACAACGTAACGGCGCTGCAACCGCAGCCGGAACCTCCCGCATGCGTATCCTGACTTCCCGCATCATAGATTTCCATGCCGCAATCCATATGTCTGTCAGCAATGTCATATCCCTTGTCACGCAGCAAATCCAGTAAAACACGCTGTCCGACACTCCCTAAGTCACCTGTGATGATTTTATCATAGTCTTCCGGCTGACTCTCATAGTCAACAAAATGGCTAGCTATGGTGGAGGCAGCCGCAGGCGCCATGCAGGCTCCCATATTTAAAGAATCCTTCAGACCGAAATCCACGATTTTTCCTATTGTCATACCGGTAATACGGGCTACGGCGCCGTCCTGCCTTTGTTTTCCCAGTACAAAAGCGCCGCTGCCCGTGACTGTCCAGCTTGCCGATAAGGGGCGTTGACTACCATAGCCTAAAGGAAAACGAAACTCCTTTTCCGCACTGGCAAAGTGACTGGAGGTTACACATATGACATCCTCCGCAAACCCGCCTGAAATTGCCATAGCGCCTAAGCTTAAGGATTCTCCGCATGTAGAACAGGCCCCGTATACTCCTAACAGAGGAATATTATAATTCATAATGCCAAATGAGGTCGCAATTGATTGACCAAGAAGGTCACCCGCAAAAATATACCGCATATCCTCCGGCTTTTTACCGGCCTTTCCTAACGCCATATAGACAGCATCCTTCTGAAGGCTGCTCTCCGCTTCCTCCCAAGTCTTACAGCCGAACATATCGTCTTCCCCCACCATATCAAACAAAAGACCCAACGGACCTTCACCCTCTTTTTTTCCCACAATGGAGGCGCTGGCATTGATATAGACCTCATTTTTCAGCTTAACACTCTGACTTCCCAGCGTGCACAAATTATTATCGCTCATTCAAATTTTCCCTCTGCTACCATTCTGACCAATTCATCCAATTTACTGTCATCCGTTATCTGACTGCTTTTCTGCCGCAGCACTTCTCTTTGTTCATCACTCATACTGCTGATCTGCTCTAAAGCCTTTTCCTCCGAAGCAAAAGCCAAGGGCAGTCCCCAGAGTACGTCTTCACCAATCCCATTTCCAAAAGTGTTAAAACCGTCCATACATATACCATTCCTTTCTTTTTTCTTATTCTCAGTATGGACGAAGTTTCTTTATTTCATTCATTTTCTGTCCTTTAAGCAGCTTGGATGTATTTGTACAATAAAAAGACAGCCTTGCCCACAAGCAAAGCTGCCTTTTGAGTCGTATTTATTTTACTCTTAATCTGCCCAATCCTGCCAGTATACCCAATCCTCATCATAGGTAAAATGCTCCATGGAGATATCCCATATGATATCGTTTTCATATACATTGACCGAAAGAATCACTACTTCGTCATAGTCGTTTAAAGGAGCGTCACAGAACCAGATTTCCCGAACTTCCCAGTCCTCCAGAATACGCCATTGCCCGTTTTCTTTGCAGTAACCGGTATCCAGCCATACATTTACATAACCGTCGTACATCTCATAGCCGCTCTGTCCCGTGTAGTTCATAAAACTGGTATATTCGCCGTTATCACCAGAGTATCTTTCCCAAACCGCATATCCGGGCTGCAGGTCATAGAGGTTAATATAATCGTTCAGAGTCATTCCCGGCGCAAGTCCGCGGCTGGTGACAAACAGCTCATCAAAATCATCGTAGTTACCGTAATAATCCGCCAGATAACTCTCCTCGTAGTAGGTATTCACCCTGAAATAATGCCCCAGACTTACCGTTATGCTTTCCGAATCGGAGGTAAATACAAAATCTGCTTCAGTCCATTCGGAGCTTCCTACCATCATAGCCGCTTCTATTTCCTCGATGGCTGTGCTGATCTTCTTTTTCTTGGCACGGCTGTCCGCATTCTCCAGTACATCCAGCGCCTCTTCATATTTACCTTCAGCCGCCAGACTGTAAGCCCAATCAACATAAGCGTCCGTCATGCCGTTAATGGCGTCGCTATTTTCCTCATCTATCTCCAAAGCGTCCTGATAGCTGCTTATTGCAGCTTTATAATCCTCTTTTAGGATGTATTCCTTTGCAGTTTCGATGCAATTATCGAGTTTATTCTGTTTCATTCTCTTGCTAATGCCCATTGCTGCCAAAACACCGACGCATACCAAAAGCAATACCACAATAATGATGATCAGAGCTTTTACTCCGCCGCCGCTCTTCTTGGGCTGGGCGGGAGGTACCGCCATGGGCGGCATCTGATACATAGGCCCTGACTGCATCGGTGCGCTTCCCGGCATTCCCATCGGCATTCCGCCAGGCATATTGCCAGGCATACTGCCTTGCATGCCGCCCTGCATACCATTATAAGCTCCGGGCATTCCCGGCATACTGTTAGGCATTCCATTAGGCGCACCGCCGGGCATTCCTCCGGGCGCTCCTCCCTGTGCTCCACCATATGGCATATTGGGCTGCATTCCTCCAGGCATATTGCCAGGCATATTGCCTTGCATATTGCCTTGCATACCGCCTTGAACTACCGGCTGACCACCGGGCTGACCCATAGGCATGGGAATCCCATTTACTGCACCGGGCGCTGTGGGCATCCCGCCATTAAACGCTTCTTCCGGCTGTGCTGTTTCCGCTGCAGTCTCCTCCGACATCGGAGCCCCACAGGAAGTACAGAATTTCACACCTTCCGCATTTTCCGTACCACAATTCTTACAAAACATCCTTCTCCTCCTCTTACCGTATATACGATGCATATTCTCTGCTTTCTATTTTAAAAGAATGCAGCCTATCATGTCAATAAGCGCCTGCAAATATTACCGTAAAAATGTAAATTATCTTAAATACTTTTCCTCGGCTTCCTCTAAAGAAGAATAACCGTAGAAATGTACGGTGTTCTCCATGGTGAGAGCGGCAATATTTTTTCCTTCCCCGCACAGCCCAGCTACAAACCTTCCATAAAGTTCCAGCATCTTATCCGAGTATGTTCCCAATTCTCCCCGCAGGTAGGTTTCATAGGAAGTGTCGTTTAATCCGTCCTCATAAGTATGGATATTGCGGGCATTGTCCGCAAGACGCGGATAGACGGTCGCAAATTCTTCCATGCATTTTACCTGTATCCCCACAATGGCCTCAATGATCTCTTTTTTCTCAGGCGAAAGCGACGGGAAATATGCTTTAATGCTCTCATATTCTTCGGGTGCCGTACTCTCCATCATTCTTCCGTACTTTTCTTCTATCATGTTCCTGCCCGCGGCATAGGCCGCTTTAAAATCATATAAATACTGCATGAGCATCTTTTTGCTCCATGTCAGGTACTGGCTCTTTCTCATTATAGAGAAGGTCGGCCAGTTATTCTGGCAGCTGGCTCTTCCCCCCTTATTCTGCACCTTATCAAAGGCTTCAAATTCCGTTTTGGCAATCTCTTCCGCCAGCTCTTCCACCGTTTTTTCCGAAAGCGCCGCCTTGCACAGTAACTCTGAAGTATGGGCATCAAGATAGGCTTCTCTGCTGCTTACAAGATCTTTTTTATAAAGTCTGTCGGCAAACAGTCCTGCCAGTTCTTCTATCCGCTCCTCTTTCTGCTCTGCCACAATCTCACGCAGCAGGACCGCTTCTTTTTCATTGTCGGTCATTTCACGGATTCCCAGGTAGAGCCATTTGTCATGGGGAGGATATTGGCCCTCCAGATAATACAAAAGCTTCATGCCGGATTTAATCCCCTCCGCCAGTGAAAGGGCAGCCGCCACTTCATCTCCTCTGCCCCTCATTCTTCCGAAATTATACTGTGCTCCTCTGGAAAATTTGGCACAGGCTTCCGCAATCTTTAGGTAGGCGATTCGCTGCGGGAATCCTTTTTGCAAAAGAGTCCGTATGGCAGAAAAAGTCCCCTCGCCATCGGCAAAAACCTCGCCGTTTACGGCGGCTGCCAGCGCCTCGTCGGGAATGTCCGCCCAGTTTACATCTGCTTCCGATATCTCGCCGGTCAGATTTTTTACATTATCCTTGCCCAACAGTCTCTCGTAAAAACCGGCTATAGTCTGCACGCCTCTTCGCTCTTTGATACGGGGACTATCCACTCTCCCATACCCTTTAAACTCTTTAGGAAGTCCGTCATATGCCTGTTTCAGCCGCTCTCCGATTTCAGCATAGACCTCATCGGACAGCCAGATACAGAAGCCCGGTCCCCAGTCATGGTCTTGCGAAAACGCATCGTCCCAGCCAAAACAGTCAGAGCCTTCCCCGCACAGTCCTACCGCCATTTTCCCCTCATACTCCGCAAATTCCGCATGGAGCATGGGCTTTCCATAGGTTTCATAATATTCTCTGCACAAATCCAAGCCTTTTATCCGCATAGCGTCCCGACAGGCTTTGAGATTCTCTTTCAGTCTGTGATAATATTCGTTTTCTCCCAGAGACGACTTGATACCCTCCATCGCCCGCTCAAAGCAGACGGCCGCTTCCTGATAATCCCCATGCTTATAGTGATAGGTGCCTAAGGCAGATAAGGCTGCACAATAGTGGGAATCCCGTACCTGCTGCTCCTCAAAGAGTTTCAAAGCCTTCCTGCAGTATCCTGCCGCTTCCTCATCCTCATCCAGCCTCAGACAGGCAGCTGCCAGATTGGCATAGGTCACCGCTTCCTCAAAAGCAGTATTCTCGTTGACTTTCACAATATTTAACGCCTTTAGCAGATTTTCTTTCGCCTTTTCAAAATCCCCCATCTCCTGATACAAGAGACTGATATTATTATGCAGACTGGCAAAGCGCATATCCTCATCCCGTAACAGACCGCCGTATAGTGCAAGCACTTTCTCATACAGCTTTAACGAATCTTCCAGTCTGCCGCCTGCCCGATAAGCATTGGCTATATTTAAAAGCGTTGTAGCATAGGCTGTACTGCCCTCTAACCCCATGCGCTCCATCAGCTTAAGTGCCGCATCTGCATACCTGTAGGAAGCCTCCACCTGACTGGTTTCCCGCATATAGCCGATGACCTCATTCAACAGCACTAAGAGGGAAGCATCATCTTCCTCTGTCATGGCATTATGAATCCCCTCTTCCAAGAGTTTCTGTGCCTCTTGCCCCCTTTGCGCTTTTACCAGGGCGTCATATTTTCCGATTACCTCTTCTACATTCATGGTACTATCCTTTCCGTAACCCTTTCGGGTAATGATTTTTGACTATTCCGCCAGAAAACTTTCCCCAGCCTAAACTATAACCTTCCACACAGACAAGACACCAGCCGTTTTCTCCGTCCTGAAGCGTGAGGGTCTGACCGCTTAGATACCGGGCCACATCTCTGCTCTGTGCGGACAGATTGATATTTCTGTATACCTGCTTCGGTTTCAATGCCAACGCCAGTGCATGGGAGGGTTCAAAGCGGTTCTTCTTAAAGGTTCCCAGATGCAGTCCCGGGCGCAGTACCTTCAATCCCTTTATTGCAGGCATTCCTGTGGGTCCTAAATATAATTGCTCTCCGAACCGCAAATAAATCCCTTTAAAAGGAAAATCCTTTAGATTCTCCTCACAAAAAACCGTAAAATCCCGGTATTCTTTCTGAGGCACTCCTCTTTCTTCGCCTCCTGCACCACTACACAAAAAGCTCCCCGTTGACTCTCCCTCTTTTTTCAGAACAGCCAGATAGTGTCCCTCACCTGCTATTTTATGGGGCATCAGACGCATGGTTTCTTCCAGATGGGGAACAGGGTCTGTGATCCAATCGGGATGGCCTGCCAGAAAGCCCTCCGGCTTCTTTACATGCTGGATGTAAAATGTTGGATGACGGTGCAGAAAACGACTGACGCTGCCTTCATCCTCTTCGGGTGCAAAGGTACAGGTGGAATAGACCAGCCTGCCGCCCGGCCGCAGCATCTTAGCCGCGGCATCCAGTATCTCATCCTGTCTTTTGGCGCAAAGCTGTACATTTTCCGGGTTCCACTCCCATGCTGCCTCTTCGTTCTTGCGAAACATCCCTTCCCCCGAGCAGGGGGCATCTACCAGAATCTTATCGAAATATCCGGAAAAGGTCTCCGCCAGCTTTCCGGGTGTTTCGTTGGTTACTACAGTGTTAGTTAACCCCATCCTCTCCACGTTTTCGGAAAGAATTTTAGCCCTTGCCGGATGGATCTCATTGGCGATCAGAAGGCCTTCTCCCCTCATGCCCGCCGCTAACTGGGTGCTCTTTCCTCCCGGAGCCGCACACAAATCCAGAATACGCTCTCCCGGCGCCGCTTCTAAAAAGGGTGCCGGCGCCATGGCGGAAGGCTCCTGAATATAATAAAGCCCCGCCTCATGAAAGGGATGCCGTCCCGGCTGCCCGCCGGCTTCATAATAGAAACCGTTTTCTGCCCAAGGCACCCTCTTTAGAGAAAAGGGGCTGATCCGTAGAAAATCCTCTACGGAAATCTTTTCTGTATTGATACGCAAAGCCTTGTAAGGCTCTCCCTCAAAGCTTAATTCAAACGCCGGGAACTCCTCTCCTAAAAGGGATTGCATTCTTTTAAGAAATTCCTTCGGAAGCATCTTTTACTCCTCTTCATCCTCTAGTTATCAATATTCTAACAAGGGGGCGTGGGAAGGTCAAGCCCTTACTACATCCCATAGCACGGAATGAGCAGTCCTCCAAAAACTATTATGAAACTTCCGCACATAAAACCTCCCGGTATGCAAACACACCGGGAGGTTTATATATAGCTTACTCGTAAGAAAGCGTTTTATCCCAAGCAAGGGCAACACCGTCAAAAGTAAAGCATCTGTAAATTTCATTGTATTTGATTACTGTTTCTGAGCCATCTCCCGTGTCCTCATCTCCCAATGGATCCCAAACATTCATTTTACTGGAGCTCCCGGAACCGGAATAACCGTAAATGACTGCTGCATGCCCATATACACGGCCATTTCCGCTTCCATTTGCACATAATACAATCGGTTTGCTGTCATCAATATTCGCAATTATTTCATCCCAACTCAGATATCGGTTCCTGACTTGATTGTACATAACATTATAAGACCACAAACCATCTTGTATATCAAATACGCTTCCGCCATTATCATAACCAATCCCTACGCGATTACAGACTTCAAAACCTGTAACAACACTGTGTTGTAAGTAGTTAATAACGGTAGCCGCAGCACTCGCCCAGCACATATTATAACCATATTGCCCCATGGCATGATAGAGTGATAATGTTGTTCCCAGTAGAGCGTTTAATTGTTCCTCTTCACTTTCCCATTGCACCGGGGAAAAGACCTGAAACCTATCTATCTTTTTTGATATCCAGTCCAGCTTTCCCTCATAGGACAGCGCAGCAAATTCCAATTCTTTTTTGTTTTCCTCCGCTGATAATTCGCCGGACATGGCGAATTCCCGTAACAGCTCTACTCTATAAGGGTTTTCTGCATATAGCTTTTGGTCATATACATAAAAAATCCAGTTGTTATGCGCATAGTCTAATTCGTTCAACACTTCTACCATACGGTTGCTGATTTCATACACATATCCCTGATCAGTTCCGATCAGCCCCACAACCGATACTACTTTCTCTGTACCTGTATCCAGTACCGGATAATAATATATTTCATCCTGTATCTCCCAAGGTAGATAAATAACATAGGGATTTCCCAACTCAAGTTGCGGATTTCCTAAAGAAATACACATTACTTCAGAATCCATAGTGAAATTAATAAATTCGCTTTGGTTATTTTCCACATACGCCAAAGCCTCCGCCGGTATTGCGGTCAAAATGGGATTGTCTTCATTCATTTCCTTTGCACTTACCTGCATCATGTTTATAAAGAGCAGATAACATAGAATCATCGTTAAAACTTTAATGCTCCTTTTTCTGTTGTGAATTCTCATAATTACTCTCCTTTCGTCTTTCAAAAAAATCTACCCAGAAGAGATTATCTTGAGAGATAATCTCTTCATAGGATACTCCCAGTTTTTCATAATCCAGCGCATGGTAGTAGTCACCTTCCACAGGAACTCTGCCATAAATACCATACAATGAATTTTCTGAATCCAGCATTAACGGACGTCCTCCATTAAATATACAAACATATTTTTCATTTGGTCGGGAGCGAAAATTTTCCAGCATCATACTGCTAAATTCTGAATATATATGCATACTTAATGAATTTTCATAATAATAAAACTCAAGCTTTACTGTCTCATCAAAGTTTTCAGAGAAAACGACAACCCACATCTCCGTAGAGACTTGATTAAAAGTAGCGCTCCAAAAAAGAATCGGTGTTAGAGAAATATAGCAACCGCTGTCTTCATATGGAAGCCATCCTTGTTTATGTGCTGATTTTAGTAAAGAAAAGAGCGTATCGTGTAAATCTCCATAACCGCTCGTCCCATTTATAATGAATTCCATTGGAATATCTTTGTTATAATCAGGCTCTAATCCCATGATTTCTTCTGCGGACAGCACTTCTTTTTCTTCAGGCCCCACCAAAGGTCCCGAAGGATATATAAATCTGCCTTTCGATTGAGAATATGAATCATATGTATAGATTAAAAAAATCAAAACACCAATCAATAAAATAGCTCCTATTGAAAATATCCGCTTTTTGATTTTTTTCTTCATACATTCCCCCACCATACCTATTTAATACATGGTAGCATTTCATTTATTAAATTACAAAACATATCCATCGCAGGAACTTACAAAAATCGACAAAATCTGCATTTTAACATTTATATAAATAAATAGCAGCAAAGCCCGTAAGCCTCACTGCCAAATCCCGGTCATATTCATTTTAGCCAAATATCCGTATCATCTCTATCCCCCAGCTGATCAGGCCCAGTACCCAGCTGGTAAAGATACCATACAAGATCACCGGTCCCGCAATGGTGAAGATTTTGCAGCCCACGCCGAATACCCATCCCTCTTTCTTAAACTCAATGGCCGGAGCGGCTACGGAATTTGCAAACCCGGTAATGGGTACCAATGCCCCTGCGCCTCCAAATTTTACAACACGCGGATAGATATTGAAACCTGTCAGGAGTACGCTTAAGAATATCAGACTCAAGGAACACCAGCTGGCTGCAGTCTCCTTGTCCATATTGATAACGCCGGTATAGAAATTCAAGATACCCTGCCCTAATACACAGATCAATCCTCCCACAATAAAAGCCTTTAGCATCTGCAGCCAGAGATTGTGGGTGGGCGTCATGCCCTTGACATACTTTTCATAGTTCTGCTTTTTTTCTTCCACCTGATATTCCGGCTGGGTTTGCGCCTGTTTTTTTGCCTCGCTGTCAACTTGATTGCTATCCATCCTCAGTCCTACCTGCCTTTCTTTCTCATACCACATTGCTTTTGCCTTTACTATGCGCAGCTTTCCTGCATTTATGCATTTGTTGACCAATTTTTAGGATACGATCTCATGCAGCTGCGTTATAAAATAAAAAAGAGAACCGATGAGTTTGCCTGCCGCCATGGCCGAGATAGCAATTCCCAGTCCGTGCCGAAACCCCACTCTTCTGGCAAAAATAGGAACGCTGTCCAACATTTCCGCAATGGCTAACGCCAGACATCCGATGAACATTCCCGCAAAAATACCGAAAATGACCATAAAGCTGCTGCCGGCTATCTGCAAAAAACGGTGGGAAAGCCCATGCGCAAGCAGCCAGTCTCCAATATGGCAGTAGCGCTCAAACACACTGGCCAATCCACCTGATATGGTACCCGCGATCACCATTTCCTCATATAGGATCACCTGTTTTGCAGTGTGGGTCTTTCCTGCAAAGCGGGGAATCAACCCCACCGCCACCAGCACGGTAAATACGCCCGCCGCCGCCAGCAAGCCGAAACTGGCTCCGCAGACGATCAGCAACAGATATCTCAGGCTAAGAAGCATCAATGGTTCTTCCCTCTCTTTCTGCCGTTTCTATCAGGGCGTTATTTACATCCGTTTCATAGACTCGCATCTCCACTTCAATGGGAGTGGGATCCTTTGTCAGCCTGCGCCCGCCCACATGGTTAAAGAAGAGAATGATACCCAGTGCCAATCCTATGGAATAGGCTGCCTCCAGCACAGATACTCCCTGAGGCTCCTCTCCCATCACAATCCTGTGAATCTGCGCAAATACATCTGCAATACCGATGTCGTTATGATAGGCCATAATGGTAAAGGCGGTCCCGAAAAAGCTGATAATGGCCACCAAAATGATTTTGATGCCCTGTTTAAAGCCCTTATGCCGGTCCACATCCACCCATTCTATCAGAACATCATTTTCTCCCAGACTCTCCACCGTCACGCCGGGCACCGTTTCTTCAATCAATTCAATGATCTTTAAAATACTGATGACACATCGCTTTTCCTCAAACTTATCCCTGCGGCTTTCTTTCTGCCCGCTTTTATTTTCCTCATTTTTCTTAAAATGGTGAATCTTGATATTTTTTACCTTAGCAGCCACTGCGGCATCGGCACAGCGTACGCTCCCTACATCCTGCAGCCGTACCTCCTGTTCCCTTACTTCCGCATTGCGATTCAGCTTAATATAACAAATGGGTTCTGCCAAATCCACACATCCTTTCCTTATTACGTTCCGCCGTGTACAACCGTTTCACTTCTCAGAGCTCACAAAAGGCGGAAAATTATAAAAAAGGTGACTGCAGTTTCTACAGTCACCTTGTCAGTATTTCCCACTTGGTTATAATTATGCACCTACCACTCCTTAAAACTGATATTTAAATCCACATCCGCATTGATACCGTCAATACGTCCCGTATCAGAATACTGCCATATAGCATACTCATAAGGGAAGTAAAGATTCGTACCGTAATAAGCAAACCATTTTTCTACATCCTCAAAGGATGCCATGTCGATTAAGACGCTCCACATTTCCATATTGGAATAAATCATGGGGGTATAGCCCGCTTCCTTGATCTTATCAATAAAGACTCTGGCTACTCTGGTGCGCTCCTCCACGGAAATCTGGTTCATCCGGCCGTCCGACTTGCTGGTCTTTTCCACATCATAGACGATGGGGTAGGTCACATTGTAGCCGGAAATAGCCTCTAACACTATTTCCGCTTCCTCAGCGGCTTCTTCCTCGTTGATGGCCTGGGAGAAGAAATAGACCCCCACCTTGATGCCGGCTGCCGTAGCCCCCTGGATATTCTGCTCAAATTTCTCGTCCAGCGCAATATTGCCTTCGGCTCCGTAGCCGCGGACCCCCACACGGATAAAGGCATATTCCACACCGGCCGCTGCTACTTTATTCCAATCAATATTGCCCTGATAACGGGAAACATCAATCCCCTTGTGAGAAACCACCTCGCCGTTTTCCACATACTGCAGCTCGCCGTTCTCTAATATCTGCAGATTTTCCTGCAGTAAATTATGCTGCTTTAGATCATCCCGTATGGGCACAAAATGAAATTGGCCGTTGCTGACTACCACAATATGTCCGGGATAGAGGGGCCTCAATGTATCCACCACTGTCTGCCCGCTCTCTAAGCCGAACTGAATCTCGGACAGAATGGCATCGGACACCTCTATACGGGTACTGTTCTCTGTATTGGCAACCGCCTCCGCCAACATCAGATTCACTTCTTCTTCCGAATAGGTAATCTCAGGCAGATCGGCGGACACTTCCACCGCGTCATTTTCACTTATCTGATGCAGTCTGTCATAAATAAGCAGTGCCGCGATCACGATTACGGTTATTGCCAACAGGCAGCTTACGATTGTTATTCCATAAAATATTATTTCTTTTTTCTTTCGCTTCATGATTTCCCTTTCCGTACATTGCATTCTCTTACCGCTATTATAAACCACTCTCATTCTTTAGGAAAGTGGTAACCGATGGAATTCAAAAATTCTTAACAATTCAGGAAATCATTTCTTCCCGCAGCCGCAGCAGTATCTTCTTCTCCATACGGCTGACCTGCACCTGACTGATTCCCAGTGTTTTAGCCACCTCTGACTGGGTCTTGTCCTGAAAATACCTCAGAGTGATCAAGGTTCTTTCCTTTTCCGGCAATGCCTTTAAAATCTGCCCCACCAGCATATGATTTAACAGTTCTTCTTTCTCATAGTCCTCTTCTCCGTAACTGCTGCAGCCGATACAGGCTCCCGCACCTCCTCTCATTCCGTAGGCTACCTTGTCCACCAGAAAGGTTTCGCTGCCGTCCGCCTGGGCCACGGATTTGTAGATGGATTCCACTTCCGCACCTGCCTCCAGCGCCATGGTGACCTCCTCCACCGTCAGTTCTGCCTCCTTTGCCACTTCCTCTAAAAGCGGCTCCCGTCCCAATCTGAGATTCAGCCTTTCCATGGCCATTTTCACTTTCAGACCGTTTTCCTTTAAAGTTCTGCTGACCTTGAGCATACCGTCGTCCCGTAGGAAACGCTTGATTTCTCCTACGATCAATGGCACCGCATAGGTAGAAAATCTCACATCGTAACTTAAATCAAATTTATCTACGGCCTTCATCAGCCCGATAGCGCCTATCTGAAACAGATCCTCCGTATCGTGTCCTCTGCCTGCAAAGCGCTTGACAATATGGTGTACCAGTCCCAGATTCTGTTCTATTAACTGCTCTCTTGCCGCTTTATCCCCTTTTTGTGACTGTTCGATCAATAGGGTTATTTCATCCATGCCGCGGCTATTCTCCTCCATATATCCATGCGCCGCATTCCAACTTTTTCTGCATTTTTACGATTGTCCCCTGCAGCGGTGTGGATTCTACCTCCAGATCGTCCATGAAGGCTTCCATGAAAGCAAACCCCATGCCTGAGCGCTCTAACTCCGGTTTGGAGGTATAGAGCGGCTCCATGGCCTTTTCCAGATTCTCAATGCCCACGCCCTTATCTTCCACCTCAATATGTAATACGCCGTTTTCGATTCTGCAGCGCAAATATACCTTGCCCTCCTTGATCTTACAGTAGACCGGTCTGACCTCTCCGTGTCTGCCGTAACCGTATACATTTTCGTAACCATGAATAATGGCGTTGGTAACCGCTTCGGATACCGCGGTCTTAATATCCGCCAATTCTTCCACGGTGGGATTTAGGGGTGCGATAAAAGCAGCCACGGCTACCCGGGCAAAGCTTTCATTGTTGGACACTGCGTCAAACTCCATGGACATTTCATTTTTCATGCTTCTTGCTTCCTTTACCGGATCGGATTCCTGTTTTTTAATCTCTATCATCTCTGTTTCTCCTATTCCATAATCTCAATGATTTTATTCAATCCCGACATATACAGGATTCTCTTTATCTGCCTGTCCGCGTGAATAGCAAACACCTTTCCGCCGAAGCAGGATATTTTTTTGTATCTTCCCATAATAATACCGATACCCGAAGAATCCATGAATCGGGTATCCTCAAAATCAAATACTACATTGCTCACCCCATCCTTTAGAATATACCTGTCCGCGTTTTCAGAGATAAATGCGGATTTGTGATGATCCACCTCTTCCGGCAGTCTTACGCAGAGATAATCATCGATCACTTTAAAATCTTCCATATCCAAGATCCTCACCTCCTTCTTTTCTTATCTGCCCTTCAAAATGACAAAGAAAAAAAGAACCTATAATCGCTTATAAGTTCTCTTTCGTGCTTTATTCATGATAAAGGCAAAACGCTAATTGCCGTTTAACTGATTGATATGATACTGTGCTCTTCTGGCCTTATCCGTATCCGGGAAAAGCTCGATCACTTTTTCGTAAGTTGCAATGGCTTCAGCCTTATACTCATCGCTAAGTCTGTAGGCATTACCTAAGGTAAACAAGGCATCCCCGTTGGTTTCATCATATCTGACGGAAAGCAGTAAATCCTCAATCGCCGCCTCAAAATCCCCATTCTGAAGGGCAGCATTTCCCGAGGTAAAATAAATGTTGGAAAGCTCCGGCCCCATTTTCTCTAAAAGAGTATGATATAAAAGCTGGAAGGCATCGGAAGTATCCGATAAATTAATAGTGGCGGTGAGCCTGTCCAAATAGGCCGCGGTAGCCAGCACATCTCCGGTTTCTAAATATTCGGAGGCTCCCTGAAGCAGTTCATCAATAATCTGCAGGGTGCCGTCCGGCCCCACATAACCGTCCAATTCCTCATGGAGTCTGGCATTGTCCGCAGTCAAACCGTCAATTTCCCGCTGCATCTCCACAATGGTGGCCGTCTTTATATCCATTTGCTCGTTGACTGCTTTCACATCCTCCTGCGCCTTTTCCCGCTCCGCGGAAACCGCTGCAGGCAGTATCAAAAAGAACATGGAGGCAATGCCGAGTACCAGACCGATGGCCACATTGAAAAGGGTACCTAATCCGGTATTCTTCGGTTCTTTCACATTTAAGGGCTGGATAATGATCTCGTTGTCACTCTGGTATCTCACCGCTTCTTTGTTTTTGTGTTTTCCACCTGTCTTGACAGGTTCGTCCGAGGTCGTCATAGCCTCGACTTCCTGCTTGTAGCGAAGGGTAAGGGTATTGTTCGCATCAATTTTACAGCACTTATTCAGTTCTCTGTCCGCTTTTTCCCACTGCTCGCTGTCGATGTATAAAAGGGCTAACAACTGATGCGCCCTGATAAATCTGGGATTTAAGGACAACACCTTTTTTAGCTGTATTACTGCCAGATCCTTGCTATCCTGTCTACAGTAAGCCAATGCCTGATTGTATTTTTTGATGGTCTGGTTAATGGTATCCAATCTGGACGCATTGCTCTGGATCATGTCGATATAGTCGTCGGCAAGATTTTTCTGCGGGCGCAGATTTTTGCTGATGACCCATTCGCTTAATGCCGCAACCACTTCTCCCATTTCGAAATAAACCAGTCCAAGCAGATTTCTGGCTTCCACATTTTCTTTATTAAACTTCAAGCTCTGCCGTAAACTTGTTACCGCTCCGGACAGATCCCGGACGCCGGCCTTCTCCAATCCTTCGTTGTAATACATATTGGATATTCGCAGGATTCTTTTGTAAAGGGAAACATCGGCGCCACACCCTGTACAAAAGTCGTGTTCTGACAAACGGCAGCCACAGTTATAACAATTCATGCTACCTTCCCCTTATTCTTCTTCCGCCTTGGTTTCTTGCAACATTCTTACCAGAATATCGGCCATGTCCGTCATATCCTGATTATAAATAGCTTCTTCCGCATCTTCTACTTCCAGGCTGGGATGAAATTTCTTTAATTCTTCTTCAAAGTTAATCATAACAACTCCTTTATCTCTCCAACCAGATACAGGGAGCCAGTAATATACACTCTGTCCTGCTCCCTTCTCATACCGTGTAACGCCTGCAATGCTTCTTTCACTGAGGAATATCCGCCGTCATATCGGCCCGTGTATTTTAAAAGAACTTCCTTTAAGCTCTTCCACGAAAGCGCTCTGGCGTTCTTCATCTGTACCGGAAAAATCTTCCTAAACAGACCGCTTTTCGCAATCTGTTCTATCATGCGCTCGTAATGCTTGTCCTGTGCCACGCCAAAAAACAAATACCTGTCTCCCGGACAGCCGTCTTCTTTAACCGTTTCCAAAAAGGCCCGTACTCCGTCCTCATTATGGGCGCCGTCCACATAAACCTCCGGCAGGATTTCTTCCATCCGGCCGGCCCAATGGGCATTTGCAATCCCCTGCCGCATGACCGCCTCATCCATCATGTCTTTCCCCAGTAAAACCTCCAGGGTGCGCAGGGCCAGAGCTGCATTTTCCATCTGATAGGCAGCTATTGTATTCAAATGCAGCCTAATACTATCATAATAAAGGGAACGGTAAGAAAAATCAATGCCTTTATTATGAATTTTTAAGAATGTGTAGTCCTTTTTCGACACCTCAAATGTTGAAATTTGAAGTTTCGCCGCAGATTCGGAGAGAATTCCGCTCACTGTGGCATTTGTCCTAAAATATACCGCCGGAGTGTCTTTTTTTAAAATACCCGCTTTCTCTGCCGTTATTTTCTCCAGAGTATCCCCCAGATATTCCGTATGGTCCAATCCCATATGAGTAATGACCGCGATTTCTTTTTGATCCACCGCATTGGTGGCATCCAGCCTGCCTCCCAGACCGGTTTCCAAGATGATATAGTCCGGCGCTGCTTTTTGAAAATAATGCATCGCCATCAAAAACAGAAACTCAAAGAAGGAGGGATGCTCTGCCTCCTTCGCAATTTCCTTAATATACGCAAAGCTTTCTGTAAATGCTTCTTCGGTGATCATAGCGCCGCCTATACGGATACGTTCCCGCATGGTCTGTAGATGGGGAGAAGTAAACATTCCTACACAAAAGCCGGCCTCCATCAGAAGGGACTGCAGGTAGGCACAGACGGAGCCTTTCCCGTTTGTGCCCGCCACATGAATCACCTTGCTCTTCATACCGCCTTCGGTTATCCGTGCAAGCAGTCCCTTTGTATCCTCAAGAGTGTGCTTTCCTGCAAATCGCGGGATATTCAGAATATATTCTTCCGCTTCTTTGTATGTGTACATGACTCACCTTTTACAGCTGGGCAAGACGCTGTCTTACCTGCTCCAACATCTGCGTATACTTCTGCAGTTTTTCTTTTTCTTCCGCCACTTTGGCCTCCGGCGCCTTGGAAAGGAATTTCTCATTCTTTAACATTCCCTCAGCCCGGGCAATTTCACCTAAGAGCCGGTTTTCTTCTTTCTTTAAACGCTCCTGCTCCTGTGCAATGTCCACCAGTTCCGCAAAGGGAATGTAAAGGGTTGCGCCGGGAATCACAACGGAAACCGCGTCGGAAGCAATTCCTGTCTTATCCTCCTGTACCAATACTTCGGAGGCCGAAGCCAACGACGCAAAGAAAAGTGCTCCTTCCGTAAACGCGCCGCGTATTTTTTCATCCTCGCTGACTACATAGACGGAAGCCTTCCTGCTTACGGGAACATTCATTTCCGTGCGTACATTCCGAATGCCCCTGACTGCCTCTTTGATGCTTTCAATATCCTTTTCTTCTTTCGCAAAGCAGCGCTCTTTTCTGTATTCCGGCCAGGAAGAAACCATAATGGACTCCTCCTCGCTCTGCAGGCTTAAGAAAATTTCCTCGGTAATGAAAGGCATATAGGGATGGAGCAGTTTCAGTGCGTCAAGCAGTACGGTCTTTAAGGTATACAACGCCGCATTCTGGCTGACCGCATCATCCGAATTATAGAGTCTGGGCTTTACCATCTCGATATACCAGTCGCAGAATTCGTCCCAGATAAAATCATAGACCTTCTGTACCGCAATGCCCAGTTCGAAGCTTTCCATATTGTCGGTAACTTCCCCTATCAGGCTGTTTAATTTGCTCAATATCCACTTATCCACGGGCGCAAAATCTTGCGCTTGCGGAGTATAGACGCCCTGTCCCCGCTTCTCTGCAGCAGACTCCATATTCATCAGAATGAAACGGGAAGCATTCCATACCTTATTTGCAAAATTCCGGCTGGCCTCCACTCTCTCATAATAGAAACGCATATCGTTTCCGGGCGCGTTGCCGGTGATCAGCGTCAGACGCAGGGCATCCGCACCGTACTTGTCAATAATCTCCAATGGATCAATACCGTTTCCTAAGGATTTTGACATCTTACGACCCTGGCTGTCCCGTACCAGTCCATGGAACAGTACGGTCTTAAAGGGCTTTTCTTCCATCTGCTCATAGCCGGAGAAAATCATACGGATAACCCAGAAGAATATGATATCATAGCCCGTCACCAGTACATCCGTGGGATAGAAATACTTCAAATCCTCGGTCTGCTCAGGCCAGCCCAAAGTAGAGAAGGGCCACAGTGCGGAGGAGAACCATGTATCCAGTGTATCCTCATCCTGCGTAAGGTGTGTGCTGCCGCACTTCGGACATAGCTTCGGTGCCTCCGGGGCTACTATCACTTCATCACAATCACCGCAATAGTAAGCGGGAATTCTGTGTCCCCACCAGAGCTGACGGCTGATGCACCAGTCCCTGATATTGTCGGTCCAGTTAAAATAAGTCTTCTCCATACGCTCGGGGATCAGTTTGATCTCACCCTTCTTTACGGCCTCTACCGCGGGCTTGATCAATTCGTCCATCTTCACGAACCACTGCTCTTTCACAAGGGGTTCAATGGTGGTGCCGCAGCGGTCATGAGTACCCACATTGTGGGAGTAGTCCTCGATCTTTACCAGCAGCCCCATTTCTTCCAGTTCCTTTACAATGGCCGCTCTGGCTTCATAACGGTCCATACCCTCAAATTTACCGCCGTTCTTGTTAATGGTGGCATCGTCGTTCATGATATTGACAATGGGCAGATTATGGCGCTTTCCTACCTCAAAGTCGTTGGGGTCGTGTGCAGGCGTGATCTTTACAACACCGGTACCGAACTCCATATCCACATAGTCATCCGCAACAATGGGAATCTCCCTGTTCACAATGGGAAGCAGCACCTTTCTGCCTATCAGCGCCTGATATCTCTCATCTGCAGGATTGACAGCCACAGCCGTATCTCCCAACATGGTCTCCGGACGTGTAGTAGCAAACTCCAAAAACTCTTCTTTACTGGCCTGTCCGTCCTCAGTCAAAAGGGGATACTTAATATGCCAGAAATGTCCTGCCTGCTCCTCGTATTCCACTTCCGCATCAGAAATAGAGGTATTACATACGGGGCACCAGTTGATGATGCGGGCTCCCTTATAAACCCAGCCCTTTTCATGCATCTTACAGAAAACTTCCGTAACGGCTTTATTACAGCCCTCATCCATGGTAAAGCGCTCTCTGTCCCAATCACAGGAAGAGCCCAATTTCTTGAGCTGGGAAATGATCCTGCCGCCATATTCCTTTTTCCAGTCCCAGGCACGCTCCAAAAACTTCTCCCTGCCCAGATCCTGCTTATCAATGCCCTCTTCTTTCAGTTTCTGGATGATCCGTACTTCCGTAGCAATGCTGGCATGGTCCGTGCCAGGCTGCCACAGGGCATTGTAACCCTGCATTCTCTTAAAACGGATCAGAATATCCTGCATGGTATTGTCTAACGCATGGCCCATATGAAGCTGTCCCGTAATATTTGGGGGCGGAATCACAATGGTAAAGGGCTTCCTGTCGTAATCTACCTCAGCATGGAAATACTTCTTATCCAGCCACATCTGATACAATTTTTCTTCTATGCCCTTGGGGTCATAGGTTTTTGCTAATTCTTTGCTCATGTTTTCACTCCTCATGTTTTTTAATATGAATCATATCGTATTATAACCAACACGGACTCCAGCGGCAGCATTCACCCGCTAATTTTCTGACACTGCCTCCGCCCATAAAAACCAAATCGGGTTCAGATGCGGTAGCATTCACCCACTTTGGTTTTTATGGGCAGGGGTACTGCACAGAAATCTTTCACTATACTTATTTCCCTTTTTTGACAAAAGTGTTTCTACGTTAAATTGGAATTCCAATTTGTCACCTGTCCGTCCATCCATCAAATCTTGTTGATATTTGAGGGTCATATAGCGGACAGCCAAAATCAATTAAAATATCCATAAGACTGTTCATATCGGCTTCCTGCATCCCATAACAGTCAAATCTTACAATTTGAGATGTTGTAAAAATCTCAAAAGCTCCCTTCCCCTCTTTCTCATAATGTTCTTTATCCAAAGCAGTCCAATCAGAAAAGACCGAAGCTACTTTTGTTAAAATTTCATCTATCGGCAGGCTTTCCAATTCTTCCATTAATTTACCGTCACAACATGCCTGTTCGTAAATCCTATTATTGTCGCGAGTAACTCCCGCTTTGTATTTCCAAAAATTGAAATCCATACTCATAAAAATACCTCCTTTCATCAAATTTGAATTATACTAATCACCCATTTGAAACAAAATGTTTCATTGGCTCGTTTAAATGATATATTTCTTCTTTTAAAAATTCAGGATATATCGTTACATTTTGAATGTCTTCAATAAGCATCCACCCAAGAACCACATCACAATTATCTTTCTGTGAAACAAACTCGCCATTTTCGGGAATTTCTAAATCATCACAGAGTTCAATCTCATAATAAAAGGCAATATTATGCGCTTTCCTACCCTTCCATTCCCAAAAGCATTCTTCGCTCCATAATAGACGGTTGCATTTTATCCTAACTCCCATTTCTTCCATTGTTTCACGTACTAAACCGTCTTCTAAAGTTTCTCCTATTTTTACATGACCGCCGGGTAACGCATATTCATTTCCGTTTCTATCTCTTTGTACAAGAATTTTATTATCTTTCACTAAAACAGCAACTGTTCTCAAATCACAGATATATTCGTCAGTTGTAAATAACCATGTTGCACATTTCTGGTCGTCGTTTGCATTAGCAACATTCATGTTTTATTCATCCAAATTTCGATTTTCGTTTTTATCCTCACCCTGCCAAGCTGAATTTACTTTTTCAGCAGCCGAAGTAATCTCGGTCGATTATATCTCTGCATTATCACAAAAATACTATCAAATAAAAAAGCAGCGCATGATGTCAGCAAAAAAACTCCCAAAGAACCAAACCAAATAGAAAATACAACCGGAACAAAACTAAGCACCATATTTATTTCGTGAACTATCTCGGCCTGACAAGTTACTTGTATGATCTCTGTCACAGAATTGCTCTTTAAATCGAAGTCTTGCGGATTAAACGTTGGAAACCATTTTTTCCATTTCTTCACCTGAAGCTTCTTGTAAAGTTTTTGTTCAAAGGCTCTTTCCGCAAACCACTTTTTTGTATAATCCATCCGATTATGATATTTTGCGTCCACAAAATATCCTACAGCCAACCGCATAGCAAGATGACAAAATATTGTACCAAATGTTATCGCAACTGAGAAGAAAGTCTTACTTCTCATAAAATAGTATATTGCTCCTGACACCAACAAAACAATCAAAGAAATGAGTGTCATCGAAATCATATTCTTTTTCATAATAACTAACAGCTCTCCAATTTTCGATTTACCTTACTGCCTGCGCTCCCGGCAACATGCAAATAAAAACGCCCTTTACTGACATACATCAGCAAAGGGCGATTTCTCACGGTACCACCTTTGTTCACAGCTTACGCTGCCTCCGCGACTTCCATTAAAGTCTTGTCCGATAACGGGGACAGGGCGTGAAGACTTACTTGGCATATGCTTTCAGTCTTCCGGTTCCAAAACTACCTTCCATATCCCTTCCTTTAGACCACCTTTCAGCCGGTTTCCCGGGTCGTCCTCTCTGATAAGGGGTAATATGTACTCCTCTTTGTCATTACCTTTTCCGTTTATATGATATTGCTTTTTTGACCTGCTTATTTCGCAGCGGGTGTACCACACTTGGTGCAGAAAGCTCCGCCATTCAAAGGAGCTCCGCAGTTAGCGCATACATCGGCGGGAGCCTGTGCGGGTGCTGCTTCAGGAGCTGCAGGTGCAGGAGCTACAGGAGCTGCCTGAGCGGGCTGTGCATATACGGGCTGCTGGTAAACGGGCTGTACCTTCACCTTGCCGTATGCCCAATTTGCAAATTTATCAGCCAAAGGCACACCTGCCTCTTTGCCCTTTGCGGTCTTAACAATAGCGATAATAGCAAATATCAAAAGTGCAAGAGAAACCAAAGACTCTATTACACCAACCGTGGTTCCCCAAATAGCTCCCAAAATGGGAATGCTGTACATGAAGTGAAAAAGTCCAAAGAATGCACTGACAATACCGGATACCACCTGCAGGCAAACTGCCTGAATCACCTGACGGCTTGCCCATTCATTCTGCTCGCCAACGATCACAACGCCTGCCAGCAGGAACAGAGGGGTTGAATATCCCAGAATCACAAATAAAAATGCTACAACTGCATAAAATGAAAGTCTGATGCCAAATTTTCCTTTTTCCATTTTGAAAAAGACCTCCTTCTATTTTGTAAATAACTAATAGTTATTATATAACGCAAGCCTCTTTTCGTCAATTACCTGCCTTTATTTTCAAAAACTTTCATATAACTGGCATGGTAAAATATTTTTATTTTGGCACTTTTTATATATCCAGTTTTGTATATAATAGAGCCATAATACATCATGCATAATGCATAATACACCATGCATATCGCATCACGGATGCAAGAAAGAAAAGAGGAGTTATACTATGAAAAAGAGAAATCCCGTTACACTGATCATCGGTATTGTCCTGTTGGCACTGGGCATCTTCTTCGGCTTTAAAACCTACCATTCTTCCTATGCGGAATCCCGGGCACTTTCCGATACACTCTCAGAAATAAATGCCTCCATTTCCGAAATGCAGGAAAACATGGAAGCTGTTTCCGATGCAGAGACCAAAGCGGAACTGGAACATCAACTTGCACATCTGCAGGCACAGAAAAGTCAGCTCAGCGATGAAAAGTTGTCCTTAGAGCGGCCCTACTCCTATTCCCTGATCTTGGTCTTTTTAGGTATTTTGGTTTCTGTAACAGGAATTGTGGTTTTAATAAAAGGAACGGTGACCAATCCGAAAGCCGATTTGGTAAAACTGGCACAGGCCGGTCTGTTAGCGGCCCTCTGCTACATCGGCTTTGCTTTCTTTAAAATTGATATGCCCGGCCACACAGCCTTTCATTTCGGCAATGTCTTCTGTGTGCTGGCAGCGCTGCTTTTGGGCAGTTTCTGGGGCGGTCTGGCCGGTGCTGTAGGCATGACCATTGCAGATCTGACCACTGCTTATGTTACCAGCGCACCCAAAACCTTTCTGTTAAAGCTCTGTATTGGGGTAACCGTGGGGCTGGTAGCCCATGGAATCTTTAAATTGGCTGACGCTTCGGACAAAAAGAAGATCGTAGGCGTCACGGTATTGGCTTCCGCCTGCGGCATGGCTTTTAACATAGTAGCAGATCCTCTGGTGGGTTATTTCTACAAGACCTATCTGTTAGGCATTCCTCAGGATCTTGCCAAGGCCATGACTCAGATTGTCACTATCACGACTTCTGTCAATGCCGTACTGGCCGTTATCTTTGCTTCCATCTTCTATCTGGCATTAAGGCCCGCCATCAAGAAAGCCGGTCTGCTGGTGACGGAAAAGAAAACAAGAGAATAGTCATATGATCATAATCAAAACGGACACTGCTTATCATAGTGCCCGTTTTTTCGATTCATTTACTCAGAGAAATTAACCTCTAAATTTCCCATGGAGCACTCCAGATGATACAGGCTTCCTGTGCCGTTATCTATCTTTTTCTCCGATGCCAGTCCCGTAAAGCTGCTGCTTCCCACACTTAGGTTGCCCATCGCGCATTCCAGTTCGTAATCATGGTCTTCTTGACTGCTGCCCAGAATATGGAAGCGCATCTGTCCCATGGCGCATTCCGCATTCAGATTGCCCGGGATGCTGCCGGTAAATTCCAAATCTCCCATTCCCATTTCAAAGTTCAGATTACCCATTGTTTCAGCATTCTGTATAATAATTTGACCTGCGCCCATTTCACAGTCAATTTTCACGGCGGAAAGTTTTTCTACTGTCAGCTTTCCGGCCCCCAGTTCACAGTCCAAAAAACCTGTGTCCAGACCTTCAAAGGTAAATTCCCCGCCTCCCAGCTCCAATTTCACATCCTTTGCAGCAAGCGAAACCGACTTAAATGCTCCTGCCCCCAAGGACATGCGTACTGTTTCCAGTTCCACCCCTGCAGGTATTGCAATGATAACGGACGTACTCGAGGAAGAAAATGTCCACCGACCGCTGTTAATGGAATTTACATACAGGGTATCCCCCTTCACATAAGTCTGGAAGTTCTGGACACCTGCCGCAGTTATATGATAATCCTCATCCGGCGACTCCTTGATCGTCATCTCACATCCACCCAGGGAAAGTTCCAGATTGCGGATATCAGCTCCGCTAAAATCCGAAGATGCCTCTCCGCTTCTGATAATCGCATATCCGGAATCAAAAATACTGTCGATATTCAGGTCGTAGGTTTCCCACTCATCGTTCCAGAGCCACCTGCCGCCCCAGTTCTGTATATCCGGGCCAAAACTAAATACATTATTCAGTATCTGATTCTCCAGAGTTCTCCTGCCGCCCCCCAGTTTTCCAACAGTGGCAAGGATCAACCCGACTAAGAACATGATCAAAACCGTTATGCCGCATACTTTCATAAACTTTTTCATTTTTTCCCACTCCTTATTAACTTTCCTTAGATGCCTTTTTAAAGAGCCCTGCGATTCCCCGGCAAAGTGCGGGTAATGCCCAGCCGCACAGCCATACTGTCAACATGATACACAACATGCCAATTGCCAGCAGAATCAGCCCGCTGCCGGTAAGCAGCATACCTGCCATGGGTGTAAAGAACATATCTACAATCCCCATGACTACCATTGCCAATCCGCCAACGATAAGTCCTATTGCCGCACCGCCAAAGCCCAATATCAGACCCAGTAGTCCTGCCAGTATTCCTATCAGTAAGCCTAAAAGCGCAGCTGCCAGCCCTAAGAGTGCGGGTGAAAGAAGAATACAGCCCAGTACGATCAGCACAATGGCCCAGGCAGGCATCCCTTCTTTCTGGGGAGTGGGAGCCGTATTCTGATAAAAGGTGTTTCCCTGATAGATCGTGCTGCCCTGATAGGAAGTGCCGTTCTGATAAGCCGCACCGCTTTGACTGGCACTGTTGTAACCGCTCCCCGGCGCACTGTCCCTGGTATCCATATTGGCCCGCAATCCGTCCTTTATGGTTTCCGCCACTTTGGCAGGGGATTCCAATTCCTCGATCACCTTCTGCCAGTTCTCTTCCCCTGCGTCACTGAAGTATTCCTCATAGTAATTTAGGGCTTCTATTCTTTCATTATCGGGAACATTTGCGAGCAGTCGTTCCAGCTCCCGCATAAATTCTTCTTTATTCATATCCCATACCTCCCTCCAGAATTCCTGATATCTTGCCGGAATACTGCCGCCATTCCTGCCTGTAGCCGGTCAGTGTTTCCATTCCCCTCGCCGTGATCCTATAGTAACGTCGGTTCCTTCCGGCGTACTCCCTGTCATACACCTCCAGATTGGCATCCTTTTGAAGCCTGCGCAATACCGGATACAGGGTGGATTCCGATAACTCTATGACCTGCCGCACTTCCTGCGTGATCCGATAACCGTAGGTTCCTTCCGGCTCTCTGGATACGACCGCCAGCACAATAGCGTCTAACAATGCCGCGCCAGTGTTAAATACCATGCTTATTCCTCCTCCCTTTCATTTTCCTGCTTCCCTTCGTTCATCTTAATAATGCTGATTACTATTTTATATAATACTATACAATGTATAATATTGTTTGCAGTTATAATATATGCCATATAGTATTATATGTCAATACTATTTTCCAAAAATTTATAAATTCTTACAAAGTTCTTGAGAAAGCAGAGAAAAACAGGATTTTTATCCATCAAAAAAAAGCGCATGGGAAATTCCAAAGGAAAAATCCTAGGGAAAATCCCATGCGCTTTTTGTCTGTCAATATATATTTCTCATTTATAAAATATTCTCACTGTCCAGAAATACTTTTGAGCCGGTTGCCCCCTTCTGGCCTTGATATTTTCCATTGTAGGGCTTCTTTGCAGGCGCATCCATCAGGGCAAAGACCAACTGTCCCACCCTGCGTCCCGCCTTCAATTCAATGGCACAGCGGTTAGCATTGTATAACTCCAGTGTGATCTCTCCTTTAAAGCCCGGGTCCACCCATCCCGCATTTTGGATAAACAGCCCCATTCTTCCCAAAGAACTCCTTCCCTCTACAAAAGCAGTCAGGTTATCCGGCAGATCAAAGGTTTCCATGGTAGTTGCCAAAACAAACTGATTGGGTAAGAGCACATAGCTTTCGCTCTTTATGGTCTTATACCGAATTTCCTGCTCCAGCGTAATACTTCCGGTGGGAGAATCTTCTACCATGCTGAAAGTATCGCCCAGCCGGATATCCACGCTGGCCGGCTGAATCTGTTCCCTTTCCAAAGGAGTGATTTTAAGTGTTCCTTCTTTCAGCATTTTACTAATTGTTCTGTCGGATAATATCATCTCCATCTCTCCAATCAATCCTGCACGCACTTTTTATGCGGAGCAAATCCTCTGTATTACCGCTCACACTTCCAGAAATAAGCGCTGTAAGCGGGAAGTTCGCTGCCTCCGCCAAAATCATGCTCCTCTCCGCTGATCAAATCCACCGCTCTGCCGCAGCCTGCGTCAAAATGAGCCGAGAATGCATTACTATCCGCATTGATTGCTACCAGTACCCGCTCATTCCCGGTCTTTCTTTCAAAGATACACTGCTTATTTGTCAGCAGAACGGAACGGAAACTTCCGTAATTCAATGCTTCGGAATTCTTTTTGGCCTCCGCCAGTTTAGAAATAAACTCGGTCAGTTCGTTCCAGCAAGGTGCATCAAAGCAGGGGCGCAATGCCGGATCCCCCTGACTCTTCTCCGCCTTAAATCCCCACTCACTGCCGTAATATACGCAGGGAATGCCGGGCATACCAAACATCAGCGCATAAATTAGCGGCAGATGGTTTTCATCCTTTAATATACTTGCCACTCTGGTCACATCGTGATTATCCACGAATGACAACAGATGTTTCTCTTTATAAAGCGTCCAATTTTCCGGCCCGAACTGTCGTAACAGGGAATGGACGATTTCAAACATGTTCATACTGTTGAAGCTGGAGAACAGTCCCTTATAGCATTCGTAATTGGTAACGGAATGCAGCATCTGAGGATTCATCAGTCTGTTATAGTCCCCATGGAGCATCTCGCCCAACAGGAAGAAATCCTGCTTTTTGCCGTCACAATAACCGCGCAGTCTCCTGACAAAATTCTCGTCTAAACTATATGCCACATCTAATCGCAGACCGTCGATATCAAATTCATCAATCCAATAACCTACGCTTTCCAATAGGTATTGAATTACATCCTCATTATGCAGATTCAGTTTTACCAGATCATAGTTGCCTTCCCAGCCCTCATACCACAAGCCGTCGTGATAAGCGGAATCTCCGTCAAAGGCAATGCGGTAGAACCAACTCACATAGGGAGAGCGCTCTCTGTTGCGCAGTACATCCTCAAAAGGCCCAAAGCCTCTTCCCACATGGTTGAATACACCGTCTAAAACCACCTTGATACCCTGCTCATGCAGTGTGGCGCAGAGTTCCTTAAAATCCGCATTGCTGCCTAATCGCCTGTCTATCTGTCTATAGTCCCTGGTATTGTAACCATGGGTGTCCGATTCAAATACCGGTGAAAAATAAATCGCATTAATTCCCAGTTTCTTCATATGAGGAATCCAATCCTTCACCTTGGCAATGGGTGCACCCTGCGCTGTTTCTCCCGTATTTTCAAAAGGGGCCCCCACAAATCCCATGGGGTATATCTGATAAAATACACTTTCTTCCGCCCACATTCTTTTGTCCTCCTTCATTCCGTTTTGTCGGCCTTATTCATTATATAAGATAAGAAAAATATTGTCCAGAGTTCCCCTGCGTTTTCAGATACCTACATCTCCTGCGTTTTCAAATGCCGGACTGCATCTCATTCTATTCCCAATGTATATATATCCGCATCTTAATAAATAACAGGTGCATCCAGCTTCACATAATTTGATTGACCCACTGAGTACTCTTGCAATTTGTATTGCAACCGCCTGCAATTTATGCAAGTGAGAGAAAAGTCGGTTTTTAGCGGATTTATAAATTGGCGCTCTATTTTTCCACAGAGTTATCCACATATACACATGTGTCATAGACATAGATTTACATGTCAAACTTGCAAAAATTCATGTCAAATAGTAAGTCCTTCACCCTTTCTTCCCAGTTACATAACTTGTTATACCGCAAAAATTTTATGTAAACTCAAAGCCACTCATCCCAGAAGCGGGAAATTCTTTTCGCCGCGGTATCCACGCTCACCACCTCATACCCCGCCCATTCTCTGGGAAACAGCTTCTGATAGGTATATTGAAGAAATCGTTCGTCTAAAAGTGCAACAATTCCCACATCCTCCGCGGTGCGTATAACCCGTCCTGCCGCCTGCAGTACCTTATTCATTCCCGGGAAACGATAGGCATAATCAAAACCGTTCTCCCCCTGTGCATCAAAGAACCGCTTAAGCAGCTCTCTCTCGTGGCATATCTGAGGAATTCCGGTTCCCACCACGATCACGCCTATCAGACTGTCGTGTTTTAAGTCAATGCCCTCGCCAAAGATGCCGCCCATTACACAGAAACCGATCAGATGCTTATCCTCTGCAGTCTCTACTTTACCCGTATTCTCTCCTTTTTCGTCCGCACCTTCCTCAAATCTGTTCAAAAAAGCTTCCCTGGCGGCTTCATCCATATATTCTTCCTGCACTACACACTCCGTGTCCTCCCCGGCAAAAGACTCCTGATAACAGTCGTATACCCGGGAAAGAACAGCATGGGAAGGAAAAAACACCATATAATTGCCGTGCCGGTTCTTTACGATTTCGTATATATAACGGGCAATATTAAAAAACTCCTCCTCCGAACGTCTGCTGTACTTGGTAGTAACATCCCTGCCCAGATACAATCCTTTCTTTTCCGGATTGAAGACTGATTGTGCATAGACTTCATAGTCCTCCGGCTCTCCCCCCAACAGCCGCTTATAATACTGAATCGGCAGAAGCGTGGCTGAAAAAAGGATCGTGCTCCTTCCCCTTTCCATGCATTCCCGCAAATTGAGAGCGGGATTGACACAGAAGAGCTTCACAAAGAAACTGCCGTCCTCATTCAACTGTGAATATTTGACATAGTTGTCGTCCACCCTCTCATAAATATCTAAAAAATGGGAAATTTCAAAAAAGAAGTCCAGAATTTGCTTTCTGATCGGGTTGTCATCACTCTCGTCAAGATACTCATCCATACTGTCACGTAAGCGCAGTAATGACTGCACCAGCTCATCGATGGAAGACAGCACCCGACAGTCCTCGCACTCTCTTTTTAATAACAGCAGTTCCTTATTGCATTTCTCCAACTGCCGCTCCAATCTGGGGCCAAACTCCCTGATGCGCCCCGTCACGGCTTTTCGGATCTCCTTTTTTAGTTCCAAAAAAGCCTCTTTATAAAGCACCGCGCTATACATTTCCCTTCCGCGGTCCAATAAATTGTGGGCCTCGTCCACCAAAAAAAGATAACTGCCTCCCTGGGCGCCCTCCCCAAAAAAGCGGCGCAGATATACGTGGGGATCAAATACATAGTTGTAATCACAGATAATGCCGTCCGCAAACAGACTCATATCCAAACAGAATTCAAAAGGGCAGACACGGTGCTTCTTTGCATACTCTTCTATGACCTCTCTGGTAAAGCTGTGAGAATGCAGCAATAAATCGTAAACGGCATCGTTGATTCTGTCAAAATGTCCCTTGGCGTAGGGACAGTGATCCGGATTGCATTCAACCTCTTCCATAAAACAGATTTTCTCTTTTGCCGTCAGCACTACGCTCTTAAACTTAAGTCCCCTCTCCCGCAGCAGGGCAAAGGTATTCTCCGCCACCGTTCGGGTTATCGTCTTGGCAGTCAGATAGAAAATTTTGTCCGCCATACCGTTTTCCATGGCTTTTATGGAAGGAAACACGGTGGATATGGTCTTGCCTACACCGGTAGGTGCTTCGATAAACAGTTTCTTCTTGTGATAGATCGTGCGATAGACATTGGATACCAGTTCCTTCTGCCCTTCTCTATAAGCAAAAGGAAACTCCAAAGCTGCTATGGACGCTTGGCGTTTCTGTCTCCATTCATATTCATAGTCGGCCCATTTCTTGTACTGAACAAGTAGTTCCTCCAGCCATTCCGTCAGTTCCTCTGCGGTGTATTCCTCGTGAAAATAGGTCAGCTCCTCCGTTTCTACATTGCAGTAGCTCATACGCACGCGCACGCTCTTAAGCGTTTTCTGAATCCCATAGATGGCTGCATAGACCTTAGCCTGCGCCAGATGTACCGGCACTGGTTCCTTGATGTGTGCAATATCTTTGTAAGTAGTCTTGATCTCATCTATGGTTACCGTACTATCCGCTTCGGTTATGATGCCGTCGGCCCGGCCCTCTACCACGATTTGATATGGCCCCGCGTCATAGACATAACGAAGAAAAACCTCCGCCTCATACTCCGGCCCCATCCGCTTTTGCAGCATACGATGTATCCTGCTGCCCTCCTGCATGGCATTTTCTCCCACGCCCGACTTTCGGTTGTCTATATCGCCGCTTCGCAGCAAAAATTCTACCAGATTTCTGACTGATATCCGAACTTCCATTCTGCCTCACATTCCACTGCCTAAGCAGCCGGTAAACTCTCCTGTGTATTTCCGATTGCTCTATGCTTTCGCACATACAAAAACTCCCTATCCAGATAGTACGCTATCTTAGATAGGGAGTCAATTTCTTTTGGTTCTGCCTTAGCAGGCAACCGCGTAATTTTTCAGCAATTCTTCAAAATCCGCATTATAACCGTCATACCTGACAGTCAGTATCTGGGAAAAATCAAGGCCATACACGCCTAGAAATGATTTTGCATCTACCGTATAACTGTTATAAGAAATATCGATGTCAAAATCACAACGGGCTGCCATGGCTACAAAGTGCTGAACTTCATTCTGGGTCAATTTGATCTTACCTTCCATCTCTCGTCGCCTTCCTTTCTCAATCACTTACATCAGCTACAAAATTTTCCAGAATAAACTGCCCCTTAAAGTCCATCTTCCCCTTAATTATCTTACATTATACCCTTTTTAAACGGAATGTAAAGTACTTTTTCCCATCTTCGCACTTTTTAAACATATTGCGCATTTCTTTACCCTATCTCTGATTATTTTTGGTTATTTTTCAGCAAACTCCGTCATGTATGGACGGAAACGCAGGGGCAGCATATTCCGTTGTAAATTTAAGTTTTTACGCTCATCAATACTAATACTATGACAAAATTGACGAAATAGTTCTCTGTAGTATTCCTCTTCGGCAGAGAGATGCAGTTTCCTCTCCTGCTCCTCTCCCTGCATCAAAAACCATTCTTTTCCTGCCGGGTGAACAGCATAGTACTTTCGCCCTTCATCATAAATCAAAAAGTTTTCCATGGGCAGCCTGTCTGCAAAATGTTCCGCCAACATGGGCAGGATCGCATTCTTAGGCCGGATAACAGAAGAAAGCAGTCCGTTCTCAAGCTCTTCAAAACGCAAAAAACCTTTCAAATGCTGAAGTTCTTTTCCTGCGCCCCTGCTAAGCTCCATCAGCCTTCTGATATTTTCATCCGTAAGGTGCTGCAGAACACTTCCCCTCCTCTTGTTCGATAAGCCCCATACAATACTGCCGTAAACAGCCTGTGCCCTCTCCGGTGAAGGCGCCGTCAGCGCCAGCCAGATGGCCTCGTAATCCTCCTGCACGAACCGGTCTTTTAGGGTTTTTATGACTTTTTCCGCTTTGTCGGTATCCGTCTTTACTTCCCTGTAATCCGCAAAAAGCATGGGCTGTTCTTCCGCACCTGTCTGCAAATGGATCCGTTCATGGGGAAGCCGCAGGGCATAAGCCTCGTAGACACCTGTAAAGATACCCTCCGGACTGTCTTCGCAAAGTAATATGATATTATTTTCCGCTCCCCAATCGGCTTCCATACACTCTCCTTCTTCCCGTTTAACTTTTATTCAAGCAGCCCGGTCACAGCTCTCCGAACAGTGATTTTCCTGTATCTGCCGCTGCAGGCATTGCAAAAAAGCTGCCGTCATCAAACAGGGACAGTTGTCTGTAGCTCATACCGTCACCTGCCAGTTGGGTTCTTTCCCTAACATCCGCCGTCAGATTCCGGACAATATAATCCTCCTCTAATCGGGTCCTGTACATCATCTTTCCATTACAGGTGATAAAGTACAGGGCACGTTTCAACACCACACCCATCTTTTTGAGCGTAACAAAATCCAGACTGCCCAAACGCCTCGCTCCGATAATGCGTCCGGCGCTTCTGACTCCGATACCCGGAACCCGTAAAAGCTGCTCGTAAGAGGCCTTGCTTACTTCCACGGGAAACTCCTCCAGATGGCGTACCGCCCAATCCTCCTTGGGGTCTAACATCGTATTGAAAAAAGGCCTGTCTTCACTCAAGAGCTCCTCCGCCTTAAATCCGTAAAAACGCAGCAGCCAGTCCGCCTGATAGAGCCTGTGCTCCCGCAGCAGAGGCGGACCTCCCGGCAGGGCCGGCAGTTCTTTATCCTCATTTACTTTCACAAAAGCGGAGTAGAATACCCGCTTTAAGGAAAACTTATCATACAGGCTCTCCGCCACATTTAAGATCTGGTAGTCGCTCTCCGGGGTAGCGCCGATAATCATCTGGGTGGACTGTCCTCCGCTTACAAACCGGGGCGCATTGCGATACAACGCCAGCTCGTTTTTATTGGAGGTAATACCGTTCTGGATCTGACGCATGGGTGCCAAAATATTTTTGCGGTGTTTATTGGGTGCCAGATTCCGAAGCCCTTCCGCCGTCGGCAGCTCCAAATTGACGCTCATTCTGTCCGCTAAGTAACCTGTCATCTGAATCAGGCGGGAATCTGCACCGGGAATGGCTTTCACATGAACATATCCCTGAAAACGGTACCTGTGGCGCAGCAGATAGAGTGTCCGATACAGCAGTTCCATCGTATAGTTGGGACTCTGCAGGATGCCGGAACTCAAAAACAGTCCCTCGATATAATTGCGTCTGTAGAACTGCATGGTCAGTTCACAAATCTCCTCAGGCGTAAAAGTAGCCCGCGCGACATCGTTAGAACGCCTGTTTAAGCAGTATTTGCAGTCATAGATACATTCGTTGGTCATAAGAATCTTCAACAGGGAGATACATCTGCCGTCCGCGCTGAAACTATGGCAGATACCGCAGGCCACGGCGCTGCCCATATCTCTCCCATTCCCCTTACGCTCTACACCGCTGGAGGTACAGGCTACATCGTATTTGGCCGCATCCGTCAAAATATGCAGTTTTTCCATGAGGGACATTCCGCCCGCATCCAAATATTCCATAGTCTGCTCCTTCTGCTTTCAGAACATTTGTTCTGTTATCAATATAACATAGATAATCTCTTTTGGCAAGATGTTTTTAGAACAAATGTTCTGCTTGCGGATGCGTAAAAAAAGAGTTTAAATAGAAGAAGATTTAGGATACCATCGGTATCGGAAACGGAGAATTGCAGATGAGTGAAATGAAATTACCGGCAGGATATCATTCGGAATTAAACCTCTATGATACCCAGATAGCCATCAAGACAGTAAAGGACTTTTTCCAGACACTGCTTGCCGAAAGATTACACCTGTTACGTGTGTCCGCTCCCCTCTTTGTGGACCCCTCTTCAGGATTAAACGACAATTTAAACGGAGTGGAAAGGCCTGTCACTTTTGACATCAAAGAGCAGAACGGCCGTGAAGCGGAAATTGTGCACTCCCTGGCCAAGTGGAAACGCTACGCACTGAAGAAATACGGCTTTCACGCAGGTGAGGGATTGTATACCGACATGAGCGCAATCAGGCGTGACGAGGCTGTCGATAACATACATTCCATCTATGTCGATCAATGGGATTGGGAGAAAATTATTGAAAAAGAAGAACGTACTCTGGAGACTTTGAAGGATACTGTACGCACCGTATACAAGGTTTTGCGTAAAACGGAAAAGTATATGGCTATCCACTATGATTACATAGAGGAAATCCTGCCCCACGATATTTTCTTTATTACTTCTCAGGAGTTAGAGGATATGTTCCCCGACCGTCCTCCCAAAGAGCGGGAATACTATATTGCCAAAGCCAAAGGCGCTGTCTGCATCATGCAGATAGGGGATACGCTGGAATCCGGCCAGCGCCACGACGGCAGGGCTCCGGATTATGATGACTGGGCTTTAAATGCTGATATTGTGGTTTACTATCCGGTTTTAGACATTGCCTTGGAGCTTTCCTCCATGGGCATCCGGGTGGATAAGGACGCATTGCTTTCCCAGCTTGAAAAAGCAGGCTGTCCGGAACGTGCCAAGCTGCCCTTCCAGAAAGCTGTTTTAGAGGAGGAGGTACCCTATACCATCGGCGGCGGTATCGGTCAGTCCCGCATCTGTATGTTCTTCCTCAGAAAAGCTCACATCGGAGAGGTGCAGTGCTCCCTGTGGCCTGAAGCCGATATGGAGAAGGCGCAGGAGAACGGACTCCAAATGCTCTAAAAATAAAACCGCGGATTGGATACCTATAAAGTACCTAACCGCGGTTCTTTTTTACAAGAAGGAAAACTTGTTTCCTCCATTTTCGTTTTGAGGGCTGTCGATAAGATATTGATCCGGTCTGAGCAGGTCGATATAAGGCCGCCGCTTCCGGCTTTCATAGACTTTGGACAAATCTATTTCACATGTAAGCAGCTGCTCATCATTATTTGCTTTCTGCAGTACATTTCCCTCACAGTCCACGAGAATCGATTCTCCTGCAAAATTCATGTCCCCTTCCAGTCCCGTCCTGTTGCACATGGCAATAAAAACATTGTTCTGATATGCCTGCACCCGTATTTCCCATTCAAATAATTCCATGGGTTCCGCTTTCACATTTGCCGTTGGAATAATGATCAATTCCGCTCCCTTGGCCGCACAGGTCCGTATACTCTCCGGGAAATGCCTGTCAAAACAGATTACCACACCGACTTTTCCGAAAGGAGTCTCATATACATTAAAGCCTTCTTCCGAGGGCGTATAATAATCCCCTTCATAAAAATGCTCCGCCTGCGCAATATGTACCATTTTGGAAACGCCCCGTAATTGACCGTATTGGTCAATCATCAAAGACATATCATACTGCTTCCCATTCTGTTCCATATATAGATTCGGAGACAGCCATAAACCGTATTCCCGGCACCTATCCCGCAATGTCTTGATCCGCACATCTTCTAAGGAAAGAAGCAATTCCTGTTTGGTTTTACCTAATTGCTGCTGTAATTCTTGCTCTTGATACTGGGGGAAAAACGGCGTCCACTGCACCTCCGGAAAAAACAGCAGATCGCAATCCTTTGCCATTTCCATATAACGGAGCGTTTTTTCAAAATTCGCCTCAATGCTTGAATCCATTTTAGTCTGTGCCATTGCCAGCTTCATAAAACAGTTTTCCTTTAATCTATCACATTCTTAATTCCCATGATGGTACTGTAATTCACATCGCTGATGATAACACCCTTTCTGGAATTGGCGGAATGAATGATCTGTCCGTCCCCGATATACAGTCCAACGTGAGTACAGCTCCTGCCGCCGTTAGAGGTATAGCAGACAATATCGCCGGGCTTTATTTCACTGTAATCAATGCTTCTGCCCCCACCGGAAAGCTGCCCGCCGGGCGTTCTGCTGATCGAATATCCAAAATCAGCATAGATAAAACAGGTAAATCCGGAACAGTCCGTTCCGTTTGCCAGGCTGCTGCCTCCATGAATATAGACATTCCCCAGATACTGCTTGGCATATTCCACAATTGCCGCCCTCAGGTCATCTGCAGAGTCAAAATTCGTAATCTCGGGAGGCGTATAGGTCGTTTCATTGCCTGCATTTCCCGATATCAGCGCAGATGTTTGCGCCGCAGAAGCCTGTGCTGCAGCTGCCTGTGCTGCCGCGGCTCTGGCCGCTTCTCTCTCCGCCCGTTCTTCCTCTAAGGACTTTGCGTAAGTGAATTCCTCGGTCAATATGACATATTCTGCAGACACATAGCCTGCTTCCCTGTCCGTATACTGTACTTTGATCCATTCTCCGCAGTCTTCCAATACCACAAGCCGTCTGCCCGTATTCACAGAACCCAGTTTGCGGGCCCCTAAATCAGGCTCTTCCCGCACATTCAGCCGATCCGCCTGTACCAGTGCATAACGTGTCACATAGTCATCCAACACCTGCGTGGCCGCGTCGCCGTACAGAAAGAACTCCGCTTTGGCATATCCCTCCACACTGCCGGAGCTAATATGAAACCATTCCCCGTTCTCACCTGCCACATCCAGCACCTGCGCAACAGAGCCATCATATAACTTTCCTATGATGGGGCTGTCCGTTCCCGGTCCGCTGCGTACATTGATATAATCGTTCACATTGGCAATAGCCAACTCTGCCCTGGGCAGTCCCGCTATCAACTGCATGGAAGCTTCTTCGCCTTCCGCCCCTGCATTTCCGCTATCGCCATCCGACACACTCTCTTCCGGTATCTCTTTTTCCATTCCGGCATTCCTTCCGTTACCGTCAGATACCGTTTCTGCTTCCGCACTCTCAGAATCGCCGCCAGACAAAGAATACCCATCGCCACCCGATACAGCCTCTTCCGCAGCCACCGTCCGGCCTCCTGTAGGATGCAGTATTCCTATGCCGGCACATGCTAACGCTGCCACAAGAATACCAAAGTATATCATATTATTCCGTTTGTCTTTTAATACATTCTTCCAGTTCTTCATAATCATACCTGTATATTAATTGAACCCATTATAATGCACTGCATTTTATTATTTTACTATATTATTAAATAAATTACAATATTTTTAAGTTTTTTAATATTTTATTTACAAGTATGGTGTTTACACCATTTATTCCATATAAAAAGAACGCCTGTTATCTATAACAAAGCGTTCTTTTTACCAAATGGGATTATATCCCAATGTGATGAAATCCCATTTGGATTTCATCACATTACTATTGTACTACAAGATTGGTATAGCCCATCAGACTTTCATCCACTTCTCTGGCGGCCTCTCTGCCCTCTCTGATGGCCCATACCACAAGGGACTGGCCCCTGTGCATATCGCCCGTAACAAAGACATTGTCCACACTGGTCCGATATCTGCCGGGTGCGGTCTTTACATTGGTACGCTCATTCAGCTCTACTTTAAAAGCATCCGTGATATATTTCTGACTGCCTAAGAAACCTGCGGCGATCAGTACCACTTCCGCATCCAGCACCTGTTCGCTGCCGGGTATCTCTTTCATATTCATGCGGCCGGTCTGCTCATCCTTTTCCCATGCAAGCTTTACAATCTTCACCGCTTTTAAATTGCCGTTCTTATCCTTGATGAACTCCTTGACCGTGGCCTCATAAATTCTGGGATCGTGTCCGAAGACTGCAATAGCCTCCTCCTGACCGTAGTCCGTCTTTAATACCTTGGGCCATTCGGGCCAGGGATTGTTCTCTGCTCTCATCTCCGGTGCCTTGGGCATCATCTCGATCTGCACCACCGACTTGCAGCCGTGGCGCATGGCGGTACCCACGCAGTCGTTGCCCGTATCTCCGCCGCCGATGATCACCACGTTCTTATCCTTGGTATTGATATAGTTTCCGTCCGCAAAACCGCTATCAAGCAAACTCTTGGTATTGGCCTTTAAAAAGTCCACCGCAAAGTAAATACCCTTTGCATCCCTTCCCGGAGCAGTAATATCTCTGGGATTGGAGGCCCCGCAGGCCAGTACCACTCTGTCATACTCTTTAAGGAGCTGGGAGGCCTTGATATCCTTGCCCACATCGACTCCCGTCAGAAAGGTCACGCCTTCTTCTTCCATTACCTTAATCTTCCGTTCGATCACCTGCTTCTCCAGCTTCATATTGGGGATGCCGTACATGAGCAGGCCGCCCACCCTGTCAGAGCGCTCGTATACCGTCACCAGATGCCCTCTCTTATTGAGCTGATCCGCCACTGCCAGACCGGAGGGGCCGCTGCCCACTACAGCCACCTTCTTGCCGGTCCGTACTGTAGGAGGCTTGGGGGCCGCATAACCTTTATTGTAGGCATTCTCAATAATGGCATACTCATTCTCCTTGGACGCCACCGCATCTCCGTTCAAGCCGCAGGTACAGGCCGCCTCACAGAGAGCGGGACATACTCTGGAAGTAAACTCCGGAAAATTGTTGGTTTTCTTTAATCTGTTATAAGCCTGCTGCCAGTTGCCGGTGTATACCAGATCGTTCCACTCCGGCACCAGATTGTGAAGGGGACAGCCGCTTGTCATGCCATTAAGTGTCATACCGGACTGGCAGAAGGGAACGCCGCACTCCATACAGCGCGCGCCTTGGAGCTGCTGCTTTTCCATGGGCAGATGCTCATGGAACTCATTAAAATTCTTGATCCTCTGCTTCGGCTTTACCGCCACAGAGGTCTCTCTCTCATATTCCATAAAACCGGTTGGTTTTCCCATTGTCTGCTCTCCCTCCTTATTTGTGCGTATTGGCGTAGAACGCTTCAATCTGCGCCTGTTCTGCACTCAAACCTTTTTCCTCCATCTGTACGATGGTCTTAAGTACCCTCTCGTAGTCATGGGGAATGATTTTCTTAAACTTGGGCAGATACTCTTCAAAATGATCCAGGATCAGTTTCCCTTTTTCGGAATTGGTGTACGCCACATGTTCCTTGATCATTTCCTTTAACTCCAGCACATCATATTTGGAGGTGATCTCGTAGGAAGACACCATTTCCTTATTCAGGCGCATATACAGATCGTTGCCTTCATCTAACACATAAGCAATACCGCCGCTCATACCCGCGGCAAAGTTCTTTCCGGTGCGTCCTAAGACCACCACGCGTCCTCCGGTCATATATTCGCAGCCATGCTCGCCCACGCCCTCTACAACCGCCAGCGCGCCTGAATTGCGGACGCAGAAACGTTCACCTGCCACACCGTTGATAAAGGCTTTTCCGCTGGTTGCACCATAGAGCGCCACATTTCCGATAATAATATTCTCCTCGGCCCTAAACCGGCTTCCCTGAGGCGGATATACGATCAGCTTGCCGCCGGAGAGCCCTTTACCGAAGTAGTCGTTGCTGTCACCTGTCAGTTCCAGAGTAAGACCCTTGGGAATGAACGCGCCGAAGCTCTGTCCGCCCGCACCCTTACACAGTACGCGGTAGGTATCTTCCTCTAAGGTATCTCCGAACTTTTTGGTGATCTCGGAACCTAAGATGGTACCGAAAGCTCTGTCCGTATTGGATACATCCACCTCGATGCTGCGTTTCTGGCCTGCATTCATAGCTTTTGAGAGCTGCTTTATGAGCACTTTTTCATCCAGCGTATTTTCCAGATGGAAATCGTATACCTGCTTGCTGTCAAAGGTCACCTTCTGCTTCATGCCCTCGTAGGGATTGTTCAGAATCTGTCCCAGATCCACATGCTTCTGCAGTTCGGTCAAATTCTCTTTCACCTTTAACAGATCGGTACGGCCCACCAGTTCATCCACGGTTCGTACTCCCAGCTTCGCCATGTATTCCCGCAGCTCCTGTGCAATGAACTTCATGAAATTCATGACGTATTCCGGCTTGCCTTTAAAATTCTTTCTAAGCTCCGGATTCTGGGTAGCCACGCCCACCGGACAGGTATCCAGATTGCAGACTCTCATCATCACGCAGCCCATGGTTACAAGAGGAGCTGTTGCAAAGCCAAATTCTTCCGCGCCCAGAATGGCCGCGATCGCCACATCCCGGCCGCTCATCAGCTTTCCGTCTGTCTCAATCCGCACCTTATTTCTCAAACCGTTCATGATCAAGGTCTGGTGGGTTTCCGCCAGCCCCAATTCCCAAGGAAGCCCCGCATTGTGGATGGAACTTCTGGGTGCCGCGCCGGTACCGCCGTCATAGCCGGATACCAGCACCACCTGTGCGCCGGCCTTGGCCACACCTGCGGCGACCGTACCTACACCGGCTTCGGATACCAGTTTCACGGAGATGCGGGCATCCTTGTTGGCATTTTTGAGATCGTAGATCAACTGCGCTAAATCTTCTATAGAATAAATATCATGATGGGGCGGAGGGGAAATCAGCCCCACGCCGGGCGTGGAGTGACGAGTCTTGGCAATCCAAGGATATACCTTACCTCCCGGCAGATGTCCGCCCTCGCCGGGCTTTGCGCCCTGAGCCATCTTAATCTGAATTTCCTTTGCGCTCACCAGATAACGGCTGGTAACACCGAATCGTCCGCTGGCCACCTGCTTGATCGCGGAACAGCGGTCCACGCCGTCAGGTCCTACCGTCATACGCTCCAGGTCCTCGCCGCCCTCTCCGGAATTACTTTTCCCGTGGAGTCTGTTCATGGCAATGGCCATGGTTTCATGCGCCTCCTTGGAAATGGAACCGTAGGACATGGCACCTGTCTTAAAACGGGTCACAATCTCTTCCACACTCTCCACTTCTTCGATGGGTACAGCTTTTTTCGGATAGTTAAAGTCCATTAAACCGCGGAGATTCCGCACGGAATTCTCATCATTGACTAAAGCGGTGTACTGTTTAAACAGCCCATAGTCCCCCCGTCTGGTGGATTCCTGCAGCAAGTGAATGGTCGCGGGATTATAGAGATGCTCATCCGCACCGCTGCGCATCTTATGATGCCCCGGACTGTCTAACGTCAGATCGCTTGCCAGTCCCAGCGGATCAAATGCCTGAGAATGCAGCTCATCCACCTGTTTTTCAATGTCCTTGATGGTAACGCCGCCCACTCTGCAGACCGTATTGGTGAAATACTTGTTGATGACTTCCTTATCGATACCGATGGCCTCAAAAATCTGGGAACCCTGATAGGACTGGATGGTACTGATACCCATTTTGGAGGCTATCTTGACAATACCGTGCAGCACTGCACTGTTATAATCGTCCACAGCGGCATAGTAGTCCTTATCCAGCATATGGTTGTCGATCAATTCCTTGATGGATTCCTGGGCCAGATAGGGATTGATGGCACAGGCACCATAACCTAAAAGGGTCGCAAAATGATGCACCTCTCTGGGTTCTCCGGATTCCAAAATCAGCGCTACTCTGGTCCTTTTCTTGGTACGCACCAGATACTGGTTTAGGGCGGATACCGCAAGCAGGGAGGGAATTGCTACGTGGTTTTCATCCACTCCCCTGTCGGAGAGGATCAGCATATTGATACCGTCCCTGTAAGCTCTGTCCACTTCCACGAACAGTCGGTCAATGGCCCTCTCCAAGCTGGTGTTCTTATAATAAGTGATCGGAATCACCTCTACCTTGAAGCCCTCCGCCTTCATATTCTTAATTTTCATGATATCCGTATTGGTCAGAATCGGATTGTTTACTTTCAATACTTTGCAGTTCTCCGGAATCTCCTCCAACACATTACCTTCCTGCCCCACATAGACGGTGGTGGAGGTCACAACTTCCTCTCTGATCGCGTCAATGGGCGGATTGGTAACCTGCGCAAACAACTGCTTAAAATAATGGAATAGGGGATGATGGCTCTTGCTTAAAACAGGCAGGGGCGTATCCACACCCATTGCCGCGATGGCTTCTCCCCCGTTCTTTGCCATGGGCAGAATGCTCTGCTTTAAGTCGTCGTAGGTATAGCCGAAAGCCTTCTGCATCCGCTGCCTTTCCTCATAGGAAAACTCCGGCACGCGCAGATTGGGAATCTTTAAATCCTTTAACTCCACCAGATTGCTGTCCAGCCATTCACCGTAGGGCCGGGAGGAAGCATAGCGCTCCTTCAATTCTTCATCGTCGATCACCCTGCCCTGCACCGTATCCACCAAGAGCATTTTGCCGGGACGGAGTCTTTCCTTTAATACGATCTTGGTAGGATCGATATCCAATACGCCCACCTCGGAAGAAAGGATCAGCTGCTCATCTTCCGTGATCAGATAGCGGGAAGGACGCAGACCGTTTCGGTCTAGCACCGCCCCCATGATATCGCCGTCGGAGAACATGATGGAAGCGGGACCGTCCCAGGGCTCCATCATGGTCGCATAATACTGATAAAAATCCTTCTTGGTCTTGCTCATGGTCTTGTTGTTTGCCCAGGGCTCCGGAATGGTGATCATGACCGCAAGGGGCAGATCCATACCGCTCATGACCAAAAATTCCAGCGTATTGTCAAGCATGGCAGAATCGGAACCCGTCTTATTGATAGCGGGCAGCACCTTGTGCATCTGCCCGGAAAGATGCTCGGACTCCATATTCTCTTCTCTTGCTAACATCTTGTCCGCATTGCCGCGGATGGTGTTGATCTCTCCGTTATGTACAATGAATCGGTTCGGGTGCGCTCTCTCCCAGCTGGGATTGGTATTGGTCGAGAAACGGGAATGCACAATGGCGATGGCTGACTCGTAGTCCTCACTCTGTAAATCCGCAAAAAAAGTACGCAGCTGATCAACCAGAAACATTCCTTTATATACAATGGTTCTGCTGGAAAGGGATACCACATAGGTATCGTCAGTGGACTGCTCAAATACTCTTCTGGCAATGTAGAGCTTGCGGTCAAACTCCAGTCCTTTTTCCACACCTGCGGGCTTTTTTACAAAAGCCTGCATGATACAGGGCATACACTCCAAAGCCTTATGTCCCAGCACCTCGGGATAGATGGTTACCTCCCTCCATCCTAAAAACTCCAGCCCCTCTTTTTCCACGATGATTTCAAACATCTTTTTGGCCTGATTTCTGCGCAGTTCCTCCTGCGGGAAGAAAAACATGCCTACGCCGTATTCTCTCTCATCTCCTAAAGAAATCCCCAGAGCTTTGGTTACCCGCACAAAAAACTTATGGGGTACCTGCGTCAGGATACCTACACCATCTCCGGTCTTGCCTTCCGCATCCTTTCCTGCCCTGTGCTCTAAATTCTCCACAATCTTCAAGGCATTTTCCACCGTAATATGGCTTTTCTGCCCCTTGATGTTGACGCAGGCGCCGATGCCGCAGTTATCATGCTCAAAGACTTCCCGATACAGCGGTGCTTTGGGAATTGTATTTTTTACATCAAACATGGGTTAACTCCTTTCCATCCAATAAAAAAGTCGCAAGGATCCCATAATAGGGTCGCTCCTTTGCGACTTTAATACACTATACACCTTTCCGATTTTGTTGTAAATAGTTTTTTTCTTTTAATTGTCTGACTATTCGACAATTTCATTTTTTCTCTTTATTTGTTTGTTGATTCGCTTTATTTTCTGTACAATTCCCTGTTTTTAACACATTTTGAGCCTTAAAGCAGTGATATGTGGTATATTGAATTACTTGCAGCAATTTGCTATAATCAAGTCAGTCGCCAAAATGCGACTATATTTTATCATAATGAGGTATGGCAAAATGGTTTGTATAGCCTCGGAAAGAAGGTATTGTATGATTCTACAGAATAAAATAGCGATTGTTACCGGCGGCAGCCGAGGTATTGGTCTGGCTGTGGTTGAGACTTTTTTACAGGAAGGCGCCACCGTGGTTTTATGCGCCAGCCGTCAGGAGACCGCGGAACAGGCGGTTACCCAGATCAAGGAAAAAGATCCGGATGCCAAGGTAGAGGGTATCTGGCCGAATTTGTCTGATTATGCGGACGTGAAAGCTGCTTTTGATAAGGTGGCGGAGAAATACGGCCGCATCGATATTCTGGTCAACAACGCCGGCATTTCTGAGAATACGCCGTTTGCCGATTATACAGAAGAAGTATTTGACCGCGTGATGGACTTAAACGTCAAGGGCGTATATAACTGCTCCAAAGCGGCATCCGATTGGATGGTCAAACAGGGCAGCGGCTCCATCTTGAATACTTCTTCCATGGTCAGCCGTTACGGCCAGCCGGCAGGTATCGCCTATCCGACTTCCAAGTTTGCAGTCAACGGCTTTACACTGTCTCTGGCCCGTGAGCTTGCGCCCAAAGGCGTGCGCGTAAACGCTGTTGCCCCCGGCATTACCGAGACGGATATGGTCAAAGCCCTGCCCAAACAGGTCATTGAGCCGATGATCAATTCCATCCCGCTGCGCCGGATCGGCAAGCCGGAAGACATTGCCAACGCGCTGGTGTTCCTGGCTTCCGATAAAGCCAGCTATATCACCGGCGTAGTGCTGAGTGTTGATGGCCTGGCCCGCTCATAAGAAGACAAAAAGAAAAAACGCCATGCAATCGTATCATCTTTTGCATAGCGTTTTTTTCATACAACTTTACTGTTTTGGCTCGCTGTCCCCAGACTCCATCTTAGGATTCCTCATCTGCCAGCATACCGCAAAACCGCCCACGCCGATAGCCAGCAAGAGAATGCACTGCCACCACTGCGGCACAAAGTCTGTACGCATGGTCCACACCGTCAGCACATATGCTGAAATATTGCTGATGGCATGGGCGATCACCGGCACGTGGAAACGGCCGAAACATTCATAAAAGTAAGCGATGATACAGCCCATGAAAAAGGCATAGCTGCCCTGTACCAGATTCTGGTGGTAAATACCGAAGCACAGCGCCGAGAGTGCAATGGCCGGAAGATAAGTCATATATTTCTTCATTCGGTTGTAGAGTACGCCCCTAAACATCAACTCTTCCGCTACCGGCACTAACAGTCCGTTTAAAAGCAGTCCCACCGGTATCGCTGCCGCATACTGCATCTCGCTGGTCTGCTGATAGGATGCGGAATTGTAAGTAATACGCAGCAGATCATAAAGAAAATTCAGCCCCAGCGCTATGCCCAGTGTACCAACTGCCATACAGGCATAGGCAAGAGGCGTTTTTAACAGGGCGTGGCGCAGCGTCAGCGCCTCTTTTGCTTTTCCCAGTTCCTCTTTTGCAAAGAACTTCCATGTCACTATACCTGCAGTCAAAAAGGCCAGTCCACTCATCAGGGCGACACCGTTGCCCGTAATGCCTTCCGGTTCTCCCATTTCATTAAAGTATATCATAGCGCTCACCGCACTTGCCGGGAGATTGACAGCCATGTAATTCAAGATAAAGTAACCGATATTGGCGCCTATTTCACGCACAAAATAATAGATCAAAACCGGTACAAGCACGTATAAAGCCTTGGATAAGGGTGGCTCCGCCGCCGTTTTCTCCGTTCCCCTAAGCAGCAGCTTCTCTAACTCTGCCACACTTCTGACAATATAGTCCGGCTTGGCTATTTTCAACTCATCCATGGGTCCGTAACCGTAGGTTACCGCCACACTTACGACACCTTCGTCCTTAGCGCCTTTTACATCGAACTTTCTGTCTCCCACCATGAGGGTATTCTGCTTTTTCTTCTCTATGTCCTCTGCATCTTCTCCGTATAGCTGACGGAGAGCCTCCGCTACTACCTCCGCTTTATCCGTGCGGCGGCCGTCCAATTCGCTGCCCACCACCACGTCAAAATACCGCCGGATATCAAAATGCTCCAGAATTCTCTCTACAAAGACCGTGGGCTTGCTGGAAGCAACGGCCAGTTTCTTTTTATTTCCCTTCAGTTTTCGGATCAGTTCGGGAATGCCTTCATAAATCTCATTTTCAAATATACCCGTATCTTTAAAACGCTCCCGGTATTTCTCCACGGCAGTCTCTGCTTTTTCTTCATCAAAATCGTAGAATTCCATGAAGCTGTCCTTTAAGGGCGGTCCGATAAAGGGCGTCAGCTTGTTGGGATCCGATTCCTCAATACCGAAAGAAGCCAATGCGTACTGCACGCAAGTCGTAATCCCTACCTTAGGGTCAGTCAATGTACCGTCCAAATCAAACAGTATATAATCGTTCATAGTTCACTTACCTTTCTCTATATCTCAATTTTTGTCCATTTCCCCGATTGAAACCGCCACTGGGTCAGAATCAGCCTGCACATCTGATCACAGGTGGTACCCAGCCAAATACCGATCACGCCCAACTGCAGTCCGTAGGCAAAGAAATAGGAAGCAAGCGGGCGGATACAGGTGACACTGACGGTGGAAGCAATCGTGGTAAACCGTACATCCCCCGCACCCCGCAGACATCCCATATAGATGACCTGGGCCACCTGCATGAGCACAATAAATACCATGACCCGCATGATCTGTACACCGATCTGCACCGTTTCCGTCTCCGTAAAGTAAAGGCTGTAAAACCATTCTCCCAACAGCAGATAAAGGACTGAGAGCAGCACGGAAATCAGATTGCCGATGCGCTGGCAGATCGTGCCGTATCTTTTTGCAATATCCGCCTTCTTCTGCCCCAGACTCTGTCCGATCAGCGTTACCGCCGCAACCTGCATGCCGTCCCCGAAGGAGAAGGATAGGGACATCACGTTCATTCCCACCTGATGAGCCGCAAAGGCTCTGGTTCCCAGCTTGGCCGCCATGACCGATACGGACATAAAGCCGACCCGCAGCAGGATCTGTTCCACAAATACATTGGAAGCTAAATGAAAAATCTGCATAAAGGAATCAAACGCGGGCCGAAGCTTCTTTTCGAAAATATAGTATATACTAAGAAATCCGTCTTTCTTAAACAGAGAGCGTATACTCATAATACAGGCCACCGCCGTGCCGATAACGGTAGCAATGGCCGCGCCCCGAATCCCCAGTGCAGGAAATCCAAAATGCCCTTCTATGAGTAAATAGTTTAGAAAAATATTTACCAGATTGGAGGTCAGATTCGTCTTCATGGCAATGGGCGTATTGCCGGTTCCCCGCTGCGCAGCATTGATCACTAAGGAAATGATATTGAATATCATACAGCCCATGATGATCCGAAAATAGAGTACCGCGCTTGCATGGGTATCGCTTTCCGAGCCTGAGAGCCGGATAATGGGATCCGCAAACAGCACACACAGGATACTGACTATAATGCCTGCCAAAACTGTAAAAAGAACGGCTGTTATCAATATCTTCCCAGCTCCGTTCTTATCACCTTCGCCCCGCCTTCTGGCTACCAGAGCGGAAACAGCTACATTGTTCGCAATAAACAACGCCAGCCCGATAAACTTCGGCTGGGTAGTCAGTCCTACCGCCGCCACGGCATATTCTCCCAAGCGGCTAACCATCATGGAGTCCACCATACCCACAAAGGCCACAAAAAAAGACTCCAGTACCGCAGGCCAGGCCACCTGTACCGTTTTCCCAATCAGCTCTTTATTTGCCGCAAACCATTTTTTCAAAAATCCCATGCTTCTCACCGGGAACCTCATTCCACTTTTCTCATCTGTTATCTCTTAGTGTAGCACAGAATATTTTCCTTGACAAACAAAAGAAATCCTCTTATAGTGATTACGAATTACATACCATAATACTGCTAGGGGAGCACATTGCTGAGATTGCGTCTTCGGATGCTAACCCTCATCACCTGACCCGGATAATACCGGCGTAGGGAAGCAAATTATTATGGCCGCTTTGCGCACGGTTACATGGCAGAGTGCACGTTGTACAGACTGCATTGTATTTTGCCGGTTGCGGTCAGGATAATCCTTTGTGTCCCTCTTTGTCAGCAAACAAGGAGGTTTTTTCATGTCAAATTTTATTCAAGCCGAAGAAGGCTACTACTCTCTGGGGACTGCAGGCTACTATGTGATGATTGCATTCCTGCTCATCAACCTGATTTTGTGGACTATCATTTTCGCCCGTAAACAAAACAACACCCGTTTTTCAGCTAAATGCATAGCTTTCTGCGGTGTTGCCATCGCCTTAGGCTTCATTCTCTCTTACATCAAACTGGAAATGCCTAATGGTGGCTCTGTAACCGTACTTTCCATGTTCTGCATCTGTATCATCGGCTATTTTTACGGTATCAAAGTCGGTATTTTTGCCGCTGCTGCCTATAGTATTCTGCAGTTTATCCAAGGTGGTGGGGCCTATATGCTTTCCCCCCTGCAGATCTGCTGTGACTATTTCTTTTCCTTTACAGCATTAGGCATTACGGGCTTCTTTTATAAGAAACAGAACAAATTCATTTTAGCGTACTGCCTCGCCATTCTGGCAAGGGGACTGTTTCTTACTGTCGGCGGTTATCTGTATTGGATGGATTATATGCCGGAGAATTTCCCTAAGAGTCTGGCATTCCTCTACCCTGTCATCTACAATTACAGCTATATCCTTGTTGAGGGTGCAATTACCGTTATCCTGTTAAAAATTCCCGCAGTGAACAAAATGTTCAAGCGGCTGCAGGCGCTGGCGGAGGAAAATTAATTTTTTGGAAATGTATTGCATCATTTCCAAAAATACACTATAATATAGATGTAAAAGTAGCTTATTGTATTAGTCCTTTTGAAAAGGAGTGTTGATTATGAGTATTAGTGCTATCAGTGTCAAAAACGGTTTCAACATATACTCACAGCTTTCCAGCGGCAAGCGGATTAACAAAGCTGCCGATGATGCGTCAGGGCTTGCCATTGGTCAGAAGTTAAAAAGACAGGAAAACGGTCTTACTGTTGGAGCGCAGAATACAAATGATGGCAAGGGTTACCTGAACGTTGCAGATGGAGCATTAGATTCCATTACGGATCAGCTTCAGAGAATGCGCGAGTTGGGCGTGAAAGCTAAGAACGGTCTGTATTCCGATTCTGACAGGGAGATGTTCCAGACGGAGATCAACCAGCTGAAAGACAGTATTCAGTCCATTGCTAAGGGAACCACACTGAATGAGCAGAAACTTTTAGATGGCAGTATGGCGGATATGCATCTGGCGACAAACCCGGATGGCGGCGGACTGGATATTCATATGCTGAATACCACCCTTGAGTCGCTTGGAATTGCAGATTTTGATGTGACGAGTGGGAATTTTGATCTGAGTGCCATTGACAAGGCTCTGGATATGGTAGCAAGCGCCCGAAGCGAAGCGGGAGCAGTAACCAATCGCCTCGAGCACACTTACAATTATAACATGAATGCATCCGAGCAGCTGACAGCAGCCAGAAGCCGGATCGAGGATTTGGATATGCCCAAGGCGATATCCGAGAAGCAAAAGCAGGATCTTCTCTTACAGTATCAAAATATGATGTTGAAAAGCCGGATGAACCAGAAAGGTCTGGTAATGAGATTGTTCCAGTAATGAAATGAAAACCTTCAAATAAAGTTTATGACTGACTTTATTTGAAGGTTTTTTTATGCTCATTTCCTTTTCGTCAGAATGGTGTGAGAATTCATATTTATACCGCCACCTCGCACCCCAGATAAAAGGAATAGAGAATCCTCTCCTTCACCTTTTTCCCCGTCAGGCTCTCCAAAGCTTCCTGATAGTAATCTAACTGCACTTTATAGCGCCGGATCAGTTCCTCCGGCTGTTTAATCACATCCGTTTTATAATCTAACAGTACCAGTCCGTCTTCTTCCTCAAAGTATACGTCCACGATTCCCTGTATCAGAACGGTTTCCTCGGCAGGGAAAGGGGCTGTCTGATCTTTGGCAGTCAGTCTGGAAGCTTCTATGCCATAGACGAAAGGCTGTTCCTTAAAGAGTTTTCCTATAAGAGCTGCCTTCTTCATCCTGTCTGCTAAAGGAGAATGTAAAAAGCGCAGAATCTTCCCCGTCCTGACTGCCTGCGCATATTCCTGCGTCAGGCGTCCATCCTCCAAAAAGCTCTGCATGGCTTGTTTCAAAGCAGTCTCGTCCCCATACTCCCCGGTAAAATCCAAAAGTTCCATCACCCTGTGCACGGCACTGCCCCTGGTGGTGCCGGATACGGTTTCTTGTTCCCGCATAAAAGCAGGAATATAGGGTTTTACCTCCTCTGTAGGGAAAAGCTCCTTTGCAGGTTCCTCCTCTCCCCCTTCCATAGCGGCTTTCTTTAGCTCCGAAACAGTGGTCTTGGTATAGAGCTGCTGCAGGCCCTCATGAGGATAACGGTAGGCAAAGCGGTCTAACAGCCCCTCCAGCTCCTGTTTATTGATAAAGGGCCCGGGTTGTATCAAAGCCTCTCTTCTGCTGCTCTGAGCAACGCTCTCTTCCCACTGTGCGCCTTCCAGCTCCTCCACTGTTCTCACCGTGACCTTAGGAAATACCGGCAGCAGATAGTCTAAAAAGCAGGAAGCTCCGGTGAGCCGGGTATAGCTTAGCTTTCCCCACCCGGGATGCGCTCCCACAGCCTCTGTGCGCGCATTTTCCGCATCTGCCGTTAAGATGCCCTGCTTTTCCAAAAGAGTCAGCGGGTCTTCCACCGCAGCCGTTAAAATCAGCTTTTCCCTAGCTCTTGTCATGGCTACATATAAAACTCGCAGCTCTTCCGCCAGATTATCCAGCTTCATCTTGGCAGCCAGCACATTTTTACGAAGCGTCTTGTTCTTCACACGAAGATTAGGATTCACATAGTCCGTACCCAGCCCAAAATCCATATCCACCAAAAGGGCTTCCGCTGTATCCCGCATATTGAATCGCTTGGATAATCCCGCTACGATCGCTACAGGAAATTCCAAACCTTTGCTCTTGTGAATACTCATAATGCGGACCACGTCAGCATTTTCATCCAGCGTGTTGGCCTCGCCGAAGTCCACATTGTATTTTTCCAACTGCTCAATATAACGGACAAAATGAAAGAGCCCATGGTAGCTGTTCTTTTCAAAATCCGCAGCCTTGGTAAAGAGCATTTCCACATTGGCTAATCGCTTTTCTCCCGCGGGCAGCGCCGCTACATAGGGCATGTACTCATACTCTTCTACCAGCGTCTGCAATAACTCCCGGATGGGCATATAGGCGGTATAACTTCTGTACCTTGCAAGCTGTTCCAAAAAATGCCCGCACTTTTCCTGCAGGGCAGCGTCTTCCGCCATATCCACTGCACCCGCATTATGATCCGACTTTTCATCCGCCGCCTGCTCCTGCCCCATTCCTGCATAGGCTCGCAGGGCCGCGTAGAGACTGCCGTCCTCTTCCCGCTCTCCGCTCCTTAAAAGGGCTGCTTCCGCATCGGAAAAGCCTCCAAAGACGGATTTCATAACGCCAAACAGCGGAATATCCTGCCTGGGATTGTCCAGAACCTGTAAAAACTGCAGTACATCCCGCACCTCCTGTGCCGCAAAATATCCGGTCCGCCCGCTTACATGAGCCGGAATTCCCTGTTTTTCAAATACTGCCTTGAACTCTTCGTCCCAGCCGCTGCCCGTCCGCAGTAATACCACAATATCCCCGTATCGGACGGGGCGGAGTTCGCCGCTGTCCTTATCCGTCACCAAAAAATCCCGTTTCAGCTTACGGATTCTGTCCGCAATGCCAAGAGCCTCCGCTTCTTTGGCATTCTGCTCAGATTCCATATCAGGCTTTTCAAATAAGAGCAGTTCGCTCTCGCATCCTGTATTTTCGGGGTAGACTGCTCCCGGATAGAGGGCTGCCGCCTCATCATAGACAATGCCCCCCAATTCCTCCGTCATGATTTCTTGAAACACCGTATTCACAGTATCGATAACTTCTCTCCGGCTTCGGAAATTTTTATGCAGGTCAATGCGCCTGCATATTCCTTGCCCGGAATAAGTCTTATATTTTTCCAGAAAAAGCTCGGGTCTTGCCAGGCGGAACTTATAAATGCTCTGCTTGACATCCCCCACCATGAAACGATTGTAACGGCCGATTTCCTCGCCGGATACCGCCTGCAGCAGATACTCCTGCACCAGATTGCTGTCCTGGTACTCGTCAATCAGCACCTCCACAAAATACTCCCTGTATTCTTCCGCGGCCTTGCGGGGTACGATCCGGCCTTCTTCGTTTCTTTCTACTAATATCTCCAGCGCAAAATGTTCGATATCCGAAAAGTCTAACAGCTTTTTCTCCCGCTTCTTCTCATCCAGTCCCGCTTTAAAGGCAAAGCATAACTCCACCAGCGTATCTATGACCTGTCTGCAGGCTTCGGACTGCCGCAGGGCGGTTTCCAAAGGCATGGAGAAATAGTCGGCAGTCAGCTTCTTTACTGCATCCTTTACTTCCTCCCGTTTCTTTTTTGCAAGCTCCCTCTTTTCCTCATTTACGGAAGCATCCTTTTTAGAGGAGAGTCTGCCGAAAGCAAAAGTGGGCAGAGCCGTCTCAAATTCGGAAAGGGTGCCAAGGCTACAGAGCTTTTCCATTGCCTCTGCTTCCGCTTCCACCGTCTCCCCATACATATAGGGTCCGTCGGGCTCCTCACAAAGTCTCTTTATCTCTGCTAACTCCTGATACAGGGAACATACCGTCCTTTTTAAATGCGCCAGCAGATACTGCCCCCAATCGGAATCGTTAAGTTCCTCTAAGGATGCCGCCCGGTAATCCTCCCTGCGCTGCTTTAGCCACTCTTCCGGAAAAGGATAGCTCATGGCATAACGGTATAAGTCCAGAATATGCTTCTCCAAAGCGCTGTCCCGGCCTCCGGGGCAGTAATATTCCACACAACGGAGAAACGCCTCTTCCCCTGCGGCAAAGCGTTCCTCCAAAAGATTGCCAAGCACCTCCTGGCGCAGCAGTTCCATCTCTCCTTCGTCCGCTACCCTGAAAGCAGGGTCTAACCCAATGTCCTGAAAATGGTTGCGCAGCACGAATAAGCAGAAGCTGTCTATGGTAGTGATCTGGGCATTGTGTAACAGAGCCGCCTGCCGCTGTAAATGCTCGTTTGTGCCGTCCTCATTCAGCCGCTGCAAAATGGCCTGACTGATACGTTCCCGCATCTCCGCCGCGGCCGCATTGGTAAAAGTCACAACCAAGAGCCTGTCAATATCCACCGGATTATCCATGCGGCATACCATTTCCACAATCCTCTTAGAAAGAACTGCGGTTTTGCCGGAGCCTGCCGCCGCCGAAACTAAAATATTGCAATTATGTAGTTCGATCGCCTGTTTCTGCTCAGGTGTAAATTCAACCGCCATCCGGACCTCCCCGTATACACTCCATCGCTTCCTCTTTGTCCATGTTCTTTAACCTGCGGTAAGTAAATCCCGGCACGTTTTTATCAAAACCGCAGACTCCTGTGAAAGCACAGTAGGTACAGGCGTTTTCCGTACCCTTTTCATAAGGCGCCACCGGAATCCGTCCTCCTAAAATCTCCCTGCCGAGCTGACGCACCTTCTGATTCACATAATCCGATACCGCCTGCAGCTCCTCTCCGGTCATAACTGAAGAACGGGAGGATAGTCCGCCGTCCTTTTTATACTCCACGGGAATCACATCGGATTTACTCTGACTCTCCCCGTCTAAATACCTGATGATCTCCTCGTTACTGTTGACAATGCCGCCTGCCCGTAATTCCTGCAGCAGACGCGCGTTGATCTCCTCGGGCGTAAGCTCTCCTTCTGTCTGGGTCATAGGATCCGTCACATGGTAGTAGAGCAGAGCCGCCGGTACGACTTCTTTGTCCGGATGCGCTCTTTTTTCCTTATCCATGGCCGCATTCATATAGACTACCAGCTGTAACTGCAGGCCGTAGTAGAGGGCCGCCAGATCAAATTTACGTCCGCCGGACTTATAGTCCACGATTTTTACATAGAACTTATCTTCGTCTTCAAAGGTATCCACCCTGTCAATACGTCCTAAGAGCTTCATCTTTTCATCCTCGGAAAGAGCAATGTTTACGCTTTCCAAATCCGATACAGAGGAAAAGGACATTTCATAGCTTTCCGGCTTAAAACTCCCCTTCTTTAACTGGTACTGCAGGGTCATGACTGTCCGGTTTAATATTCGCTCCATGCGTTTTAGGGCATATTCATTCCGGGCACTGTCATAGAGCACGGTGGCACCGTAGCCTGCCGCGTAAAGAGAAAGCACTTCTCCTACTGTCTCTTTTGCAAATCCTTCGGGAAAATCAAACCAGGTATAGGAGCTCTCCTCCAGTTTCCGGGAAAATCCCTCCAACACGCCGTGAAATACATTTCCCATATCCACACTCTCAAATGAAAAATCCTCTCTCTCTTTGAGCGCCAGACCATACTGTAAAAAATGACGGTAAGCACAGGCGGCATAGGTTTCCAACCTGCTTACGCTGTTGATCAGTATCTGACCGTAAAGAGCCTTTGCCACCTCCGTAGGCAGCTGTCCTTTCTCGTAACGGTAAAATGCTGCGTCCGTCAGTTTCCGCAGGAGCAGTGCATACTCCTCCTGCCGTCTGTAAGCTTCATAGAGTGTAAAGATTTCCTTATTTTTCCGCTCCAGACCATCCGCATAATCCCGCAGGGCATCCGCCAGATAGGGAAGCCCCTCTTTGGGTGTGAAAATCTGAGCCAGAACGGGTTCCGTCTCCGGATAAGCAAGGGGAAGCTGTGGATAGATCGTCTTAAGCATCTCTACCAGATAGGCAGGCCGCAAGGCCTTACCCTCCCCGTTTGCCTTGGAAAAGGAAACATAGAGCGCATCAGAAGGTTTCGTCATATTCAGGTACAGATACAGGCGCTGAATATACATCTGCTGTCTGGGCGAAGGTGCCAGTTCTAAGTCCGATGCTCGCAGAAACTCTCTGTCAATATCGGATATAATACCGCCTTTGCCGCCGCTTTTCGGGATATTGCCATCGTTGACTCCCATAAAAAAGAGTACCTTCACTTCCTTTAAGCGGGTTCGCTCTATATCTCCTACCAGAATCCTGTCCACATTCTGGGGAATCGTTCCTACTTCAATTTCTCCGAAGCCTGCCTCCAGAATATCCAGAAACTCCCGGACATCCATGGTTTCTTCCGTAAGCAGCCCCGCGATCTGCTCCAATAGTTCCATTACCAGGCGGTACACTTGAGCATACTCCTTGGCTCGTACCTGATCCTGTTTCCTTGTAAATAATTCTTCGTAGGCTGCCAGCTTCTGAGGCGCCTGATTTTTTGTAAGAAACAGATAAAGGGCATCCACATAGGCCATGGCAGTATTTTTACCGGAGAGCAATAGCGGCTGCAGCTCTTCTATCAGCCGGTTTCTCATTTCCTCTAATCTTAAGAGCGGTTCTACTTCTTCCCCCATCCAATCCATCTTTCGGGTAAATTGTACCGTCCATTTCCGCTTTCCCCGAATACCGGTGCTCACAACATAGTTCTCCAGTATATCCACTTCTTCCGGCGTAAAGTCAGCCAGTCCGCTGCGCAGATACCGAAATACGCTCTCGTAGGAAAAATCCTGGATGATGATGTGAAACGCACTCTGGATATATTCTGTCAGAGGATTTAATACAATGCCTCTGGTCCTGTCTACATAGCAGGGAATCTCCAGCTTTAAAAATTCTGTACGCAACAGCTCTCCATAGGCTTCCAAGTCGCCTGTTACTACCGCAATATCCCGATACTGATAGTCCTTCTCCCGCAAAAGCTTCTGAATCTGAATTCCTGTCTGCCGTATTTCCTCCCTGATAGAAGATGCTGCAAACAGATGAATTGCTTCCCCCACATCCTCCCCATAGATTTCCAAAGGATAGCGAAACAGGGAACGCTCCAAATGGGCAATCGGTTCGTTATCAGAAAAGCGGTGCATCTCCCCATAGTTTACATAAATATCCTCTCCCCGCTCTACCCCCACATCTACTGCCAGCCTTGTCAGATCCGCCACCGTTTTTTTACTGAGGTGAAAGAGCTTCTGCTCCCCGTCTGCCTCAAAAGGATTCTCCCGTAAATCCAGTGTGACGGTCAGAATGACTTCCTTAGTCAGTGTCATAAGTTCTTGAATGACCCGGTTCTGAATGGGGGTAAAACCGGTAAAACCATCGAATACAATGATACTGTCCTTTACAATGCGGGAACGCCCTAAAGCTTCTCTAAGTAAATCCAGCGTTTCTTCCGTCGTAATAAAATGATCTCTGATATAGTCTTTAAAGCCCCCATACAAGAGTTTTAAATCCTTCAGCTTGTAATACAACGCCCCTCTTTTCTCTGCACAGTCCATGAGCCGCTGCACATCCTCCACGCCGATACCATACTGCATGAATTCGGAAATAGCGCTCTTTACTTCATGGATATAGCCCTGCTTGTCCATATGTGCTCCCAGATAGGGCAGTTCATCCTTTAAATTACCTGCAACTCTCCTAAGCACCAGACTCTTTCCCGTATCGTCCAGCACAGGGATCTCTTTTTTTCCTACCTCTTCGAAAATGCGGTGGGAGAGACGGCCAAAGCTCAATACATCAATATTCAGAATACCTCGCCTTTTATTGACCGGATGAGTCACCAGTTCCTTCTGAGTCTGCATGGTAAACTGATCCGGTACTATGATCAGAAAATTCCGTTCCGGTTCCGCTTCCGCTCTCTTTAGTATTTCCGTATACAGTCGGGTGCTCTTACCGGCGCCCGAGCTTCCGAATACAAAACGCAGACTCATCTAAGTGTAAACCTCCACAAATAATCCGCAGCTTCTTCGGCATAGTCGATCCCGATCCGCTTCCCTGCCTGAATGCGGCTCTCCTCTACTTCTATGCCCTCCGTTAAGTAAAATCCCTCGTCGGTTACCAAATCCAGATCGTTGTCTTCCCTGGTAATGTGCATGGCAATACAGAGTTTTCCCGGTCCGTCCGCCAGATGACTGCTCTTCCCCCGCAGTTTCTCCATAATACGGCGGGATTCTTCGTCCGCAGGTTCGACCATTCTGATCAATGACGCCATTGGCACCTCCGCCGGCCCGGCTGTCACATTGACACAGTTGTACATTCCGTAAATAAAATACACATAGGATGTGCCCCCTATATGAAACATGGGTTCCGTGCGTTTCGTTCTTTTTCCCCCATAGGTATGAGAGCCCTTGTCCTCCACGCCCATATAGGCTTCCGTTTCCGTAATAATGCCCCGTACCGTGCCATAAGGCGTCTCATGCACCAGTATTTTTCCGATCAGCCGTCTGGAAAGTTCCAGCGCATCCATCAGAAAAAACTCCCGCTTAAGCCGTTCCTTTTGCATAGACAGCTCCCTTCTTTCCTACTTAAGCTGTAACTCAACGGGGCAATGATCAGAGCCCATTACCTGGCTGTGTATCGCCGCACCCGCAAGCCGCTCCTTTAATGCTTCCGATGCCACAAAATAGTCGATACGCCACCCCACATTCTTTTCTCTGGCTTTGAACATGTAGGACCACCAGGAATAAGCGTCTGTCTTATCGGGATAGAAATAGCGGAATGTGTCCACAAAGCCATTCTCCATCAAGCGGGTGAAGCAGGAACGCTCCTCGTCCGTAAAGCCCGCATTGTGGTGATTGCTCTTGGGATTCTTTAAGTCAATTTCCTGATGGGCTACATTCAAATCCCCGCAGAAGACCACCGGCTTTTTCTCTTCTAACTGCTTTAAATAAGCCAAAAAAGCCGCTTCCCAATCCATGCGGTAAGCCAGCCTGGTAAGCTCTCGCTGGGAATTGGGCGTATAGACTGTCACCACATACATGTCTTCAAACTCTGCCGTAATGACCCGCCCTTCCATATCGTGTTCCTCTATCCCAATACCATAAGTAACCGACAACGGTTCCTGTTTGGTAAAAATTGCGGTTCCCGAATAGCCTTTCTTCTGGGCATAGTTCCAGTATTGGTGATAGCCCGGCAGATCTAAGGCAATCTGCCCCTCCTGCAGCTTGGATTCCTGAATGCAGAAGATATCTGCATCCGCCTCTTTAAAAAAATCCAAAAATCCCTTATCCACACAGGCCCGCAGGCCGTTTACATTCCAAGAAATCAGTTTCATATGGTTTGTCCTTTCTTTTGTTTCGCACTGCGACTTTGATTTCGCACTGCGACTTTGATTTCGCACTGCGACTTTGATTTCGCACTGCGACTTTGATTTCGCAGTGTAACTTCGAAAAACCTACGGTTTTCCGAAGTCACGGGCTCTCGCCCTATCAAAATGGAATCTGTCAAAAATGCCTGCAAGCAGTCATTTTGCCAGCTTTCATTTTGGCACTGCTCATTGCTTAGTATATCATATCTTTTGTCACATTGCCAGAAAGAGCATTCAATGTTATAATCAGATGCGGATGCAGCGTTTTCTGTATGAAATGGCTGGGAAAGGATATAAAATGTTATCCGGGAAGAAACTTTTTTTATTTGATATTGACGGAACGATTGCGGTAGGAGATACCCTCTATGAGGGTTCGAGAGAACTGCTTGACTATATTGAGAGAATCGGCGGAAAAGCCTATTACATTACCAACAACTCCACTAAGAGCGGAGCGGATTATGTAAAGAAATTCAAGGATTCTTTTGGACTGGAGACCACGGAGGAGCAGTTTGTCACCTCCGGTTATATGACCATCCGGTTTTTAAAAGAGCATTTTGCCGGAAAGAAAATTTTTGTACTGGGCACTGCTTCCTTTGTAAAGGAATTAAAGAAAAACGGCCTGTTGGTGACAGAGGAACCGCAAGAAGATATTGCCTGTATACTGGTAGGTTATGACAGTGAACTGTCTTACAGCAAACTGATAAAAGCCTGTCAGGCACTCTCCACCACCGAAGCTCCTTTTTACGCTACCAATCCCGATCTCTGCTGTCCCTATGACTTTGGCTTTATCCCTGACTGCGGCGCTATCTGTGATATGCTGACAGCTTCCACGGGAAAAGTACCTCAGTATTTGGGAAAGCCCGCCAAAGAGGTCTGTGATATCTGCATGGAACAATCCGGTTTTTCTGCCGAGGAAACCCTAGTAGTGGGGGACAGGCTCTACACCGATATTGCCTGCGGCATCAATGCAGGTGTGGAGACCTGCGTGGTATATACAGGAGAAGCCACTCCCGAAGAAGTGGCTGCATCTGAGTATAAACCTGACTATGCTTATACGGATATTCTGGCACTTTATCATGCGCTGAGAAAAGGATAATACGCATCACTGCGGCGTTCATCCTATTTCATTTATTCTCTCGATCCAAAATATCAATCAACTGTCTTGCCGTAACGATATATGGTACCTTGGGAAAATGCTTTATATTTCCTGTTACAAGATAAGCATTATCATCCTGCTTTTCCAATACAACCTCATAAAAAGGTACATCTTTTATGTCAGGTAAAACTATTCCTTTCGGTTCGGGATTAACAAAAACACCAAACTTATTTACTGATGCTAATAAATAATCTACCATTTCCCGCGAAAATTGAAACTTCTTCCGCCGAAGAACTTCCCGATATTCCTGCATGATTTCTGCGCTAAAAACCGGGATTATTTCTCCTGCAAGCATCCTGCTCACAATCTGTACTGTTGCGGCTTGATCATGACTGGAAAGTAATGCCGATACCAAAATATTTGTATCTATGACTGCATAACAAGTCATTCCATTTCCCCCTCGCCATATCTTGTACGGCGAATCTCTTCGTTAATCTCTTCCAATGACATATCTGCCAGCCCGTTTTTCTTTGCCTGCATTCTTAAATTCATAAATGCCAGCATTGCATTCTCTCTGGTCAGTTCCGGTTCCGGAGCATTTATCTCAAAAGGAATTCTGCGCTCTCGCACTACTGCTCTGGCAAATACATTTATTGCAGTTGATGCCGTCATCCCAAAATCAGAACATAAACTATCAAATTGTTGCTTTAATGTCTCATCCATACGAACACTAAACGTTGCTTGTGCCATATTACGCACCTCCTTTGATACTATTATATATCTTTTGGTTCAAAATATCAACATTTCAAACCTATTGTGTTCTTACATACTTTATTTTTCAGCAAAAATCGACCACATCACAAAATCTCCCGATACACCCGCAGCACATTTTGCCCAAATACTTTATCCAGCTGCCGCTGCGTAAAGCCATGTTGCTTTAAAGCCTCCCACAACAGCTCTATTTTGTCCGCGCCGGGAAGTTCCTCATGGGTATCGATACCGTCAAAATCGCTTCCCAGCCCCAGGCAATCCTCGCCGCCTGTTTTCAAAAGATACGCCGCATGTCTGACAATATCCGCCACAGTTCCCGGATTCTGTTCTCCCACCGGCTTCTGTACCAGAAAATCCGCACAGAAATTCAGACCTGCCACGCCGCCCCGCTCCGCCAGTTTTCTGATCATATCATCGCTTAAATTGCGGGCGCAGGGACAAAGGGCTCTGGCGTTACTGTGGCTGGCCACGAAAGGCTTTTTTGTGTGGGTCAGTACATCATAGAAGCCGCCGTCCGATAAATGGGATACGTCCACGATCATTCCCAAGTTCTCCATTCTTTCCAAAAAAAACAGCCCTGTTTCCGTCAATCCCCTCTCTTCAGGAGTATTTAAATACTCCTTTACCACTGTATCCCGCTCTGCCTGTTCCTCATCCTCTGCTCTGCTTCTGATTTCTCTCCCTCTATCACTGTCCAAATTCGGATAGCCCAGCTCATTGGGATAGTTCCATGTCAAGGTCAGCATCCGTACACCCATATGATATAGCTCCTGCAGTTTTTCCAAATCTCCCTTGCAGACCGCTCCCTCCTCCACCGTGAGCATGGCCGAGATTTTTCCTTCTCTTTTGTTTTTTCCTATATCCTCATAGCAGTACACCGGGGCCAGATACTTTCCGTTTTTTTCCAGTTCCTGTTTGTATACCTCATACAACTGCAGTACCTTTTCCCAAGGGTCGGCACATTTTTTCTTTTCTACAAAGAGCGCAAAATTCTGCAGCAAGTATCCGCTTTTTTGAAGTCTCCGCACGTCCACATGCCCGCTGTTTTCAAACAGGCTCTCTTCCTCTCCCCGTTCTTTCAAATCCCACAACCTTGAGATGGTATCACAGTGCATATCCACTACTTGCATTTCTCTCATGATTCCTCTTTACACACCCTTCCTGCAGGCTGCATCAAACTATGTTTCTCAAAATTATATATCCTTGATCCATACCTTATTCCGAAAACTTGACCGCATGTTCCATCAAAAAATCCTTCCATATGGCAATATACTTTGCCTTCAGATGCACACCGTCAAAGGTATAATCCTGAATCAGACCGCCTTCTTCGTCGCAGATCAGGGGGTTCACATCCAAATAGAATATCTTTTGATCGTCCGCCAACAGACTTAAGCCCTCGTTTCTAGCATTGATTCCTTCGTTATGGATATAATCTCCCTTTGCGGACCGCTCCGCGCTTACTCTTATGATCGCCTGTATATAGATGATGGCATCGGGCTGCAGTTCCTGTAGATGCGCCACAACTTTCTCGTATTCCGCCACGAAACTGTCCACCGTTCCGGTACCCATTTCGTTGATACCCACCATCAGATAGATTTTGGAAAACTGCTTTTCCGTCAGTGCTTCCTCAATACTGATATTATCCTTGCTTCCCTCTACCGGCACGATTTCGGCGCCAAAAAGCTTATAAACAGTCAGACCTGTGGAGGCATAAAAGTCGGCATGCTCCTTTAATCCTGAATATTCCATCAATCCCACCGTTCGGGAATCCCCAATGAAGAGTGCGTCATCAAAATAGTCCTCCTCCACCGTGGTATACTCCCAGTGCAGAGGGCCTTCTTCCATCGAGTCCAAAGGCCCCTCCACCGTATCCGGAAGCAAATCTCCTTCCCCGCCGGTTTCAGTCTCCTCTGTATCCAATATCTCTCCATCTTTTTCGTCGAAGGCAGAATCTTCTTCTCTCGGCGAATCAATCCGCAGAGCAAAAAAGCGCTGCATACTTTCCCATATTCTTTCCCGTCCAAAGAAACAAATTCCTGTCAGGCACAATATAAACAGAAAACGAAAATACTTAATACTCTGCATTTCTTCTCTCATCCACCCGTATTTCGTGTAGCATCATTATAATGAATTATTCCTTAAAACCGCCGATACATAAAGGGATTGTTTCCCTCTACCTGAATCCGCCAGATACACAGCCAGAACAACAAAGCCAACAGTATCATTCCCAGCAGGCTGTCCCTGCATTTCTTACACAGCTTTTCCACAGGAGGTATACATAACAGCAGCCCGATGCCAAAATAAATTCCGTAATTGCTAAGAGCCTTTGCAAAGTCACCTGAATAAACGGAAACGCCCCCTACAAAGCCAAACATTCTGCCAAAATAGATGCCCAGTTCCCGCAGATTCGATATTGCAAAGCACATCCATGTAAGCGGTATGACAAACCAGACATACAGATGGCCCAGGATTTTCCATTTACCTAACCTGCATCTTGAAAAAAACGCTCTTTCCAAGATTATGAGGAACCATAGGCTCAAACCCCACAGCAGAAAATTCAGACTGCCGCCATGCCATAGAGCTGTCAGAACCCAGACTGCAAGCAGATTCAAAACAGTTCGCTGCTTACCATTTCTGCTTCCGCCCAAGGGAATATAGACATATTTCTGGAACCAATTCTTTAGACTCATATGCCATCTTCTGTAAAATTCCCTGACGCTGTCCGCCATATAAGGCATACGGAAATTCTCGGGCAGGGAAAATCCCAATATCTTTCCTATTCCCATCGCCATCAAAGAATAGCCGTAAAAGTCAAAATAAATCTGCAGGGAATACCCAAATGCACCAAGCCAGGCTAAAGGCGTTGAAATACTGATAAAGCCCGTGGTCTGAATTTCCCGCCACAAAATTGCCAGTCTGTCGGCCAAAAGTACCTTTAAGGCAAGACCACAGACAAAGGTTTTCAACCCTTCGTCAAAATTCCGGACCTTCATTCGGGGGGCTCTCATAGCCTCCGAAATCTCTTCGTAGCGAACTATCGGTCCCGATGTCAGTTGGGGAAACATACTGATGTACGCTGCAGTCTTTATAAAGGAACGCTCCGCAGCTATCTCCCCCTTATATACATCCGTCAGGTAGGAAAGTATCTGAAAGGTATAAAAACTGATGCCTAAGGGCATGCCTACTCCGGCTAACCCTAAGCTGCTTCCGTATACCGGGAGCCACTTAAATGCAGAGAGTATGAGCACATTTAAGACAATCATGCACACATAGAGAGTCTTACGCCGTCTGTTAGGTCTCTTTTTCTTTTTTCCGATGTATTTTGCCGCAGCAAAATTGAGCACTATGGAAGCAATCAGCAGAAGTACATAGAAAGGTTCTCCGTAGGCATAAAAAATGATACTGCCCATAAATAGGGTGAAGCTTCTGTATTTTACCTGGGTTGCATAATATAGAAGAATAAAAACCGGCAGAAAGCCTAATAAGAATTCCGTACTATTAAATAACACGTTTCATCACATCGCAATCTATCTGTATATTTTTATTGTAATTGCACCGCTATATGCACTGCAAGAGGAAAATTCTTAATATTTTCCTAATTGCGTTTTCGCCCTTTATCCCCTACAATAGAGATAACAGAGGCAGATGGAGGATAATTATGAAAGAACAACTATATATGATACCCTTAAATGATGCGGTTCATGCAGAAGACGAATGTCCTTTCTGCTATATTGAAAGACAGATCGAACAGGACCTTCTGGATTTTGTATTGGGCTCAGGCTCCTCCTACATGGAAAGTGATGTACGGGAGCAGACCGACAAGCACGGCTTTTGCCGGACTCATTTCAAAAAAATGTTTGAATACGGCAACACGCTGGGAAACGGTTGGATTTTAAAGACCCACTACAAACGCATGATAGAAGAATTTAACCGCCAGATAAAATCTTATACACCCGGACGTGTCTCACTAAAGGACAAGTTCCGTAAAGACGCTTCCTTAAATCCTGTCAGCGCTTTTATCAAAGAAAAAGAAACTTCCTGCTATATCTGTAACTATTATAAAGAGCATTATGACAGGTATCTGGATACTTTCTTTGTCATGTACAAAAAAGATGAGGATTTCCGTAGTCGTATTCAGAATGGCAAGGGATTCTGTCTGCCCCATTTTGGCGATTTATGCGCTGCTATGGAGACCAAACTCTCCGACAGCGAGCGCTCCGCTTTTTATGCGATGCTCTGTGAATTGATGCAACGCAATCTAAACCGTCTCTCAGAGGACGTTTCCTGGCTGATCGAGAAATTCGACTATCTCAATAAGGATGCAGACTGGAAGAACTCAAGAGATGCCGTCCAGCGTGGAATGCAAAAACTAAAGGGCGGCTATCCTGCTGAGCCCCCCTATAAAATGAACAAGTAACCGGCTATTTTTCGTAGGTCAGTTCTTTGACCAAATCTATGTAACCTACAATTTCCCGAAAGAGCATATCCGGCTGAAAGGAAGCCGTTCGAAAGCTTTCGTTCATCAGCCCCTGTCTGGTAAAGTCCAGCATTTTAAGCAGGCGGTCTCCGTCTATGCCTGCAGGTAAGCCCGAAAAATCCATTCGGGCTTTTATATTGGCGTTAGTTTCCGCAAATGCAGAGCGCAGTCCCTCCACCGCTACTAAAATCTCGTTCACATCCTCGCTGACCGAGCGGGTCAGAAACTGCTGCATGTAAGGATACCCTTTCAAGGCTTGGAGCCTTGCCTGCTCGACCTGCTTTAAAATTTCAAAAGGATCTGTTTCCTTCACATTCACTGCGGTTTTGAGTTCCAAAGTCATATATCGCACGCTGTACTCATAAATAAAAGTATATACTCCCAGCTTACTTCCGAAATAGTGGAAAAGCAGTCCCTTACTGATCGCAGCTTCTTTTACAATATCATCAGTGCTGGCATGGCGGTAGCCATGGAGTGCAAATACCTTGAGTGCGGCATTTATCATTCTGTCCTGTTTTTCTTTTTTCAGATCAAAAAACTTTTCATTCATGGAGAACACAGTACCTGCTCTTTCCAATACATTGACTTATTCGGTCGGAATTTAACTATAACATATTTGAAGATGAGGTTCAAGGAGTAAAATGATTTAGATAAATATTTATGAATTTTTTATACATAATCTCTTTCTTTTTCCATAAAATAGTATTAAAATGTCTATATTACTAAATGAATTCCCGGAAACGAAAGGAGTTACTTATGGCAAAGAAATTCAGTAAATTTTTACTCTTAACGGCTGCGGTTGCTGCAGCAGGTGCCGGCGTGTATTATTATTTAAAGAACAGGGACGACCTTGCTCTCGATTATGATGATGAGGATTTTGATAACGACGTCCTTGACGATGATGTTTCCAACCGCTCCTATGTGTCTTTAGAACAGGATGATAAAACCGAGGAGACCGAACCCGCCGAGGAAGAGCCGTTTAGAAAGCTTTCTTCTTTGGTTTCCGAAACAGCCGCAAAAGCTGAAGACAAAGTAGAAGATTTTTTTGACGAAGATGAAGCAGAGGCAGAAGAAAAATAAATACTGAGTAGTTTACAAAAAAGCAGGCCCTCGCTTACAGCCAGGCCTGCTTTAATTTTTCTATTCCCTCCGATATTTCTTTGATCTGCATGCCCCCGTATCCTAAAAGCACCGTTGCCTCGGGATGAAGCTCCGTTTCCTCTACAAAAGCGTCCGAGAGGCCGTATACTCTTACGCCACAGGCTGCGGCCTTTTCTAAGAGTTCCTTCTCCGTCAGTTTTTCATCACGGCAGGTAAGCAGCAGATGCAGTCCTGCATTCTCTCCGCTTATGCGGAACTTTCTGCGAAAAGGGGCTAGCTCCTGCAATAGCAGTTCGTGCTTTTCCCGATATAGCTTTCTGGTCTTATTCAAATACCGTTCAAAATAACCGTCTTTTATAAACTCATTGAGTATCCGCTGGTCAATACGGGATACGGTGGAAGAATAAAAATAACATTCCTCCCGATAACGCGCAAGCAGTTTTAAGGGCAGCACCATAAAACTGACCCGTATGGCCGGCGCTATGGCTTTTGAAAATGTGCCGATATAGATGACCTTTCCTGCGGTATCCGTTCCCTGCAGTGCGGGGATGGGCTTTCCTTTGTAACGGAATTCACTGTCATAATCGTCCTCGATCAGAAAGCGCTCCTCCTCTTCTCCCGCCCATTTTAGAAGTTCCATCCGCCGTCCGATGGGCATGGTGACACCGGTCGGAAATTGATGGGAGGGCATGACGTAAGCGGCTTTGACCTGCTTGGTCCGCAGTTCCTCCACCTTCATGCCGTTCTCGTCCATCCCCACGATCTCAATGCGATAGGAAAAAGAACGAAAGATATTGAAGGCCCGCTTATAAGTTGGATTCTCCATCGCAATACCTATATGCCTGCCTAAGAGCTTTTCCAACAACAACAGGAGATAATCGTTTCCGGCTCCTACCACGATCTGCTCAGGGCTGCAGTTTACACCTCTGGAAGAATGCAGATAACGGCTAATCGTCTGCCGCAGATCCATATCACCCTGCGGTTCTCCTAATGCAAAAAGCTCTTTATTACTGTCATTTAAAATATTTTTGGTTATTTTCTTCCAGACACTAAAAGGAAATATGCTCATATCCAGACCGTTGGGAGAAAAATCATAGCGTATGGCAGGCGAAATCTCTCCGGATACACTTCCGCCCTCTTCGAGGGAAATAACATTGACTTTTTCGGTCAACATATCTGTATTTCTATCTTCTTCGGGCAATTCTTCCAGCCTGCACACAAAATATCCCTTATAAGGTCTGGCCTCAATATAGCCCTCAGACCGCAGCTGCTCATAGGCAAAGTCCACCGTGCTTCTGGAAATCTGTAAATGTTGTGCCAATGCACGCGTAGAGGGAAGCCGCTCACCGCTAAGCAGCCTCCCTCCTTTAATCTCATCCCTTATATGCTCATATATCTGCTCATAAAGGCATTTTCCGCTATGGAATTTGAGTTCCATTGTCATATCATACATGCTATCGCCTGTTATTTTGCTTTTTTAGCCTGTGCCAACAGCTCATCCTTTAAATCGCGTGCCTTATCCTTAACACGCACTCCGGCGGTCTTGGAAGTCAGAATGGAGGAAATCTGCTGGGAGGCCAGCTCCGTCTTTCCAAATTCCAATGCCAGTGCCGCAATCAGGTAGCTTACCGTACTCTCCTCCATGCCACACATAGGAAAACTCTCTTTTCCCATTGCTGCCACAAAACCCTCCAGCGCATTGGATCGATACTCCTTTTCCTCTTCTTTCAATCTGGCAATTTCCGCTTCCTTATCCTTCTCCCCCATCAAAGCTTCCTGCCAGCCCCGAAGGAGCCAGGAGGTCTTTAGACAGATATAGGCTTTTTCACTGTTCTTACCCTGTTTTACAATTGCACAAGCCAATGCCAGTTTATAGCGTTCCAAGGCTTCCTCATAGGTATAGATATCTCCGTTATATTTATGCATCCGCACATTATAGCTGATTTTGTCCCGAATCAATTTCGTCTGATTGGCGGGCATAGGCTGAAAATAGCGATTCAGCGCAGTGAAACCGCATTCCTGACAAGCTACCACTTCATACTTCTGCGTATCCACGCCCTCATGTACGGGGCGCAAATCCTTATCTACCCTAAGAAGCTTTGCTTTACCGGTCTTCATAATCTTACTGGTTATTTTTTTCCCGCAGATAGGACATTCAAAACTGCGGTCAAAAATATAATCCTTTTCCTGAAATTCCGGTGTCATTTTTGCTTCTTTTTTTATTTCGGCTGAATCATTTTTCTCCGATTCTTCAAATATATTTACATTTTCTAAATCCCCCAGTCCCAGACTGGCAAGTCCTGATAAAATACCTGACATAATACTAATCCTCCTTTTTCGGCAGTACAAAAGAGCTTTTTAAGGACACGATGCGGTTGAATACCGGCGCTCCCTCCTTGGAATCCTTGTAGTCCACGCAGAAGAAACCGTTGCGGACAAACTGAAAACTTTCAAATGCCTTTGCATCTGCCAGAGCAGGCTCCAAATAGCATTCTTTTAAAACCTTAAGGGAATTGGGATTCAGATTCAGACTGCCATCCTCATTATAAACGCCCTTTTCCTCATCAATAATATTCTCATAGAGTCTTGCTTCTGCCTTAATAGCTTCTTTTGCAGGAACCCAATGGATAGTGCCTTTGACCTTTCTGCCATCCGGACTGTTACCGCCTTTAGAAGCCGGGTCATAGGTACAGTGCACCTCTGTAATTACGCCGTTTTCATCCTTTACACAGCCGGTACAGGTTACGAAGTAGGCATTCATCAAACGTACCTCATTGCCCGGGAACATACGGAAATACTTCCGGGGAGGTTCCTCCATGAAATCTTCTCTCTCTATATACAGTTCTCTTTCGAAAGGAATCTCCCTGCTGCCCAGACTCTCATTTTCCAGGTTATTGGGTGCAGTCAGCATTTCGGTCTGTCCCTCCGGATAATTATCAATGATTAACTTCACCGGGTCCAAAACAGCCATCATGCGGGGACGCTTCAGCTTCAAGTCCTCTCGGATGCAGTATTCCAACATAGCATAATCCACGGAAGAGTTGGCCTTTGCAACACCACACAGATCCACGAAGAGTTTGATGGACTCCGGCGTAAAACCGCGGCGGCGCAGCGCCGCAATGGAAACCAGACGGGGATCGTCCCATCCGTCCACAATACCTTCCTCCACCAATTTTTTAATATAGCGCTTTCCTGTCACTACGTTGGTCAGATAGAGCTTTGCAAATTCTATCTGCCTAGGAGGTTTCTCGTACTCTAACTCCCTTACTACCCAGTCATAGAGAGGTCTGTGGTCCTCAAATTCCAGCGTACAGATGGAATGGGTAATGCCCTCGATAGCGTCCTCGATCGGATGTGCAAAATCGTACATGGGATAAATACACCATTTATCCCCCGTATTGTGATGACTCATGTGGGCCACACGGTAAATGACCGGGTCCCGCATATTAATATTGGGAGAGGCCATATCGATACGGGCCCTCAGCACTTTTTCTCCATCGGCATATTTTCCGTCCTTCATCTCGGCAAAAAGCTCGAGATTTTCTTCCACGCTTCTTGAGGCGGAAGGATCTTCCCTGCCCGGCTCTGTAAGAGTGCCTCGATATTCCCTGATCTCGTCAGCGCTTAAATCCGATACATATGCCTTGCCCTTTTTGATCAGCTTTACAGCTCCTTCATACATCTGTTCAAAATAATCTGACGCGAAGAACAATCTGTCTTCCCAGTCCGCTCCCAGCCATGCAATATCGGCTTTAATGGACTCTACAAATTCTTCCTTTTCCTTAGTCGGATTGGTATCGTCAAAACGCATATTGAACTTACCGCCGTACTTCTGTGCCAATCCATAGTTTAACAATATACTTTTAGCATGTCCAATATGCAGATAACCGTTGGGCTCCGGAGGAAAACGGGTGTGAACGGTATCATACACGCCCTCTGCCAGATCCTTATCAATCATCTGCTCAATAAAATTCCTGCTTTCCGTTTCACTCATGTTTTCAAGCCCTTTCCATAATTACTCTGCCTTTTATCTTACCATATATCCCTCTGCCTTTTCAAGCAGTTCTTCCACCGTATAGATAGGGGCTTCATAACAGGTTCCTTCTCCGCTGCGGATGTAAAGCATATTCGCCCCCGCATCTATCTCCTGCAGTCTCTCTATCACAGCCAAAAGCTCGTAATCCGAGTTCAGCATATAGCCGTAAGATACACCCGCCACAAAGAAGTTTCCTGCATCGTCCTTCCCCAGATAGTACTGCGGTGAATCCTTTAAGTCGGTCAATATTCCTAAAAGCGTCATATCTTGTGTATTGTAAATCTCCATCGTATCATCCGAATAAAAAATAAACATTTGGGTCTGTTCTTCATTATAGAAGACAAACTGTGCCAGTTCTGCCTTTGGCAGTCCCTTTTTTTTAGCCAGCTCCACCGCTGCCGTATAGCTGATTTCACATATTGCCGGTCTCGTCTCTTCCTTATCTCCGAGGACGACCGCATCGCTCATACTATATTCATAGAGCGTAATACGGTTGTCCTGATAGGGCAGAATCAGCCAGCCTGAAGGCGCCAGTCCAAAGTTCATGACATTTTGAGAATGGCATTGGAAAAGTACTGTCATGGCGTAGTCTTCCCTGCCCGGTACATCGATATTGTGCAGTTCTCCGCTTCTGGTAAACAGCATGTAGCGATCCACCGAATTAAATGTTACACCGCCGACTATGCTGCTGCTCATCATAAAGCCTGTATCCACAGTCCCGTCCTTTTCGGACAACAGTTTGGCTTCATAACTGCTGCACAGCAAGAGCTTATCCGCACCTTCCACAAGAGGACTGAACAGGAAATCACCATAGCTGTCCGGAAAGGTGCTTCTCCAGATTACAGCCGCTGTCTGCGCATCTATCGCTACTACTTCAGCTTCCATATAGCTGCCGTCATCAGATATTTCATTTAATAACAGATACAAAACACCGTTATGATACTGCATCTGTTTTAAAGTCTTTCCTCCGCTCTCCATGGGATTCATAGTATCCCCTGTTTCCAAATCCCATATGTATAAGCTTCTTCCGGCTTCTTTAATGAAACTGCCTTCCTCATAAGTAATCTCCTGAAAAGCACAGTACCTGCCCTGTCTGTCAAGACAGATCAAACGGGCAATATCCCTTATATTGGCATGGTGGGATTTCAAAAGAGCGAGACTTTCCCCGTCATAGAGATACAATACCGAATTTGTTTTTACTAACAGCTTTGTTCCGTCCGGGGTTGCATAAACTGCGGAAGCATCTTTTATATCCAGTATAACCTCACTTTCCAGAAGAAAATTATAAACTGATACGCTGCCTTCCTTTATATACACCAGCTTATCATTACCCAAAAAAGTAAATACCTCTTCGTTATAGGAAAAGATACCGGATTGCTGTAACTGAAGAAGACGCTCCCCTGTTCTCAGGTTCCAAATAGTATAGGTTCCCGAGGTGTCCGCTGTCACCAGATAAGTTCTGTCGGCAGTTGTCTTCAGACTGCGTATGATACCTGCCGTCTTCATTTGGTACTTAGGCTTAATATAGCTGCCGCTGTCATAAATATGCAGACTCTCTGTCAGAGCATATTGCGCCTTTGCGGTATAGGGCATGGAATTGCCCTCGTATTCGGTCAGAGCGGATACAGCTGTCGCAATTGCATTCTCCCTGTCACCCTCCTCCAACTGACGCAGGGCTTCCTCCGACAGCGTCACGGCCTGACGTTCCAACAGCTGCATATACTGCTTTTGGATTTCCTCATTCTGTGCCTGGATTTCCTCATTCTGCGCCTGAATTTCCTGACTCTGTCCCTCTATCTGCTCCTTCTGCCTCTGGATACGCAGAGCCATTACGGTGCTGACAAGTCCAAATGCCAGACAGACCGCCCCTACTGTCACAGACGCTGCCAAAATCCTTTTTAGCCGCCTCTCCCTATGTCTTTGGCGCAAATCATCATATTGCAGATCAAAGATAGGCGCTAACAGCCTGAGCAATTCTGTCTTCAAGGCTTTCTTCATAGCCGCCTTGTCTTTTCCGCGTATGTCCGCCGCTAAAGGCTCCATGGGCTTCTTTATGATTCCCGTACTGCCGTCCGGCTTGGTGAGTGTTTCTTCTGTATAGAGCAGTTCATCCGGAAAAGCTTCCTCCGGCTCGCCTTCAATCAATACTGCCAGTACTTTCTCCCTGCCATGCATTCCGATAAAAGTCTCTATCTCCTTTTTACACCATACGGACTCACGCAGTCTTGGAGAACAGATCACGATCAAGTACTCGGAATTCCTAAGGGCCTCCATTATAGGGTCCTCCAGATTGTTCGTCAGGGGGAGTTCATCCTTGTCACGAAATACCCGCTCTATTCTGGTACGACCCTCTTTGCGCTTCCTTACATTGGCAGGAAGCCGAAAATTCTCCAACTGTTTATGAAGAGTTTCCGCGGCAAATTTATCCAAATCCGTATGCCGGTAGCTGATAAAAGCATCATACCTATATATCTTCTTCATAAGTTTTCCCAAATATGTCCTTCTCTACAATGTAGATGTCGTGCCGGTCTTCACACCGCACTGCCAGATAGTCCCCCGGCCTACCCAGCATGTACTTGCTCTTATCCCAAGCAGTAAAAACCTTTACCCCGGTGTCTAGCGGTTTGGCATGAATATGTACCTCTCCGGTAGGAATGCAGACCTTGGCATAATTTGTCAGGATCAGACTGCTGCCGTCACTTCTGTTCTTGATAACGGGCACATACTCGGCAGCTTTTCTGCTCTCCGTATGCTGATAGGGCTGATCCGTTGCCTGATAGGATTTTTCAAAGTTCTTTTTCCGGTTGGGATATACCTCACCCTTAATACCGATGATGATGTAGAGATCCTCTTCCACTGTTATATCCACATCCCCTTCCAAGGTACGGATGGTGATGGGAGTACCTACGGGCAGCATCTCATCCGCCTTCACATATCCAACGGGAATTTTTTTCTTGATATAACGCTTCATATCCGAAATATCTATGTCATAGCTGTCCGCATAGATAATAGAAAAACTGTCGAAATACTGGGTCATGCGGTTATTAAAATAGCCTTCCGCATGGAGGGTGGGATATTTTTCCTCGTACAGCTTCATGCTGATAAAGCCGCCGGCTTTTTCAAAATGTCCGCCGCCGGAGCCTATACCCTCCGTTAAATATGCCGCTAATTCGCTGGCATTGACCTCCTTGATACAGCTTCTGACAGAAAGTTTATAGCCGTCCGGCAGCTGATTAAATACCACGCAGGTCTTGATGGCATCCACCTGCAGCAGGAAATCACTGATCAACCCCAAAATATTGGGGTCGCAGGGCTGGGATTTAATAACAGCAAATTCATAGTCGTCATTATAGCTGTAGCGTATCATGGCAATGCCCGCTATCTCCAACTCCTGTAAGGACAGATTGGAGTTACGGAACAGAGTGATCAGACTGTTATCAAAGGGAATTTCCTCCCGCATATCCAGATCCAGCGGATTGGAAAGCTCCGAAAACTGGTTGGTATCCGTATACAATCCATAATATAACGCCGTTCCCAGACCTTCCTCGTCTGTAACGGTATAGCCCGCCTCGGTAATGAGTCTCCAGACCAAAGTGGAGCAACTTCCCAGATTGGGATGGATAATACTTAAAGGAACATCGGTTATCTCCACCTGATGATGATCGATAATGCCCACCGCGTCTCCTAAAAGCTTTGTTACATTGCCGGCTCCGTACTGGCAGTCCACAGTCAGTATCAGTCCGTCCCGCTGAATCGTCTCTCCTCTTTCACATTTTAAGAACTGTACGGGAAGATTCAATTTTTCCACCATCAGCTTTAAATTGGCCTTCTGGATTTCATTCCTGCCGCTGTATACCAGACTGACATCCTTTCCCTTACTTTTAAAATAGCAGTAAAGACCGTAGCCGGAAGCTAATGCATCCGCATCGGGATTGTCATGACACTGTATCGTAACGGGATTAAACTGTTCAAAATCCTGTAATTTCATATTATGATCAAACCTTCCTGTCTTTAATGGTGGAACAGGCGGATACCCGTAAACGCCATCACCATGTCGTATTTATCACAGCATTCGATAACCAGATCGTCCCTTACGGAACCACCCGGCTGCGCAATGTATTTGACACCGCTCTTATGAGCCCTCTCCACATTGTCGGAGAAGGGGAAGAATGCATCGGAACCTAAAGTAACTTCTTTTAGTCCGTCCAGCCAAGCTCTTTTTTCCTCCCTTGTAAATACGGGCGGTTTCACTTTAAAGACCTTCTGCCATGCGCCCTCGGCCAGTACGTCCATATACTCCTCACCGATGTAGTTATCGATGGCATTGTCCCTGTCCGCTCTGCCCAAGGTATCCACAAACTGCAGGGAGAGTACCTGAGGTGACTGGCGCAGATACCAGTTATCCGCTTTCTGCCCGGCCAGTCTGGTACAATGTACACGGGACTGCTGCCCCGCACCGATACCGATGGCCTGTCCATCCTTTACATAGCATACGGAATTGGACTGGGTATATTTTAACGTAATGAGCGCAATCTTCATATCCGTCAGGGCCTGATCAGACAATGCCTTGTTTTTGGTGACCACATTGCCAAGCAGCTCATCGTCGATGGGCAGTTCGTTCCTGCCCTGCTCAAAGGTAATGCCGTACACCTGCTTTCTCTCTACGGGCGCAGGCTTATAAGAAGCATCCATCTGCAGAATATTGTATGCTCCTTTTTTCTTGGCTTTTAACATCTCAAGCGCCTCGGGAGTATAGCCGGGGGCAATGACGCCGTCGGATACCTCACGCTTGATCAGACGGGCCGTATCCTCGTCGCAGATATCGGAAAGCGCAATAAAGTCACCGAAGGAGGACATTCTGTCCGCGCCCCTTGCTCTTGCATAGGCGCAGGCTAAAGGAGACAGTTCTCCCAGATCGTCCACCCAGTAAATCTTTGCCAAAGTCTCGGTAAGGGGCAGACCCACTGCAGCTCCCGCAGGGGACACATGCTTAAAAGAAGTTGCCGCCGGCAGTCCGGTAGCGGCTTTTAATTCACTGACCAACTGCCAGCCGTTAAAAGCGTCCAAAAAATTGATGTAGCCCGGCCTGCCGTTTAAAACGGTCACGGGCAGTTCACTGCCATCCTCCATGAAAATGCGGGAAGGCTTCTGGTTGGGGTTACAGCCGTATTTCAATTCAAATTCTTTCATTGTTCCTCTTTTCCGCTGCCATAAGACAGCTGTTTTTAGTAAAGTTATTTATTCTTGTTGACAATCCTTGTTTCATAGCTGCCGCTTGCAATATCGATGTATCTGACAAAAAGGGATACTTTATTCTCCTCATTTAAGCTCTCCCAGATCATGTTGGTAAAAGCATCAATGTCATTGCCGATTTCCACGAGCTTCGGTTCGCCTTCAAAACTGGGCAGAGGATCGCCGTCATGCATATAGGTGTGAATGAAACGCCCCTCTCCGGCCTTGGGATTCTCATAGGCATAGGTAAAGCGATTGCAGGAAGAAGGATCTCCGTGATTGCTCTTTAAAATAGAGAGCGCAAAGTTATATTTCCCATTCTCCACATGCATGATGCCGGATATTCTCGGTGTATAGTTCGGTCCGTCCGGCTCGAATTCTCTGCTGCGCAGTGACTGCTCAAAGGTAAGCTGCCTGTCCATTCCTTCATAGATGGTATCCGTCTGGTCTCCGTTGGTAACAATGGTCTTATTTCCTAAGACCCTTACCGGTGCGTAGATCACCAGACTGGGGTCCGTAAGTTTAGCCGGATCGAAGGCCTGGGTCCGAATCCCCTGTCCGTCCTCCACAAAGATACGGTTACGGCTGTTGATGCTGCGTCCCATAATAAAATAGGCCGCTACCGCAGACTTACCGTCCTCGGATTTGCCGATCACGATGCCCCTTCCGGGATAGCTGTTGTTACGTAATTCCTGTTCGAGATTCATGTTCTTCCTCCTTTTGAAAGTGTGCACCGCACAAACCATGCGAAACTCGCTTCGCGCAAATAAAAACGCCTGAGCGGCACATTCTGTTTGTGTTCGCCCAGGCGGCCGGCTTCCATATTACTGCACTCCCTGTAGGTACTCCCACAACGGCCATGCCGTTTTCCGCCAGTCATGCAGTCTCATAGTATTATAGTACATGATTCAGTCAGGTATTTCAAGCCGTTTCATGCAAATTTGTATATTTCTTTTCATAATCTTCCTTAGGCAGGGGCCTGTCAAAATAATAGCCCTGTACCATTCTGACTTTCATCCCTTCCAGCACTTTGTACTGTTCTTCCGTCTCAATCCCTTCTACGCAGATGCTCACGCCGATGGTCTCCGCCAGTTCCGCTACCATCTTGATAAAGGACTGGGAATAAGCATCCTCGGCCAAATCCTTAACAAAGCTCTGATCCACTTTGATGACATCGAAGGGTATCTCCCTGATATGATTCAAGGAGGAATAACCGGTTCCAAAGTCATCCAATGCAATCCGCACACCCAATTCCTTGATACCGCCCAGAATCTCTTTCATACGGTCCATATCGTTGATAGCCAGACTCTCTGTAACCTCTAAAGTCAGGTTGGACGGTTTCAAGCCGGTTTCTTTAAGCACTTCTTTTACGCTTTCCACAATATCCGGCTGCAGAAGCTGTACCACGGACAGATTCACATTGACCTTATAGTCCGGATGTCCGTTATCATTCCATTTTTTACATTCCTTGCAGGCCTCTGACAACACATAGCTGCCAATGGGATTGATCAGTCCCAGATATTCCGCCAAAGGAATAAATTCGGAGGGTGAAACAGATCCCATTTCCACACTGTTCCAGCGAATCAGCGCTTCCGCACCTTTACAAGGTGTCTCCGGCAAAGAAATATCGATAATAGGCTGATAATACACCTCAAATTCCTTATACCCGTCCACGGTAGCATCCCGCATATTTTTTTCCATGTCCAGCCTGCGGCCGGAGTGCATACCCAATCCGTCCGAATAGTAAGCCACTTTGTTTTTACCGGATTTTTTGGCCTCATACATGGCAATATCGGCCTTTTTTATTAATTCCTGGACATTCTCGCCGTTATCCGGGAACACTACTACACCCATACTCATGGTGCAGTAATAATCCGCATCCTTCAAGAACCACGGTTTGGCAAACACATTTTCAATATCCTTGATAATGTCCTCATACCTGTTATAGCTCTCCGGCGGAATGACAATGACAAACTCGTCCCCTCCCATGCGGTAGCAGGTACTGTGGATACCGTCTATACGGGATAAGGAATTGGAAATGGCTTTTAGAAGCACATCCCCGTACTGATGCCCGAGGCCGTCGTTAATATGCTTAAAATCGTCCAGATCCAGATACAGCAGAGCACCCTTTTCCTGATTCCTTTTGGCATTGTCCACATACCATGCCAAATCCCTTTCACAGCACATCCGGTTGTAAAGACCGGTCAAAAAGTCCGTATAGGCCTGCTGCTCTATTTTCTTTTGATATATTTTCTTATCCGTTATGTCATAGAAAACAAAGATCTCCGCTTTTCTGCCGTCCACCCAGTTGATACTGGTGTGAAGCATATCGTACCAACTCTTTGCTTCGGAATAGTTTATTTCCACAGAACCGTCAACCTTCTGCTCACTCCAACTCTGCAGTAATTTTTCAAAGCTGTGATCCTCCAGTTCCCGTTCAAAAGTTTTCTTTAACTTCTTGTTGGTGAATAAGACTTTTCCCTCGGTATCCCGCACATAAATGCAGGAGTTCAAATTATCCAATATGGCTTCCAAAGAAGCATAGGAGCTTACTATGGAATTTTTCTGTATCCGCCTTGAGAGAATACTCTGCAGCACTTTCACGGCATCCGCAATAAACTTGATTTCCTCCACCTGCCAGATACGGTCCCTGTCAGACTGGTTTAAACAGACGCACATACTGCCGCCCGCACTCTTTACAAGGGGAAAAATAGCAAACGCGCGCACCTTAAATTCTTTCCAAGCGGCTGTCGCCTCGTTGGCATCAATCGTATCGGAAGATATAACCACGGGTTTTTCGGAAAATACCAGATGATCCGCCCGTATATTTCTGTTTTTATCAAAGGGGGGCACAACCCCCGGCTTGCACCACTCAGCCAAAATATCCGCGGTTGCGGTTTCCGAAAAAATCTGGAAGATATGTCCGGTAGTAATATCCAGATATTTTCCCACAATCTTCAGCCACTTTTCCATCACGGCTTCTATGGCATCATCACTGTCCAAAAGCTGCACAATCTGGGTAATGACCTCCAATCTGTTCAAGGAATTTTTTAACTCCCGCTCCGAATCATGGCTGCGCATGCTTTCCATTTCCGCATTTACGCTGGTGATCTTGGTATGAAAGATGGTTTTTGTATTTTCATAAAGTAAATCCATGGCCTGATAAAAAGCCTTCTCCGTCAGGGAACGACGATAGCCCGTAATCCGATTGCCGCCGGCATCTGCTTCATCCTCTAATATGCAATAGGCAACCCAATAAAAAGTCAGTCTGCCCCGCTCCCCCACCGCCATAGCCGCCAATTTCAGGTTCTCTGCTTCGGTATCTTCTATGGCCAGCTCCTCCAAAGAACCCTCGCCAATGCGCTGGAGCGCCTTGCTGATCTCTTCCGGCTTCATATAGGGCTTTATCAGTTCAATATCCGCCGCGTCGCCAGAGAGTCTGGTCTGGGCGACACCTGCCGTATCCACAAAGTACGCACAGATGCCCGTCACCTCACAGAATTTATCCTGCAGGCGCTGCATCTTTCCTCTGTCTATCATGCTTTCGTAGGCAAATCCCTTTTCCTTACTCTCACGACTGTTTGGCACGATTTGTCTCCTTATCTACTTCTTTACTCATATAAAAGCACATAAGTCATTTTACCATAGTTCAGACCCATTATGCAATGGCAGGGAATAGCATTTTACGAAAAGGACGGAACCGAAAACCGGCTCCGCCCTTCTGTAATTCATATATACAATGGAATCAAAATTTTGGAATCATTATTAATAAGTATTTATAACGTAACTAAAATGTATTATTTTTATTTATGGTCGCAACAACCATGGTCCACTTTTTCTGTCTTAAATTCATATATGACACCAGATTCCCCCTCCTCAGGGTCACAGGTCCTCACAGAGATAACATCTGTAAATTGTGAGGGGATAGCCATGGTACAGACCGGTGTAGCACAATATGGCTCAGATTCCTTATATTTCTGCCAAGCTTTACACGCTGCTTCCGATTGAATCGGCGTAATCCACACCAAAGTTAAAGCAATTGTCATTCCTAATAATAATAATTTATTCTTCATGCTGACCTCCTTTTATTCCCTTAAGTATTTTGTAAATCATTATTCCCTATTATGATTCCATTGCGATATATCCCCCTATTCCTCTTTCAATACTGCCGCCACATCTTTAATCCGAACCGCATGCATCCCCAGGGAAACGGATAGCACGCTGAATGCCAGCGCAGTCATGACTACAATACCGATTCCTCCCATATTTACTCGGAGTTCGCCTTGATAAACCGTAATTTTCTGCAAGAGCGGTAAGATGAGGATTCCCAATATGCCGCCTGCAGAGAGCACAATCAAAAGCTCCGCCACCGTTTCTATCATGATCCGCTTAAGGGTAGAACCGTAGGCAATGGATACTGCCATGAAATGCCGCCTCTTATCTAACAGCAGATACATGGAACCGATACAACCCACGCCCGAAAGAAACAGGATACTGACGGCTATGAGCAGCCACCGGTCCATATCATAGCCATAAGCCTCCATCTGACTTTTTAATGTTAGGTACCGGTTCTCCACAGTAAAGTGGCTTTTCTTGTCAATATGATTCAATTCCCGCAATACCTGCGCCACCACATCCACCTGCCACTCAGCATTGCGGTAGCGAAGCAGCAAATTGTTGTGTAGAACAGCGAAGCTGGACGGAATAAAAACATTTTCTATAGGCAGGATTACCGCAATATTCATAGTATTGCGTCTTATTGCCTCGTCGAGATGTTCCTCCCTCTCCTCTATATCATCATCCCAACGTTCAACAATAGTGGGCAGACTGATATCCGGCTCCATCGGCATGACAATCTCATAGGGATAGGCTCTGTCATCCACGATGAGTGAATCACCGTCAATATATATCTCAGAATTTGCAAAGAGGATATCATTTCCTTTTTTTATCTCCTCTCCTATATGTAATAAGTCTGCATAAGCGGTGTCTCCCAGATACGCCATGCCCTCGCTTCTTAAAAATCCATACAGATAGTCAAATAAGGTCTCATTCATAAAATAGATATCCAAGTCAGCCCCATCCCCCGAGTCTAGTATAAAGATAGGATCATTTATCTTTAGGGCAAACAAAAAATCCAGTTCGTCCGTATACTGGGGATTTGCGATCAGGTTTAAATAGGTATCGTAAGAGATGGGATAATCGGTTCTTTCCTGCATAAATTCCATAGGGTTCGTCATAGGATCGAACTCACTATTGAATGCCCAATGCACCTGTATGACCCCTTCTGCGCTCTGTCTCTTAGCCTCTTTTAAAAGCTGTTCGCCGGTCATCCTGAAATTCATGCAGATGATAAACAAGCCCGCTCCCAACATAAAACTGAGCAGAATGAACAGATACAGCAGCCAGTTATGCATCAGATTATGTAAGATTCTTGAAAACGAATATTTCATGCTTCCTCCTGCACTATGATATCCCCATCTGCCATACGGATACGTCTGTCTGCCATAGCCGCCAGTTCCAGATCATGGGTGACCATGATGATCGTCATTCCTTCTTTATTTAACTCCCGTAAGATCTTCATAACCATCTCCCCGTTCTCACGGTCCAGATTGCCCGTAGGTTCATCCGCCAGCAGCACCTGGGGGTAATTGGCCATGGCCCGCGCAATGGCAACTCTCTGCATCTCACCGCCGGAGAGCTTCGCCGGATGGGCTTTATATTTCTCGGACAATCCCACTTTGTCCAGTAAGCCCATTGCCCGCTCTTTTCTCTCTTTTGCTCCCACGCCCGCATACCCTAAGGGCAGGGCCACATTTTCCAAAGCGGTGAGCTCCCCTGCCAGATGAAAGGCCTGAAAGACAAAACCGATATGCCGGTTGCGGAATCCTGCCAGTTCCTTCTCACTCATCCGGCTGACATCTGTTCCGTCATAGAGATACTCCCCTTCCGTCTGCCTGTCCATTCCTCCCAGAATATTGAGCATCGTACTCTTCCCACAGCCGGAATGCCCCGTTATGGCTACAAATTCTCCTTTTTCTATCTTCAGGGAAACGCCCTTTAAAGCCTCCGTTACATTATCCCCTTTTCCGTAATGTTTTACGATCTGCTTCAACTCTATCATAAGATTTTTTCTCCTTTATTCCGCTTTCCATATCCCTGCTCTACTTCTTTAATAACGCTGCGACTCCCCGCTTTCTAAAACTAAACCACAGTATGAACACGGTAATGAACGAAATAATGACCACGCCTCCGAGCCCTGCCTGCAGGACCGTTACCGCTTGTAATCCGCGGTTGATACTTTTTATGTAATAGCCCAGGACTGGGTAGCAGACGACGGCTGCCAATAAGGCCGGCAGCATCAGCAGCAGATTCCGAAACAGTATCTCTAAAAAGAGGGCCTTCCGGCTTATTCCCAACGCCATGCGCACCGCCATGCTGTAGCGCTCCCGCACCATCATTCCCATGAACAACAGCAGCATATTCACAGCAGTGAAAACTATAATGATCCACGCACGCATCAAACGGTACCGGTTTAATTCCCGTACGGACGCAAGATAAATTTTCTCCTGCTCCACTCCTTTCTCCCTGGAAGACGTCAGCTGGTCCGGAAAGGAAAGAATCACCGTTTTGCCTGTAGGGGAATACGTAATGACCTGATAGTGCAGGAACCCTCCCGCACCTGCAAAGATTTCCGATGAAAAGCCATAGGGTACCAATACACCGCCGTAGATCCGGGGAGAACGGACAATACCTTTGACCGTATAGGAATTACCCAGTATCTCAATACTGTCTCCCACTCCCACTCCGTCCCGTACCAGACCGCTCTCATATCTCAACAGGCATACCCTTTCCCCTTTTCCCTCATAATCCTCCTCGGAGAAAAAGCTGCCTTCCACCAGTTCGCAGGACATCAGGGACAAATAATCTCTGCTGACTCCGGCCACCATACCGGAATAGGATTCTTCCCCCGCATAAACAAGCTGATTCTCCACTCCCAAGAATCCGGCTGTTTCAAACGCTCCGGTTTCCTTTACCTGTTTCAGCGCGGCATCCATTTCTTCCCCGTCTTTATACGGCATCAAGTATGAAAGGACCGTGATACCGGCGGCATCCTCATACCGGGATAAACTGACGTCCCGCAGCAGGTCATTCACATCATTTAACGCCATCATCGGAAAAACAAATCCCACCGTTATGGCAATGAACAGCACGATACTGCTGAACTTGTTGTACAGAATATATTTCCAAGCATTCTGGATTATAAATGGTAATCTTTTCATAGTCCTCCTATTATGATATCGATTTATATTTTTTACTGTATAGCACGATAAAATCTTCCGGTTCCATTGTTGGTTATATACATATTTCCGTCATCATCTATGCACATATACATATGGGTGCTGGTTTCTGATAAAGCCACTACTGTTTCCAACATTTCACTTTCATCCGTAAAATAGTTAACAAAACATCTTCCCGCAGATATCATATAAATGCGGTCATTCCAGTAAGTAAGCGCTGCCGGTGCATATTTATCCATAAAACGGCAAATTGGTTTCAGTTCCTTCGAGTCAATCTCATAAAGTAAATTTTTTCCCGATTGTATTATTGTTCTATCTTTTTCAATCTGAAATTCCTGTATATTTGCAAAATATACTTTGCCGCCCCCTTCACACAAATAGCCGACGACATTTTCGCCTAATTGATTCCAAGTATCATTATCCCAATAAAAAATATGGCCATCATTGGTATCTGGAGCAATAGTAGAAACATAAATAATCCCTTCTCTGTCTACAGCGATACTTACATATAGACCACTCCCTTGTTCCGTAACTAAATGTTCCAGATTGTACGTTTCCTGATATCCAAAATCGGCTGAAAACTTTTGTACCCTGTTATTTCCGCTATCCAAAACATAGAAACAGTTTCCGGAAAAAGTAATATCCATGGGTTTGGAAAAATTGCCGTATTCCATTCCTAAAGTTCCATAGGATTCCAGCATCTCTAAATCTTTACTCAACTTTACAATACAATGATTCTCTGTATCGCACACATATATATAATTATTATAGATGCAGGTACCGCCGGGATTTCCTATTCCTATTTGACTGATATCCAACTCTTCCAAAATATAACTGCCTTGAATATCTTGATTGATTTCTATAAGAGTAGCTTCTGCATTTTTGCCGCAAGATGCAAGTAAAAAGATGAATACTATACATAAAAGAATCGTACTGTTTACTTTTTTCATAATGAATTCCTATTCTACCCTTCTTTTCATAATAAATTGCGAGCCGGTCAATCAAATTGACCCAGTTCACTTATTAATGTTTCCACCGGAACTTCCCCTACTAACCGATATTCTTGCTCAGACCCAAAAACCAAAAAGGACGGATACCACTCAATGCCGTAAATTGTGCGGAACAATGCATAATTATCTTTATCATGAGTCGGATCCGTATCATCATATTTATATAAATAATATAAATCTCTTTTATCTTTCTCTTCGTGAGTATTTAAAAACTCATCCGCAGCTGCACAATCCGGGCATCCGCTCATGTAAAAATAGACCACTTGCGGCTTATGAAAATCTGATATGCCATATGCTTCTATCAAATACGCGTTTGCTCTTAATCGAAGCTCCTCTTCCTTATTTTCTGTTTCCACAACTTGTGCATATAGTTTTTCAACAGATGTTTTTATATCTGAACTATAGTATAATATACCGCCTTGATCATCCAATATGTAAGCCGTCGGTGTCGGAGCATTAAGTCCTGTCATACTATTGGTAGTGTAACAATTCTCTAACGGGATATTATTTTTTTCTACTAAGGAAATCGGAATGGAATCACTCCATAAAAGCAATATGTTCAGATGATCCTCTCCAAAAACGGATTGAAGCCTTTCACAAAATCTTAGTACATCACCGCAGCTGGAACAGGAAGAAGATAGATAAAACAAAATATTATTTTCTCCACATTTTAAACTTACTTCTTTTCCTTCAACATCAACGACCGAAATTACGCTAAAATTATCTCCATAACGTAAATCTACTATGTTGGCATTATTAACCGGGCTTATTTGGTTTTCATCCCCAAATCTTTTTCTTTGGATAAAAATAATAGTTGTTTCCACTAGAACAATGAAAACTAAGAAACCTATTAGAAAATAGACCTTTTTACTTTTGTGCATCGATATGTCCCCCTATAAACATTACTTTTGCAGCTAAATAAATAGAAATATGCAGTTATTAATTTCATACTACTCATCAAATAAGTATCTGTCAATTATAAACTTAAAACCTAGGCTTCTAAAAGAACGGAGCCGGAAATTGGCTCCGCCACTGTTTCTGTGGCGGAGTAAAAACATCTATCAGGATTACAATTTTACTGTACGGCACGATAAAATCTTCCAATTCCATTGTCCGATATATATATATTCCCGTCATCATCTATGCACATATGCATATGCAGACTCGCATCCGGCAAAGCCAATACAGTTTCCAACATTTCACTTTCGTCCGTAAAATAGTTCACAGAACGCATTCCCGCAGATGCCATGTAGATACGGTTATTCCAGTAAGTAAGCGCTGCCGGCGCATATGAATTTATAAAACGGCAAATCGGTTTCAGTTCCCCCGCGTCAATCTCATAGAAAACATTTTTTCCCGATTGTATCGTCATTTTACCCTCAAATTCCATTATATTGGCAAAATATACTTTGCCGTCCCCTTCGCACAAATAGCCAATGACATTTTCGCCCAATTTATTCCAGGTATCATGATCCCAATAAAAAATATAGCCATCTCTGGTATCCGGAGAAATGGTAGAAACATAAATGATCCCTTCATTGTCTACAGCGATACTGATATATAGACCACTCCCTTGTCTTGACGCTAAATATTCCAGATCATATGTTTCCTGATATTCAAAATCTGCTGAAAATTTTTGTACTCTGCTGTTTCCGTTATCCAAAACATAGAAACTGTCTCCGGAAAAAGTAATATCCATGGGTCCGGAAAAATTGCCGGATTCCCTTCCTAAAGTTCCGTATGATTCCAGCATCTCCAAATCTTTACTCAACTTTACGATACAATTATTTTTTGTATCGCACAAATAGATATTGTTATTATAGATACAAATACCGCCGGGATTTCCTATTCCGATTTGACCGATATCCAATTCTTCCAGCACATAACCGTCTTGGATATCTCTATTGATTTCTATAATGGTAGCTTCTGCATTTTTGCCGCAAGATGCAAGTAAAAAGATTAATACTATACATAATAGAATCGTGCAATTTATTTTTTTCATCATAAATACCTATATACCTTTCTGTAAGACTCTTGTTATTAAATATTTCATGCTTCTTCCTACATTATGATATTTCCATCCGCCATACGGATACATCTGTCCGCCATAGCCGCCAGCTCCAGATCATGGGTTACCAGGATGATCGTCATTCCTTCTTTATTCAGCTCCTGTAAGATATTCATGACCATCTCCCCGTTCTCACGGTCCAGATTGCCCGTTGGTTCATCCGCCAGCAGGACCTGCGGGTGGTTGGCCATGGCCCGCGCAATGGCGACTCTCTGCATCTCACCGCCGGAGAGCTTCGCCGGATGGGCTTTGTATTTCTCGGACAGTCCCACTTTGTCCAGTAAGACTTTTGCCCGCTCTTTTCTCTCTTTTGCTCCCACTCCCGCATACCCTAAGGGCAGGGCCACATTTTCCAAAGCGGTGAGCTCTCCAGCCAGATGAAAGGCCTGAAAGACAAAACCGATATGCCGGTTGCGGAATCCTGCCAGTTCCTTCTCACTCATCCGGCTGACGTCTGTCCCGTCATAGAAATACTCCCCTTTTGTCTGCCTGTCCATTCCTCCCAGAATATTGAGCAGCGTACTCTTCCCACAGCCGGAATGCCCCGTTATGGCTACAAATTCTCCTTTTTCTATCTGCAGAGAAACACCCTTTAAAGCCTCCGTCACGTTATCTCCTTTTCCGTAATGCCTTATAATCTGCTTTAACTCTATCATAAGATTCTTCCTCCTTTATTCCTCTTTTAAGACTGCCGCTACATCTTTGAGCCGGACCGCGTGCATCCCTAAGAGAACGGATATCATGCTGAATGTGAGCACCGTCATGGCTACAATCCCGATTCCTCCCATATTTACTCGAAGTTCGCCTTGATAGACCGTAATTTTCTGCAAAATGGGCAAGATGAGGATTCCCAGTATACAGCCTGCAGAGAGCACGATCAAAAGCTCCGCCACCGTTTCCGCCACAACCCGCCAAAGGGTCGAACCGTAGGCAATGGATACCGCCATAAAATGCCGCCTTTTATCTAAAAGCAGATACATGGAGCCAATACAGCCCACACCCGAAAGAAACAGGATACTGACAGCCACAAGCATCCACCGGTCCATATCATAACTGTAATCCTCCATCCGGCTTTTTAAGGTTAGGTACCGGTTCTCCACGGTAAAACGGCTTTTTCTATCAATCTGATTTAATTCCCGCAGTACCTGTGCCACCACATCCTCATGCCATTCGGCATTGCGGTAACGAAGCAGCAGATTGTTCATTGTATTGGCATCATCTCCGGACGGAGTGAAAACATCTTCTATTGGCAGGATTACCGCAATATTCATTGTGCTGCGGTGCATCGGTCCGCCGAAACGCCTCTCCAGCTCCTCTATATCTGTATCCGGACTTTCGCCAATAGTAAGCAGATTAAGATATGGCTCCAGAGGCATGACAACCTCATAGGGATAACTTTTTCCGTCTATGATGAGAGAATCACCGTCAATATACATAGCAAAATCTGTAAAAAAGAAATCATCTCCGCTTTTTATTTTATTTCCCACCAGTAATAAATCCGCATAAGCAGTATCTCCCAGATAAGCCATACCTTCGTTCCTTGGAAAACCATAGAGGTAGTGAAATAAATACTCGTTCATAAAATACACATCCCACTCCAGCACATCTTCCGTATCCCTTATAAAGACAGTTGTATCGGTCTTCAGCGCATACAGAAAATCCAGTTCGTCCGTATACTCAGGATTGGAAATCAAGTCTAAATAGGTATCATAGGGGATGGGATAATCGGTTCTTTCCTGTTGAAATGCTATAGGGTCTATCAGAGGGTCAAATTCACTCTGATACGACCACTGCACTTTTATGACTCCTTCTGCACTCTGGCGTTTTACCTCCGCTAAAAGCTGTGCACCGGTCATCCTGAAATTCATACAGATGATAAATAGCCCAGCTCCCAGCGTAAAACTGAGCAGAATAAACAGATACAGCAGCCCGTTACGGAACAGATTATGTAAGATTCTTGATATCGAATATTTCATGCTTCCTCCTCCCGCCTTATCTTTTTAGATATTATTTCTTTAATAACGCTGCGACTCCTCTCTTCTTAAAGCTAAAGCGCAGTATGACCAGCGTGATCAGGGAAATGATAACCACGCCTCCGAGCCCTGCCTGCAGAACCGTCACGGCTTGTAATCCACGATTGATACTTCTTATATGACGGCCCAGGAGCGGATAGCAGACGACGGCTGCCAATAAGGCCGGCAGCATCAGCAGTAAATTCCGAAACAGAACTTCTAAAAAGAGGGCCTTGCGGCTTACTCCCAATGCCATGCGCACCGCCATGCTGTAGCGCTCCCGCACCATCATGCCCATGAATAAAAGCAGCATATTCACCGCAGTAAAGAGAATAATGATCCATGCGCGCATCATGCGGTATCGGTTTAATTCCCGTACGGAAGCAAGATAAATTTTCTCCTGCTCCACCCCTGCTTCCTTGGAAGAATATAGCTGATCTGGAAAGGGAATGACTACCGTTTTGCCCGTATGCCCATAAGTAATGACCTGATAGCTCATGTACTCTCCCGTACCTGCAAAGATTTCCGAAGAAAAGACATAGGGAACCAGCACGCCGCCGTAGATTCTGGGAGAACGGACAATGCCTTTGACTGTATAGGAATTGCCTAATATTTCAATAGAATCTCCTACTCCCACACCGTCCCGTACCAGACCGCTCTCATGTCTTAACAGGCATACCCTTTCACCCGTTCCCTCATAGTCCTCCTCGGAGAAAAAGCTGCCTTTCACCAGTTCGCAGGACATCAGGGATAGATATTCTGCACTGACTCCGCTCACTATGCCGGAATAGGATTCCTCCCCCGCATAGATAAGCTGACTTTTATTCCCCGAGAATCCGACCCTTTCAAACATTCCCGATTCCTCTGCCTGCTTCAGCGCGGCATCCATTTCCGTCCCTTCTTTATACGGCATTTGGTATTCCAGAATTGTAATGCCGGAAGCATCCTCATACCGGGATATCCGCACGTCCCGCAGCAGATCGTTCACATCATTAAGCGCCATCATGGGAAAGATAAATCCCACCGTAATGGCAATGAACAGCACGATACTGCTGAACTTATTGTACAGAATATATTTCCATGCGTTCTGAATTAAAAATGATACTTTTTTCATAGTCTTCCTATCCCTGCTTTGCACTTTATTTTCCTTTTTTATGGGCCTATGATATACCTTCCAGCAAGTGGAAGGTCAATAGATTCTCATATTATTTTTAAAAATATGGAAAATACGCCTCCATCAATTTAAGCAGGAGCATGATTTGCCTTATACCTTCACGCAAAAAAAGCCAGCCTCTTAAAGAGACTGGCTCGCTTTTTTAATTCATCTTTATTCGTCCACACTGTAGTTGGGCGCTTCTTTTGTAATATGGATATCGTGAGGATGGCTCTCCTTTAAGGAGGCAGCGGAAATCTTGATAAAGCGTCCGTTCTGCTTCAGTTCCTCAATATTGGGAGTACCGCAGTAGCCCATACCGGAACGCAGACCACCCATCAGCTGGAAGATGGTATCTTCCACGGTACCCTTATAAGCCACACGTCCTTCCACGCCTTCGGGTACCAATTTCTTGGCATCGGACTGGAAGTATCTGTCCTTGCTGCCGTTCTCCATAGCGGCAATGGAACCCATGCCACGGTATACCTTGTACTTTCGTCCCTGGAAGAGTTCGAAGGTTCCCGGGCTCTCGTCACAGCCCGCAAAGATGGAACCCATCATGCAGACATTGCCGCCTGCCGCAATGGCCTTGGTCATATCACCGGAATATTTAATACCGCCGTCCGCGATAATGGGAATACCGTAGTCATTGGCTACCGCATAGGCATCCATAATAGCGGAAATCTGTGGTACACCGATACCCGCTACCACACGGGTCGTACAAATGGAACCGGGGCCGATACCCACCTTGACCGCATCCGCACCGGCCTCGATCAGTGCCTTGGTGCCTTCTCCGGTGGCTACATTGCCTGCGATCACCTGCAGTTCGGGATATTTATCCTTGATCATCTTTAGGCAGCGAAGTACGTTTTCAGAATGTCCATGAGCGGAATCCAGTACGATAACATCCACCTTGGCATCTATGAGCGCACCCACACGTTCCAATACATTGGCTGTAATACCTACACCGGCGCCGCAGAGCAGCCTTCCCTGCTCATCCTTTGCGGCCAAAGGGTACTTGATGGTTTTTTCAATATCTTTAATGGTAATAAGGCCTTTTAAATTATAGTCCTTGTCCACGATGGGAAGCTTTTCCTTTCTTGCCTTTGCAAGAATCTGCTTTGCCTCATCCAAGGTAATACCTTCCAGCGCGGTAATCAGCCCTTCACTGGTCATGGACTCTTTGATCTTTTTGGAAAAATCGGTTTCAAATTTCAGATCACGGTTGGTGATAATGCCAACTAACTTCCTGCCTTCCGTAATAGGAACACCGGAAATCCTGAACTTTGCCATCAGTGCGTCGGCATCCGCAAGCGTATGATCGGGTGATAAAGAAAATGGGTCTGTAATAACGCCGTTCTCGGAACGTTTTACTTTGTCTACCTCCTCAGCCTGTGCTTCGATAGACATATTTTTGTGGATAATGCCAATTCCTCCCTGACGGGCCATGGCAATCGCCATGCGGTGCTCGGTAACGGTATCCATACCGGCGCTCATCATCGGGATATTCAGCTTAATCTTCTTTGTCAGCCAGGTAGTCAGATCCACCTGATTGGGTATCACCTGTGAATAGCCCGGTACCAGAAGTACATCGTCAAAAGTAATTCCTTCGCCAATAATCTGTCCCATTTTCTCCTCCTTATGTAATTGAAATCAGTTAAGTTTTGTTGAGTTTAGCAGAATCAAAGGGCAATGTCAAGCCTAATCCATGAATACTTTTCTGGGGCCGACAGTCCGGATGGCTTTTATCAGTTCCTCACTGGGGCTTAAAATAATCTGCTGATTGCCGTCATAGTACATGATATACCTCTTATCCGGCTGTTCTTCCCTGCCGATGCTGTAATCCGCCACTTTAGCGGTACGGTTTCTGTAATTATCCAGATGATAGGACTTGATGGGCGCCAGAATTTCCATTCTGTCCACCTCAAAAGTCGCCACTCTTTTTCTTCTGGTCTGCGCCTTGATCTTATCTACTGAAATCTCTTTGTCCAGATACAGATACTCATACTCAATATAAGTATTCAGATGTACGAAGTAGGCACCTGCAGCGGTGGCAAGTCCCAACAATAAGGGTACACCGTAATATGCGCCTATGAGACCTAACAGTATAAAAACCACCGTCAGCATAATGAGTACTGTTTTGACCAGTCTTCCCACAAGGGAAGGCTCTCTCTTTACCAGACATTCTACATATGTTTCACTCATATTATTCTATCCTCTCATTTTATCGTATATATGACGGCTTATCCGCCTTTTCAAGCCGCCTTTCTGCTTTGGCTTCCACCAAAACTTTATAGAATAATGATATTACATCTTGGGAAAGAAAGCAAGGCTAACTGCCTCCCTTTTCCGCCAATTTATCCTTTTTTTAGAAACTGCTAAGATTCCCGTCATTGACAAGTTTTTGCTCTGACTTTATCATATGAATATGGGTCATAATAAGCCATAAGTAAACTACTATTATAAAAAGGTGGAACTGCCATGCCGGTAATGGACGAATTTAAAGAAGAACGGGCCGCTTTAAAAAATCAGCCTTTTAAAAAAAGACTTTCCTATTTCTGGACTTATTATAAATGGTATGTGCTGGGCGGGGCGCTGGCCTTGATCGTTTTGATCTATTTGACCGTAGAAATTGTTACCGACAAAGAAGAGGCGCTGTTTGGCATCGTGGTAAACAGCAGTCCTTTAGGAGAGGATCACGAATTTGCTGCCGCCTTTATGGAATATGCAGGTATGGATCCGAAGAAATATGAGGTCTCTTTTAACTCCGCATTGATGCTGGGGGATCAGATGAGTATGGAAACTGTCAGTACCCGTGAACTCATTATGGTTTATACGGCCACCGGTGATATGGACGTAGCCATTATGGACACACTGGCCTTTGAAACCTATTGTTACACCGAGCTTTTCTTCGATCTATCCACCATCCTGCCTGCGGATATGTTCTCGTCTTTAGAAGGCAGAATCTATTACAGGGACAATGCTGTAGCCAAGGAATTGAATGCGGCTTGGGATGCCAATGAGTCCACCGAAGAGATTGTGATTCCCGACCCTTTTAATCCTGAGGCGATGAAAGAACCTGTGCCGGTCGGTATCGATATCAGCGACTGCACCGCTTTAACGAATGCCTACTACTACTCCAATAAGCCCGTTCTACTGGGTCTGCCGGTCACTTCCGACCGTACGGACACGGCCATTAAATTTATAGAGTTCCTATTTGCAGAAGAATAAATATTATGTAAACAGCCTAAAACAAAAAGTTCCTCAGTGCCTTTTATGACACCGGGGAACTTTTCATTACAATAGCTCTTTAAGCAGCTTGTTTACCGTGCCGGGATCCGCTTTGCCCTGCATGGCTTTCATGGTCTGGCCCACTAAGAAACCGATGGCCTTTTCCTTCCCGCTTTTATAGTCCGCAACGGACTGGGGATTGGCTGCGATCACTTCTTCCACCGTCTTTCTTAAAGCGCCCTCGTCGTTGACAGCCTTAAGTCCCTTCTCCTCCACATAGCTTCGGGGCTCAATATCCTCTTCAAACATTACTTCAAAGACTTCTTTGGCCACATTGGTATTGATGGCTTTCTCATCCACTAACGCGATCAACTCCGCCAGATGTTTGGGGGAGAATCTTATGTCCTCCGGATCCAGTTCCTTTTCCTTTAAGAGGCGCAGCGTTTCACCCATCAGCCAGTTGCTGACCTTTTTGGGCTGATTGCAGAGAGCGGTGGTTTCTTCAAAAATATCCGCCATATGCTTGGAGCCTGTAATGATCTCAATATCGTAGTCGGGAATACCAAACTCCTCCCTATATCTGGCCATTTTCTCTGTGCGGAATTCCGGCTGTGCAGCCTGAATACGCTCCAGCCATTCGTCATCTATCCACACCGGAACCAAATCCGGGTCAGGGAAATAACGGTAATCCTGGGCATCCTCTTTAGAACGCATGGCATAGGAGCATTCCTTGGCATCGTCCCATCTTCTGGTTTCCTGAATTACTTCTTTTCCGGCTTCCAAAAGATCGATCTGACGCTCTCGTTCCCCCTCAATGGCACGCGCTATGGCCTTGAAGGAGTTTAAATTCTTCATTTCCGTTCTGGTACCGAATTCTTCTGCTCCCACTTCCCTGACCGACAGATTCACATCGGCACGCATGGAGCCTTCCTGCAGCTTACAGTCGGAAGCTCCCAAATACTGGATGAGCAGACGCAGTTTTTCCAGATAGGCGATCACCTCGTCCGCATTTCGCATATCAGGTTCGGACACGATTTCAATCAAAGGCACGCCGGAGCGGTTATAGTCCACTAAGGAAACCTCTTCCCAATCATCGTGAATCAGTTTGCCCGCATCCTCTTCCATGTGTATTTCATGAATACCGATTTTCTTGCTTCCATCAGGAGTATCCACCTCTACCCAGCCGTTTCTGCAGATGGGAAGGTAAAGCTGGGAAATCTGATAGTTCTGCGGATTGTCGGGATAGAAATAATTCTTTCTGTCAAATTTACAGTATCTGGTGATTTCGCAGTTGGCAGCCAAACCTACTGCAATGGCATACTCCACCACCTGCTTATTGAGTACGGGAAGGGAGCCCGGCATACCGGTACAGACCGGGCAGGTATGGGTATTGGGTTCTCCGCCGAAAGCCGTGGAACAGCCGCAGAAAATCTTGGTTTTCGTGGCAAGCTCTACATGAACTTCCAGACCTATGACTGTTTCATACTGTTTTGCCATCGCTAGACCTCCTTTCCCACTAAAAAGCCGCCCACTGCCTGCTCATAAGTATAGGCTGCTCTAAGCAGCTTCTTTTCCTCGAAGCAGTCAGCTATTAACTGCAGGCCGATGGGCAGACCTGCAGAATCCTTGCCGCAGGGCACGCTCATACCGGGCAGACCCGCCAGATTCACGGAAATGGTGTAAATATCTCCCAGGTACATCTTGATGGGATCCGCTAAAGATGCCCCCAGTTTAGGAGCCGTGGTGGGTGCCACAGGTCCTAAGATCACATCGTACTTTGCAAATGCTTCGTCAAAGGCTTTTTTAATTAAAGCCTTCACCCGCAGCGCTTTTAAGTAGTAAGCATCATAGTACCCGGAACTCAACACGAAGGAGCCCAGCATAATGCGACGTTTTACCTCTGCGCCAAAACCTTCGCTTCTGGTCTTTTTATACATATGGTGCAGGCCCTCGTAGTCCTGCGTCCGATAACCGTATTTGATACCGTCGAAACGTTCCAGATTGGAGCTGGCCTCCGCCGCCGCAATGGTATAGTAGGCAGGAATCGCATACTCCACCAGACTTAAGTCGAACTCCTCAATAACAGCACCCTTTTCTTTCAACACCTCAGCCGCTTTCAGCACGGCTTCTTTCACTTCTTTATCCAGACCTTCCCCGAAATAATCTCTGGGAATACCGACACGCATTCCTTCCACATCCGTCTGCAGAGCAGAAGTAAAGTCCGTATCTTCCCTCTTTACCGAGGTGGAATCCTTTTTATCGTGGGTAGCGATCAGTTCTAAAACCGCCGCACAGTCCCGCACATCCTTTGTCAGAGGTCCTATCTGGTCCAAAGAAGAACCATAGGCCACCAGTCCGTAACGGGATACTCTGCCGTAAGTGGGTTTCATTCCCACCACGCCGCAAAAGGACGCCGGCTGGCGGATGGAACCACCGGTATCGGAGCCTAAGGCAAAGAAGCATTCTCCTGCCGCTACCGCTGCCGCGGAACCGCCGGAGGAGCCCCCCGGCACATGCTCCGGATTATGAGGATTTCGGGTGACGCCGAAAGCCGAGGTTTCGGTGGTGGACCCCATAGCAAATTCATCCATATTGGTCTTGCCTAAGATAACGGCTCCTGCCGCTTCCAGATTTTCCACTGCCTGTGCGGAAAAGGTAGGTACGAAATTGCCCAGTATCTTAGAGGAACAGGTGGTGAGCATGCCTGCCGTACACAGATTGTCTTTTATGGCAACAGGTACCCCTGCAAGAGGCCCTCTCAGTTCTCCTGCCTGAATTTTTTTCTGTACTTCTTCGGCTCTTTTTAAAGCGCCCTCTTTATTCAGGCTCACATAGCAGTGCAGCAGTTCTTCCTTAGCTTCAATTTGTGAAAAGACCTCTTTCACCGCTTCCGGTACTGTCGCCTCACCCGCTTTTATTTTTTCGGACAGCTTAACTGCCGTCAAATCCAGTAAACTCATGCTGTCCCTCCTATTCTACGGTTTTCGGCACAATGAACATCCCGTCCTTCTCGCCGGGTGCATTCTGCAGAATATTGGTCCGATCGTCCCCATTTGTCACCACATCCTCACGAAATACATTCTGTACCGGAAAGACATGGGACATGGGTTCTACGCCCGTGGTATCCAGCTCATTTAACTTATCGATATAGTTAAGCATACTTGCCATATCTTTTTTGGCTGCTTCCTTCTCCTCGTCTGAGAGCTCCAGCTTGGCAAGCACGCCTACATACTCTATGGTTTCATCAGAAATGACATTTGCCATAAGATCTTCCTCCCGTCTTAATCGCGCACTTTAATATGCACTTCGCGAAGCTGCTGTTCGGTCACCTCGTTAGGCGCACCGCACATCAAATCCTGAGCCGTACCGCTCATGGGGAAAGCGATCACCTCCCTGATGTTTTCCTCGTTCTTCAGTAACATCAGCATTCTGTCCACGCCGGGCGCCATGCCTGCGTGAGGCGGCGCACCGAACTGGAACGCGTTGTAGAGCGCACCGAACTTTGCCTTCAATACTTCTTCATCATAGCCCGCTATTTCAAAAGCCTTTATCATAATGTCCACATCATGGTTTCTCACCGCACCGGAGGAAAGTTCCACGCCGTTGCATACGATGTCATACTGATAAGCCAGAATATCCAATGGATCTTTGGTATTTAAAGCCTCCATTCCGCCCTGAGGCATGGAGAAAGGATTGTGGGTAAAACCGATCTGCTTGGTTTCCGGATCCCGTTCAAACATGGGGAAGTCATTCACATAGCAGAAACGGTATGCGTTTTTCTCTAACAAATCCAGCTTCTCACCCAGCTCGTTACGGATCATGCCCGCATAGTAAGCCGCGCGCTCCTCCTTATCAGCCATGAAGAAGATAGTATCCCCTGCCTCCAGCTTTGCCAGTTCCCTAAACTCCTGCTTTAACTCCTCCGGAATAAATTTATCAATGGGACCTTTGTAGGAGAGGTCTTCTCCCACTTCCAGATAACCCAGACCACCCATTCCTAAATCCGTAGCAAACTTCAAGAGTTTCTCATGGAAGCCCTTGGACATTTCCGCATGTACTTTTAGCGCCCGGACGGTCTTTCCGATGAAGGGCTTAAAAGTACATTTCTGGAAGAAATCAGTCAAATCTATAATCCTCAGAGGATTGCGCAGATCCGGCTTATCGGTGCCGAATTCCAGCATGGCCTGCTTATAGCTGATGACGGGATAGGGCGCCTGGGTCACGGCATAGCCCTCCGGCGCAAATTTCTGAAATACTGCTGTCAGTACTTCCTCACCTACCTTGAATACATCCTCCTGCGTGGCAAAACTCATTTCGAAGTCCAGCTGGTAAAATTCTCCCGGAGAACGGTCCGCTCTGGCGTCCTCGTCTCTGAAGCAGGGCGCAATCTGAAAATATTTATCGAAGCCCGAGACCATGAGCAGCTGCTTATACTGCTGAGGCGCCTGGGGCAGCGCATAAAACTTCCCCTTGTACTTTCGGGACGGCACGATATAGTCCCTGGCTCCCTCCGGTGAAGATGCGCAAAGAATGGGAGTCTGTACTTCCAAAAATCCCATCTCCGTCATCTTTTGACGCAGAAAAGCAATGACCTGGGAGCGGAAGATCATATTGTCCCGTACCTTCTGATTCCGAAGGTCCAGATAACGGTATTTTAATCGGATATCCTCCCTGACTTCCTTAGAGGTCATCACCTCAAAGGGAAGCTTTGTGTATACCTGACCCAGCACCAGAATTTCCTGTGCCTCCAGTTCGACGGTGCCGGAGGGAATCTTGGGATTGTAGGTTTCCTCATCCCGCTTCTCCATCAGACCCGTGACGCTGATACATTCTTCTTTTTTGATGCCCTTTAACAGCTCCGGCCTGCGGATCACCACCTGCAGCACGCCGTACATATCTCTTAAGTCGATAAAGGATACCCCGCCGTGGTCGCGAATATTCTCTACCCAGCCCGCCACTTTGAGCGTGCGTCCGATATCCTCCTCACTGATATTCTGTAATGTCTGATCCCTGTAAATGTTTTTCATAACTTCCCTCCTTCAGATGTGGGGCGGTGTGCCTTTGCGCAAACCGGACGAAACACGCTATGCGCGTTTCGCCGGTTCGCGGGCAACGGCGAATGGAAATGCAAGTATTTCCGCTCGCCTTATGCCTTCGCGCAAAAAAGTCCCGGAATACAATCATTGTATTCCGGGACGAATAAACAAGCGTAAATCCGCGGTACCACCCGTTTTGACAGACCGCCGCTTCCATCAAAGCGTTTTACCAGTCCATCCACTTTTGCATTTAACGCATGCCACGTACTGTCCTACACAATTTAAAAACCTTCAAACAGTCTGCTCCGGAGCGTTCCCTTTGCCATTTCCCACGAACAGCGCTCTCAGTCGGTGACGCCGTATTCCTGTCGCTTTCCCTGGCAAGAGTTTCCTTCGCCGCATTTACTTTATCGAGATGAAGTGTAGCACAAATTTTTCCCGATTGCAATATATTTTTTGAAAAAGATGCAAATTTTATTCCTTATTTCTTCCACCATGCATAAGCTGCCACGCAGGCACTGACGATCATGAGCATATAAAAATTCAGCCCTCGGGAGATACACATGGATACGGTCAGGCCGCTTCCCATAAATATGCGTCCGAAGACCGCCGCATACATTAACTCCGTAATCCCCTGGGAACCGGGCAGCGGCAGCATATCCACAGCAATATATACTACTGCCTGCAGTGCCATGATCACAAAGGGCGCCGTTCCCGAAAGCCCCATGCCCTTATAAACAAAATAGGTCAGTACAAAAACACTGCATCGCTGGATAAAAGTAAAACCTACCAGAAAGCTGATCACTCCCAGATGGCTTTTTAAAAAGCCCACGGTACTCTGATACTGCTCTACCATCCCGTGGATGCTTTCCTTGCGCTTCTCGGAAGGCTTCATCAAATGCAGCTTTATGAGAAGTTTTTCCGCAGCGAGCAAAAAGCGCTCCATGCCGGGGCCGTTTAACATAATAGCAAGCAGGATCACCACCAGCGCAGCATTTAAAAACAGTCCCAGAAAGTAGATGGGAAGATACTCTCCCAAATGGGTGCGCAGTCCCTGCCACCAGAAAATACTGATGCCCAGTCCCATCAGAACTAACACCAGCTTATAGGCCGTCGCCACGCTCATCAGTACCACTGTGGAATCCGCCACCTTGTGCCCGTCCTTTTTCATGTGATAGAGCTGCATGGGCTGCCCCCCTGTGGCGGAAGGCGTAATGCCGGAATAGAAAAAACCGGTAAAAGAATATTTCAGGCAGCTGAAAATGCTGCACTTATCTCCGATAGACCGCAGCAGATACCAGATGAGTATTCCTTCTGCGGACACGAAAAACAGGGCGGTAAATGCCGCCAGCGCCAGATACCCCTTGTGCATACGCTGTATGGCTTCTAACAGTTCTTTAAAATCCTGCTCCTTAAATATGACGTAAAAAGTAATCGCGGCCAGTCCCAAAAACAGAATGGCGCTCAATACCTTTTTCTTACCCTTCATATAAAACTCCTTTTACGGTACCGTAGCCCTCGTCCCTCTGCAAAAATTCCGATAACGGGCCCTCAAAAAGAATGTCCTGATTTTTATGATCATAAAAATCCGCAGGCGTAACCAGAGAAAAATGCTTACCAAACAGTCTGATGCCGCTCTCCTCTAAAAATCTTGCCAGAAAGGAAGAGCAGGTATAGTGCCGTTTCTGATAGAAAGGCTTCTTAAGCAGAAGAAAGGGAAGCCCCCATACGCAGTAATGATAGCGGAAACGGCATGTGTATAAATCCCGCAGTTTCTCCCGCATCATCTCCTTCTGCTCTCCGGTACAGTCCAGACTGTATATACGGTAGCGGGCGGTCGGAAAGGCTCTTTCGATCGTCTTTAAGTTTTCCCTTTCGAAGCCCGAAAAGAACGGGATATGGGGATTTCTTCTTCCGAAGCTGTAGGCCTCTTTTAATTCCTCATCCAGCCCCAATACCACATGTATGTATTCCCGCTTGATCGCCAGACGTATGATATTCGCAAATAATCCCGGTGTGTCCACCAGCGCAATATATATCTTTTCCATTTTAACCCTACTCTCTGCCAATGTACAGCGGCTTAAGCAAATCCTAAGAAATTTTTCGCTATTCGATAACCTGCCAGCGTGAGAATTCCTCCCAGCCTGCCCGGCAGGTAGGTCGCGCCGCTTATGGCGGTGAAGCGAAGCCGTCTGTACAGCTTTTTATCCTTGCTCTTTACATAATTCCACAACTTCCGCCGTTTGTGTAAGGCTTCTTTGGTATTTGTCATGAGTAGGAAAATATCACAGATGGAGAGCATAATGGAAAGATTCCGCAGCAAATAGTGCTCCAGCTTAGGCGAAATGGATCTGGCTTCCTCTAAATCCACGGAGTCAGCCACCAGCTTTGTGACCTTGATCTGTTCATCGATTCTGCGCATATAGCTGTTCTCGTTCACGGACTGATCATTTCGTCCCAGAAAATAATGATATAGATCCAGATTCAGATAAAGAATGCGCCTGACCTTAGGCAGAGGCCTGCACGCAAACAGATTGTCCACATAAAAAGTGTGCTCCGGCAGCTTTAAGCCTATTTCTTTTAATAGGGCGGTACGGAAGATCAGTGCATGCATCACCATGTACTGGGAGCTGTGAAAGCACCCCATATTTTTCCATCCGCAGATTTTATCCGCAGGAAATACATTGCGGAAATTTACGCTGCACTGCCTGTTCTCATAGAGATGGTCGTAGATATAATTGCACACCACCATATCCGGAAGATTACGAAGCGATTTAAGACGCGACATAAGCGTTAGAAGGGCTTTTTCATCCAGCCAATCGTCGGAATCCACCACTTTAAAGAAGCGGCCTGCTGCCGCATTCAGACCTGCATTCACACCGGAACCGTGGCCGCCGTTTGCCTTATGGATCACCTGAATCTGCGTCGGATAGAGCGACGCATAAGAATCCGCAATCTCACCCGTTTTATCCGTGGAACCGTCGTCCACAATAATGATCTCTCCATCGTCCCCGCAGGGCAGCAGAGAATCAATACACCTTTTCATATAGTCCTGAGAATTATAACAGGGCACTACAAAGGTTATCATTTTCATCTCCCCGTCTCTCCTTTACTCATTTTAGCAGCTACTTCACTGTATACAACAAAGGTTAAGACTTTCGGGAGAAATTTCTAAATTGTTTCTAAAAATATGGTTTAAAACTTAAGAATCCCAAGCGCCTTAAAAACGCCCCAGACATAGGGTGCACCAAAGCAGTTCAAGCTTTTGGGTCCCGTTATTTTATGTTCCGTATCTTCCTGTAGCTTTAAAAACGCCTTTTCAAAGGTGGCGCGGGTAATGGATTTCTTTTTCCGCTCCGTAAAAAATTCACCGCCTTTTATAGTGTAAGTAAACTCCAACTGCTTGGCTGTATAAAAAGTTTCCCCCTGATGCAGGGTAATCCGGTCCCACAAATTATCTATCGTAATTTCGCCTTGCGCTTTATCCATGAGTATATTTCCCTTTCCGGAATATTTTATGTTTATAAGTATTACATAGTTTGCAGTAAAAATCCATAGGGTATAAAGCAAATCTTTATTATTGTACCGCAATAGCGCCCGTCAGTACATGGACGGAGAATATACACCACAAAATCTCCTCCCCGCCATTCTCATCCAGTTCTCCCATACGAAAGAGCAGATAACTGCCGTCTTCAGTAAGGGAATCAAACTCTAAAAACATGCGCACCGTCTCTTTACCGCCTGCATCCATGCTCTTCCATGTGTACCCGGGCACTTCTCCCTCACCCGTTCCGTAAAGCTCCTTATTTGCAGACAAAATGCCTGTTTCCTCCAAATATGCGCCCAGCAATGCCAGCGCTTCTACTTCGGACAGAGCCGTACTTTTCTCCATGTCCGTTTCTTCGGAAGGCATACTCTCTCCGGAAAGCATACTCTCTAAGGAAGCGTCATCCGACAATATGGGGGCAGTGACAGGATCATTTATCCCCGGTGTCTGCTGTGTGCTTTCCTCCGCCATGTCATAATCCACTGATTCGGTATTCTCCATTGCTGTTTCGTTTTCAGCCAGCCAGAGAGCCGTGTCATTTGCAGCCATATTGCTGTTGTTGTAAATGGGACTGCCCGCCTCGTTCTGCATGTCCATGGACATGGACATATTCATAGACATATCCGAAGCATTTTTGCTTGAAAACTGCCGTCCCGACCACAGTCCTAAAGATATTAACAGAAGCAGCGCTGCTGCCGCTGCACCCAGTTTTAAATATCTGGTGGCGGATAGGAAGGGAAGGGGCTTCTTTTTTTCCGGCAGACCAGCTTCTATCCGGTTCCACAGATCCGGCATTTCTTCCTGTTGGGAATTCTTATATTCCTCTTCCAGATTCTTCATATCCGCACCTCCTTAACTTCTTGATTGCTTCCCTGTAACGCCAGGTTACGGTTCCTAAGGGAACCTGTAATATATCCGAAATTTCCTGAAAAGTCATCTCTCCCATGATCTTCATATGTATGACTTCCCGCTCCGCTTCCTTTAAGGTAAGCAGTGCCTCCCGCATACTCATTTCGGAAACCACCGCATCCTCTACGCTCTCCTGCATACTGCCTGCAGCCTCTAAAATATCCCTGCGGCCTGCGGCCCGCTGTCCATACTCTTCGGTTTGCGCATCCTCTGCTCTTTCCGTGTGAAAATCTACCAGTTCCTCCCTGCGGCGCTTGCGCAGCAGATCAATGGCCATATTGCGTGCAATGGTAGCCATCCAGCCTTTGTGCCCGCTGCCGGCCCTGTAGCTTCCAGCCTTCTCCCAGAGTCTGATAAAGAACTCGCTGGTAACATCCTCGGCTTCTTCCTTCACGGACAGAAGCTGCCTCACGATTCCATATATGTAGGAGCCATATTCTTCATAGACTTCTTTTAGGCCCTCTTTGTTGCCTTTTTTCATGGCAAGGATGCATTTTTCAAATCTCTCTTCTGTCACGTTTTTATTCTCTCTTTCTCAGATACGAATCAAGAAATTTCGTTTTATGGTATTTAACCCCGAATATAAATCCGAATATATCCATCAAAAATCAGTGTCTGTCTCTGTTCTTGAAATATAGGGCTCAATGTTTTCTGCATCCAATCATGTACCTCATTCTCCGTCATACCACCACTCTCAATTTTTGAATTTATATTCGTCTGTGTCAGCATAAACCGAATAAAGGCAGACATATCAAATTCATACTCCATTTGACACATCGTATGGTTGGTCAAAGAAAAACCCTCGGGTGTGCCCTGCTTTTCCCAAGCAATGGTATTTCTGGGAGGTTTGGGAAAATTTTTCAAATACAGATTTTGATACCAATCCGTATAGGCTTGATTTCCTAACATCTTATCCGATATCCAAAAATCGTATATGATGAGAGGTGCATTTTCTGCCATGACGAATTTCATATTTTCCAGAAATCTGTCCATATCAACCCAATCGACTACACCGGCTGCCGTTACAATGTCATAGGGCGTCTGAGGCATTTCAGTTTCTTCTGCTTTAGCCGTATAAAAATTGTACTCAGGAGCCTCATAAAGCGTTTTACAGATGTGAACCATCTCTTCTGATATGTCTGTACCGGTGACTTTGTCGCAGATCAACTTAAGCGCCTTAGTAGACAAACCCGCACCACAGCCAACATCAAGACCGTTATGAAAAGGTATTTTATGGATGAACCCGGCTTTCATCCGGTCGATAACCGATTTATGCAGCCAAGGTCTGTCATTCGCATACCCGTCTGCCATTCTTCTACTGTCAAACAGCATATTGTCCATACAGCAGCCTCCATGCTATATTGAGCGTCCTATTTATGCCTTGGATATTCCGGCATCAGATCAATTAATTTCTTTCAATGCACATCTATATCCATCAGATTAGGAATATCTGCACAAACGGCACATTCAACTTTGGGAGTGCCTGTAAAAACCTGTAATTCTTTTTCTTCTTTTTTTCCAATCGCATCTGTTACAAGGTCAAAACTTGCACCCACATCAGAGGATTTTGCAGTATCTTTGGCAATAAAAAAACTACTTTTACCATCGTTCTCTATTTTAGGTTTCATATAATAGCCCTCGCACCCCATATATGCATCCATAAGACGAACTAAATCATCTTCCTTCATCGCCATTTCTTTTTACCCCTCTTTTCTCTATGCAAAATTATCAATTCTTTATCGCCCTCGTCATAAAATGTAATTCTGTAATATCATCCATTTGACATTCAACGTATCCGCTGATCAGAAAACCGCACTCAATCAAACCGCCTAAATACTCTTCCATGGTATGTCCATACTCAATCCATTCTGAGTCATCATGATCCTTGGAAGAATAAGGCATTCTATGTACAGCTTTATAGTATCCGCCATTTTCATCATTAATGTAGTCACATACATAATTAATTGGATTCGGCGCCATCATGATCAAGACACCTCCCCTATTTAGAACACGATAACATTCTCTAAACACGATACTCGGTTTTGGAATGTACATTAACGAAGGCGGATTTATAATGTAATCAAAATAATCGTCGTCAAACATGGATAAGTCGCACATATTGCCTTTTACTATTTCAATTTGTAAGTTTTCATTCTTTGCAATTTCTCTATCCTTATCCAACATTTTATTTGAAATATCAATAACCGTTACTTCCGCACCTGCACATGCAAGCAACGGTGCTTGTAAACCGCCGGCACCCGCTAAACAAAGAACCTTTTTCCCTTTAATATCCTTTAACCACTCTTTTGGAACAGCCCTATCAAAGAACGGTAATTTCAGTTTTCCCTCTCTTGCAGCCAGCATCTGTTCTTTTGTGGCACACGCAGTCCAATCTACACTATTTGCAACAAGATTATCTATATTTTTTTCCACTTGCTCAAAAATGTTTTTCATATTTATATCACCGCCCTACTCTCTACAAAAAATTCCTCAACATTATAACATAAAATCCCCGTCCGCCCCAAAATATTTCAGAGCAGACGGGGGACCCCTATTATACCGTAATAGTGTAGGAAGCATCAAAGCTTTCACCGGGTGCTAAGGTATTTCCCCATTCCCGCTCCGGTAACTCGCCTTCAAAGTCCTCCCTGTCACATCTGCCATACCAAGGCTCTATGCAGATAAACGGAGCGTTCTTTCCGGGCGGTGTCCACAGGCCGAACAATGGGGCGTCAAAAGTTACAGTCAGATAGGGAACCTTCTCCCCATCCAAAAGCTGTACCCGTCCGGTCTGATGCTCCTCAATGATCAGTGCATCACCTGCAAAGAGTTCCTCCGTCACCGGCAGCAGGCCGCCCTTTTCTAACTTGATATTCTGCAGTTCGTCCGTTGCAAGGCCGCCTTTAAGCTTTCTGGCAATCAAGGAATCCACGCCCGCCAGCCCTATATAGCAGGTGCATTTATCCGCCTCTCTTTTAGGCGCTGCAAATGCCGGATGTCCGCCAATAGAGAAATACATGGGCTCCTGTCCCAGATTGGTTACCCGCCACAAGACTCTTACACCCCGGCCCTCCAGCCGGTAGCCCACCTCCAAAGAGAATGCAAAGGGATAGTTTTCCCAAGTATTGTCTTTATCCGTCAGGCAGAACCAGATTTCCTCCTTGGTCTGCTCCGTGATCATAAAATCCATATCTCTGGCAAATCCGTGCTGGGACATATGATAAACCTGCCCCTGATAGCGGCTCTCCCCGTTCCGATAGCTGCCCACTACGGGAAAGAGAATAGGAGATACTCTGCCCCAGTAAGCGGGATCCGCACTCCACATATATTCCCGTCCTGTCTTCACATCTACAAGACTCCTTAATTCCGCACCATGGGACTCTATACCGATACGGATTTCGTTATTTTCCAGTTGATATAGTGACATATGATCTCCTCTTCTCCTTAGTAATATTATAAAAATAAAATGGCATCTATGATGTACTTTTATAAAATCTAGTTAAATTACCAAACCAATCGGAATCCCACTGATCCTCTTTATTTGTCCATTTTATAGTCAAGGTATTTCCATTAACCGTTACATCATAACTATCATCAGGCCAAAAAACAAACGATAGTTTTCCAGTATCTTCGTCATAGTAACTTGACTCCACAGCACTCCAACTTTTCTTTGGGTTTGATGCATTATCGGTAGAATAATAAACCTTCCCATTCTCAATTTTTAAATGCGTCCAAAATTTAGTTGCTTCTATCCATATACCATCATATGCCGCTTTTTCCGAAGCAATATTAGCGTCACAATTAGCAAGCAATACAGCAGAATCCTTATAATCAATATCTGCTACATAAGCAAATTGATTATATGCAGACCTCCAATTTGTTGCATTATATTCAGCTAATCCTGCTTCATAATATCCAGAAGCTAATTCATCTAGCTTCGCTTGAGCCTTTTCACATTTTATATCCGATGCATCAGGAGCAATTAATTTAATAGTATCTCCATTAGCTAATTTATATAATGCTATAAGTGTCTCTTTTGTCACAGCTTTATTAACAATATATTCATAGTATGCATCTTTACAGAATTCAATACTGTCTTTATAATAAATGCAGTTTTTCAGCACCAAAACGGTATTATTATAATCATTGATTTCAAAAAGGTGGCTGCCAATCTCATACAACTGCTCCTCTGACAGTTCATCCATTATTTCTGTAACGCTTGAAACATACTTATCATCATTCAATTGAATAGCCACAATGCTTTTAATCACATATTCATGGGCATCTTTATAATCCCCCAAAGCATCTAATAACTTAATTGCACCTTCATAGTCTGCAATATTGTATGCATCAAGTCCCTTACCATAAAAACAGGACAAAATCAAGTCACTGGAATCTTTATAACCTTCTATATTATTAAAAACACTAATGGCATCATCATATTTTCCATCTTCTAAATAGGTTATTCCTTTTAAATACTGTGATTCATCAATCTGAGTAGAACTATCCTTATAACCATTTAAGCTAGTAAAAAGATCTATTGCCGAATCATATTCTCCGCCTTCCATCATCTTTTCAGCTCTTCTATATACTGAATTAGGATAAAGCACATTTTGGTATAATTTCATACATCCAAAAACTATTGCAGCTACAGCTGCTGCCATAGCTATATAAATCGACATTCTTTTTGCGACAGCAGCCTGCTTTTTTCTTCTAACCTTTTTCTCTGAAATTTTCTGTTCGCGTTGTATTTTCTCTCGAATTAGTCCCTCAAGCGCGCTATCTTTTTTTTCTCTATCTTCTGTGGAAACAATCTTTTTAACAGAATACGCAATGTCTTGAACAGAACCGACTTTACTATAATCTTGAGCTTGGAACTTGCTCAATTCATCTGGCAGCTCATATATTTGCATTCCTTTATATACAGGAATTAAAACTTTCTGTGAATTATCCTGCATAAAACGAAGATATCTGGACCATTCATTTTTTACCCAGACACTGTTAACATTAGCATTGGATGTACAAACGACCAACATTACTTTTGCAGAGTTCAAAGCAGAATAAATATATGGCTCATAATCTTTTCCAAGTTTTTCTGCTAATGTAATTCTTGAGAAAAATACTTTAAGCCCCTGCTTACTCAATTCATTATATATATCCTGAGCAATTACACTGTCCTGAGTTCTTTCCCCACTTTCAGTATCTGTTTCCTTATAGCATATAAATACATCATACGGATCTTCTTTCAAAGAAATAGCAAGTATCGATTTTTGGATTCTATCTATCTCTTCAGCTTCCTCCCAATACATAAATTTACTTTCGGAATCCGCATACTTACATGCTAAATCATAATTAGTAGTAGATTTTATGGATGTTATATGTGTTCTATGACAAGTCGGAATCATTTTCTTGGTTGCGGGGTCCTCAATATACTCGACACCATATTCTGACAAAATCATCCCCCAATATGCTTCTGCTTCCTGCTCATCTTCTTCAACAATAGATTTATAAGCATCTAACGCTTTGTCAAATTCACAATTTAACCTATATTGATTTGCTCTATTAAATAACCGCGCTTTCTTTTCACTATCAATTTTGGGTAAAGTCATTGTAGAACCGCAGTACAAACATGTTCCAATGGTCATGTCTTGACTAACCTCAATGTCGCCTCCGCACATTTTACACTTTAATATTGTAGCCACTATTATTTCCTCCAGTATGTATATTTATAATAATAAAAGCTATTTTGAATTCTTCACAATACCATTTCTCGTTACAAGAATCTTATCAACCTCTGATAACGTTGAAAGGATATCTTCCTCTTTCCCCGAAGCAATAACTTCCTTAAGTTTACCTATCTTTAACTCAAGTTCCTCCTCAATGGCAGCTGAAGCAGGCACTCCAGAGGGATCACTGTACTGAAGATTTTCCGCAAATCTCTCCACTTGTTTTCTGACATTAGCATCTGCTATACCATCAGCAAGCCATTTTCCGGAAAGTTTGATCTCCTTCATCCTTGAAGTCTTCTGCTCAATATGTTGCTCAACCATCTTTGCCTGATATCTTCCTGCTGATGCAAGAGAGATAAGAAGAACATATATGGCAAGTATTATTACACTAATAAGAAATGCCGGAACAGCGCCGACTATACTCTTATAGATTGCGAGGATACTAAATACATACTGCGCAATAACATACAGATATGATACAATCATCTGCGGAGAACTAAGGAAGTACTCCTCTGCTGTACGTTTTCTAGGCATTACGATATTTACCATGATAATTGTAAGTGCGAATGCAATTACCGTAAAGATAAGTTCAATAGCAAATGTAACACCAAACATTGCTTGTACAGACTTTCCGGTAATATCCATCACAGTACTGGGGATAACCACCGGACCCAGCCCAAGCAAATTCATTGATATTGTAGTAACCGGCTTACCATTTATGTATGCAGGAATAACTACCAGATCGTCTTTTCCAGTGTATCCGGTAATATCAATAGTAGAAGCTGTTTCATTGTAGGTAAACTCAATTTGATCAAGAAAGAAATTGATATAATCGGAGTCATACGCTTCATTAAAGTTCCAAAAGTATTCCTCCTCCGGCATTTCGTCTTCGTTCCTCTCGAAAGCCTCAGCTACTTTTTCTGCATACTCATCTTGTCTTGACTTTTCAAGCTCGTAAAATTTACAATCTGTATTGCAATGGATAGTTATGCCATCAACTACTTCAGCATCAATTTTTTCTAGCGTATTCGGTAGATACAATGACTTTACATTAGGAGAATTACTAAAAAAATTCTCTCCTATCGTCGTAACTATATTTCCATCAATAAGTACAGGTATCACCAAATCTACTGTAAGTCCACTGTATCCTTGAATTGTAACCTCCCCACCGCTAATATCATAATCAAACTGCTCATAATGAAGTTCAAAATATCTTGTTTGGGAATCCGAAAGCTCATATGTATTAAGATTATTCTTCTCAGCATATTGTTCTGCATAGCTTCCCGCTTCATATGCAATACTTGCCTTTATTACGCCTACATTTGTCAAAATTAACACCATCACATAAATAATAGTAATGGCAATTATGGAAATATTAAAGATAAGTCTATTTCTATTTTTCATTTGTATACCTCTCCTTATTCAGGTCTCTTCGTTCCACAGTATCCGCAGAACATCATTCCCTCCATCAGTTCCTTGCCACAGTTTGTGCAAAACCGTATATTTGAAACCGATACTGTATCATCTTCTTGGACATTTGCACCTGCCCCTTTTCCAATAGCCTCGCTCATTACATTTTGAGCCATTCCTGCAACGGTTTGCCCCAGCGTACCACCAATACCACCAATCATTCCCATTCCGATTCCGACATTTGCAAGTTGACCTACTGCATCATTTTTTGCCATCTCTTTGGCAACCTCGAAACTCTTCTCCTGCTGATATGTATAGCCTTCAATCTCTCGTTTCTTAGCAAGGGCTTCCGCCTCCATGACAGTCGTCTGGGCCTTGGTGCTCTGCTCAATCAATGTCACACGCTGCTTTATCTCTGCCTCTGTTACATCATTGTGTTTACGATAGTAGAGTTCCTTGAATTTAATAAAGTTACGGTCTTCATCCGGTTTGACAACAGTAGTGATAAAGAAAGTACTAAGGTTTATTCCATAATCTTCAAAATCATCCACCAATGGAATCTTTACTGCTTCAGATAATTCCGCTAAATGCATATCTATTTCGAAGATGCTGAGATTATTCTCTTTAATTTTTTGAGATATTATTGATTTAACCCTTGTCATCAGAAAAGCTCTAAAATACTTTGTAAGCGTATCCTGATTCAATACCTTCTCTGTTCCAACAAGCTTTACAAGGAACTTTGTAGAGTTGGTGACATTAAGACTCATCTCACCACAAGCGCCTATCTCAAGAGGAAAGTCATACACAGGATCAAGATAGCTGATCTTACTATCCGTTCCCCATTTAATCGCCATCTGTTCAGCCTTATTTATAAAATACAATTCTGCATGAAATGGTGCCTTTCCTCCAGTCGCAAGCTTTTGAATACCTCTTATAATAGGCAAATTAGCCGTCTCTAAAATATGTTTCCCTGCTCCAAAAACATCTAATATCTCACCATTTGCCATAAAAATGGCCTCCTGGGATTCATGAACAATAAGTTCGGAGCCCGTATTAAAATCAGTATTAGGATATTTCCAAACAAATGTCTTATTATCCCCTTCATATTTAATTACACTTGTAATAGCAGGCATATTAATTTCTCCTTTCATTGTTTTTCTCCAATTCCGATATTCACCGGTTGTAATTCGTTTATCCATAGGTCTTTCTGCTTCTGAGGGAATAATCCAGTCACGGCCAATTTTCTCAGCACCTTTTATCTTATTATTGGCACACATTGCTCTTACACTTCGTGTTGTTAATCCCCATTCATCAGCTATTTCTTTTATTGACTTATATCCTTCAATCATACTTGACTTATCTCTTAAAATAAAAAGCACTGCTATTTCTAGCAATGCAATTAACGTGCAACCGGCCACCATTTTATAGCCCTTTTATCTTTGCGTCACACCCTGTCAGTGTTTTGCTAAAAATATTATGGCCTTATTATATTCCTTTTGCGGAAAAATGTCAATCTTCCGGTGGCATTTTATCTATAAATCTATAGATTCCTTCATCTTTATTAACCCTCTATCCCCCTAAAATGAAGAAATTGCGAGCTAAGATTTATTCTTTTCTTTTTCTCAATCCGTACCATAACCAAACAAGGGCGAGTACCACTGTACCTGAGCCCGGTTTGGTTATGATACGCATTACAGAAACCAAAATGGCCCTATGACACGCTGGACAAAATAAGCTCCATATTCCCGGCAAAGACCGCATCCCCATAGCCCGCAGGCAGGATGAAATGGTCTCCCTTTTTGACTTCGGTACCGTCCACCGTACCGCTGCCGTCCAACACACTGGCCAACAGGAAAGGATGGTCCTGCTTCACTTCCACGCTTTCTGTTACCGTCAGCTTCCACACTTTATAGTATTCACAGGAAATCAGCTCGTTTAAGGTATTTACAGGCAGTCCGTCCGTATGGCTTAAGGCCTCTTCACCCGCCTTATCCGGCACGGTGATCACGTCGATACTCTGCTGTACATGCAAAGGTCTTTCCTTGCCGTCCACCAGTCTGCCGTAGTCGTAAACGCGGTAGGTGATATCGCTGCTCTGCTGGGTTTCCAAAATGGTGAAACCGCCCTTGATGGCATGCACCGTACCGGGTGTGATCTGGAGAAAATCTCCCTTGCGCACCGGCACGTTCTTAATCAGCTCTTCGTACCTGTTTTCATGAATCATATCAGCCAGTTCTTCCCTGGTATTTGCATTGTGACCGATAACCAGCGTGGCATTCTCGGGGCAGTCCATCACATACCAGCACTCCGTCTTGCCGTAAGGACAGTTCTCATGTTCCTTTACATAAGCATCGTCGGGATGCACCTGAATGCTCAGATCCTGCTTTGCGTCAATAATCTTGACCAACAGCGGAAACTCCTCTGCAGTGATACCGCCGAACACCTCCCTGTGCTCCTTATAAAGGGCGGACAGGCTCATACCCTTAAAGCTGCCGCTTATAATTTCATCATCCCCATTGGGATGGGCGCTGATTCCCCAGCACTCCCCGGTATGATCACCGGCTCCCTCGTAACCGAACTCGTCCCGCAGTTTATTGCCGCCCCATACCACATCCTTTAACTGGGGCTTTAAAAATATAATTTCTTTGCTTTCCATATTCCCTCTCTTCCGCCCATATGGGCCCTATGTATTTTTGTCACTATTATAATCGTCAAAACTTTGATTGTCACGCCTCTACCACATGGATCAGCTTACTTTTAAAATCGCCCCACATATTTTCAACCAGAATACCGGCCTGCATTAAGGTGCTGCCTAAGTAGGTTCTTTCTTCACCTTCCATGCGGTAGGTCTTCTCAGGCGCAAGACCTTTTAAGAGGATTCTTCTGGAATGGGAGTTGGGTCTTCCCAGCACCTGCACAAAGGTTACCAATGCCTCGCTCTTGTCCTTTTTCACCACCATGTAACAGTCGTACATATGGTTCTCCCGATAGGAAGCGATGCGGTAATAATCACCCATGCGCACCAGATCATTGTACTTGTGGTACATTGCCACCTGCTCTGGAATCATCTCCCGATCCTCTTTCGGAATCTTCGTCACATCCAGCTCATAGCCGAAGGTTCCGGCCAACGCCACATGTCCTCTGGTCTCAAAGGGTGTCACCCTGCCGACAGCATGGTTGGGACAGTCGCTCACATGAGCTCCCATGGCGGAGAGCGGATAGATCAGTGCGGTGCCTTCCTGAATCGTCAGGCGTTCAATGGCATCCGTATCATCCGAACACCAGATCTGCGGACTGTAGTAGAGCATTCCCGCATCAAATCTGGCACCGCCGCCGGAGCAGTTTTCCAAAAGCAGGTGGGGGAAATCCGTGATCAGCCTCTCCTGCAGTCGGTAAAGTCCCAGCACATAGCGGTGGAACAGCTCGCCCTGACATTCGGGAGAAAGCGCAAGACTGCCGATATCGGACAACGGTCTGTTCATATCCCATTTTACATATTCGATATTGGCGCTGCGCAGCACCGCTGCTACTTTCTCATAGATGTAATCCTGAATCTCGGTTCTGGACATATCCAGTACCAGCTGGTTTCTGGCAAGTCCCGGCGTTCTACCGGGAATCTGAATGGCCCAGTCAGGGTGTTTACGGTAGAGATCGGAATCCGGACTGATCATCTCCGGTTCAAACCAGATACCGAATTTCATACCCAGCTTGTTGACCTCATCCACCAGATATTTCAAGCCGCCTTTTAACTTCTCCTCATTGACATCCCAGTCTCCCAGCGCTCTATTGTCGTCGTGACGGTTTCCGAACCAGCCATCGTCCATGACCAGCATTTCAATGCCCAGGGAAGAAGCCTCTCTGGCAATATCCAGCAATTTGTCGGTATTAAAATCAAAATAGGTAGCTTCCCAGTTATTGATGAGAATGGGACGTTTTTTATCCCGGTACTCTCCCCGAATGAGGTGATTTCTGTATAGATCGTGGAAGTTACGGCTCATGCCGCCTATTCCTTCCGAAGAATATACCAGTACGGCCTCCGGGCTCTGGAACTCCTCGCCGGGACTTAACTTCCAGCTAAAACCGGCGGGATTGATGCCGCTCATCAGACGTACATTGTCAAACTGCCCCTTGTCGGCCAAAGTCATACAGTTGCCGGAATACAGCAGGTTGATGCCAAATACTTCGCCCATATCCTGAGTAGCGTGCTTCTCAAGCAGTGCCATAAAAGGCTGCTGCTGGTGTCCGCTCTCTCCCCGCAGGGATGCGGTACTCTGTACACCGTAATTTAAAGGCGTTCTGTCAATACGGCGCTCCCTTGCCCAGGAACCGTGAAGAACGATCTTATCATATTCCCTATCGTCCATATCGATGGAAGCGGACATCACCTTCTCCAACATAACGGGCGCATTTCCCTTATTGATCACTTTGGTGCTTCTGGCTACCGCATCAATACCATCAAACACGGAATAGCTCAGTATTACTTCCAGCTTGAGCACTTTATCTTCTAAGACCAGTTCCAGAGTCCTGGTATCTTTTTCATTTCCCCATGTAGCGGGAAGTCCGGGCAGTCCCTTCTTTCCTTCATAGATCCGATAGTCTTTCAGATTTAACTGCAGCGCCCCATGACCGCCGTTATCCCTTACTTCAATGGCGCTCTCCCTAAAATCCCCGATGCCACCGGTGGGATATTCCATAGGAAAACTGTCTAAAAAGGAGAGCCTGTCTCTGGCATTCTTCTCCGGCGTAAAAGGAGCTTCCCCGATTCTCAGCAGATAGGCCACATCCTCTTCACCCAGTTTTTTCCCAAAATAGGCATGGCCCACAAATTTCTCCTCGTCCACGATACCGATGACATAGGAAGCATTTTTCATATCCAGCTTAAAACATTTCGCTGTTTCATTGTACGTAATATTCATGACTTCTCTCCGTTTCTCGTTATTTTCCCGCATTGGAATTCTAAATTCTTTCATTATTGTAACAGGAGCGGACAAATATATCTATAGCGAATTCTGACTACTTGCAAAATATTAAGTTGTTATTTTTTACTTTTCGTGCTAGGCTTAATGTAAGGAGTGAAATACCATGTACATTGATGACCTGCCCAATCTCCCGCTCTATGTGGATTCGGCCTATTTAAACGGAAATTGGAAATATTATACTATGGAGCACCACAGCCATGGTTTTTTAGAGTGCAATTATGTGGAAGACGGAAACTGCATTTATGAAATAAACGGTCAGGAATATCAGCTCTCTTCCCATAATCTCATCTTATTTGACTCATCCCTTAGCCATAAGATCAAATTCAACCATGAGCGCCCCTGCACCGTTCTAGGATTTTCCCTGTCCTTAGGAGCTCCCGGGGCATTAAAATTTCCCGGTATTCTGGACGTGCTCAATCACTCTTTAGACATCTGTCGGATGCTTATTTTATTAAAGCAGGCTTTTGTCTTTCCCGACGCACGCTCTGTACACAGCAATATGCTCAAACTCTGCCACGAGTTCGAGGGACGTAAGGATTCTTATTATCAGACCGTGCTTGGTTACTGTATCTTAGGCGAGGTTGCCAGACTTCCTCTGAAAGAAAAAGCCGCCGCACAGTACTATACGGAGAAAGCACAGCATTATATTAGGGAGTCCTTTTATCTCATCAAAAGTAATGAGCAGATTGCGGAGCATGTAGGCTTAAACGCCACTTATTTAGAGCGTATCTATAAAAAAGCGACCGGCGTGACCCTCTGGGAGAGCGTTACAGCCTGCCGCCTTTCGGCTGCTGAGGAACTGCTTGCGCAGCCCGGCGTTCCGATTAATGAAATTGAGACCATGATCGGTTTTGCCAATCGGCAGACTTTTTATCTGCAGTTTAAGAAGCGCTACGGTATGTCGCCCTCCGAATACAGAAAACAGCGCCTTGCTTAATCGCTCATGGCAAACTGGCTGTTATACAACTCGGCGTAGAAGCCGTTCTTCGCCAGCAGTTCTTTGTGATCTCCCTGCTCTATGATATGGCCGTCCCTCATCACTAAAATGATATCCGAATCCACGATGGTGGAAAGCCTGTGCGCGATCACAAAGCTGGTGCGCCCCTGCATCATGCGTGCGAAGGCTTTCTGGATGCGGATTTCCGTGCGGGTATCGATGGAGGAAGTCGCCTCGTCTAAAATCAGCATGGGCGGCAGGCAGAGCATCACTCTTGTAATACACAGAAGCTGCTTCTGTCCCTGCGAAAGCCCTTCACCGTCCTCAGAAAGCACCGTATCATACCCCTGGGGCAGGCGCTTGATGAAGCTGTGGGAATGGGCGGCCTTTGCTGCTGCAAGAATTTCTTCTTCCGTAGCATCCGGTTTTCCCATGATGATATTTTCCCGTACCGTACCCGCTTTTAACCAAGTTTCCTGCAGCACCATGCCATAGTTTTCTCTCAAGCTCTTTCTGGTAAACTTTCTAATGTCGGTACCGTCCACCGAAATACTTCCCTGATCCACATCATAAAAACGCATGAGCAGATTGATGATGGTGGTCTTGCCGCAGCCGGTAGGCCCTACAATCGCTACACGCTTGCCTTTTTCTACATGTAAATTTAAATCCTCTATGAGCTTCCTGTCAGGCACATAAGAAAATTCTACGTCTTTTAGTTCCACTCTGCCTTCCGCATGTTCCAACACTCTTACGTCCGCAGGCTCCTCTACCTGCGGCTCCTCTTCAATGAGGGCAAAAATACGGGCCGCACAGGCCAATGCATTCTGAAACTCCGTAAATACTCCCGAAATTTCATTAAAGGGCTTGGTATACTGATTGGCATAGCTTAAAAAGCAGGTCATGGTTCCCACTGTAAGCCTGCCCCTTATAACGGACAGTGCACCGGTAATGCAGACGCCGGTATATACCAGACTGTTGACAAAACGAGTGCAAGGATTGGTAAGGGATGAGAAAAAGATTGCCTTTAGGGAATATTTTCCCAGCCTTTCATTGACCTCGTCAAAACGGTTAAGCGCCTTATCCTCGTAAGAAAAGGCCTGCACCACCTTCTGATTGCCTATCATTTCATCTATCAGTGCCGTCTGCTCCCCTCTGGTTTCGGATTGGAGTTTAAACATTTTATAAGTCCTGTTTGCGATAAAGCTGGCTACCACCAGACTCACGGGGGTAATGCAGACTACCACTAACGTGATACCCACATTCTCCGCAAACATAAACAGCAGGGTGCCCAAAATGGTGATCACACCGGTAAAGAGCTGGGTAAAGCCCATGATCAGGCCATCCGAGAACTGATCCACATCCGCGATGATACGGCTTACAATCTCACCGTGCGGATGCGCATCCAGATATTTTAAAGGCAGAATCTGTATTCTGTTAAAGGCATCCCGTCTGATATCCCGTACTACATAATAAGCAATCCTGTTGTTGCATACACTCATCACCCACTGGGAAATCGCCGTAGCCCCGATCACAATGGCCATGGTCCGTAAAATGGAGAAGATTGCCGTAAAATCCACCCGTCCCTGTTCAATGATACAGTCGATGACATCACCTGTCAGAATGGGAATATAGAGTGTGAGAGTCACCGTTACCGCCGCACAGATAATGGAGCATGCCAGAAAGAACCAATATCTGCGGATATAGTGCAGCACCTTTTTAAGCGTTGCAAGCTGGCCTGAGGCCGCCTTTTTTTCACTTTGTCTCATCCCTTCTGCACCTCCTCTCCTTCCTTTGCATACTGGGAATAATAGATTTCCCTGTACACTTCACAGGATGCAAGCAATTCCTCATGGGTACCCTTGCCCACTACCGCTCCGTCGTCCAGTACCAGAATGGTATCCGCATGGAGAATGGAGGATGCCCGCTGGGATACAATGAATACTACAGGCGCCTTTTCCATGGAGTGGATGGCCCTGCGCAGTTTCAAATCCGTGGCATAGTCAAGTGCCGAAGCGCTGTCATCCAGAATCAGGATCTCGGGCGCTTTTACCAAAGCTCTGGCAATGGTCAGGCGCTGGCGCTGCCCTCCCGAAAGATTCCTGCCGTTCTGGCTGATGGGCGCATCCAGTCCCTCGGGTTTAGCGTCCACAAACTCCGCGGACTGGGAGATTTCCAGTGCTCTGCGCAGTTCTTCCTCGGAAGCATCTTCCTTGCCCATGAGCAAATTCTCTCTGATGGTTCCCTTGAATAACACGGCCTTCTGGGGAACCACGCCGATTTTGGACCGCAGTGCCTGTACGCAATAGTTCTCCACTGCAACGCCGTCTACACGCACGCTCCCCGCGGTGGCCTCATAAAAGCGGGGAATCAGATTGACTAAGGAGCTCTTGCCTGAACCGGTACCTCCGATGATTCCTATAGTCTGTCCGCGCATGGCCTTAAAGTCTATATCCGTCAGGCTCTCCCCACCCGCGCCGGGATAGGTCAGACATACATGGGAGAACTCCACCACGGGAGTTTCTCCAGTCATAGCATAATTTTGGGAATTTGTATCTTCTGTACCGGGGGACCACTCTTGGCTCTTAGATATTTCCTTCTCGTGCGGCTGCACATTTTCACTCTTCAGCCCCGGCTCTATCTCCAGCACATTGCCGATGCGGTTACCACAGGCAATGGCCTTGTTTACCGTAATAATTAAGTTGGCCAGTTTGACGAGTTCCACCAATATCTGGGACATATAGTTGACTAAGGCCATCACCGCTCCTTGGGTGAGAATGCCGCCCTCCACCTGCAGGGCGCCGGTCCACAAAAGGGCAATGGTGCCTCCGTTTACAATTACATAGGTAATGGGATTCATGACGGCGGAAATTCTGCCCACGAACATCTGCATGCCGGTGAGCTGCTCATTGCCCTCTCCAAATGCCTCTATTTCTTCCTCTTCCTTGTGGAATGCCCGCAGCACCCTGACGCCGGTCAGATTGCCTCTGGCAATGCCTAACACCCTATCTAAGCCCGCCTGCACTTTTTTATACAGAGGAATCGTGATCAGCATGATGCCGAATACCACGATGGATAGCAGGGGAATGACTACTACAAAGATAAGCGCAGCCTTGATGTCGATGGTAAAGGCCATCACCATGGCGCCAAATACAATAAAAGGAGAGCGCAAAAACAGGCGCAGCACCATGTTGACGCCGTTCTGCACCTGATTCACATCACTGGTCATGCGTGTGATCATAGTGGAGGTTCCCATATGGTCCATTTGGGAATAGGAAAGCTTCTGCATATGGTCAAAAAGCACATGGCGCAGCTTGGTAGCAAAGCCCACCGCCGCCTTGGCGGAATAATACTGGGCCGTAACCGCACAGATCAGTCCAATGACTCCCAAAAGAATCATCACCAGACACATCCTCCATACATAGGCCCTGTCTCCGCTTGCAATGCCGATATCCACAATCCGCTTTACCACAAGGGGAATCAGCAGTTCAAAGGAGGCCTCCAGCATCTTAAACAGAGGTGCCAGTACCGTTTCTTTTTTATATGCCTTTAAATACACCAATAATCGTTTCACGTTATGTTCCTTTCAGCCGTCAAAACCAGACGAAACACGCTTTGCGAGTTTCGCTGGTTCGCGGGCAACGTCAAATGGAAGTGCAAGCATTTCCGCTTGCCTTATGCCTTCGCGAAAAAATGCTATGATAAAGACTCCGTCAAGTGTTTATCATAGCATATTTTAACCATATTGAAAACTATATTCTATTTTTCCAGATATTTTAACAGCTCATCCAGCCATGTCCCGTCCTTATCATAGAGCAGCAGCCCTGTCTGCATACCGGGAACGGTGCAGACAGCCGAATATTCGTTACCATCCAAATCCTTTCCGCTTTGATTCCTGACGGTAATATATTTATCATCTCCAAACTCGGCCACCAGCACATAACCACTTGATTCAGACCCAAGCGGCGACAGAAAATTTGTAATTGTGCCGACACACTGCATCTGCATCAAATAATCCCAAAGAGCCGCTCCCATTTCTTCCTCCAGCAGAATCAGTTCTCCACCCTTTTGCAGAGTGATACTTGTGGGTGACTCCTCTTGTATCGCTTCCGCAAGGACCGTAGCCAGCTCCTTCTTTTTATTAAGCAGTAAAACATCCAGCACTTTGATTTCTATGACCGGATACAGCCTCTCCCCGCTATCTTTATCCGTTCCCTCTCTAACGATACGATAGAGACCAATCCCGCACTCTCCACAGAGGTCTGCTACATTTATATCCATCTTGTCCCCATTTATCTGCCATGTAAACAGTTCTGCAATCTCTTCTTGCGAAATCTCCTCTGTGGTATAGAGACTTCTCCAGTTCGTACCGTCCCACTTTTCCAGTGCAAAGCTTTCTTCTAAGAACTCGTTCCCAAAAGCCAAATTTTCGAGCACTGCGTCATCTGAAAATACGACTTTTTGGCTAACCAATTCTACCTCTGTATAGTCACTCACCGGATAGGCGCTTAGATCTGCTTCCTTCCCACAAGCTGCAAAAAAGAGTGAAATCATAAGACATAAAAGAAAAAATTTAATATGTTTTGACATTTTTTTCCATTTATTTAATAGTTAAATTAACACATGCAACTATCGATTTATTTGTATTATGAATATATCTATCAGCAGTAGAGCCCCAGCCATCCGCAATTCTAAAATATGTCACACCACTTAAAATTTGATATCCTAATGCTACTACCGCATGATTTCCGTATGTAGCATCACCATTAAGCCCCAATATTACTGGACGACCAGCATCTATTTCTAGCCTAGCCATCTCTACCATTCCATCTACTTCAGTTAACCCTCCACTACAACTATAGCCTTGATCACTTACATAAGATATTAATCCATTTTTTATGAACTGTACATATGTTCCATTACTCGTAGTTAGCATATAATCATAAAGAAGGGTATAAGTCGTCTCCCATGAATTATAACGGAGGGCGGTCTTGCCTTGATTATAATAATACACACAGAAATTAACACCAGCAGTAGGACCGCAATTACCCGCATCATGAAAATAAACTGCTGCGTAATAATTTAAGTCATACCCTGGAACATTTACTTCAGTACTGCTAGTTGATGTAAATTGAAAGGGGGATACTTCAAATTCAACCTCATCTAGCATTGTAACTGCTGTTACATCTTCCATCACACTGCCATTTAACAAATTATAATAGGTTGTACTTTCTCCTATTACTTCAGCAATATACTGATAGCCACCCAAATAATAATACTGTACTGTTACTTCCTTACTGCCATACTTATTAATTAATTGTTCCTCAAAAATTTCAATAAAACTCTGCCCTTCATAGGCAAACTCTATAATAGGAGCAGTTTTGTTTATAGAATCTAACACTACATAACCGTGAGATTCCATTTGTTCATCATAATAAATATACATTTCTGCAGTAATCTCGTTATTAAAGTTTTTAAATTCTACTTTTCTTCCAATACTTAGTCCAGCATCATATATTCCACCTATATCAACCATATTAGCATTATAAAATGCTAATGCCATCTGTTCTGTATCTCTATTATTTTCTTTTGCATTCATTTGAATAGAACTTGAAAATGCTAATAATAATGTTAAGAATATTACAAGTACTTTTTTACCTCTCATTACACCATCCCCCTATTTATGAAAACAAGTTAATATTTTACCTCAATTATACTTATCTAAATCATATTCTGTCAATCCATTGCCATCGCATATATCGACAAATTTTTCAATACTTCTATTTTCACATACTACCCGTCAATTCAACCTCAATTACCTGAAATCGTGTACGTTCTCCTGCTGCCCCATATAGAGATAGGGATCCATAAACACACTGCTGCTGTATAAATACACTGCCCCGCTAAAGGGGTCGGTATACCGACACTCTAACTTCTAGGGATGGCGTCCGTTTACTTGGACATTAAATACCTTTCTGCCGCCGGTCACCCCAGCATAGATCAAGTTTCCGTTTTGCATCAGTGCCTTTTTCTTTTTGTCCTTTACCTCTATATAGATCAAAAAGCTAATCCCCACCAAAAGAAAATTTATCCATATTGAAAACTATATTCTATTTTTCCTGCATGGTCTTTACGGAACCGTCCGCCAGCTCGATCACCCGAGGCATTCTGGCCGCAATCCCGCTATCGTGGGTTACCACGAGCACTGCTGTCCGAAACTCCTTATTGATGCGGGTCAGCAGGTCGATCACCTCTCCTCCCGATTTGGCATCCAGATTACCGGTCGGTTCGTCGCAGAGCAAGACCTGTGGGCGGCTCATCATGGCTCTGGCAATGGATACACGCTGCTGCTGTCCGCCGCTTAGTTCTCCCGGAAGATGGGAAAGACGGTCGGAAAGCTCCAATGTTTCCGCTAATTCTCTAAACCATTCCCTGTCCGGCTTTCTGCCGTCTAATCTGGAAGGCAGAAGGATATTTTCTTCCGCAGTCAAATCCGGCAGCAGATGGAAGGACTGAAAAATCACGCAGATATGGTTCCGCCTGATGGCAGCCAGTTCTTTATCTTTTAAGGAATATAAATCCTGCTCTTTAAAAAGAATTCTGCCTTCGGTTGGCGGCAGCAATCCGCCCAGCATATGCAGAAGCGTGGTTTTACCGCTTCCGGATTTCCCGGTAATGGCGGTCAGCTCCCCTTCTTGAAACTCCAAAGAAAGCTCCTTTACCGCAAACACTGTATTTTCTTTATTACCATACTTCTTTGTTACTTTCTCCGCTTTCAATAACATTTCCCGTCCTCCTTATTCCCTCTCCAATTCTTCCGGAATACCCTGATGCAGCAGAGTACGCAGCTGTTTTGCCGTAAAGAACAATAAAAGCGCCAATATGAGCACAGCGATTCCGATCAGGAACCGGTGGAGCGCATAGTTCCAAAAATCCTGTATGGGAAAATGCCAGTACCAGTCATCCGGATACTGATAATTTACTGGTATGAAATGACTCTCGTCTATCAGATTTTGCGCATACCATGAAATTCCCGTATATCCGTATATAAAGAATGCTCCGAAAATGCCGGCAATCAGCGGATACCAGATCACTTTTTTCAAAATCATCCGGCTGATGATTCCTCCGGTTCCTCCCACTGCTCTCACAATTGCTATCTTTTTCCTCGCATTGTAGAGGATTACCGTTATCAGGTTATAGACGCTGATGGCTCCGATAACGGCCAGCAGTATAAACAGGCAGTAAAAATGTATCATGGAAGCACGCGTAGTTGACTCGAAATCCGCCCGAATATCCGGCAGACAGTAGCCCGTCATATGTCCGGAACGCACAATCAGGGAATACCATTCGTTCTCAAAGGCAGTTCTGTCAGCATCGGGATTCAGATTGAGGTAGAAATTGGTATAGTTATGGTCCGGCAGACCAAAATTCTGCATGGCCCCTAATGTCGTCACGATGCGAACGCCACTGTCCGGCACCGGCAGAAAGCCGTAAAATAACTCCTGTCCCTCTTCATCCAACACTGCGATAGCGCCAATACGAACCGGAAAGTCCAGCCTCTCCCCCATAACGTAAAGGGCATCTCCCTCCACATAAGTGGCCGGCTCCATCTCCTCCGGTACCATCCCCCGCAGAATTTCCTCGTTTTCATCTATCTCCGGGTCGAACACCACGTCCGCCATGGGCAGAATCTCACCCACGGAAAAATACTCGCATACACGATTCTCTTTTGCAAGCAGGATCACTTCTTCTCCGGAAGCGATTTTATCCGGGTGAAGTTCCCCCTCCACCACATAGGGGGTGAGCAGGGAAATATTTTCTTCCGCAAGCCCCAGCATAGGAGCCTGATAAATCCCCGCAGGATCAGGAAATCCTCTGTATAACCAAGCAAGGCGATACCGTTCCGCCCAGTATCCCGTATCCTCGCCGTACGCATCATAAGACCCGCCGGAAATGAATTCTTCTTTTTCTCCGCCCGGTTCATAGACCAGCTTTGAAGATGCGTTGATGGCGTATAACACATATTCTTCTACCGCTTCGTCACTGACTAAAACCTGTACCTGCCCAGCATCCAGACCGCTTTCATGCAACATCTGATCATACCCGGACATGGTCGAGCTAATCGTTAATGAAGCCGTATATTCATAATTGTTCACACCAATATCGTGCAAAAGATTTTGATAGGAGGCCGCTTCCTTTTCAGCCTGAACTCTACAGCTGAAATAACCAAAACCGACAGCACCTATCATGATGGTCAAAAGCAGTGCAAGACCCGCATGCCTGCCTCCCATCAGGGAAGTTCCCAAGGAACGGATAGCCCTTCTTTTTTTTCTGTCTGACCGCTCATTTTGGATCATAGCCAAAGGGTTCTCGCTTAAATAATTTCCAAAATAAAAAGTCATCACCGCTATCACTGTTATCGCTGTCACTGCCCAAGGCAGCAAGGCAGGATCATAGGTCACCATCCGGATATACCTGCCCCAGAAAGGGTCCAGTGAAAATGCATAAAAAACCTTCTGCCCAAACAAAACCTTCTGCAGTTTTAAGCTGAACGCATAGATGCCTGCTCCGAACAGATATCCGATTCCAATGCAGGCGCCTAAAAGAATGCCTGTTTCCAAAAGCAGCATGGTAATCACCTGTCCCATGCTCATGCCTACGCAGCGCAGGATGCCAAACTGCGGACTGCGTTTCCTAAGCGCCAAATGAAGTACAGAATACACGGAGCAGACCGTAAGTAAAACAAGCAGGGCAGTAAAACAAGGAATCAGAAAACCGTTGTAAAAATTCTTTGTAAGATACTGTCCGCTTGTAATAGCTGTTTCATTGTGAGAAAATCCCGGGCGATATCCCCCCATCGTACTTTGAAAAACATTTTCCTGCATTGTTATTCTAGCAGCAGTTTCACTACGGCTAATATTGAATACAGTACTCAAAACGATCCTATCTCTAAACTCGGAAATCAATTCACCCCATATCGTATTATCATCATAGTCTCCCGTATACGCAATATTCCCCAGGAATATACAATCCGCCCCGCCCTCTTGCGCAAGCGCCTCTCCTTCCTCGAAGGATAGATAGCACAAAGGCGGCGTATATGCCTCAAATCCGTCCCAACCGTTAAGATAATTGGTACGAAGGGTATAAGTGCTATTTGTATTGCTTCCGGTAACTCCAATGATTCCTGTAAGCAGGTAATCCCTATCTCCCTGATATACGCCCTTCCCATCATACACAGAGAGTATAAGAGTCTGTCCTGCTCTGGCTGAATATCCCCAGCTCTGAAGAGTCTTTCGATCTATGCATAGTTCACCCTCCCGCTCCGGATATCGTCCTTCCAGCAAGGGCAGATGAAACATATCTATCGCAAGTTCATTTTCAAAATAGCCTGCATCTGCAGTAACGGATGGATTGTCTGAGGGTCCTATGCTGCCAATCCGGTAGATCTTTGCGGACTCTGTAAAGCGGGTATCGGCTTCGAGATATGCTTCTATTTCTTCGTCCGGATAAGAAACAGAAATATCAAAGTTTCCCCTGCCGTCCAATATTTCATCTAACTGTGCCAGCAGACTGCTGCGTCCGTAGAGACAGGCACAAAAAAGAGCAGCCGTCGCCAGAATGATTACCGTGCAGAGCTGCAATAACAGTTTTTTATTACCCATCCAATACTTCTTACTGACAAAGAGCAGTGTTTTCATAGGTTTCCCCCTTGTCACAAAATGGCTGCGGTAAAACGCAGCCATTTTTCTTACTCTCTAATATGATGCCTCCAGTATACCACATACCACACTTTCATTCAACCGTAGTTACCTGAAATCATACACATTCTCCCGCTGTTGCAGGCTCTGTATATCCACGTAGTATTTTGAAGGGTCGTTCCGATCCACATAGACCGCTATCTGCTGCCCTATATAGAGATAGGGATCCATGAACACACCGCGGCTGCTGTATAAATACACCGCCCCGCTAAAGGGATCGGTATACCGGCACTCCAGCTTCCAGGGATGCCGCCCGTTTACTTCAACATTTAATACCTCACTGCCGCCGGTTACTTCTGCAAAAACCTTGTTTCCGTTTTGCATCAGTTCCTTTTTCTTTTTGTCCTTTGCCCCTACAAAGATCAAAAAACCGATTCCCACCAAAAGAAAAGGAGTTCCTACACTGCCGAACACAATGGGCAGAATATAAAGGTTCTCACCCTCCGCCCCCGTAACATTGGGCAGAACGACCACGGCCACGATCAAAGCCACTGCAAGAAATACAGCGCCGAGTATGGTAAAGATAATACCCAGAATCCGTTCTGCCAAAAATTCTTTTGTTTTGTTTCCTCCCATACTGATTACCCTCGTTGTAACAAAATTCAAAGATCTATCTCCCCGTCAAACACATGGGCTGCCGGCCCCGTCATGTACACCAGATTTTTCTCTCTGTCCCAGAATATCTCCAAATCTCCGCCGGTGAGCTTTACTGTTACCCGCTCCTCGGTCAGACCGTTTAAAATGCAGGCTACCGCCGTTGCACAGGACCCGGTTCCGCAGGCTAAGGTCTCACCCGTTCCCCTCTCCCATACACGCATGCGTACAGTATTCCTGCTAAGCACCTTGACAAACTCCGTATTCACACGGTTGGGAAAACAAGGATGGTTTTCAAAATCGGGGCCGATTTTTTCAATATCCAGTCCTTCCACATCGTCTAAAAAAACTACCGCATGGGGATTCCCCATGGACACACAGGTCATGCGGTAAGATTTTCCCTGCACTTCAATAGGCGTATCTATCGCATTTTCACCCGATACACGCACCGGAATTTTCTCCGGTATCAACTCCGGAGCTCCCATATTTACACAGACAGATACAACTTTCTCATCCTCTACGGTAAGCCTAAGTTCTTTTACTTTTCCTGCACTGATAATACGCAGCTGCTCTTTATTGGTAAGTCCCTTGTCATAGACGTACTTTGCCACACAGCGGATGCCGTTGCCGCACATTTCGGAGCGGCTGCCGTCCGCATTGTACATCTCCATTTCAAAATCTGCTTCTTTGGAGGGATTGATAAAGATCACACCGTCCCCGCCGATTCCAAAATGTCTGTCGCTCAACTTTTTAACAATTTCTGACTTATCTTCGGACTTTATCCGTTCCCTGCTGCCATCCACATATATGTAGTCATTACCACAGCCCTGCATCTTGGTAAACTTCATCCGCTATTCCCCCTTTTAGGACATCTTCATCATGGACAATATCATCTGCGCGGTTTCCACCATATTGGTACCCGAATCCATACTGTTCTTCTGGATATAGCGGTGGGCCTCCTCTTCCGTCATATGATTCCGTTCCATTAACAGGCCCTTCGCCTCCTTGATAAGCTCTTTCTCTTCCCGATTCCGCTCTTTCGGCTGCAGGCGCTGCTTTTTCTTGCGGCGTTCCATATTCTCCGCCATCATGCCAACGGTACTGAGGAAATCCGGCACCTTAAGCGGCATCTCTAAGCACATAATATCATGATTCTGACATTCATTCAAGTATTGACGGGATGCTAACATAAGCATCTCAAATCCAAAGGGTAAATAGTCGTGCAACTCCGAATACAGCATATCCACCATTTTATAGCTGCATATCACAATACCGCCGTTTAATCCATCTGCCTGGCTGATAGCCTGTGTACCGGTCGTACAAACTCCCACAACATGAAAGCCATTTCTGACCAACAGGTTTTTCATACTTTTTGTGTCTTCAATCTTAGGAAAAACGACAATAATATTTGTCACACGTACACCTCCTTCTTGTATGAATTTCTTTGATTCTTATAGAAGGTGTACGTTAAAACCTGTTCAAATACTCGTTGATTTCCCAATCCGTTACCTGGGAACGGTATCTGCGCCACTCTGCCTTTTTGAAATCAAGATAGCGTTTGGAAACATGCTTACCCAGCACTTCCTGCACAAAAGTATCCTTTTCCATTTCCTCGATTGCTTCAATCAGTGTACCCGGCAGTTCCTCTATGCCAAGTGCCGCTCTCTCAGATTCTTTCATTTCAAATATATTTCCATCCACACTGGACGGGGGCTCTATCTGATTTTTGATGCCGTCCAGTCCTGCCATCAGGCAGAGCGCCAGAGTCAGGTAGGGGTTGGCGGAAGGGTCCGGACTGCGCAGTTCAATGCGGGTGCCCTCTCCATAGGCAGCCGGAATTCGGATGAGAGGACTTCTGCTTTTTGCGCTCCATGCCACATAGACGGGAGCTTCATATCCGGGCACCAGCCTCTTGTAGGAATTCACCAAAGGATTGGTAATAGCTGCCATTCCTTTCACATGCTTCATCAGCCCCCCGATAAACCAATAAGCTTCCCTGCTAAGTCCTCTCTCATCCGACTCATCGCTGAAAATATTCTTTCCGTCCTTAAACAGGGACATATTGATATGCATACCGGAACCGCTCACATTCTGCTTGGGCTTTGGCATGAAGGTGGCATGCAGCCCATGCTTCTTGGCTATGGTCTTGACTGCCAGCTTAAAGGTCATAATATTGTCCGCAGTAGCCAGAGCCTCGTCATATTTAAAATCTATTTCATGCTGAGCGGGGGCCGCCTCGTGGTGGGAGGTCTCAATTTCAAATCCCATAGTCTCTAACGTCATGATCATATCCCTGCGGGCATTTTCACCAAAATCCACGGGGCCCATATCAAAATAACCTGCCTGCTCATATGTGATCGTGGTAGGCATGGCATTTTCATCCGTATGGAACAGAAAGAATTCGCACTCCGGTCCTACATTGAAGGTATAGCCCATCTGCCCCGCTGCCTCGATGGCCCGTTTCAACACATATCTGGGATCTCCCTCAAAAGGATCGCCGTTTGGCCTGTGTACATCACAGATCATTCTGGCAACCTTCCCCTGCTGGGGTCTCCAAGGAAAAATCTCAAAAGTGGAAAAATCGGGATACAGATACATATCCGAATCCTCAATTCCCACAAAGCCCTCTATGGAAGAGCCGTCAAACCTACATTTGTTATTCAATGCCTTCTCTAACTGACTGGAAGTGACCGCAATGTTTTTTAGATTACCGAATATGTCGGCAAACTGCAGACGAATAAACTCCACATCCTCCTCTTTTACCAGTTTTATGATATCTTCCCTTGTGTAATATTTCATACTTATCACGATTCCTTTCCTTAAAAAGGGCGCTCTTATCCCTATGATAAGAACGCCTTTGCTCTGTTTCATAATAGCAATCTCCCCTCGGCTTTGTCAATAGAATTCTGTGCTAACAAAAGCTTCTTCCGCATATGGTATATAAAAGAAAAAATACAGGGACCTTTTATGAGCGCCAAAACCAAGATCGTGGTAATCCACGTAAAAGAATTGATCTACACGGGAATTTTCGTCGTGCTGGGCATCCTGTTCCTCGTACTGCTGCTCATCATGTTTCTTCCAAAAAATGATAAACCGGAGGAAGAGGGACCGGCAGGTATCCCGGAAGAAACCCAAACTGTACCGGAAACGGAAACCGAGCCTGAATTTGAAACGACAAGCAGAACGGAATCCGTATCGGCAAATGATGCCGCCCAAAATACAGAAATATCTTACATACCCGGTGTCTACACCACTTCCCTGATTTTAAACGAGCAAGCAGTGGATATTGAAGTGATCGTAGACAAAAATGCCATAACTTCCATCCGCATGGTGAATCTGGACGACGCCATTGCCACCATGTATCCTTTAGTGCAGCCTTCACTGGAATCTCTGGCCGTACAGATATACGAAACGCAGTCCTTGGATAATCTCTCGTATCCTATGGAAAGTAAATATACCTCTCTGATATTACTGGATGCTGTTGAAACAGCTCTGGAAAAGGCGATTGCCGATCCCTGATACAGAAGAAGGCATCCTTCCGCGAAAGGATGCCTTTATTACTGCTTTTATGACTTTCTTAATCCAGCTCTTCTATCTGTTTTAACCATATTGCCGCACTTGCATCCGAGGGCATACGCAGATCCCCTCTGGGCGATACGGCCACACTTCCCACCTTGGGTCCGTCCGGCAGACAGGAGCGTTTGAACTGCTGGGAGAAAAATCTTTTATAGAACAGCTTCAGCCATTTTAATATTTCTTCCTTCGAATACTGTCCTGCAAAAGCAAGTCCGGCAAGCCTGTAAACCTTGACAGGTTCAAACCCGCAGCGCAGCATATAGTATAAAAAGAAGTCGTGCAGCTCGTAAGGACCTACCAGTTCTTCCGTTTTCTGTGCGATAACCCCGTCCACCGGGGGCAGAAGCTCGGGGCTTACCGGCGTATCGAGCACATTTATGAGCACTTCTGCCAGTTCCTTCTCACCACAGGTATCCGCATAAAAACGCACCAGATGCCGTACCAGCGTCTTGGGCACACCTGCATTCACGCCATACATGGACATGTGGTCCCCATTATAAGTAGCAAATCCCAGTGCCAACTCCGACATATCACCCGTACCGATAACGAGAGCCCCTTCTTTATTGGCAATATCCATCAAAATCTGGGTACGCTCCCTGGCCTGCCCGTTCTCATAGGTCACATCATGTTCTTCCATGGATTGTCCGATATCTGCAAAATGCACTGCCACAGCTTCTTTAATATTGATTTCCCGCAATGTAGCCCCCAGTGTATGAGCCAGTTTACAGGCATTGTCATAGGTTCTGTCCGTCGTTCCGAAACAGGGCATGGTAATTGCCAGAATATTTTCTCTGGGCAGCTTTAACATATCGAAGGTGCGCACTGTCACAAGCAGCGCCAATGTAGAATCCAGACCTCCCGATACGCCAATCACGGCTTTTTCACAGCCCGTATGCTCATACCGTTTCTTTAATCCATAGGATTGAATGGACAGGATTTCCTCACAGCGCTTTTCTCTCTCACTCTGATTGGAGGGCACAAAGGGCATGCAGTCAAAGCTACGCTCAAGCTTGGTCTCTTCACACTGCATGGTAAAGGGTACCACCAGATAGGGTATCTCATTCTCCGGCAGGAATGTAGACATACGGCGTCTTTCTGCACGCATTCTGCTAATATCAATGTCCGCATAGATACTTTCATTAGAAAAGCGCTTGGCCTGTGCCAATACGGTACCGTTTTCCGCAATGATATTATGACCGCCGAATACCAGATCCTGAGTGGATTCCCCCTCTCCTGCGCTGGCATAGACGTAACCTGCCATTAGTCTGGCACTGGCTGATTTTACCAGCATCTCCCGATAGACATCCTTACCTACGGTTTCATCGGAAGCGGAAAGATTGACGATCAGTGTTGCTCCCGCCAACGCATGAGCGGTTGCCGGAGGATTGGGCACCCACAGATCCTCACAGATTTCGCAGGCCACTGCCAGCCCCGTTACCGCGTCTGTCTCAAAGAGCAGTCTGCTGCCGAAGGGAACTTCCTCTCCGTCAATCCAGACGGAAGAAACCTCCGCTTCTCCCGGTACAAAATGCCTGCCCTCATAGAACTCTGCATAAGTGGGAATGTACATTTTGGGAACCAGTCCCAAGATCATACCGTCCTGCAGGGCTGCAGCCACATTGTAGAGCTTGCCGTCCTTTTCAAAGGGCAGCCCCACGAATACCAGTGCATCATGTCCCTCCGTAAAATCCGCCAATTCCTGCAGGGTGCACAGGGCATCTTTTAAGAGCAGTTCCTGTAAAAACAGATCCCCGCAGGTATAACCGGTCAGACACAGCTCCGGAAACACGATGACCTTGGCACCCTTCTCATAGGCTTCCTCCAGACACAGCTTGATCTGCTCCCCATTGTAATGCGTATCCGCCACTTTGATTTTGGGCGTAATGGCTGCAACCTTTACAAATCCCTGTTTCATACTAATATCCATACCTTTCTGTAACCTGCAAACTTTCTTGCGAATTTATTCGCATTGCGCAGGCACAACATTTGCAATGGCTTGTTCACAAGCCATGTGAAAAATTTATTTTTCATACTTTCCTCCGTTTCGGCTATCTTGTGGCTTTCTGCCTGATAGCCTGTAATTCTTCTACCGTAAATGTATAATGTCGGTTACAGAAATGACAATTCACCTCTATCTCCTTACCGTCATTGATCATATCCTCTATTTCCGCCCGGCCGATGCTGATGAGCGCTTTTTCCACCCGCTCCTTACTGCAGTTACAGAAAAACTGCAGGGGTTTGGTATCCGTAAATTCCGGTTCAAGACCCTCCAAAAGAATCTTAAGCAGCTGCTCGGGCGTATTACCCGCATCTAATAAGGAAGTGACGGAACTGATCCTGCCGAGGTTTTCCTCCAGCTTATCGATAACCGCATCCTCCGCAAAAGGCATGAGCTGGATAATAAACCCGCCTGCCTGTCTGACCGTATTGTCCCGATTCATCAGCACCCCCAGTCCGACTGAGGAAGGCACCTGCTCCGAGGCAGCAAAATAAGCAGTCAAATCCTCGGCTATTTCGCCCGTCTGTAAAACAGTCTGCCCCACATAGGGTTCTTTTAATCCCATATCCTTGATGACACGCAATGTACCCTGTCCAACTGCGCCGCCTACGTCCAGCTTGCCTGCCGCATTGGCAGGCAGAATCACTCCCGGCTCGTTTACATATCCTTTGACCCGGCCCTTCGCATCCGCAGTTACCGTCAGTCCTCCCATGGGACCGTCCCCGCTAATCTGCAGGGTCAACAAATCGTCCTCTCCTTTTAACATGCTGCCCATCATGCAGCCTGCCGAGAGCAGTCTTCCTAGAGCTGCCGTTGCTACAGGACTGGTGTTGTGCGCATTTTTAGCCTGCTCCACAAGTTCTCTTGTTGTGCAGGCAAAGGCACGCAGCTGCGCACCGGCCGCCGTCGCCCTCACCATATAATCCGGCATTTTAGATCCGTCCCTTCTATTGTTTTCCCTGCTCTTTAGCAAGGATATAAATCCGCTCGCTTTTCTCTGTCGCTGCTTCATGGGTATCCGCATCCAGTACTAACTCCACCTTCATGCCCGCCTCCTGCACAAGGCGTACCATCTGCTCTGCGGTATACCCCCGCTGATAATGGGTTTCCGTGAACTTTCGATAAAGCTGTTCCTTCTCCTTTACAAATACCGTCACATCATATTCGTTGATTTCCTCTTCCGCATGATAGTAATTTTCCCAGATAAAGCTGCAATTTTCTCTATTTTCCGCTATTGTGGCATCTCCGATGATCTCCGCATACTTATAAACCGTATTGAAATCAAAGATAAAGATACCGCCCGGAAAGAGATAATTATTCACCAGCTTAAAGATCTGCAGCAGCTCCTCTTCCTCCAGAATATAATTCAGGGAATCGCAGACACTGAAGACGGTTCCAACCGTACTGTAGAGAGAAAGCTCCCGCATATCCTGCTGCAAATAGAGGATTTCCTGACCGGAGCGCTCCCGCTTTTCCATGGCCCGCTCCAACATCTCTCCCGAGCAGTCGATCCCCACCATATCATAACCGTCTGCCGCAAAAAGTTCCGTCAGCGTTCCGGTTCCGCAGCCCAAATCCACTACCAGATTCCGCTCCGACTCCAGTATATCCTTCGCCTGTTCCGGCTTGGAAATTCCGTATTGTTCTATTAAGCCCTTGATGAAGTGAAACCACTCTTCATAGGGCGTATCGTCCATAAAAGTATCGTAGACACCAGCAAAATCCCTATATGCTTCCAATTTATTCCCCCAGTTTCATCGCAATAAAGAAGCCCAAAGGAAGAGTGATCACACTTGCAACTACCGCAAGAACACTCACGCCTGCAAAGCTTCCCAGATTCATCAGTACAATCGCAATGGGCGAAGCCACGATCAATCCGATGATCGCCCAAAAAGCATAGAGCGGGAATTTCACAAAAATGATCTCAATCAGCTTCGCTATCGCAAAGATTCCCACTACCACACCGATACCGAAAGGCACCAATACCCCAAATCCCTTTAGTATGCCGTCCACGTCAAAAGCAGTCAGTGCCCTAATGAAGGCATTAATATTTTCGATAATAGGATGGTAATAACCAAGCAGCAGCAGAATCATGGAGCCGCTCACGCCGGGAACTACCATGGTGGCGGAAGCAATAATGCCGATCATAAACAAGAGCAGCACATGCAGAAAATTAAAACTCAAATCCGCCTGAGTCCCCTCTCTCTCTCCTATCGCTGCCAAGACCACTACAAAAGCAAAAAACAGCAAACAAGCCACAATATGCCCGGCTTTCAGCTTATTGCCCTTTACCTTTTTTGCCACTGCGGGCAGTCCGCCCAAGATCAGACCTACAAACAGCAGATTTGTGGGTACGGGATAGTTTACAAAGAGATATTCCAGTCCGAAAGAACTGGCAATCAGGGCGATACCCGCACCGATGACAATGGGTATTAAAAATCCCACGCTCTTCTTAAACTCTTTAAACAAATGCGTAATGCAGTGAATCAATCTGTCATAGATGCCCATGGAAACCGCCATGGTACCTCCGCTGACACCGGGAATGATATTGGCAATCCCAATGACCGCACCTTTACAAATACTTTTCAGAAACTCCATACCTTTTCCTCCTGCTTATTGATGGGCTGCCACGATTTCCCGCAGCGCCAATAAAAGCTTATCCATCTGCTCCTTGGTTCCTATGGTAATCCGAAGATAGTCTGCAATACGGGGTCTCTCCCAATGTCTGACAAAAATACTCCGGCTCTTTAACTCTTCAAACAGTACTTTGCCCGGTATACTCTCATGCGCAGCAAAAATAAAGTTAGCCTTAGAATCCGGAAAGGTAAAACCTAACTGACGCAGCTTGCCTTTCATCCACTCCCTGGTTTCTATGATGTTGGCATTACAGGCCTTAAAGTAAGCATCGTCCTTCACTGCTTCCACGCCCAGCACCTGAGAGGTTCTGTTCATAGTATACGAGTTAAATGAAAATTTAACATTTTTCAAATACCCGATCAACTTCTCATTTCCCATGGCAAAACCGATTCGCATTCCCGCCATGGAACGAGATTTGGAAAAAGTCTGCACCACCAGCAGATTCTCATACTTAGATAAAAGAGGAAGGCAGCTTGTCCCGCCAAAGTCAATATAGGCCTCGTCCACAATCACCACCACGCCGGGATTGGCTTTTAAAATTTCTTCTACCAGTTCCACCGGCTCAAATACACCCGTGGGTGCGTTGGGATTGGGAAAGACAATGCCGCCGTTTTCCTGCTTATAGTCCGCAGCCCGCAGTCTGAACTCCTCATCCAGGGAACAAGCTTTATAAGGAATCCTATAAAGATCCGCCCACACATCATAAAAGGAATACGTGATATCCGGGAAGAGAATGGGCCTATTCGAATTAAAAAAGGTCAAGAAAGCCATGGCCAGTACATCATCAGAGCCCACCCCCACAAATACCTGGGTGGGAAGAATCCCGTAATATTCCGCCAAAATTTTCGTCAGTTCCTCCGAATCCGGATCGGGATAGAGCCGCAGGGAAGCTTCATCAAATTCCGCTAACAACCTTTCCACTCCCGGTGCGGGTGGATAGGGATTTTCATTTGTATTTAATTTAATAACGCCCGTATTTTTAGGTTGTTCCCCGGGTATATAGGGATCGACCTGTCTGATATTTTCTTCCCAGCTCATATCTGTTTAACCTTTCGTCTCCTGCACATATCCGGTCCGCCATAAGGCAGACCGGACAAATATCTGACGACATTTTACCATGTCTAAAGTACAAAGTCCACACATTCTTCCAACGGCTGGCGCAGTTTATAGTCCTCTCCATGCACCACCAGATCTTCTCCGCCGTGCTTTTTCACCAGCCTGCCCTTAAACATCAAGCGATATCTTGGGGTTCCTTTGGTTTCCAGCATATATTCCGGCAGATACAGTTCAAATTCCTGTTTTTTCCTTTTTAAATGCAGCAGACCTATCCGCTTGTACTCCTCCCCTCCGTTATAACAGTAGAGTACCGCACTATGCAGCCAGATAAGTCGAAACAGCAAGCCTGCACCCGCTACCAGCAATCCGCTTCCGATCAAAGACTGTAAATGTGTTTTGATATATAATATAAATTCGGTAAAAAAATCATTTTCCTGTTTCTGTAAATCAGCTTCATTTCCTTTATGGGAGGCCAGGGTAGTTTTTATGACCGCGGTATATCTCTTTGCATGCGGTATAACGGCTTCCTGCTTTTGTCTTCCTGCTTGCATTTTCATAAGCATATTGAATATGCCTGCCCCGGAAAACAAATTGGAATCTGCACTATTTTCATTCTGATCAAGATCTTCTTGTATCAAAACATCTGCATTTTCTTCTGTCCCGGTATTTCCCCGTCCTGAAGATCCGTTGCTTCCGGAAGCTTGTGAAGACTTGCGCGCTCCCTCCCTATCGTCTGCTGCATTTGAAGCGCTTCCGGAGATTTTCCCTGAACTTGTGGAATTCGTCTTTTGAGAAGATGATGATGCCTGCGAAGATGCTGAAAGCGTACTGTCTGCAGGAACCCCGGAAACATCCGATGAGGATGATCCCACCGGAGAGGAAGACGGAGGCGGTGTTCGAGACGGTTCCTGCGGATAAGGAAACGCACTGCGTTTTAATGAGCCTGTAGCAATATTTCCTGCTTTGTCCCGAACAGCTAACTGTATATCTTTTCCTTCTTCCAGAAGAATACCTGAGGATGCGCTCCAACTCTGACCTCCGTCAAAAGAATACGCCTGCGCATCCAGTCCGCTTTCATGGTCTTCCGCAATAATATTCACAAAAATTGCGGTTTTACTCATCTCCGCTGTATTCCCGTTTGCGCTTTTTATAACAGGAGGCGTTTTATCAATACAGCCGATTCCTATTGAAGCGCTGATACTTCTCCCCAAAGTATCTGTAGCGGTGACGGAATAGGTACCGTTTTCCGTAACATATAACTTTCCGTCTTCCCACGAATAGTTGATATTTCCAATTGTTAAATCTTGTTTTAGTTCATATATACCGGCCGTCAACATGACTCCGCTGTTCGTCCAATTATCATCCGCACTGATCGTGAGCATTGCCGTGCTTTCTCCTTCTTCAATTCCGCAGTTCAATACCTTACTGGTACTGACATGGATTCCGGGCATTGGCTCATCCCATCGGGAATGCACGGTTCCACAGGTCTTACAGGTAGTGGAACCGTTTTTCTGCCAGCTTCCTCCTTTTAACATACACTTATAGGTATCGGCGGCCACAAAATGGTCCGTTCCTTTAGCGCAGGTTGTACAATAATAAATACCGGAATCGGTAGTTCTCTGCATGGTATGATAGTATTCACAGCTTGTCGTCACTTCTTTATAACAGTTATTACCATGGGTATGAGTGAATCCGGCTTCGCTGCTGACAAAATAACCTGCCTTTACCTGCAGAAAGGTGCAAAAGAATAAAACTGCCACTGTTAGGGTTATCAGTCCATAAAAAAGAGTAACTCTAATATTTTGCATAAAAAAACCTCCTGAATTAAATGATGGCGCTTTGAGAATCTCAAATCGCAGCCCGCTTCATTCAATTCAACAGGTATGTAGGTAATGTTATCACGATTTTATTCTTTTGCCTATTGGCGCTTTTTCACAGTTTTATACCCTTGTTTTTTCAACATATTTACCAAGGCGAATTTTAATTGAAAAGCCCTTCCTCATTGGCCGGCCTCTTCCCGATAATGCGCGGCCTCCTCAGGCAGCCCCAACTTATCATAACACAAAGCCAGTTTATTAAGAGTTTCTTTTCCCGCAGTCTTCAGTGCCAGTATCGGCTCTGTTTCATAACATGCGTTATAATACCAGATGGCCGCTTCCTCAAAATCCTCCTTCTCAAAATAGAAATCTCCAAACTCCTTGCAAAGCTCACTGCAGCCGCCTTCCGCCAATACTTTGATAGCAAATTTAAAGAACAGCGCATCATCTCCGCCTCTTCTGGCTGCCGCTGCCGTTACCAGACACGCCTCCTTTACAGTATCTTCCTCCCTATCCGTATCCCGAGCTGCTTCATAAAAAACAGACTGCGCCCGTATAAAATCTTCGTCTTCTCCGGCCAAAAATAACTCTTTTGCATACATATTTAACAGCCGTCCGGAAAGCCGCTCTCCTCTCTCCACAGTACGCAGGAACACAGCAAAGTCCCTTCCCGCATGGGAGGACTGAGGCATATGGGTAATCACTATATCACTGTCATAAATCACAGGAGAAATTCTGACAGTTTCATGAATGGGCTCCTGCCATACAAACTCCCGAAGCCGCTTAAAAAGCTTAGGCCTGTATTCCTCATCAAAATTATAGACCGTCCCAAACTGCAGCTGATTGCCATATTTCATCTGGACAATCTCCACTTCGGGTAGCAAAGCTTCCTTTAAAATCCTGAACCGTTCCCTGTTCTCTTCATCCAATACCTCATCTGCATCCGCAGAATAAATATAGTCTTTCGTCGCTTTGGAAAAGGCAAAATTTCTGGCGGCGGCAAAATCGTCTATCCAGGTAAAATCATATAGAAAAACGCCCGGATAGGCCGCTGCAATCTCTTTGGTGGAATCCGTAGAGCCGGTATCTACGATAATCAGCTCATCCACCAAATCTGCCACCGAATCCAGGCATCTTTTTAATACTTTTTCTTCATTTTTTACAATCATGCAAAGACTAACTGTGATCATAGGCCTTCCTTTTTGTGCCTCTTAAACGAATTTACCCTCAATGCATTCTGCAATCTCATCTTTGTTCATTCCAAGTACCAGCGCCAGTTCTCCACAAAGTTTCTCCTCGGCCAACTTATAATATCTGCTGTCCACGGCAGTCACCTTATGTCCTTTCTCCAATCTGTTCTTCTTGCGGAAATACAAAGTTTTCCATAGCTTGATCCAATCCGTGCAGTTATTGGACTGCATACACTCCCGATAAAGCGCTTCTACAGCTTTTTCATCGCGAATGGTCAATACCTGGGTCTGAGGAATGGAATCTAAAAGACGGTCCGCTTCCGTCTTGGTTAGAATCCTGCGAATAGACACCTGTTCGCTGTCCACGGGAAGGTACACCGTAGAGGTATCCGAATAGATGGGCTTTAACATATAGTATTTTCTTTTTTTATCTACACCGCTGATATTCAGCGTGGTAATATCATAAATCTTGCAGACACCGTTACTACCGCAGACTACATATTCGCCAACTTCAAACATACTGACATTTCCTCCTTTTACTGCTATTTTAGCAGAAAAATCCAGCAAATGTCAGCGTTTTTTGACGACGGAAATAAATTTTGTTAATTTTGCTGACAATATATCGATGTTTCCTTGTGCAATTTTATCACTTTCCGAGTATCATTTTAGCAGCATAAAGAAATCTTCCATGGGCATAGGTTTGTAATAGTAGAATCCCTGTGCTCTCTTACAGCCACAGCCTACCAGGAAATCCTGCTGCTCTTGGTCTTCCACACCCTCCACAATCACTTCCAGATTCAGTTCTTTTAACATATTAATGGTATTGCTGACCACTATCCTGCTCTTGGGATTGCTCATATCCCCAATAAAGCCCTTATCAATCTTAATCTCATCCACCGGCTGGGTCTGCAGCATGGCCATAGTGGAATAGCCGGTTCCAAAATCGTCCATGGAGAGTAAAAATCCATGCTCCTTCAACTCCTGCATGCTGGTATACATAAGATTTTCCGTTTTTAAGAAACCGCTTTCCGTCAATTCCAAAGGCACATAGTGGGGCGGTACATGATACTCATCTTTTAAATGAATGAGACAGTCCTTAAAGGTGTTGTCATAAACATGGAGTCGGGATATGTTGATGGAAATTGGTACGACTTTCTTCCCATCTTCCAGACGCTTTCCGATATATTTAAACACTTCCGTCCATACATAAATATCTACATTGATAATAAAACCATTTTTCTCCAGAACAGGAATAAATTCTGCAGGGCCGACAATGCCCTTTTCAGGATGGCACCAGCGTACCAGCGCTTCGCCGCCTATAATTTCTCCGGTTTCCATATTTACTTTCGGTTGAATATAAACTCTGAACTGTCCGGTTTCCAGCGCTTCTACAATGTCGTTCTCTATCTGCTTTTCCAGGAGCATCTGCTTACGCATAGTCTCATCAAAGAAAGCATAATTGGAATAAAATTTTCCTTTTATGGTATTCATGGCCAGAGAAGCATAATCCCTCATATAGCTGACAGACATGGTGGGATCCGTTGCAATGCAGATACCGAAAGCCGGCAATACCTTACAGGCTATCTTAAATTCAGCAATCTTTCGAGTGATATCCTTTACGATCTCAACTAATTCCTGCTGCTCTTCAAATGGGGTCAGCATGGCAAAAATATCCGCTCTGAAATGAGATACGATAACCAGTTCTGATTCATACCTCCTAAATGCATTGGCAATGCATTTTAACAGCTCATCACCCGCTGTCCTTCCGCAAAATTCATTGACAGTCTTAAAATTGGCCAAATCCATTAAGATTAAAGCATATTTTAAATCTGGATTTAATCGCATAACCTCCGCACCTTTATACTGAAATGCTCGCAGATTATACAAATCGGTCATAAATGTACGGTTGCTCTCCACATTATGCTCCGCCATTTTACGTAAGGAATAAAGATACATTTCCATATTTTTGGTTTCCGTATCCTGAACAGGCAATCCGTCTTGAATTTTTAGGGATTTTGTTTCATCATTTTTCATAACTTTTTCTTGCCTTCCGCCCGGTTATTTTGCCCTTTACGCCGCATTGCTGCATAACATTGTCTCTATTAGAATATTATACCTTATATTTCAAATTATTTCCACATTAATTTGAATATAAAATATTATTCTGAATATTTTAAAGAAATTAAGTTGTTTTTTTATGTGCCTGTTGTAGTTTTATAAAAAAAAGATTATAATAAATATAAAGATCAAATTTTTGAAAGAAGGAGAATATTATGGAGTTCTTGTTACTAGGCGGCGGCCTGTTGATTATTTTATTTGCAGTGATTATTTCCGTTGTTTCTTCCGTCGTATCCGCTGTTGCAGCCGACCAGGATGTCGAAGACTAAACATGCGGCTAAGTTATATGCTCATATCAATATCGGTAATACTATCGCCATAGAGTTATGTCTCTGATTGGAGGCATAACTCTATGGTGATATGTTGAAATCAGTAATATATGTCCGCTCCTATTCCAATGCCGCGTAAGCTGCCATTCGCAGTTTTCTCGCTTCTGCTGTGGTTCCTGCGCCACAACGTTGGATAAAATATAACAAAACCATCTCTTCTGTCGGGTCCATGGTAACATAATTACCTGTCCAACCATCCCATCCGAACTCTCCGATACTTGCATTACTGCCCCATTCTCCCGGATTCTCCAGTACTCTCACCAAACAACCATAGCCATGTCCTTTCATACTCTCCCAGTTACAAGACGCACGCTGGGCCATATTCAGATGATTACTACGCATAAATTCTACGGTCTTTTTTCCTAAGATTCGGACACCTTCCAAACAGCCTCCATGTACCAGCATATTGGCAAAACGACTGTAATCGTCAATTGTAGATACCAGACTGGCACCACCTGACTCAAAAACCAAGTCTTCCCCATATCCTTCCAATCCCAGGGGATCGGCAGTAAAAGGTCCCAGACCACCTGTTTCTTCTTTCCACTCATAATTGACTGCAAATCGTTCTCTTTTCTCTTCAGGTACCACAAAACCAGTATCCCGCATACCCAGCGGAATAAATATTTCTTTCTCCAAAAACTTTCCAAAACGCAGCCCCGAAGCCACCTCCACGATTCCTCCCAGAATGTCCGCCGAAAAACCATAACGCCACTTTTCGCCGGGCTGGAAACACAGCGGAATTTCCGCAGCTTTACGACAATATCCCAGCGTATCCGTAGGATGCCCCGCTTTCCGCTCTTGCTCTAACTGCCAAAATAGCGTAGCCATTCTTTTTGCAGGCTCACAGTCCTCATCTCCATATGTTAGCCCCGATGTCATGGTCAAAAGATCCATAACCCGTATTTCTCGCTCAGCTTTCTTGATATTCCCGTCTTCATCCATCACTTGCATGTTTTTGAATTCCGGAATATAATCGGAAACCGGATCCCATAAATCCAGTTTTCCTCTTTCCGCCAGCATCAGTACTGCTACCGCCGTCACAGGCTTCGTCATGGAAAACATTCTAAAAATGGTATCTCTTTTCATTAAAATTCCTGCTTCCCTGTCCGCATAACCTTGACTGGAGCTGTAAAGTTCCTTACCATGCTGCATCAAAAGCAGATTTGCCCCTACAATGCGGCCTTCTTCAATCGCTTCTTTCAGAATATTATCCATAATTCTCTTATATAAAAACATTCTTTTTCTCCATATACAAAAACCCGGCGCATTTCAGCGCCGGGCCAAAGTCTTTATTCTTAGTATCCAAACTCCTGTGCAAAGAACAGCTTGCCGTTAACTTCATATACTGCAATACTGCAGGTTGCAAACTCACCGTCCAGAATATTTCCTGCATGAGTAGGAGAATTCATCCATCCGGTTACCAGACTGGTGGCATTTGTATAACCTTTAGCAAGGTTCTCACCCCACATCAAATCACTGTTTACAGTGTACCAATCAGAACCGTTAGGTCTGGTATGGGAAAAGTTGGTAGCTAATTCTGTTGCACGAACCTGTGCACACGCCTCTAACTCATTATCCCAAACAAGATCCGGAAGTCCTGCTGCTATTCTATAGGCATTCACCAAATCAAATGCCTCTACAGCCATTGCTCTTAACTCTGCAGCTCTGGCAATTTCAGCCTCAGTCATCTGAGCATTTGAAAGAGAACCTACCAAAGCAACTGCTTCTTCATCAATGTAAACAATACCGTTAACTGTTTCGGGCCCGCGGACTGCTGCTGACAAACGGGAACTACCACATGCTGTCAATGATAATGCCATTACTGCTGCGAGCATTAATGCTATAACTCTTTTTTTCATTGTCATCCTCTCCTTTACTCGCTATCTTTCGTACTATGCTTTCTTCTTTCCTGCTAACAACCACGCCGCCAAGCCTGACAGAGATGCAAGGAATGCAACCGTCCACAAATCACTTTCATCACTTGTCTGCGGGCGTCTGTCAGCACCAAGCACAAAACCATCTGCCAAAGGTGTAGCCTCATCATCAATGGTTACGATACGAGGTCTTCTGCGTCCCAACACCTGCGGTGTTTCAGGCTCATCCGGTGTGGAAGGAGTCGTTGTAGGCGTAGGCTCCGGTGTGTTGCTTGGAGTCGGTGTAGGTGTAGGCGTAGGTGTCGGAGTGGGAGTCGGTGTAGGTGTTGTACTAGGTGTCGGTGTCGGAGTCGGTGTAGGTGTTGTACTAGGTGTCGGTGTCGGACTCGGGGTCGGTTCCTCACTGGGACTCGGACTCGGTTCTTCACTAGGACTCGGACTCGGCTCCTCGCTAGGGCTGGGACTCGGTTCTTCACTGGGACTCGGACTCGGCTCCTCGCTAGGGCTGGGACTCGGTTCTTCACTAGGTGTAGGACTCGGAGTCGGTTCCTCACTAGGACTCGGGCTCGGTTCTTCACTAGGTGTAGGACTCGGAGTCGGTTCTTCACTAGGTGTAGGACTCGGAGTCGGTTCCTCACTAGGGCTGGGACTCGGAGTCGGTTCCTCACTAGGTGTAGGACTCGGAGTGGGCTCCTCGCTAGGGCTGGGACTCGGAGTTACACTAGGTGTAGGACTCGGAGTCGGTTCCTCGCTAGGACTGGGAGTCGGTTCTTCACTAGGTTCCGGACTCGGCTCCTCGCTAGGACTGGGAGTCGGTTCCTCACTAGGTTCCGGACTCGGGGTCGGTTCTTCACTGGGTTCCGGAGTCGGCTCCTCACTAGGGCTGGGACTCGGAGTCGGCGCCGGCTTAGTTGTTAGATCCGGTGCATGAATCTCGCCGTTCTGTCTAAACTCATTACAGAAAATACGGCCCACAATCCAGTTGGTATTCGTAACGGTAGCGTTCAGTGCATATACGGTACCGTAGGTATTGTTGCTTAAGTTTAATTGGGTTGCTTCATAGAAGTTCCAAGTAATATTGTTAGCCCACCAAGCATATGCCGGTCCGTTCCAGTTCTTCTGGTCGCTAACATTGGTACCTCCTACATTTATGATAACCTGCTTATCTGCTTCAGCATAAGCCTGAATCTCCTGTACCAGAGAATCATTGATAGCGCTTGCATTTGCCAAATCATATACAATCAGTCCTGCCGCCTCATTGGTGGTCATTGTCCGATAGTTTGCAGACTGTGTTGCCAGCCCTGCAAAAGCATTTTCAATAGACTGATTCATATAAGCCGTATTTGAAATAGTATAAGAGGTCAACTGTGCATTGCTGCTGGAAAACGTACCAGCCACTACCTGTGCGAGATCTATTCCTGAGAAAGCGGGAAGGCTGTCACCGATAATCAAATTCGTCGGGTAGTTCTGGAACATCAGACCGCCGGTCGTATTTGCGATATACGCCTGACTATTGCTTCCCTGCCCGGAGAAATAACCGTTAATCTGAAGGCCAAGATTCACTTCCTTAGCCGCAACGGTTCCTTCAATATGGTTTCCCGCAGAAAATACTCTGGTAAACACGGAATAAGAGTAGGGGCTTCCTACATCTACATTGGTTACCACCAATTTTCCATCTTCATCTACCGCATTCGACGGAGGCATCATGCCATCGGCTTTAGCCACATCGGATAAGCCTGCTACAGTGCCTGCGATCACTATTGCACTGAATGCGCCGACCATCAGCCGTTTCAGTTTTTCCTTTACACTTTTTCTCTTCATATTCTTGACCTCTTTCCCACTTGAAAGTTGACATTTTATCTGTTCACTTATAAAGACTCTTTGTTACCAAAAAAAGGTCCACCTTTTTTAATAATTTTTAAATTTTTTTAATCATTATCTGTCCTGCAGATAAGGCTCCTTTACAGTCATCACGCCGTGGATCATAATACGTCTGCTGGTGCCGGCCGAACCGTAACAGGTGGAAAGCGAAACGATATTTGGTCTGTCAGACAGATCTACGCGCGTTTTGTATAAGGAATTCTCAAGCGCCCATTCTGTATAAGCATCATAGGTTTCATCTGACTCAAATACCAAATAACGGTCGCTGGAGGATTTCGTCTGGTAATAGGAAATGATCTGGTAAGTATATACCCAATCTTCCGTATATATATAGAAGTAAGGATCTTCCTCGCACAGTGTAGTATCGTCCAGTAATTTCTTAAAGGTACCGAACATACTGCCGTCGCGCATATTGTGACCGAACACGAAAGTATTTCTGTCAGACCAGTCAGAGGAAGCGCCGTAATCCATAAAGATACAGCCTGCGTAGAGCTTCTCTCCATCATATGCATGCTTTAAATAGTAGGAATTGTCCTCTCCCTGCACAACCGGATAACTGATGTCCAGTACCGGGAAGTACAGCCAGCCTCTGAAATCTCCGTTCATAGCCTTCAGTGCTTCTATATCCAGCTGCAGGTCGGGATAGAAAACCTCCACCGGGCCTTCTTCCACCGGTTCCGTTGTTTCGGCCACAGTCTCCTCTTCCTTAACCCTTCCTCCTACCAGTTCCAAAAGCTCTGCATAGGATTCCGCCGCTTTCTTCTCGGAAACGATCGCATCCACCATTCGATAGCCACAGAAAACAACCAGGCCGGTCAGACATATGGATACCAGTATGCGTATTACTTTCTGTAAATTTCCCTTCATTGCACCACTTTCCTTTTTACTTACTATTATTATACATTTATTTTTCTGCAAGGGCAATCTTTTTTCTTTATTTTTTATTGAAAAAATTTGTAAGAAAAAATGGCCTTTTTTTCTCTTTCGTGGTATTATTTTTATAATTCCTCTGTCCGGTGACGGAAAACAGGGAATAAGGAGGGGTATTTTATGTTCATTATTCATTTATTTGCGGCCATAACCGTGCTGGGACTCTTGTACGGCATACACCGACTGCGCAGTATTTCCGGCACAGTCTGCCGCAGGGACGTGGTTTTTGCAGTATTGTTTGGCGGATTTCTGATACGCTGTCTGTTTGCGATTTTTTATCAGCCGCTTTCAGAAGATACGTATTACTTTGCTGATATGACCTATCTGGCTTTTGACAACAAACTATCCGAATTTTACGCTTCTACCGTGGCTGAATCCTTTTCACCCGGCATCACATATATCCTCTGGATTTTAGGCTGCATCTACACCGTGACAGGCATCCCTTACCTTTCCGGTATTTTTCTGCTTTTGCTGAAGCTCCCGGCCATCCTGTGCGATCTTGCAGCCGGATACCTGCTTTACAAGGCCTGTCTCAAGGTGACCGGTGAAAGCCGCGCACTCCTGTTTTCGGCTCTGTACTTGTTCAACCCTGTTATTTTGTTAAATTCCTCTGTCTGGGGGCAGATGGATGCCATCTATACTTTGGCGGCTGCCGCTATGTGCCTCTTTCTGACGGAGAAAAAGCTGGCGCAGGCAACTGCCATATTTGGCTTGGGATTTTTCTTTTCACCGCTGATGATCTGGTTTTTGCCCCTCTTACTGATCGGTCTGTTGGATCAGGTGGTGCTGCATGATTTTTCCATCCGAAAGCTGGGCTATCATCTGAGCGTGGCGCTCTGCACCGTTTCCTGCGTGCTCCTAGCCAGCATTCCATTGGATTTGAATCAGGTGTTCTCCCGCTACAAGAGTCAGTTGTTTTCTCAGAACTTCGCAGCGGTCAACGCCTTTAATCTGTGGGGACTTCTTGGACAGAACTGGATCTCCCAGGATACTGTTCCTCTTCTTTTGTCTATCAGACAGCTGGGCCTCTTAATCTCTCTGCTGATCGCGGCAGCGGCTGTTTTTATGTTTTTCAAACTATCCGGCATCCGGGGACGTTATTTCCTGACAGGTGCCTTTTTAACAATTTCCATGTTTTTATTTTCCACGGGCGTACACGAACGCTATCTCTACCCCGCGGTCCTGCTGTTACTGTTCGCATATTTAGAGCAGCCCTTCAGAGAACTGTATGTATGCTATATCGGCTTCTCCCTGCTGCACCTGTATAATCTGGGCTACTCCCTGTTCATATACGATTACCAGAACTACAACAGGAGAGCCGTTGTTATCGTGTTCTTTTCCGGAGCGCTGCTGATTGCGGGCTGCTATTTCTACCGGCTTTTTTACCGGCTGCTCATCAAGCCTTCCGCACAATTCCCCATACCCAAATTTGATTTTTATTCCCTGTGGCAGAAGGACTCTGTCCAGGCCTCCAAATCGGGTATATCCTATGCTCCGCAGCCTTCTGCAAAAAAGATGTCCTTTATTTTAATGGATATCCTGATCATCCTCGTCATCACATTGGGTTACTCTTTCTTTGCCCTGCGGGATTTAGGCAACCGCTATGCACCTCAGACGGAATATATTATGAACAAAGGCGACTCCATTGTATTGGAAATGGAAGAAAGTGAAGTGCCTACCAGACTTTACTGGTATCTGGGCTGCTATCACAACAGAGAATTCAACTTGGAATATAAGAATGCACCGGATGCGGACTGGACTACTGCCTCCGGCTATGAAAGTTTCACTATGTCGGATGTATTCAAATGGGCCTATACCGAGCTGCCCGCAGGCTCCCGTTATATTCGGCTGACCTGCAGCAGTGATACTGCCTCCGTGATGGAACTGGCTCTCACAGATTCCACGGGTACCGTATTTATGCCTGTGAATGCACCGGATTACACATTGCTTTTTGATGAAGCGGATATGTTTTCCCCCGACCTTAGTTTCAGAAACGGCACCTATTTTGATGAGATTTACCATGCCAGAACGGCGTACGAATATATCCATGGGCTGACTCCCTATGAAAATACCCATCCTCCCCTGGGAAAGATCATTATGTCCTTTGGCATTATGCTCTTTGGCATGACGCCTTTCGGGTGGCGTATTATGGGTACCCTGTTTGGTATTCTGATGCTGCCAATCATCTATCTGATCGGCCGGAATTTAACACGCAGCCGGATACTGGGCGGCTTTGCCTGTCTGCTTTTTGCTTTTGATTTCATGCACTTTGCTCAGACCAGAATCGCCACCATTGACGTCTATGTTACCTTTTTCATCCTGTTAATGTACTACTTTATGTATCAATACTGCCGGATGAGCTTTTATGACACGCCGCTGCATAAGACCCTGCTTCCTTTGGGGGCCTGCGGCATCTTTATGGGACTGGGCATTGCCAGCAAGTGGACCGGCGTCTATGCGGCGGTTGGTCTCGCGGTGCTCTTTTTCTCCACTCTGTATCGCCGTTATCGGGAATACCGCTATGCTGAAGCAGCGCCCAACGCCTCCAGCAACGGCATTTCTCACAGTGAAGTCATTTACAGATTTGCCCCTTATACAAAGAAAACCATACTGTTTTGTATCGTCTTCTTTGTACTGATACCTTTTATCATCTACTTATTGTCCTATCTGCCCGTTGTCAGCGGCGATCAGGGCCTCTTTACCAGAATGTGGAACAGCCAGCAGCATATGTTCAACTATCATTCGGGACTTCAGGCAGAGCATTACTATGGCTCTCCCTGGTACCAGTGGCCCACCATGATAAAACCGATCTTCTATTACTCTGGCACCGTGGATTTAGAACTGCGCCAGGGTATCAGTGCGTTCGGCAACCCCTTAGTGTGGTGGGTGGGTATTCCGGCCTTCTGCTATATGCTCTACTTGATCATAAAACATAAGGACAGAACGGCCGCTTGGTTGTGCATCAGCTATCTGGCTCAGTATCTGCCTTGGTGCCTGGTATCCAGACTGACCTTTATATACCATTACTTCCCCAGCGTACCTTTCGTTGTACTGATGATCATGTACGCTGCCTATAAATTAAAAAACCGGATGTCCCAGAAGAAATTCTACCTGACACTGGGGCTGTACAGTGCCGGCACCATAGGGCTGTTCCTTCTGTTCTATCCGGTTCTCTCCGGCCAGACAGTGAGTCTGAACTTTGTAAGTCAGTACCTCCGCTGGATGGACTCTTGGGTTCTGATACTTAAATAAAATAAGCAATGGTGCCGGCATAATTGCCGGCACCATTCTTTTGTCAGTCATATATCTGAATATTTTTTCCTTCCCTGACAAATATGGGAAGTACGTCCAAAGGAGCTTCTACGGTGATACGCTGACCGCCCGCGTACACCCTGCCTGTATGGGCTTCCACCCAGGAAAGTCCCTCGGGCAGATAGAGGCTCCTTTCTCTTTGCCCCATCTCCATAACGGGCGCCACTAAGATATCCTCCCCAAACATATACTGATCCTCTGTCTCCCAGCACACTGCATCCTCAGGGAAATCAAAAAACATGGGACGCATGATGGGCGCTCCCGTCTCACTTGACTTTCTCATGCACTCCCTGATATAGGGGCGCAGTCTCTCCCTGATAAACAGATATTTCTTCAGTATTTCATAGTTTTCTTCCCCGAAGCTCCACACTTCATTGTCCTGCCCTGAAGTCAGCTGGCGCACATTGTTGATAAATTCCTGTTCTCTCTCATACCAGGGCGAACGTTCCCCGTGCATGCGAAATACCGGGCAGAAAGCGCCCCACGCAAACCATCTTACCAACAGTTCCTTAAAATATGGGTCAGAAATATCTCCCCCTACAAAGCCTCCTATATCCGAGGTCCACCATGGAATACCGGCCATCCCCATGTTCAGTCCTGCCTGAAGCTGTTCCCTCATCGCACGGAAAGAAGAGTGGATATCGCCGGACCAAGTCAGTACACCGTATTTCTGGCTTCCGGCCCAGGCACAGCGCACCAGGGACATCACTTCTTTTTCCCCACAGGATTTTAGCCCCTCATAGAAACCCTTGGCATACATGAGAGGATATATATTACTGCATTGCAGGGCTGGTCCCGCATAATAGCGGTAATTGTCAAAATCATAGGGACCGTACTCCGGTTCCGCCTCATCCAGCCAGAATATCCTAATCCCTTTATCATAATAGTTTTCTTTACATCTCTCCCAGACAAAAGCCTGTGCCCCGGGATGGGTGGCATCGTAAAACACAGTATTGCCCATCCAGGTCATATGGTTGGCATTTCCTCGGTCCGCCCGGACCAGATAGCCTCTGCTGCTCATCTCACCGAAATTCTCACTTCTCTCGTCAATGGTAGGCCATACCGATACCACGGTTTCGATACCAAGCTCCTTAAGTTCTTTTACCATACCTTCCGGATCAGGCCAGTCCCTGGGTTCAAACTTAAAGTCTCCCTGCATCGTCCAGTGAAAGAAATCCACTACAATGGCATCCATGGGAAGTCCCCTTCTTTTATGCTCTCTGGCTACGGACAAAAGTTCTTCCTGGGTGCGGTAACGCAGTTTACACTGCCAATAACCCATACCGAACTCCGGCATCATGGGCGTTCTGCCTACAGCTGCGCTGTAGTTTTTCTCAATATCCGCAGGCGTGTCTCCCGCTGTTATAAAATAGTCTAATTTCTTAGTTCTCTTTGCATACCACTCGGTCTTGTTCATCCCGAAATTGGCCGTACCGATGGCCGGATTGTTCCAGAAAAAGCCGTAGCCCCTGTTTGACACAAAGAAAGGGACGCTGGCCTGAGAATTCCGGTGTGCCAGTTCCAAGAGAGCGCCTTTCTTGTTCAGGTGCTTTTCCTGATACTGTCCCATGCCGAAAATTTTCTCATCATCATAGGCTTCAAATCTTGCCGTCAGCTCATAGTCGTCACTTCCGGGAACAGGCTTTAATTCCCTTGCCACCACCCGCAGGGGAACACTGTAACGGTTGATACGGTCTCTGTTGCGCCAATACTCCTCCGTCAGAATATCTCCTCTCTCATTCAAAAAGCTGATCCATCCCTCCGGATTTACTCTCGCCGTTATCTTTCCGTTTTTTAAACTTGCTACCACTCCCTTTTGGTGATACTTTGCCCACTCCTCGCCCCGATACCAGGGATCAGTGATGTCCACCTCTTCAAAAGTGATGACCGGTGTGCAGGCTTTTACCGGTTCGCAGAGCGCCCAGTCATTTTGATCCATCTTAGGCTCCGCGCTCATCCGTACCCGCAGGGAATCCTCCCCCCAGCATTCTATCACTACTCTGGATACGCCTTCCTGTATTATCAGCCTGCCGTCTTCTTCTCTGACCATGCTTCTTCCTCCCTTTCCGAAAAGCCTCGTTCTTTTGCTATCATTATAGCGTTCCAAATGCTTTTCGTATACTCTTTTTTCGGCTTGCCCAATTTTTCATTATCTGTTACACTGAAATTAGAAAGTAATTCTGCGGAGAAAGGGTGCTCCTGAGGCCCAGAAAGGACAGCCTATGGGTAAAATCAAACTTGTTACAGATTCCACCTGCAATCTCTCATCCAATCTGATAAGCAAATATGACATCAGTATTCTCCCCCTGTCTATCATTATGGGTGAAAATGTCTACAGCGACGGACTGGATATCACCCCTGAAGCTATTTATAAATGGTCTGACGCCAATAAAACAACACCTAAAACAGACGCAGTCACCCCTGACAAAGCGGTGGATATCCTGCAGCCCTTTGTGGAAGCGGGAAGGGACATTATTTTCTTCGGTATTTCTTCCCAGATGAGCACTACCTGCAACGTTATCCGTACGCTGTCTGAAACCACCGGAGACTCCCGTTATGCAAATATTCGCGTGATAGATACCCTGAGTGTTTCCGCAGGTATCAACCTTCAGATCCTTTATGCGGTCAAACTGGCAGAAGAGGGAAAAAATGCGGACGAGATCGTAGAACTTGTCAACAAACGCAGGGAGAAAGTAAACGCCAGCTTTTTGGTGGATACCCTGACTTATTTGTCCAGGGGCGGACGATGCAGTGCGGCTGCCGCCCTGTTAGCAAATACCCTCAAAGTGAAACCCCGGATCGTTATAAAAAACGGTGTGATGGACTTGGACAGAAAATATAGAGGCAGCGCGAAATTTGCCATTTTCAGATATGTGGAAGATTTAAAATATCAGCTTTTGTCGGCGGATGAAACATGCGTGTTCATCAGTCATTCCGGTTGTTCTCAGGAAGTTATCGACGATGTCTGGGCCTATCTTGCAGAACTGCATCACTTTCATCGGATATATGTGACCCGTGCGGGCAGTGTTATTTCCAGTCACTGCGGCCCCGGCACGCTGGGTATTTATTTCTATGAATCAAAATAAATTGACCCCATAACCTAAAGAGGGTGTCCCCTAAGTCATTTTACAACTTTAGGGACACCCTCTTTCCTATGTCACTTAAAACTTTTCTTACAGATATTTTTTCAAAAGTTCCACCTTGTCTAACTTCTCCCAAGGCAGGTCAAGATCATTTCGTCCGAAATGTCCGTAAGCTGCGGTCTGCTTGTAGATGGGGCGGCGCAGATCCAGCATTTTGATAATGCCTGCCGGACGCAGATCGAAATTCTCTCTGATGATACCCACCAATTCCAACTCGGAAAGCTTACCCGTACCGAAAGTATCCACGCGCACGGAAGTGGGCTGGGCTACACCGATTGCATAGGAGAGCTGAATTTCGCATTTCTCAGCCAGTCCCGCTGCCACTATGTTCTTGGCCACATAACGGGCCGCATAGGCTGCGGAACGGTCCACCTTAGTACAGTCCTTGCCGGAGAAGGCACCGCCGCCGTGGCGTGCGTATCCGCCGTATGTATCCACAATGATCTTACGTCCCGTCAATCCCGCGTCTCCGTGAGGACCTCCGATCACAAAACGGCCGGTAGGATTAATAAAGTACTTGGTATCCGCATCCAAAAGCTCCACCGGAAGCACCGGTTCAAACACATACTTCCGTATATCCTCATGAATCTGCTCCTGTGTCACATCCGCATCATGCTGCGTGGAGAGTACTACCGCCTCCAGACGAATGGGTTTTCCCGCTTCGTCATACTGTACGGACACCTGACTCTTGCCGTCGGGCCGCAGATAGGGGAGCGTTCCGTCCTTACGTACCTTGGTGAGCTGTTTGACCAGCTTATGCGCCAGTGCGATGGGATAGGGCATATATTCCTCGGTTTCATTGGTGGCATAACCGAACATCATACCCTGATCGCCTGCACCGATGGCCTCCAATTCCTCCTCGGACATAGCAGCTTCCGTATTCTGCTTTGCTTCCAGCGCTTTATCCACGCCCATGGCAATATCGGAAGACTGTTCGTCAATCGCTACCATCACCGCACAGGTGTTGCCGTCGAAGCCTACTTCTGAACTGTCATAACCAATTTCCTTCACCGTATCCCTTACAATTTTCTGAAAATCGATGTGGGCCTTGGTAGTAATTTCACCCGTTACCAACACAAAGCCGGTACAACTTGCGGTCTCACATGCCACACGGCTCATGGGATCCTGCTCCATCAAGGCATCCAGAATGGCATCGGATACCGCATCGCACATTTTGTCGGGATGGCCTTCCGTAACAGATTCTGATGTAAATAACAGTTTTTCTTTTTTCATGTTTTCCTCTCTTTCTGTAAACAAAAAGTCCGCTTATGAATAAGCGGACCCGGTACCAAAGTAATCAAATCCTCTTATTGTTCGAACTGCAAAATGCAGAATTCTCGCTCAGGCAGGCACCTTCCGCAGTCTGCGGGGTTGCCGTGGCTTCTTAGGTCCTATGTACCTCCACCACTCTGAATAAGAGATATTATAATAATATTATTTCACATTCCTATCCAATTTTCAACTTAAATTTTTGTAATTCCTTACTGGAATCCACTTTTTCTATCTGTGCCCCCAGCATCTGCAGCTTTAAGTGAAAATCCTCATAACCACGCTGGATATAGTGGATATCCTCAATGCAGGAATAACCCTCAGCAGCTAGAGCCGCTAATACAAGCGCCGCACCCGCCCGAAGATCCGGTGCATTAATACTGGCTCCGGTGTACTGGCCTATGCCGTTTACAATGGCTGTATTCCCCTCCACCTTGATACTGGCGCCCATTCGGATCAGTTCATCCACATATTTAAAGCGATTCTCAAAAATACTTTCCGTTACAATGCTGGTGCCGTTGGACAATGCCAATGCCACCGTAATCTGAGGCTGCATATCCGTCGGAAATCCCGGATATGGCAGGGTCTTCACCTGTGTGTGCCGAAGCGGCTTGGCTGCTACCACACGCACCGCGTCGTCGGATTCTTCAATCTCACAGCCGATTTCCAAAAGCTTGGCGGTAATGGATTCCAAATGCTTGGGAATCACATTTTTCACCGTAATATCACCCTTGGTAATAGCAGCGGCAAACATAAAGGTACCGGCTTCGATCTGGTCTGGAATGATTGCATATTCCGTGCCGTGAAGACTGTGCACACCCCTGATACGGATCACATCCGTTCCGGCGCCCTTGATATTGGCGCCCATACTGTTTAAAAAGTTAGCCAAATCTACCACATGGGGCTCTTTGGCCGCGTTCTCGATAATTGTAGTGCCTTCCGCCAATGCCGCAACCATCATGATATTAATGGTAGCGCCTACGGAAACCACGTCCATATATATATGACTGCCTTTTAAGCGCTCTGCATGCGCCTTGATTAATCCATATTCAATTTTAACGTCTGCTCCCAATGCGCGGAAGCCCTTAATATGCTGATCTATGGCACGACAGCCGATATCACAGCCACCGGGCAGCGCCACCTCCGCACTTTTGTACTTAGCCAACAATGCACCTATAAAATAGTAAGAAGCCCGAATCTTACGAATACTGTCCCCGTCCACCACAAAATTGTGAACCTGGGAGGCATTAATGGAAACGCTGTGTCTGTCTTTACGGTTTATCAAAACACCGATATCCTGCATTGCATCCAAAAGTACATTGGTATCCCTCACATCGGGCATATTATCCACCTGTACCGTTTCATCCGTCATGATGGAAGCCGCAATAATAGGAAGCGCCGCATTCTTAGCACCTCCTATTTCCACTTCCCCGACCAATGGATTTCCGCCTTTGATTGCGTATTGTTCCATTTTCTATCCCTCTATGCATGGGCCTGTGGATCCATGCTCATTTTTATATTTAACCCCTTCTCAATTTAATTACACCCAAAACACTTCTCAATTACAACATTTTTACCATTATATACCGTTACAGACAATTTGTAAATACGAATGCCTGTTCGGTTCTTTTTAGTTGTTCAGGTAGTTCAGCGGATTCACCTGCGTATTGTTGATCAGCATCTCAAAATGCAGATGAGGTCCTGTGGAAACGCCCGTGCTGCCGCTCAAGGCAATCTTTTGTCCTTGGGAGACTCTCTGCCCTGTGGATACCAATATCCTGCTCAAATGTGCATAGCGGGTCTCACGTCCGTCCTCATGCCGGATATAGACCACGTAGCCGTAACCGCTTCCCCATCCTGCTTTGATGACCGTACCGCCGCAGGACGCCACAACCGCAGTACCGGTCGGTACTGCCCAGTCCACGCCCTTATGGTAGGTGCTGGCGCCTGCTGTGGGCGCTTTTCTACGTCCGAAACCGGAGGTCTGGCGGCCGCCCGAAACAGGTCTGATATAGGTGGGTGGAATCTTGGTACCCCGTTCTACGATCTTAGGCACTGCCTCCATGACTATCTCTTCTTTGATGATTTCCCGTCCCACTTCCTGATCGTTGCGATAGGAAACAACGGCGATGACTCTTCTGAATCCCGCAGAGGGTTCCTGAAGTGTTTTCGTCTCATAAGTAAACCAGTTATCATTATCTATATAGATAACATCAGCCTCGTAACTCTCTTGTAAATACAGCTGTTCCTGCCTGTCCACCGACAGTTCCGGTTCAGGTATGGTAATGATCAGTTCCTGACCCACACGGATGGTAGAGTTGATTGTTTCCAGGCTGTCGTTCATTTCCACCAACCGATCCATGGGAATATCTACCTTGATGGCAATACCGGAGAGAGTATCGCCGGAAACCACCTCATAAACAGAGTTGACCTCCTGTTCCTTGATCACCTCTTCCATGGCCTGCTCTAAGGATGTCAGCTGACTCTCATCCAGATAGGCCTCCACAATCTCTACCTCTTCGGCAAAATTCATGCTCATAAGCCCCTGTTCGTAGTCTTCAAAATCTTTCTCAAAAATGGGCTCCGCATCCGCAAAGGCTTCTACAAATACACCGTCAATGCCTCCGGTCATGGATGGCATGGCATTGGCTTCTAATGCTTCCACTTCTTCCTCTGCCTGAGTATCCTGAATCCGCACCGTCAGCACGTTAAATTCCCTGCCTTCGGCATGCACCAATTCCACCTGATATTTATCCTCATTATCATACTTGTCCACTGCTGCCTGAAGAAGTTGTTCCACTTCTTCACGGCTTCCTAAATTGACCATGTAGTTGTTGACCTTCATCACATAGGAACGCTGCATGGTTTCCTTTATATTATCCTGTAGAATCTGCAGCATCCTCTCCTTGAGCAATTCTTCCTCATCAATCCTGCCCCAGAGTACTGCCTGTCCCTCCAGATTCATATCCACATCGATCAGGACCAGCTCGTCGGTATCCTGCACCAGTTCCTTCCTGACTTCCTGTAAAAGTGCCTCCGCCCGGGAGGTTTCTCCCACAACGCCTATATTTTCCCCGTTCAAATAAACGGTAAAGAGATTCTCTGTAGGTTCCTCCCACTTTACATAGGCCGGAAAAAAGAGAGCTGCTACAAAAAGTATGCCCCCTGCAATCTTCATATATGTATATCTTAATCTTTTATAATGCTTGGTAATTTTTTTCAACATATAGTATCCATGTCTTTCTATAAAATGCGAAAAATTTATTTTTCACACTATTTTCCTACTGTAAAAATAATAACTGTATATGCAACATTTTATCAGTATTTTTTAAAGTTGTAAAGGCATTCATCCCTGCGGTATAATAGATACGGCATATACCGGGAGAGGAGGACTGTGCATGGAACCGATCATCTTTCATATCGATGTAAATTCCGCATATTTAAGCTGGACCGCACTGGAAAAGCTCTCTCAGGGAGATACCGTGGATCTGCGTCTGATTCCTTCCATTATAGGCGGCGATATCGAACGGCGTCACGGTGTTGTTCTGGCAAAATCCCTTCCCGCCAAAACCTATGGTATTGTAACCGGCGAACCTGTGGTAAATGCCTTAAAAAAATGCCCGCATCTGACAATGGCCCCTCCGGACCACGCCATGTACATCAAAAGAAGTAAGGCTCTCATGGACTTTTTATCAGATATCTGTCCCGATATCGAACAGGCCAGTATCGATGAATGCTATATGGACTTTACTTCAGTAGCACATCTGTATTCTTCCCCGATAGAAGCCGCAATATCCATCAAAGATGAAATTTACCGCCGTTTTGGTTTTACCGTCAACATTGGTATTTCCGATAAAAAGGTACTGGCGAAAATGGCTTCTGATTTTAAAAAGCCCAATCTGGTTCACACCCTCTATGCCCGGGAAATTGCCGCAAAGCTCTGGCCGCTCCCCATATCTTCCCTCTTTATGTGCGGCCGCTCAAGTACGGAAACGCTGCGTAAACTGGAGATCCTAACCATCGGTGAACTGGCAAAGACGGATCCCCGCATTCTAGCCTCCCATTTAAAGAGCCATGGGATACTGTTGTGGAATTACGCAAACGGCATAGACGATTCCATGGTCATATCAGAGCCGGTCAAGCGAAAAGGCGTGGGGAACTCCACCACCTTAAGCCATGACGTGACGGAACGCGCCGAAGCGGCTAAGACCCTGCTGTCCCTGTCCGAATCCGTGGGCAAAAGTCTCCGCGCTCACAAAGAATCCGCAGGTCTTGTCTGTGTGGAGATCAAATACAATACTTTTCAAACGGTTTCCCATCAGACCACCCTGCAGACTCCCACTTCCTCTACGGAGATCATTTACCAGACAGCGCTTTCCCTGTTTGACGCTATCTGGAGCCACTGTCCAATTCGACTTTTAGGAGTCCGTGCCTCCCACCTGACCGAGGCTGACGAACCTGTACAGCTATCTCTTTTTGATAGGACTTCCAATCCGGCTCAGGAAGAAAAGCAGAAAAAACTGGATGCGGCCTTGGATTCCATCCGTACCAGATACGGTTCCTCCTCCATTGTCAGAGGAAGCCTGCTGCCCACGGCCGAGTCCGAGGAGAAAAAGACCCTATGAGCATATCATGACTTGCGTTTCTTCCTTACGCTATATCCGAAAGTTCCTAACTGACGCCCCATGGAAAAATAAGCCCCATGGGAATAGACAATGGGATGTGCCTCCTCTAAATGAAACTTTTGATTTTCATCCATATAATGTTCCTGTACATGAACCGCCTCTACCTTTGCCAGAAACATATCATGGCTTCCAAGCGGCCTGACCTCCGTTACGCGGCACTCTATATTGACCGGGCTCTCCGCGATCAACGGCGCATTCACTTCTTTTGCCGGCAGCGGCGTCAGTTTCATTTCCTTAAATTTGTCCACATCCCGTCCGCTCTTTACGCCACAGTAGTCTGTGGCAAAAACCAGCTCTTCCGTCGTCAGGTTGATCACGAATTCTCCCGTTTCCTTTAACATTTTATAAGAATATCGCTCCGGCCGCACGGAGATGGATACCATGGGCGGATCGCTGCATACAGTGCCTGTCCAGGCTACAGTCAGAATATTCTTCTCCCCATCAGTCCCTGCCACGCTCACCAACACCGCCGGCAGCGGGTAGAGCATATTTCCCGGCTTCCATAGCTGCTTTTCCATATTTCCTCTCATTCTAACAGGAAAAGGCCCTCATCGGGGCCTCCTGTCTGCTTTATAGTGACGCGATAATATCAAATAATATGCAGATAAACCAGTATCTGGAATACCAGTCCCGCAATCGATGCCAACAGGGCTACAACGGAAACGCCCAATACCGCACCCACTTTACCGGTAACGGAAGAAAGAGTCTTGGCCGTCGTATCATTCTGCTTGCCGTTCTCCTCTACTACCGCAGCCTGCACATTGCGGTATACCTTCACATTTTCTTTGTGTACATGATCGGAAAGCTGTTCAAACTGCTCCTCCTGTACCTTCTTCAATTCGGCCAGCAAGGTCTGCAGCTCCTCCGTGTTTTGAGAACCGCCCTGTACCTGCATCTGTTCGATCTTAGCAATTCCTGCAGCCAGAACTTCTTCCACCTTCAGCATATTCTCTTCCGCTTTGGTGGCATTGTCTACCAGTTTGCCCAAAACCTGCTGTGTCCTGGTGGTATTTTCCTCCATACGGCCCAGCACATCCTCCGTCTTAACGGCATTTTCCCCTATACGGCCCAATGTCTGCTCAGCTCTTTCGGATGCATTATCCATACGGCTTAATGCCTGCTCTGTTTTGGTAAAGCCACCTTCTATACGGCCCAGCGTATCCTCCGTCTTAACGGCATTTTCCACCATACGGCTCAGTACCTGCTCCGTTTTCATGGCATTATCCGTGATTTTGATGAGGTTTTCCTCTACTCTGATGGCATTCTCTTCTGACTTACTGAAGCCCTCTTCTTTCGCGGTATCCACTGCTGCCGTTTTTGCACTGAAAGCCGCCTCTTCCAATTTACCCAAGCTGTTCTCTGCTCTGGCTACAACTGTCTCCAGCTTATTTAAGCTTTCCGACGTCCTTACCGCATTCTCAGCGATGCCTCCAATTCCGGCTTCCATCAGTTCCTGGGTTTTTACGATAGTCTGTTCAGCCTTGGTCGTGCTTTCCTTTAAAGAGGAAGCCCCCTGTGCATACTGTTCCGCTGTTTCCTTCAGTTTCTGTATTACCATATCATATTCGGCATTCTGCCCGCGAACAGGCTGCGCAACGGTTTCGGTATGCTGATTATCCGCAGCGACATTAGCCTTGATAATTTCCTGTGCATTCAACCTCTGTGCCAGTTTGTCCATAAATGTATCCATTACTCTTCCTCCAAACTATTGTTTTTAGCACTTTTTTATATTATAAACCATTTTATCATTTTTTCTTTAAAAATACAATATAGAACAAAAATTGACCCTGCAAATATATTCTTGTATTATAATTTTGTGCATTATGCATATATTCTTTCCTAATCATAAAGCTTTTTTGTAAATTTTACCTTTTATTTACATGTTGTTCATAGTTTATTCACAAAACCTTGGTATACTAAGTTCATAGAAACAAGTACACAACTTATTGTTCCAATAAACGATATTATATCATTAATATGCATAGATAAATTTTTTCATAATAGCCCCGGTGCAGAGATGTATCGGGGCACTCCTCATTTTATTCCCTTTTACACAGACTTTGTGGCTCTTCACATAAACTGCCCCCATTGGCATATCACTGCCCATGGGGGACATTTTTATATTTCTGCTGCCTCGGTATCGCTCATCCCCAGAATCTCTTCATTCAAAGACAGCATTCTGGCATCTAAATCCGCTACCAGCTTGGCGCATGCAATCAATTCATCTTTGATATGTTCCGGAGCAGCCCCCTCAAATTTATAATGCATTTTATGCTCCAGACTCGCCCAAAAGTCCATAGCAACAGTACGAATTTGAATTTCCACCTTAGTATCCACTATTCTGTCCGATAAATATACCGGCACCGAAACCAGCATATGATAGCTCTTATAGCCACTGGCTTTCGGATAGGTAATATAATCCTTGACGGAGAGGATTTTGAGATCTTTCTGCTCCCTGACCATATCCGCAATCCGATAAATATCAGAAGTAAAAGAGCAGATGACGCGAATCCCCGCGATATCGTTGACATGCTGTATCATGTTTTCGATCGTGGACTCATAACCGTGTCTTCTCAGTTTTTTCACAATGCTCTCCGGTGTCTTGATACGGGCTTTTATATGCTCTATGGGATTATATCTGTGCACATGCTGAAATTCATCATTTAAAATCTCCATCTTGGTCTGCACCTGCTTTAAAGCCGCAGTATAAGTGAGATTTACTTCTGTCCAGCTCTCCACCCCATTATCTTGATATGTACGATGTTCCATTAAAACAACTCCTTACACGGGCAACATCCTGGTTGCTTTGTAATAGTATACCATACTCTGGAAACTTTTTGTATATTTTGGACAATATTTTAACATTTATTTAAGAATTTATGTGACATTTTTCTTTTTTCTGCTATAATAAGACAGGTATGGAAATTTCGAATTATGAAAGGAGTGCGCGTATGTTTCGTATATGGGCAAAACTTTTTAAAGAAAACCGCATGCTAAAGGATACCGTAGTGGAAGATGAAAGTACTGACACCCGCACGCATAAGGTCTTCCACGCGCTGGATGAAATCTGCTATCGGTTTGATCTGGGCAAGCCCATCTGGCTGGATGCCACCATAACAGATTTTAAACGACACGCCAAGGCCCGTTTTACACAGGACAATTTCATAGAATCCATTGATTTTGATTACATGGAACTACAGATTATTGAAGAGGACTGAGGTCCTCTTTTTTGTTATTTGCAAATAGTTCGCTTCTAAATTCAAATTATGCTATTGACATTTTTATCCACATGATGTACTATCATGTATGCAATACATAGTTTTTAAAACTACTTATTGTAACCACAACGTTCCAAATGTGTATAATTCTTTTAGAAATGTATATTTTAAAAAATAAAAATGTTTTGTTTCAGAAAAGGAGGAGTCTACCATGCAGATTACCATTCGCGAACCGGGCAGCGCCATTACTCATTTTATCGGCATGATGCTGGCAATTTTTGCAGCTGTACCGCTGTTAGTAAAAGCCGGTATCACATCCGGCGGTAAAAATTTTATAGCTATGGCAATTTTTATGCTGAGCATGGTGCTGCTTTACGGCGCAAGCACTACCTACCATTCCGTCAACCTTACCGACAGACCCCTGCGCATATTCCGCAAAATAGACCACATGATGATTTTTGTCCTGATCGCGGGTTCCTATACACCGGTATGTCTGATTGTTTTCGGAGACCGCCAGGGCTACACCCTGCTCTCCGTTGTATGGGCCATCGCCATTCTCGGTATGATCGTCAAAGCATGCTGGATCACCTGTCCGAAATGGTTTTCCTCCATTATCTATATCTCCATGGGCTGGGTCTGCATCTTTGTTTTTAGGCGGCTGCTCTACTCCCTGCCCCTTGGCGCCTTTCTCTGGCTTTTGACCGGCGGTATTATTTATACGGTGGGCGGCGTGATCTATGCCCTAAAGCTGCCCCTTTTCAATTCCAGACATGAATTTTTCGGTTCCCATGAAATTTTTCATATTTTCTGCATGGCCGGCAGCGCCTGCCACTTCATCTTTATGTACTGCTATGTTGCATAAATGCATATATGTCTGACCATATACGAAAAAACAGCGCATTGGCTGCGCTGTTTTTTATTCTATGAAAAATCTTTATTCCCCATATCCGTCAGGATTCTGACTTTGCCATCTCCAGGAATCCTCACACATTTCTTTGATGCCATACTGCGCCTTCCAGCCAAGCTCCCGGTAGGCCTTCTCCGCATTGGCGTAGTTTTCGGGGATATCTCCCGCACGTCTTTCCTTTATGCTATAAGGAATCGGAACCCCTGTTGCTTCTTGAAAGTTGTTTACAATATCAAGCACACTGGAACCTTTTCCCGTTCCCAGATTGTAAATGCCAAATCCCGCCTTTTCCTCGATTCTCTTTAAGGCCTTTACATGTCCTATTGCCAGATCCACAACATGCACGTAATCCCGGATGCAGGTACCGTCCGGCGTGGGATAGTCGTTGCCGAACACGCCCAGTTCCTCCCGTTTTCCTACCGCCACCTGCGTAATATAGGGCATGAGATTATTGGGAATTCCACTGGGATTTTCTCCGATAAGTCCGCTCTTGTGAGCGCCTATGGGATTGAAATAACGCAGCAAGATCACATTCCATTCCGGATCTGCCTTCTGGATATCCTGTAATATCTGTTCCAGCATGGACTTGGTCCAGCCGTAGGGATTGGTACATTCACCCTTCGGTGTTTCTTCCGTAACAGGAACCTGTTTAGGGGTGCCGTACACGGTAGCGGAGGATGAGAAAATAATATTCTTCACATTATGTTCCCGCATCACCTGTATCAGGGTAAGCGTTCCCGTAATATTGTTGTTGTAATATTCCCACGGTTTTTGAACGGATTCTCCAACTGCCTTAAGACCTGCAAAATGAATCACCGAGTCGATGCTTTCTTTTGAAAATATATCCTCCATTGCGGCTTTATCCAGTATATCGGCCTTATAAAAAGTAACCGGCTTTCCCGTAATCTGTTCCACCCGCTGTAAGGACTTCTCGCTGGCATTGCTTAAATTATCCAATACCACAACTTCATAACCTGCATTCTGCAGTTCGACCACTGTGTGGCTGCCAATATAACCGGCGCCTCCTGTTACTAAAATAGCCATATTTCCTCCTTCCCGAAGCCCTCTACGCTCCGGCGCAATTATATAAGATCTTGATTCCTGTTTACGGGTTAACGCGTATTTACAATTCCACACCGTTTTGAAGAAGCAATGCTCTGGCGCTCTCCACGGAATCAATACCTGTCGGATTTTTAATCGGTGCAAACTCTTTCTCGCGTACTACCTCAAACGGCAGGCAGCTCTCTAACTGATGGATCATGTCTAACACCAGATTTTCAAATTTATAACCGTTAGGCTCTTTCGGCTTCACAAAATTTCCCTGCTCATCCATATAGGGAATCTTCTTTTCCACGATATGAAGGGGAAGTTTTTTCCGAAGCAGCCCGTCTAAAGCCGATACCCGGAAAAGATAATTCAGTATCACGCCGAAATTGTAGGCAGGATCGCCTTTTTCGTCCCGGGCGCTCATCAATTCCTCCGTCAGCTCATAATACTCCACAATGGAAGGTCTCCCATCCTCTAAACAGATGACTCCCACCTTTTCATCCGGGGCATTCTTCCTTACAACCTTGGCCCCCACATCACAGTTTTCATGAAGTACCGCACCCACAAATACCGGATCGGCAATCCGCTGCAGCACATTGTCCACGGCAAATATATTCAACCATTCAATTCCCGCTTCCCGAACGATATCGGACATTCCCGTACTCTTCATGGAAATATACCAGCCGCCGTTGCCGTTTGGAGAAGTGGAAATCTTATACTTACTCTCCATATAGACTTTTCCGTTATAGTCAGCTGCCGGTGCCATGTCCTGACGGAAAAAATGCACATACTCACTGCGGTAGCCAAAGAAATGTCGCTCCGTTAAAAAGGTGACGGTGGCTTCATGATTTTTATCGCTGGTCATCACAAAAAGATGAATCCATGCATCCGTTTCCCGCACAACCTCTAAAAGATTGACAATCAATCTTTCAAAAATATAGACCTCTTTTGTCAGGCCGATATTGTACACACCCTTTGGGGCATCGGAACCGAGTCGGGTTCCCATTCCGCCCGCAAGCAAAACAGCTCCCACTTTTCCCGCTCTGATGGCCTCTTCCCCCAGTTTACGGTAAGCCTCACGGTTTTCAGTGATTTCAGGCAACTCCATGGCTTTTAAGGGTGAAATACGCCCCTTCTTAGCCAATTCCTCCTTATGAGCGCAGGAGGCGGTCACAGAAAAATCGATACTCTCTATTTGTGCCAGCAGCGCCTGCTTTTCCTCTTCGTTTAAGTCTTCATAATAGCGTAAAACATGCTCCTGTCCGTACTCTGCCAATTTCTCCCAAGCCTGCTTATACGTTATTCCCATATTTCCCTCCGTTTTGCACCCTTTTCTTCTTACATTGCAAATGTGGCCTGCATATTAAATATCAAAAGTGTAGATAACACCACATAGATCAGAGCCAGCCCAAGAAATCCTTTGCCGATCAACGATAAGCCTCTGCGCTGCTCTCCTTCGGAAAAGAAACCGCCCAGTCCCAATAAGCAGAGATAAACCGGCAGCATGATATGGCGTACATGCATAGACCCTACATGCGGATAATCAAAACAAAACTTAAAGTAGGCTGCCATAATCACAAGAACGGAAAACAAGATCAGCAGCCTTGCGTGCTTCTCTGCCTCCCTCTTAAAAAGCCAGATTACCGTTCCGACTATTGCCAGCGCCAAAAGTACCATCGTAATATAGAATACCCAGGTTCCCAACCGCTTCACTACATTGTTCTGTAAATAATAAGTTCCTTCTCCGAATGTAAGAAATTTTACGATAGAAATCGGGATATTATAGGAAATATCCGGTTGCACATTATCAAAGCCCGCATATAGATGCACAAACTGTCCCCCCGTACCAAACAGTCTCTGCATCACACTATAATTCCCTATGTACTGTGCTGCATTTTCTCTCATTCGCGGAATATATGTAATAGGAACACCATATTGTATCAGATTCTTAACAGGGCTCCACAATCCTAATGGAAAAACCACCAAGGCAAAGCAGAGAAACTGCTTCATATACTGTTTCGTATGCCGCCTCTCCTGCCAGAGCTTCATCAACATGACTATTGCTACTGCCGGTGCGATCAGCCCTCCGGAGAGCTTGCTCATCATGGCACAGCCTATGCTAAGCGCTATCCACAGGATATTTTTCATAACGGGCTCATCAAACCATTTCAGCGTGAAATAAATCGCCATTACATCGAACAACAGCACCAATCCGTCATTATTTATAGCTCCCGCCATCATGATACCAAAGGGCAGAAAGCTTGCAAGGCCCATTGCGATACATCTGCCCCGACAGGATATATTTAATTTTATAGCTATTTTATTCAAAAATCCCAGCGTGCAGCACGAATAAAAGAGGGTCAGGCTCTGAAGCAGTTCGTCCATACCTCCCACGCTCTTCCCGAGGAGATTATTCACCTTCAGCCATGTTGCAGCCAGCATATGGTGCAGGGGCGGATGATAAAACTGATCAAACCACCGGGGGTCCGTTGTAGGCAGAGTACCTCTAGAGTAAAAATGATAAATATAGCCCAAATGCCCTCCATAATTGGGGGCCATCGTACCTGCATCATTCTGATATAGATGTACCTGCATCAACACAACATAAATGACCCGTATACAGATACCTGCCAAAAGTATGAGAAAGACCGTATCCTCCGTTATTTCCTTATTCGTATAGGCAAACATAAATATGATGTAGCCCAGAATCATAGCCAAAATACAAGTCCACTTAAACAGCACCTGCGTATTTCTAAAAAAATCCTGCCTGAAGATACACATTGCCTGTATCACGCCCAGCGTGGCAAGGACCAGTCCGCCGCATTTTAAAAGCATGATCTTCGTTTCTTTGGAAATCTTTTTTATCTCCGCGTACACACCTATGCCAAAGGCCCCCGCCAAAAGCAGAACCAGACTCACAAACGGAACCCTGTAGGCTGCATCCTGCAGAAACAGAAAATTTACTATTAAAGCTGCTATCGGTGACACTAATAGAATACTGTTTTCTCTCTTCATGGTAACCCCTCTCTTATTCAAATAGTACCATTATACCTCTGTATCAGTCAAGGGATTGTGGAAACAGCCAAGTATATTTTATTTGGTACAGGCATATCTTGCATTAGGTATTGATCAGGCACCAATTTTTACCAAATACAGCGCTTAAGGGGGATATTTTATGGAACATATACAGCCTTTTCCTATGACGGAACGGGGCCGAAATATTTTAGAAGAGGGACGCAGAAAAACTACATTTCAACGCTTTATAGAGCAGTTGAACGACCCTCTGATTTTTATACTCTTTATTGCAGCCGCGATTTCCCTGCTGCTTCGGGAATACAGCGATGCCGCCATCATTCTCGCCGTTATTCTGGTAAATGCCATTGTCGGCGTCATTCAGGAAGGGAAAGCCCAGCGTGCCTTAGATGCTCTCAAGGAAATGTCCAGTCCCAGAGCAGTCATCTTACAGGATGGACAGCCCATGGAGATTCCCGCCAGTGATCTGATTCCGGGAGATACCGTCCTGTTAGACGCCGGTCGTCAGGTGCCTGCCGATTTGCTGCTGACAGAATCCCTCAATCTTAAAATTGAAGAATCCGCTCTGACCGGCGAATCCCTGCCTGTAGAGAAGGATACCCAGCATGATAATCATGCATTTATGTCAACCAATGTGACTTACGGCAGGGGCAAAGGTGTTGTCACCGCCATTGGTATGGATACCGAAATTGGGAAAATTGCCCGCCTGATCAACGAAGCTCCTTCAGAGAATACGCCCTTACAGAAGCGGCTGGGGGATTTAGGAAAAATTTTAAGTATTGTTTCTCTGCTGCTCTGCGCCCTGCTCTTTGGTATTGCCCTGCTGCAAAAGCGGGACATATTAGAGATGCTTATCACCGCCATTTCTCTGGCAGTGGCCGCAGTACCCGAAGGACTGCCCGCCATTGTTACCATGGTGTTAGCCTTGAGCGTTTCCCGCATGGTAAAAGTGGGCACGATCGTAAAGAAGCTGCCCAGTGTGGAGACCTTAGGCTGCGTCAGCGTGATCTGCTCTGATAAAACAGGCACTCTGACTCAGAATAAGATGACTGTTACGGAATGCTATACCGAAGGACGCATCTGCTCCGTAGAGTCCTTAAGCCGTGAGAAAAACCGTTATTTTCTGGAAGGCTTTACTCTGTGTAATGACGCCATTCTGGCGGCACAGGAGATGTCCCCGGCTGCCCTGCATGCAGCAGAATGCGCCGCAGGCAGTATCGGAGATCCTACCGAACTGGCTTTGTTAAACATGTCCGCCCGTTTCCATCTCTACCGTCCCCTGTTGGAAGGACGGCTGCCCCGTGTGGGGGAGATTGCTTTCGATTCCGAGAGAAAAATGATGACTACCCTGCACAGGCAGGGCGGTACCTATATTTCCTATACCAAGGGTTCCCCCGATGAAATCTTAAGCCGCTGCCGCTACATCTGGAAAGACGGCCGGGTTCTTCCCTTGACTCCGGCTCATAAAAAAGCGGTTTACCAAGCAATTTCCACGATGTCCGGCAAAGCTCTCCGTATTCTGGCTCTGGGCATGCGCACCGGTGACAAAAAGCCCACTGAAAAGGAACTGACCTTCTTAGGCCTGGCCGGCATGAAGGATCCCATCCGTCCGGAAGCTAAAGAAGCCGTTGCCGCCTGCCGTGATGCGGGCGTGCGCACCGTTATGATCACCGGAGACCGGGTAGATACCGCCTGCGCTATCGCAAAAGAACTTACCATTGCAGAACAGCTTTCGCAGTGCATGACCGGTGCTGCCATAAATGCCATGTCTGAAGCGGAGCTGACCTCGGCCCTCTCTCAGACACGGGTGTTTGCTCAGGTTTCTCCGGAGCACAAGACGAAAATCGTAAACGCTCTAAAGGGCTCCGGTCATATTGTCGCCATGACCGGCGACGGAGTCAATGACGCGCCCTCCCTAAAGTCGGCGGACGTGGGCATTGCCATGGGGATGGCCGGGACGGATGTAGCCAAAAACGCCTCTGACATTATATTGACCGACGACAACTTCTCCACCATTGTAAAAGCGGTGGAACAGGGCCGCAGTATTTACGCCAACATAAAAAAAGCAGTGCTATTCCTGCTTTCCTCTAACTTCGGTGAAATCATCACCATGCTGGCAACGATACTGGCCGGACTCAGTTCTCCTTTAAAGCCCAGCCATATTTTATGGATCAACCTGATCACGGACTCCCTCCCGGCTCTGGCTTTGGGAACCGATGTAAGCGACACCTCCCATTTTATGAAGAAGCCGCCCCGTTCCAAAAACGAGCATTTATTTGCCGACGGCGGCCTCTCCTGTACCCTCCTATACGGTATCCTGATCGGCTTTATCAGCATCACCGCTTTTCTGATCATACCTGTCAGACTTTTATTGGATAACGGGCTTCCTATCAATTTGGGAAATCTCCAGAGCCTTTTGGAAATACCGGATATGCTGACCCGCTGCCAGACCTACGCCTTTACCGCTCTGGGAATGTCCCAGCTCTTCCATGCCATCGGCATGCGGGATGTGGACTGCTCCCTGTTTCGGATGCGTCCCCTTTCCAATAAACTGATGATCGCAGCTTTCTTCATTGGTCTCGGTCTGCAGCTTTTGGTGACTTCCGTTCCTTACTTTACCGCAGCTTTCGGCACCAGCCTTCTTACCGCTGCAGACTGGCGGCTGCTCCTGCTTTTATCCGCACTGCCGCTAGTGATGCATGAGATTTTGGTGATATTCAGAAGGATACGGGGTTCCGTACATTTCGGCTCGGCTAATAAGTAAGAATTCCAACTCTTTATAAGGAAATACTGTATAAACTAAAAAACTGCGCATATGCCGCTCCGGTCTCATTAGACAGCATATGCGCAGCTTATTTTTCATTTATAAACGATCATAGCAGGATGGACACCGCCCCCACAATCCAAGATCAGACAGTAAGCGGGCTCTTCTTCATCACTCTCATAGATATAGAAATACTCTATACTGCCGCTGGTAATATAACAGTTTCTATAGACCGGCCTTTCCTGCCCGTCATAATAACTGCTCTGTCCTTCATAAGCACTGCCGAACAAAATATGGTGATGAGAGTACTCTTTAAGGAACAGAGTTCCGTCGCCCCGATAATAATAATCCATGGAAAGCAGGGAATCTTCCCATCTTTCTCCCCCTTCCCCGTAATCGGTGATCGTGCCTCTGGCTTCAAAAGAAGAGAGTTTTCCATCATCCGTATATGCAAAAATTTCCTGATAACCGGACACATTGGTCCTTTTAGCATCATTTCCATAATAGGAAAGGGTAGAATAGGTATCCTCCGGTTCCCACTTTGCCTCTTTTACATGGTTAAAGGCAAAACCATAGCTGTATATTATTTCCTGTGCCTCATAGTTAAAATGGCACCTGTGAAAAAGACCGCAGCCCCGGCCCGTCTGCTCATTGAACCAGAGCTCCATCAAAAGATCCTGTTCCGTGTCATAGTATTCATAGAAAGGCTCTTCCTCTGCAAATCCGAACTCCGTCAGAAATTCCTCCCGGTCCGCATATGTCAGACTCTCATAATGTTCTTTTTCACCATCCGAGATCCAGTTATATACTGTGATTTCTTCCTGCTGTGTATAGTCGTGGAAAGGTTCCAAATGCATCATAAAGAGCTTTCGATAATACCGGTTGTTTACCGGCTCTCCTAACTCATTGATCTCCACCTTTCCATTGTAGAGTATCACCTGCTCCACACAGTTTTCTATCTGCAGATATCCTGCTTCGCCTTCCTCCGCAGGATAAGCAAGTACCCAGCGCCTGAGTTCCACCGGCTCTTTCGTCCCCTCACTGAAGCGGTAGATGCTCTCCGTTTCCACATTTCCGTCCACTGATTTAACCAGATAAGCATTATGGGCAGCATACAGCGCTTCATACCATGGAATCACGATGGGGTCTTCAAAGAAGCGTTCCGCTTCGTCGTCCCAGTAAAACAAAAGGCCGTCTGCTCCGGTTTCCTCGGCATCTGCCGGAAAAATTTCCAAATCACCGAAAAAATTATAATAGTGCAATAATCCGTCAAAGCGGAATATCAATTCTTCGGCCTCTATGTCACAGGATAATTCCTGTATCAGACTTCCATCTCCGTCATACACCCTGATCCAATACCCGGAGAACTGAAGTGTAACGCCTGAATCTTCTAAGCCGCCCTCATCCTCCTGCGGTTTTGTACACAGAACCAGATGTCCGTTCTTATACGTGCGACTAAAAGGAACAAAACTGGAAGGATACTCTATCTCTTTAAGCTCGATAAGCTGGCTGCCGGTGATTGCCCGCTCTTGGTTCTCCGCCTCAGATTCCTTCCCTGATGTCCGGTTATCCTCGATGGCTGAAAAACTCCCGGCCTGATCGTCTGCACTTCGGCCTATCCAAGTGCACACACCTGCTGCCGCCAGCGCTCCCACACAGAGTCCTGTCAGCAAACACAATATATTTTTCCCCGCGATGAAAGGCTTTTTATTTTCGTTACCTTTATACACGTTTCACCCCTCTTAATCCTCTAACACAAGGCGCTTCTTACAACTCTCCGCATTACCGGTTTTCTAATTCCAGTAACGCAAGCTGAATGCATCCCATAACGCCCTGATTGTCGTTTAAGCTCGCTCCTACGATATACTGATCCATATCCGCAAGCTCCTGTGTTCTGACGTAATCCGCCATCAGCTCCGTAAATTTTGACCTAATAAGTGGCAGAAGAGCCGGCTGCTTCATAACGCCGCCGCCTAATACGATCCGTTCCGGTGACAAGATCATACTATAGTTGACACAGGCCTGCGCAATGTAGTAAGCCTCTATTTCCCAAACCTTAGGTTCTTCTGATAACAGGGCTCCTGCCTTCCCCCAACGTTTTTCTAAGGACGGTCCTCCTGCCAGTCCTTCTAAACAGTCTCCGTGAAAGGGACAGCATCCCCCAAAGGTATCTTCCGGATGGTGTTTTATCAAAATATGTCCTGCTTCCGGATGCATCATGCCGTGGAGCAGCTTACCTTCCGAATATACGCCTACCCCGATACCCGTGCCGATCGTCATATATATACTGTTCTTTAAGCCCTTGGTAATACCAAATGCCGCCTCTCCTAAGGCCGCAGCGTTTACATCCGTATCAAAACCGATCGGGCAGTGCAGCCTCTCTGCAAAGGCCTCCACAATATTATAATTCTGCCACGCCAGCTTCGGTGTGGAAGTAATGTAGCCGTAGGTTTTACTCTCCTTGTCCGGGTCAATCGGGCCAAAGCAGCCGATTCCCAGTGCCTCTATCTTCTCCTGTTCAAAAAATGCAAGCATAGACGGCATGGTATCTTTAGGCGTTCCCGTAGGAAATACCTCTCTTTTTAAGATTTCTCCCTGCTCGTTTCCTACCGCACACACCATCTTGGTGCCGCCGGCTTCCAACGCTCCGATTCTCATATGCTCTCCCCTTTCTTTTTCTTATAACAGAAGCTCTCTAAGCCAGCTCCGCAATCTCGTGATACAAATCTGCATAACGCCCGCCCTGGGCAAGCAGTTCCTCATGGCTTCCCCGCTCTATGATGCGGCCCTTTTCCAAGACCATAATGGCATCGGATTTGCGCACGGTGGAAAGTCTGTGGGCAATGACAAAAGTTGTACGGTCCTTCATAATGGCGTCCATACCCTCCTCAATATGCCGCTCGGTTCTGGTATCCACGGAACTGGTAGCTTCATCCAAAATCAGGATGGGCGCCTTAGAAACTGCAGCCCTGGCTATGTTTAAGAGCTGGCGCTGTCCTTGGGAAAGATTGGCGCCGTCATGCTCCAACATGGTATCATAACCGTTCTTTAAATGCATGATGAAGGAATGAGCGGAAGCCACCTTTGCCGCTTCTTCCACCTCCTCGTCACTTGCATCCAGTCTGCCGTAGCGGATATTATCTCTCACGGTTCCCGTAAACAGGTGCGTATCCTGCAGCACCATGGCAATATTGCTGCGCAGAAAAGCTCTGGGGATTTTCTCAATGGGTATGCCGTCAATGGTGATGCTGCCCTCTTTAATGTCATAAAAACGGGACAGCAGATTGGTAACGGTGGTCTTACCCGCTCCCGTGGAACCCACAAAGGCAATTTTCTGACCTGGCTTTGCATAGAGAGAAATATCGTGCAGTACCGTCACTTCCGGCGTATAACCGAAGCTCACATTCTCAAGTACAATATGCCCTTTTATTTCCTTTAACTCTGCGGTCTCTTCTTCATCTCTTTCCGGCTCACTGTCCATGACCTCAAAGACGCGCTCCGCACCTGCCAATGCCGCAAATACCGTATTCATCTGCATGGAAATCTCATTGATAGGACGGTTGAATCTTCTGGTGTAGTTTAAGGATACTGTCAGACCACCTATGTCGAAGCCCCTCTTTACCACTAACAGTGCGCCCACGCAGGCAGTCAGCGCATAGGTCATGTTGCAAAGCTGATGGGTAACGGGTCCCATGATACCGGCCCGAAACTGTGCTTTGATCTGCGCCTCACAGAGTTCCTCATTCAAATAAGCGAATTCGTCCATGGCAATCTCTTCATGATTAAAGACCTTGACTACCTTCTGGCCGGTAATGGTTTCCTGAGCAAAGCCATTTAAAGTTCCTAGTGTTTTCTGCTGTCTGGCATAGGCTCCCCGTCCCTTTTTGACAATGATCTTGCTCACCCAAGTTAACACAGGGGTCATGACAAGCGTAATGCCGCCCAGGATGGGATTGGTATACAGCATTAGGATAATCGTGCCCACAATGGTGATGGCACCGGAGAGTATCTTGATCAAAGTGGTATTTAACATCTCCCCGATGGTATCTACATCATTGGTGAAACGGCTCATGATATCGCCGGTAGCGTGGTCGTCAAAATACCGAAGGGGCAGCGTCTGCAGCTTATCAAAAAGCTCTTTACGCATCCGTCCTAAGGAGCGCTGGGACACGGTAAGCATGAGGCGGCTCTGCAGCCACTGGCTGACTACTTCCATGGCATAGACAAATGCCAGAAATGCCAGTGCCGTCACAAGCCCCGACATACGGATGGAAATATCCGCTTCCTCAGGATCGTAATAGATAAAGGTATTGATAATGGGACGCAGCAGGTAGGACACGGCCAGAGAAGCCACTGTATAAATTACGGAACACAACAATGCTGTTATGAACAGTTTCCTCTCATGAGCCAGATACCGGATGAGTCGGAGCACCGTCTGCTTCATGGCTTTGGGTTTGCCGCTCATCTGCATGTTTCGATCTCTGCCGCCTCCTCTGCCTATGCTCATTTCCTTCCCGGCGGCAGGAGCGGCGCTTCCTTCATATTTTTTTTGTAGTCTTTCGGCTCTTTTACTATTCATCCGCTTCTTCCTCCTTATCCGTCTGGGAATAATAGATTTCCTGATAAGGCACGCAAGTCTGAAGCAGTTCTTCATGGGTTCCCACACCTGCAATTTCTCCATTGTCCAGTACAATGATCTTATCCGCATCTTTCACCGAATTGATCCGCTGCGCGATGACAAGCTTCGTCATACCGGTCAGTTCCTCTCGAAACGCTTTACGGATGCGGGCATCGGTAGCCATATCCACTGCACTGGTGGAATCATCCAGAATCAAAATTTTAGGACGTTTTAACAGCGCTCTGGCAATACAGATTCTCTGCCTTTGTCCTCCTGAGAGATTAACACCGCCCTGCTCCAGTTCGGTTTCATAGCCTTCGGGAAATGAACTGATAAAGTCATCCGCCTGTGCGATTCTGCAGGACCAGCGTAATTCTTCTAAATCCGCGTTTTCATTTCCCCAGCGCAGATTTTCCGCAATGGTACCGGAAAAGAGGGTATTCTTCTGCAGCACCACGGAAATGCTCTCCCGCAGTTGATGTAGGGAAAGTTCCCGCACGTCCGTACCGTCCACCAGTACAGCGCCTTCATCCACGTCATAGAGCCGCGGAATCATGGAAATCAGCGTCGTCTTTCCGCTGCCGGTGGAGCCTACGATGCCCACCAGTTCCCCTCCGCCAATGGAAAAGTTGATATTCTTTAATACCTGTTCTGCATTCTCCTTAAAATAGCGAAACGATACCTGTTTAAAGGCAATCTCTCCCCTCTCTATCGTCTGTTCGAGATGGGCCGCATGCTCGTCATTTAATTTGATCTCGGCACTTAACACCTCCGAAATACGCCTGTCGGAAGCCGCCGCCCTGGTCCCCTGCAAAAAGATATTTGCCAGAAAATCCAACGCCATCAGTATTTGGGACAGATAGGTGATAAAGGCAGTCAGCGTACCGATCTCCATATTTCCTACCATAATCTGTTTTCCCGCGATCAACACTACAGCCAGAGTCGTCACGCTGATGGCAAAGGTGGAAAGGGGCTGCAGCAGGAGCATCATCTTTAAAGCGGATACGCTTTTTTGAATCAGTTCTTCATTCACACGCCTAAACTTTTTCTTTTCATGCTCCTCCCTGACAAAGGACTTGATCACATATTCATTGGTAATGGTTTCATTAATGGTATTATTTAAGCCATCCAGTTTTTTCTGCATCAGTGTGTACCGGGGAGAAGCCAGCCGGATGATCAGAGCGATCATGAACGCTAAGAGCGGCACTACGATACATAGAATCATCGTCAGTTCGGAATTCAAAATAAAGGACATAACCAGAGCCCCGATCAGCATAACGGGACTGCGGAATACCCCTCGCAGCAACGACTGGGTAAAAGTCTGTATCTGGGTCACATCGTTGGTGATTCTTGTAATCAGGGAACCTGTAGAAAAATCATCGATATTGGAAAAAGAAAATTTCTGGATCTTTACAAAAGCCTTCTGCCGCACATCTGCTGCCAGATGGGCCGCACCCTTAATGGCAAAATGCGCTCCCAGTACGCCCGTGATCAGCATGCCGATCGCAATAAAAAGCATATAGATGCCATTCCTAAGGATATAAACGGTATCTCCTACAGCCGCCCCCTTATCAATGATATTGGCATTGATAAAAGGCAGGATAAACTCGCCGCTGGCCTCTAAGATCATAAAGAAAGGTCCCAGTATAAAGCAGTAAAAATACCGTTTGACCGTATCTTTGTATTTACTCATTTTCCTCTTTCTCCTTCAACAGATTCTGCAAAAACATTGCCGAACGTCGAATGCAGTCCTCCTGAGCGGGCGCATCAAAATGTTCGATCGCAAAAAAACCGTCATAACCGGTCTTCTGCAGCCTCTTTACCAGTTCCCCAATGGGCAGGTAACCCTCTCCCACCGCTACGGAGCGCAGGCCACGGTTATTGCCTCCCGGCGCTTTCGCTTCCTCTCCTCTGTCCTTACAGTGCACGTGAGCCACATAATCACCAAGCAGTTCATAAGCTTCTGTAACATTCTCGCCACTGTAGGCAAAATTCCCCATATCTAAGGTAAATTTCAGTCCGGGTACGTTTTTTAGAAACCAGAGCACACCGTTCGTGCGGGAAAGCGGGGAGGTTCTGCCGTCAAAATCCTCCACCGTCACCTCTATACCCTTCCTGTTTGCGCGCATAATAATACTGCAAAGACCTGCCGTCATTTTCCGTACGCTCGCATTATGTTCCATAAACTCAGCCGTACGCTCATAACTCTCGCAACAGTCCTGCAGTTTCTCCGATTCTCCTGAAGATAAAAAGCCGGGTACTACAAGAATCCGTCCAGCTCCCATCCTATTCGCCATATCAATATGCCGTTTACTTCTTTCTTCCTCATCCCGATTGCCCATATCATAAAAGGCATAGATACAGCTGACCGTAAGTCCCGCCTCTCTCAGCATATCCGGTATCTTGGAATTTTCGCTGAGTGCGTCCAGACTTATTTCCACTCCCTCAATTCCCGACTGCCTGCACATACATAACAGTTCTGGTATCGCTTTGCCTGATTGCTCTGCCGCCTGTAAAATATGGTCATAAAAAACAGAAATTTTCAAAATGATGACTCCTCTGCCGGTCACATTACCCTTTACTCATTGCTCCCATGACCGGCTTCCCGCTCCTGTGGAGCTTAATCCGTGGGCGGAAACTCCGCAGGAGGGCATTCTTTATTAGCAAGTTCTCTTCTTGCCCCTTCCGCAGGTGCACAGAAGCGAACCGCATTTTGGATAACCCGCTGAATGGGCTCCATATAATAGGTAGGATGCGTCTCATGTCCGGGCTGAAAATAAAATATCTTTCCCAATCCCCGGGTAAAGGTACAGCCGCTGCGGAACACCTCGCCGCCCGCAAACCACCCTAAAAAAACGACATCATCCGGTTTGGGAATATCAAAATACTCTCCGTACATCTCTTCCTCGGGAAGTTCAAAACTTTCGGGCAGTCCTGCAGCAATGGGATGCGTCGGCGCAATGCACCAGATTCTCTCCCTATCCCCATGACGCCATTTCAAGGTCATGGAGGTTCCCAACAGTCCCCGCAGGATTTTACTGTAGTGGGCCGAGTGCAGCGCTATTAACCCCATTCCAGCCAGCACATGCTGCTTTACCCGCTCCGCTACCGTATCGGAAAATTCCTTTTGCAGGGCATGGCTCCAGATGATCAGTACATCCGTATTCTGCAGTACCTCCTCGCTCAGTCCGTGCTCCTCCTCATAAAAAGTAGCCGTTCTGACCGTAAAGTCCTGCTCCCTTTTTAAAAAACCTGCAATACAGCCGTGAATACCCTCCGGATAAACCCGTCGGATATCCTCACATTCCCGCTCATGCTTTCCTTCATTCCAAACTGTTACCCGAATCATGCTTCTCCCTTTTATGTCTGTCAGTCTTCCGCAATCACAATCAGATAGTCCTCCGGGTCATATACCACCCTCTCCGATTTCTGCGGATTGGTTACAATAATGGTCTTTCCGTCACGCACCTGCTTATAGCCCACTGCGATATGCCCTTTGCGGGACGCGCTTTCCGTCAGAGTATAGAAATTGACCGGCACGCCGGTTTTAACATAATCCCCGATCGGCTTCATATACAATTCTGATCCCTCTTCATCCAAAATATCCTCAAAGAGCGCCTGTAATTCGCGGTTTTCTGCGATCTGCGTCATGATCAGGTTCACGATATTGGAACCGATCACCAGATCCTCTACCCGAATCTGGGCTGCCAGCCGCTGGTTGTTGCTCTTTTTCATCTCACTGGTAATGGTAAAGACTTTATGCTGCTTTTGCGAAATATCCCGCAGGAAGATCAACTGCAGCAGCGTCTGTGCGTCGGAAGCCTCCGGCTCCAAGTCGTCGCTGCTTAAGATCAGAACATCATCCACTTCCTCTGTCAGCAGTTTTTCCAAGAGTCCGGGATTCACACCTTCACTCTCTATCTGGTCGATCACAATATTTCTGTATCCGGCCTCGTCAAGCTCCACCATGTTCTCTGCCACTATTTTGACGTGGGAATTCTTTGCCACATAGCAGTCGTACTCCGCAAGAATGCGGGGCAGCATGCTGTTGGAGCCTAAAATCAGCAGCGTTTCAGGTATGGGCTCACGTATACTGCATTCTTTTACGATCAGCTCTTCCTCCACCAAAATCTCCTCAGAGCCAAATTCAAAGGATCCGTCGTCCTCCTCTAAGAGAATGACTTCATCCCCTTCTTCCAGACGGGTATCCATGGGCGGATTCATATGAGGACCGTCCTCCTTACGGATACCGAACACCACCGCCTTGGGAAAGAGATTTAAAAGTTCTTTTAAGGTCTTGCCGTACAACTCCGGAATCTTTTCAAAATACAGCTCGTCCCCGTCATAGTCGAACAACTCTATCAGCACATTGGAAAGACCGGGCTGCCTGCAGGTGTGCGCAATGATTCTGGAAATCGCGTCATTGACGTGGATGACCTCGGCCCTGCCCTCCCCGGCAATCCGCGCCGCAACTACATTCTGTTCGTCCTCAATGGCGGCGGTTATGTATAAATCCTCCCGGTATAGCTGCCTGCCCTTTAAAAAGGAGGTCAGCGACAAGATCACTTTAATGGTCTCTGCATCATCATAGAGGTTGATGATAACAGAGCGGCTTCTCTCCACTGCACACCGCTCCAGGATGTGGGCCGCCGCCAACGGACCGCTTCTGCAGATCACGCGGGTGGTCTTGAAATCCTTGATATGAGCGGCGATCTCCTCCTCCATCTCTTCCTTTTCCTGAACACCTGCCACTACGATACAGCCGTTCTTATGGTTGGAATTGGCCTCGATCAACTCGTTCAACAAGGTATAAATATTGTCGTTGAAGCCCAGAATTACCGTATGACCCTCCTCTATAACCGTGGAAGTACCCTTTCTGAGCTGCTTTAATTTCTCTTCAAAACCGGTGGTAATAATACCGATCAGGATACTGGTAACGAAAATACCGTATAAGGTCATCACTGTCAGCACACCGATATACACAAGATTGTCCAGTTCATTTCCTGCCAAAGTGCCCGGATCCATCGTATGCATCAAGCTGACCCATGTCAGTTTTGCATAACTGCCCTCTTTACCGGAAAACAGGGCAACCAAACCGGCTATTCCCACCACGATTACCGTAATTCCGGCTAAGAGTCCTATCAGAGCAATGGTGCCCTTGGACATGATATTATCAAATTCATATCGCAGTTTCTCCCTAAGGGTTCGCTTTCTCATTCGTAGCTGTCTCTCCGTCCTTTTTCTTCACACACTCTTCCAATTCCGCCCGCGCATTGCGGAAGCATTCCATCAGCTTGGGAGAAAATACGCCGCATTCGCCTTGCAGGATCATATTATGCGCTTCTTCCAGCGAATAGGCTTCTTTATAAATTCTCTCTCCGGTCAGACCGTCATACACGTCAGCCAAAGAAACCAACTGGGCGGAAATAGGAGTGTCATCCCCTTTTAATCCATCCGGATAACCGCGTCCGTCATATCTCTCATGATGGTGTCTGCAGATTTCCAGACTACAGCGCACATACTCCTCAGCCCAGAACTCCGATATACTTTTTATAATAACTTCTCCTCGTATGGTATGGGATTTTACATAATCAAATTCCTGAGAAGTCAATTTTCCGGGCTTTAGCAATATGCTGTCGGGAATGGCAATCTTTCCCACATCATGCAGGGCGCTGGCGGATACAATGGTCTTAATGATATCCTTTGTCAGTCCGTATTCCGGATATGCCTTCATCAAATGCTCCGCCAATACTCTGGTCAGCTCCTGGACATGTAAGATATGATTGCTGTTCTCGGACTCCGTGTTGCGATATTCCACCAGGCTTCCCAGCGTATAGATCATATTTTCATTACTTTTCCGCAGTTTTTCCGCCTGATCCTGAAGCAGCTTATACTGGTTTTTCAATGCTACCGACTGCTGCTCATACTTACTCTGATACTCACCCTTCTGCAGATACAGATTTACAATCCTATTTACACGCTTCTTGATCATCTTGCCTTCAAAAGGCTTCTTGATAAAGTCTGCAATACCGTAATCAAAACATTTTTCTACCAGATGGATGTCCTGCTCGCTTGTCACCATCAGCACAGGCAGTCTTTCAACATAACCCTTTTCAGCCATGACCCCCAGTACCTGTATGCCATCCATTACAGGCATGACAATGTCTAGCAGCATTGCAACGATATCCTTATTCTGCTTCTCCAAAACTTCAAGCGCCACTTTTCCGTTTTCCGCCTCAAGAATTTCAAAGTCATCCTTTAAGATATTCTGCAGTATCTGGCGGTTGAATTTCATATCATCTACAATTAAAATTTTATTACCCATAACCCTTTATCTCTACCTTTCCCGTATGGCATCCTTAATTATTGATTATCTCCAATCGGTTGTTCTTGAGCTTTACCGTTACATTATATAAATTGGCAGGCTTCCACCCAATCCCTTTCATCGCAAACGCTACGCCCTCATAGGCGTTTCCCTTGATCACAATCTGGGTAAGATCCAGCTTTTTGAGATCTTCATCCAGCGCCATTATCTTTTCTTCTAATTCCTTAGACTGCTTTTCCTTGGTAAATATCGCATTCTCTAACTTCAGGAAAATATCCATGGTATTACGTATTTCCGGCGCATACTTGGCTTGAAAATCCTCATAGGACTTTTTCAGAGTTTCTAATTCTCCCGCAACCTTCTTGATCTCTTCCTCCGTACGGAATCTTTCCCTCTTTGCCTCGTCACCGATGGTGATCGCCAGACTGGTTGCAACTCCCACACGGTTTCCGGCATCATAGGTTTGGATCTCTGTCTTAGATTCCACCTTGCCACCCACTATGGTATTCATCACTTCAATCTTACCCTCGGCGAAGAGCTCACTGTGCAGACAGTTGTTGGCCTGAATATTTCCGCCCGCATATACTTTCGTGGATTCAAAGAACTTGCTGACAATATCCCCTGCCGCTCGTATATAGCCTTTCCCTGCGGAATTCATTCCCTGTTTTAAGATTATGCTTCCGCCGCATTCAATCATAGCAGCACCCACGGAGCCTTCTATCATAATATCATCTGTAGCTTTGATCCTGACACCGCTGCCGACCTTCCCCTGAATCACAATGCTGCCGTCAAAGTCCAGATTCCCGGTAGCTGTCGTAATTTCCTCCAGTATCAGCTTTTTGCTGATATCGATACGGGTGTCTCTGAGCTTGATCATACCATCCATTGCGGCCCAATAGGTTTTCTTGTCATCATCCACGTGGAATCCGGAACCGGTCAGTCTCTTCATTTCGGTGCCCTTACGGGCTATCACGGGTTCCCCCGTTACCATATAGCCGTCAACGCCTTCCTCCGCTTCATGGTAGTAGGCAATTTTCTGTCCCTCTTTTACGGTTTCAAACCACTCTATATTCTGATAATCTACGGAATCATCCGCCAACCTACGGGGTTTTTTCTCCACATTGGTCCTAAAGAAGAACTCATACCAGCCATCCGCACCTTTCTTGGGAATGCTGCCCTGAGCGATCAGAATAGGTTCCGCAGTGTATTTTCCCTGTGATATAGTATCCAGTTTATCTTCCTGTATTCCCTTAACAATGCCCTTACTCTCCAAGAAATCCCTTATTTCTTTTTTGGAGAATGTTCTGCCTTGCTCCGATATGGTCAGGTACGCCTGCATATTCCTCTGAGCGGTAGTAACGGCCATTATATCATCGCCGATGGGCTCCGCCGCCTCTATGGATTCCGAAGGAAGTTCCTGCTGTTCCAGCTGTTCCTCCTCCATGATCTCCTTTAACAGCTCCTGCCGCATTTTAACCATTTCGTCAGCAGGATACATCAGGCTCTTATAAACGCTGACCGGAAGGCCTGCTTCCAACCCCAGACGGATTTCCCGCATCTGCCGCCAACGATACAGGGGATCGGAATAGATTGAGATATCCACTCGCTGCTCCAGCCCCAGACGGATTTCCCGCATCTGCTGCCAGGTGTACTCTGTCTTGGCATATTCCGTCACATCCAGACCGCTCTTTAGCCCCTTATGTATTTCGGAGATTGCCACTCCTCTGAAGTCATCTATAAGATAGGGTTCAATATCTATCCCGTCTTCCAGCGCCAGCCGAATACTGTGCAGCTGCTCCGCGTCATAACGCATCTTCACATATTTCGATATATCGACTTTCGCCAGTTTCGCTTCCCTGATCTCCTCAATAATGCCTGAATCCAAATTAAGAACGGGAGTTAAGTTTATTCCATCATGCAAGCCCAAACGCAGCTGGCGCATTTTCTCGTAGTGAATCTTCGGATCCGCATAAATAGAAATATTCACTCCCTCCAGCAGACCCAGACGGATTTCTTCCATTTGAAACCAATCAAATTCCGGCTTGGCATAGTGCTCCACCGGCAGACCTTCTAACAGTCCCTCTCGGATCTGGTACATTTGAAAAGCCAGAAAATCTTTATTGCGATAGGCTGAAACATCCAATCCGGCATTCAGGCCTTCTTCGATCATCGTAACCTGATCCTGTGTATAACCTTCATTTAATAAATCGAGGCGTTCCTTTTGTGTCATCTTTTTCCCCCGTTATATCTTGAAATCAATGGTTTACGCTCTTTTACATTTGGTGACGTACCACGCTGTATTCGTCATTGGATGAAAAATAAGGGCACTCCCTGCAGTTTCCCGTCAGAAAACGGTACATCTCATCCTCGTCCAAATTGACGTTGCAGGTGTAATATTCCTCTTCTTCATCATATTCATAATTTGCACAAAAATCACAACTGCTCTCCGCCATACAGAGCTCCTCCCGGCAGACCGTCCCAAACCATTTCACCAAAAAAGGCAATACTCTGACTAAATAAGTACTTAAGTACTAGTATAACCTATTTTGCCTTTTTTGGCAATGCAGGAAACTCAAGATTCTCCTGTTCTTGATTTTATTTTTATGCCGTTACATTTTATTACATAAAATACTATTGCGGAGAGCAATCACTTAATCTGCACACCGTATCACTTAATTTACACAAGCATTGCACAGCGGCAAAAACGCCGCCGCTACCGCCAGTAAAATTGCAGGCAGCAGATTGGCTACTCGAATCTTCTTGCCCCACACCAGATTAACACCCACACAGAAGATTAATATGGAACCGATCAACGACAGATTGGACAATGCCGCTTCCGTCATCAGCGGCTTTATCAATCGTGCCAGCAACGTTACCGCTCCCTGAAGGACAGCTACCGGTATGGCGGAAAAAACACATCCTTTTCCCATGGAGCAAGTCATGATGAGAATAATGATCAAATCCAGTACAGCCTTGGTCGCCAGAATAGAATAATCTCCGAAAATACCATCCTCTATGGCACCGACAATGGCCATGGCTCCGATACTGACCGTTAGAGATGCCGTCACAAAGCCCTCCACAAATTTCTTCTCTTTACCGTTTCCCGTTTTGGTCTTGAGCCAGTCTCCAAAACCTTCAAACTTATTCTCGATATTCAGTAATTCTCCCAGTAATGCCCCCAGTGCCAGACATCCCACGACCAGCATGGAACTGCCGCTTATCACGGAATTGCCTTCCACCGTCAGCATTCCTTCCAATGCTCCTGCAATACCGATAAACAACACACATATACCGCATGTTTTATTTAAAGTATCCTGATATCTTTCCGAAAGAAACCTTCCGCACAGCTTGCCTAACAGACCGCCCGCTATGATACCGGCTACATTTATGACAGTCCCAAGCCCAATCATGTTCCTGCCTCCTTCGTCACTTAACTTCCTTCTGTATAATAATCGGCTACTCTAAAAATGCCTCCACTATTCCACGGTATCCGCAGCATGCGCATTTGCTATCATGGTATATTTCTCCCATACTTCACCGTGAAATCCCGAGGTATCCGGTATCTCCACTATTTCGCTAAAACCGGCTTTCCGATAGCAGTTTATTGCCGCATGATTCTGCCTGAACACACGCAGTCCCACACGCTCAACATTGGTTATTTCAAAGGCATGTTTTAACAATAAAGATAACATCCGGCTCCCATAGCCCTTTCCTCTGACGCTGTTGTCTATGACAATGAATTTTGCAAACCCCGAATTATCCTGCTCGTTGACCGCATATGCGCAAAATCCTACAGGCTTTCCGTCATCCTCCGTCAACACATATCTGGCATCCCCTTCATTCTCCTCAAAATACTGTTCAAACTCCGATTGTTTCAGTGGATAGGAGAACAGCTCAGCGCACCACAGCGCATGAATCCTCTCCTCTTTTAACCAGGATGCAATATATGCAAAGTCCGCATTTTTTCTATAGGTCCTTAAACGCATGAGTACTCCGCCTCCATTCTTAATTGTTCATTATTTGTATTCTTTTTTTCGCAGAAAAGCCACCACAAAGGGAATACTGAAAAGTCCTGTCAGAATATCCGCCAAAGGCTGGGAAACCTGAATTCCCACAATGCCCCAAAGCCCTGTTGTAATGACCAAAGTCGGTATAAACATCATTCCCGAGCGCATCAAGGACAGAAGAGAAGAGATACCCGGCTTACGGATACTCTGGTACAACATATTTACCGGAACTGACAAAGGCAGAAACAAAATACCCACACAGGCGCACCGCAGGGCAAAGCTTCCTATTGTGATTACCTCCTCGCTCTTCTGGAACAAATATACGATCTGTTTGGAAAATATCAGGCCGGGCATAGCCAGGCATGCCACAAAAAGAAGCCCCACACCCATGGTGATCAGAAGTCCTTTCTTAACCCGGCCGTACTCTTTGGCCTGATAATTAAAGGAGGCCACCGGCTGATACCCCTGACCTATCCCTAATCCTACGCACATAACAAAGGCACTGAAACGGTTTACCACACTCATGGCGGCAATTGCCGCATCCCCGTAGGGTCTTGTCAGATTGTTTAACAAGCCGTTGGAAACAGAACTCAATCCCTGTCTGATCAGAGCGGGAAAACCCACTCTGGCAATGGTTAAAAATACTGCCGCTTTTTTACTGAAAGCAGAAAGCTTGATACTGCTTTGCGCCATTTTTCCAAAGAAATATAAGAGAATCAAAAAACTGATCAACTGGGATACTGCCGTGGAAATTCCGGCCCCCAGCACCCCTAAGCGGAAGATACTGATCAGTATGTAATCTCCGAAAATGTTTAAGATACTGCCCGTTACCAGTCCGATCATGGCATAAAAAGCTTTGCCTTCATATCGAAGATTGTTATTCAGCACAAAGGACCCAATGGCAACAGGGCAGCTTAACAATACACAGATCCCATACTGTCTGGCATAGGGAAGAATCGTTTCCGTACTTCCCAACAGCCGCATGAAAGGCGTCAGAAAAAGAAGCCCTCCCGTCATTAAAAGCAGTCCCAGTCCCACACCCACAAAAAAAGCCGTGGATACATATTCCGACGCTTCTTCCTCATTCCGATCCGCCAATGCCTTAGAGACCATTGTCCCTGAACCCTGTCCCAGCATAAAGGCAAAGGCTTGAATAATGGCCTGCAGGGTAAATAAAATACCTGTTGCCGCCTGCGGACTCTCTCCTAACGTTCCCACAAAGTAAGTATCCACCATGTTGTAGATATTGGTTACCAGCATGGAAATCGTGGTGGGAATCCCCAGTGATATGATCAGTTTTGCCAGCGGTGTTTTTGTCATTTTGTCATAATGTGATTTGGAGTCCGTCATATTGTTTCCTTTCGTCCTTTCACATTTTGGGATACCTATACTATGTACTATCTCTCGGAAAGTTCCGTAAAGACCACTTCGTCTCCTGCAGCAATCCCTGCGTATAAGGCATCCGTATACATTCCCTGCTCAAGATAATGCCTCACTACATATTGTGCTGTAAAAGGCATTTCAAGTTCCTTTACCTTTTCTAAGGGAAACCATTTTGCAATCCCCTCATTAGATTGCATATTTAGCTCGCTTTCTGCTTTTAAATCAGCAAAAAAATAGTAATTCTGTCTGATTTCTTCACCGGTATTCCGCAGCGTAATATATCTTAACTGCAGATTCTCTATCATATCCGGCGTTACAGCCAGCTCTTCCCGCAGTTCACGCAGAACGCAGGCACAGGCATCATTCAGTTCGTTATTTTCAAAATGTCCGCCGGCGGAACCTATCCAGACATTGTTGACTACTTTAGAGCCCTGTCTGTACAATAAAAGCATTTTCCCTCCACTGGATAAGTACAGGGAAGCCATATTTCTTAATTTCCCTAAATTACCGCTCTTTTGCATCCTGCCGCCTTTCCTTTTGCAGTTTTATCCGTTGTTACGATTATAGTATAAATGAAGAAAACAGTAAATCATTTTGTTGACCTATCCCTCCTTGAATAACGGGCAAAATTCAGATCATCTATTTATTTACCGGCGCAGACTGCCGATATAACAGAAAAGGATAATTGCATTTATCATGGAGGATGATTGCATGGGTATGATGATCGGAAGCAATTCTTCTAATGTAGGGAGGATCGAGCTAAAGGCCGCGGACGGAACTGTGGCAGGATCCATCTCTTACACTAAGGAAAGCCGGAAAACTACAAGCCAGAAAAAGACAAAACGCTTAAATTACAATTTCAAAGAAATTTCATCGCAGATCATGCGGGCCAAGACCTCCAGCAGCGCCAGTCAGGCTGTTGCAAAGGCACGCGGTAAAATTGCCATGCTGCAAAGGCAGCGGCGGAGCGGCGAATATGATGAAAAAGAAGTGGAACAGGCTATTCTTCATGCGCAAAGCATGGAGCGGATTGCCCGCAAACGAGTGAAGCATTTACAGATGGAAGAAACCGCTAAAAACAGTGTAAAAGCTTATTCCACTGCATCAGAAGAGGATTATGAAAAACTTACGCCGGAAGATATGGTGCATGAGGATTCTTTCCAACTAAGTAAGGAAGAAATACAGGAACTCATGCAGGAGCTTCAACAGACCATGGATGAAACCATGCGAAATCTGGAAGAAGAAGTATCCGGCAGCGAACTGGAAGAAGCATTGACGGAAGTCATATCCGGCGATATGGAGCCCGCGGATTTGGAGCAGTTAAAGAAAAAGCACAGAGCGGACGAGCTTCGGGAAATTGTGGAAGCCGACATGAAGTATCTGAGAGCCCTCTTCGATAAATTGGCAAAAGAAAAGCAAAGTGTCTCCAGCGGTAGTTTTCGTGCCGCTTCGGAAGGCGTTTCCCTGGAGATATCCGGAGTGGAAATACCCGTGGAGACTGCGGAAGCCCCCGTCGCTACAGAAGGCGGCAGTATTGATGTTGCCCTATAGAATAAATGACATATATGACCAGAGCCGGTGCACTAAATGCATCGGCTCTGATTTGTTCTCAATAATTCCTGCTGACATAGGGAACCTCATCCACACCCTCCAGTTCATTGAGCTTAAGCGCCAGAAAAAAGAAGTAACCGGACAAGAGATTCGCTAAATCAAACAGCATGGGCGGTACGGAATGCCCCTGTTCACAATGACGGTACAGCAGCCGTACCAACTGCTTGCCCTGCACCCTAAGCAGATGAGCCGTACATGCGGCTTCGCACCCCTGAGTCAGAACAAAACGCTTACAGCGGTGGGCACACTGTGTCTCCAGCCGTTTTACCATTTCCACCAACTGCTTGGTTTCTTCTTCGGTTATGGTCAGCTTCGTTCTCAGGGTAGGATTCATATGATAAATCAATTCGCATAACCACAGCAGTTCTTCCTGTAGGACTTCTGTGCCGGGAGAATTCTGCCGGAAACTTTTCTCCATGATCTGTGCCCGAAGCAATCCCGTTCGGCTGGCCAGCTCATCCGTCAGCAATTCAAAATCACAACGCAAATCTTCCATGCTGTCACACAAAAAAGGATATGCCTCATAAGGGCTTCGATATAATTCCATGATCTTCCTCCTATTTTCATCTATTTCCGTACCGTCCCGCCTCACTGTCTCCATCTCTGCAGGGACTCCTGCATAAACCCACACACATCCATTTTATAGATAGAATTTAACAGTGATAAGTCAAAATCTTTTACACTCTCACAAGCCGCTATCGCTCCATCTTCCATCAACAATATATGATCTGCAAAAGATAAGGCAAGATTGATGTCATGCATCACACCTACCACACAGCGCTGTTCTTCTCCGGCCCATTCCTTCATCATTTCTATCAGCTCCAATTGATATTTCAAGTCCAGATGGTTGGTGGGCTCGTCCAATAAAATCACCTGTGGTTCCTGCACAAATACTCTCGCCAGAAAAACCCGCTGCAGTTGTCCGCCGGACAATTCCGTAATCGGCCTGTCCTTCCACTGAAACATACCGACCCGTTCCAGATTCTCCCGTACAATTCTGCGGTCCTCCTCCGTTTCTCCGAAAAAGGCGCTTCTTTTCTGATGGACATACCGGCCTAACATCACCGTTTCATATACCGTATAGGCAAAATAGGTAGTGGATAACTGACTCATCAGAGCAATCCGGCGGCTCTTCTCTCTGGCGGAGAGTCCTTCTAGGTCTATTCCCTGCACCTTCACGGAACCCGTAACAGGCAAGAGCCCTACCAGCCCTCTTAACAGCGTAGTTTTCCCACAACCGTTAGGTCCCAGAACGCAGAGCCTCTGTCCCTCCTCAACATAGAAGGACACATCCTTTACCACGGGAACATCCGTATAACCACAGCTCAGATGCGTTACCTCCAACATGCACATTTCCTCTTTTCTCTCAAAATCCATTATAAATCCTAAAAGTCCGCTTTATCCCTGCTCACTGCCCTGATTTCTTTTTCCCAAAATAGATATAAATAAAAAAGGGGACACCGATCAAAGCCGTAATAGAACCTATGGGGATCTCTCTCGGGGGAGTCAGGGTGCGTGCTGCCAGATCGCAGAGCACCATGAAGGTACCTCCAAACAAAGCGCTGGCCGGCAATACCCTTCGATGGGCCGAACCAAAGAAACGCCTCACCACATGGGGCGTAATCAAATCCACAAATCCGATAATTCCCGCAAAAGCCACAGCCGTTCCCGTTAACACTGCCACGCAGAGCATCAACATCCATTTACTTCGCTTGAGATTAACACCCATACTCTGTGCCTGTTCCTCTCCGAAAGTCATAATATCCAGCTCTCTGGCGGCACATTGAAAACCGATCAGGCATATTATTGTCACCGGCAAGAGCACCCATATACTGCTCCACTCTTTCATCGAAAAGCTTCCCAGCTGCCACAAATTGATTCTTTGGGCATAACTGGGCGAAATCGTAGCCAAAAGATTCATAATGGCACTGAAAAACAGGGATATTACCATACCGACGAGTATAATCGTGGTATTAGACAGCCCCCTGTCTATGCGTGCAGCTATTCCCATGACCAGAACCACGGTAAGAAGTCCTGAAAGGAAACTGACAACAGGTAACAAAAAGATACCCAATATGCCCGCAGTAGCTCCGCTCACAATTATTACAGCGGCTCCAAGTCCCGCTCCTGCAGAAATCCCCATTCCAAAGGGAGATGCCAACGGATTTTTTAATATCGACTGCATCACCGTTCCGCTGGCGGACAGCGCCGCCCCTACAAGAAAGGCCAATAAGACCCGGGGCAGACGCATATCCATGATAAGTGAAACATAAATAGGATTCACAGCATCGGTATTGCCTCTTCCTAAAAGGCGATTTCCCAATATTGCCAAAATATCCACCGGCGGAATAAATACACTGCCGATACCAATTCCCAAAAGTACAGCAATTCCTGCCGCTGTTGCCAGCAGCAGGATTTTTAACATCGTTTTATTTTTCATAATACTCCGGATAAATGGTCTCTGCCATCTGTCTCATAGCGATTACCACGTTCTGATTCGGCAGTGAAGAAGCCATATTGTCAATATAATATACATCTCCGTTCTGTACGGCTGTCAGAGCATCCCAGCCGTCCCGCTCCATGATCTCCTGGGTAGGATTGTCGATATAATTTACATTTGTCAGGATCACGTCCGGGTTGGCTGCAACCACTGATTCTTCTCCGACGGACAACCAGCCCTCCTGATCTCCCAGAATATTCTCAGCTCCGATCAGCTCCAGTATCTCATTTAAGAATACGCCTTTTCCAAAGCTATACATATAGGGGGCTGCTGAGATTTCAAAATAGACTGTTTTCTTCTCCGTAATGCCCTGTGCGATCGCAGTAATCTCCTCGATCTCTGCCTGCATCTTAGAAATCAGTGCATCTCCCTTTTCTTTCTCTCCCAAAACAGAGGCAATGAAGGCGATATCACTCTGAATATCCGCAATACTGTCACTAGTCGGGATGCAGGCAACGCAAACACCTTCGTCAATCAGCTGCTGATAGGGATTGGTTTCATCATAAAGGGATAAGTTCGTCACCAACAGCAAGTCCGGCTTCAGAACCATGAGCTGTTCCATATCAGGCTCCATCAGATCAAAGACCGGTACGTCCGCAGGCAGCCCCTCCAGACCCACACTGGAAATATCATAGGCTACAATTTTGTCACCATATCCCAACGCAACTACTGCTTCTGCAATGGAAGGTGCCAATACTACAATTGAATCAATTTTCTCCGGTACGGTAATTTCCGCACCACTGGGATCCACCATGGACAGCGTCCCGGAGCCGGATGCCGACGGCGCATTCGCCCCACAGGCTGCCAGACCTAATGTCATAGCAAGGATGATAAGCAAGCTTATCAGTTTCTTTTGTTGCTTTCGTTTGTTCATTCTATGAACTCCTCCTTTGTTTTTCCCCGCAAAGATAAAACACCCTTCATATACAAAAAGGGTGTTTTTGCCGTCAAAAAACAAACACAACTTCACCCATCGTAAACTTGTGCAGGACAGACTCAGCGATCTGGCTCAGTGCGTTTAACGCACATCACAGTGGCGGGGCCGCGCGGGATTTTCACCCGACTTCTCTGAAAAGATGTCTGGCCAGGTATATGAAATGTATTTTATTTTTCAGGTTATTTTGCATTACTCATTGTAAGGAAAATGCCATAGAATGTCAAGGCACCAGTGGGGGTAATCTCCTCTCGATTCACATAAAGGGCATGACTGCTGCCATGCCCTTTCTGCACTATTACCTTTTTTGTTTTATGGGCAGCAATAAATCTATCTGACCATCAATACCGTTTTCCGGCCACCCCATATGTGCAGCATAAACCCAGTTTAAATGTTCCTCCAGACAGCCTCCCATGATTTCATCTCCCAACTCACTATAATTGGGTTCAAACCGTTCATTTCCTTCCTGTGCCCAACAAACCAAGTCTCCCCAATGATGAAACTCCGGAAATGTTATGGTCAGCGCTGCAAACAGACCACCTTCAAAATGTTTCTTGGTAAATTCCGGTGGAATCTCCATGTCTTCCGGAATCGTTACCCAGTCCTCATATCCATATTTTCCATCCTCCCGCATTCCCGGATTGGGATGATTAAACCCAAACAGTCTGGCATCCGGTTTGATTTCATACAGCTTACTTTTTTGGATAAAATCGGACATGGCCTCTCCTACCTTTTCTTCCGGGTTTTCTCCAATATAGTGGTAAGAGGCCACGGTACAAGGCGGCAGCAAAACAATGCGTACATTTTCCCCCCAGGCAAGTTTTTCATTCACCTTATCAAGTTCGTTCATGGAATATGCTCCTTTCAAATTTGATTTTGAAAGAGTAAGCATATTGGCTACCTCTATCAGTACCCTATCCTCTAATAAATTGATTCGCACGTTACCGCGTATATTATCATCCAGCCGCTCCACAAACATACGCAATATATGCCTAACCCTATCCAGTATTGCTATTTCCTCATCCAGCTCCGCCAGCTTATCACGCATGATCTGCAAGGTTTTGGTAAAGGTTTCATCCTGTAAAATAATGCCTATCTGCTTGAGCGGAATGCATAGTTTGCGCAGAATGATAATCTGCTGCAGGCGCCTCACAGCATTTTCATCATACAGTCTGTACGCATAGTCTTCCTTATGCATAGGCTGAATAAGTCCCAGCTTCTCATAGTGTCTGAGCATCCTGGGCGTCACGTCATAGATTTTTGATACTTGACTGATAGTCAGGTTTTCCATATATGCCACCTCTTTCTGCAGCCTAGTATGCGGTATGACACCGTGTCAAAGTCAAGTAAATTTTTTAGCCTAATTTGATTATACCACACTGCATGCTGCTCATTATCATATTTTTCTCAAAGATCCGCGGATAGTAAAAAGGCTTTCGAGAATATCCTCGAGAGCCTTTATTCGTTTCATTACTGTATTTCAATTTGGTATATGTTCTGCTGCCTCAAACCCGATAATTGTTCAAATCGCTGTTCATACCTGAAATGGCATGGAAGGTTTCCTCCGTCGAGGTTCCGATATTTTTCATATCCGCATCCATTGAGCCCAACAATTCAGATACATTGATGATTTCCGAACTATTCTCCTGGGACGCTGCCGCTACGGTCAACATAGCATCCTTGATATTTTCCAGAGATTTTGCATACTGCTTTGTTTTCTCCTGCAGCTGTTCCATTGATTTCTGGATATCATCTGCTTTATCCGTAAAGCTCCGGGAAACATCTCCAAACTTTTTATAATCTGTGGAAACCTCTTCCCGTAGAAGCAACAGCATTTGATCTGCCAGTTCGTTCAGTCCCCGAATCGCTTCCACCACATCATTGCTCATTGTCTGAATTTCATTTGCCGCACCACTGGTATTGCTTGCCAGTGTTCCGATTTCTGTCGCCACAACCGAAAATCCTCTTCCAGCCTCTCCGGCTCTTGCCGCCTCTATCGAAGCGTTTAATGCCAGCAGGTTCGTCTGATCAGAGATGCCTAAAATAGCATCGGAAAGCTCTTTTATCTGCAAAACAGCATCCGCTTTTTCTTTTAGCTTCTGTAGGTTCTGGGACATCGTTTCCGCATTTTCAAAAATAGCATCATGGGAAGACTTCGCTGTATCACTCAATTCCTTGGAAGAAACATTGATTTCCCGCAAAGAATCCGTATTTTTGCTCACAATATCCACTATGTTCTTAATATCATTATATACAAAATCCGCCTGTTCTCCGGCAGTTTCAATAGACGCTGCAATTTCCTCGGAAGAGGCCACCATGGTTTGAACCGTGCCATTGATATCGGTAATCCGAGACACAGAACCGGATACATGGGAATTGATGTCTCTCATTTTGGATTGAATGTTATCTGTTCCGTTCTTTATCTCCCTGACTGTTTTTCCTGTCTTTAAAAGCAGCTGGTTTAAATTATTTCCTATTACCTCTAACTCATCTCCGGAAGCAATATCCAGCACCTTAGTCAGATCTCCGTCAGAAGAAGCCACCTCCAGAATTTTATTATTCACTTTTGCAAAATTCCTCTTCATTCTCGTCGATGTCAAAAGCGCTACCAAAACCGCAAAAATAATGCCTAGAGCAACTGCGATCAAAATATTGCGGACAAGACTGTTTAAAGAAGTCTGGATGGAGGACGCTTCGTAGTCCACCGCCACAATTCCCAGCACCTCGCCATTATAGGAAATCGGTGCATAACCACTGTAAAAGGTACCCCATTCATCGGTAAACGGTTCATTGGTGACGGACGAGCGGCCTGTCATCGCTTCAAACATAGCATCCTGCGCCTCATAATCCTCGGCATATTCTCCGGGATCATCCGGGTCGGTATCCACCACAAACTGAAAATTGCTCCCGTCCTTTGGCATCAATGTGTAAACATATGTAACGGAATCGCCTACCAGAAAAAAACTCAAAGAATCTTTCACTTCCGTAAGAGCATCCTCATCCCCCTCCACAGCTTTTGAAAAAATCTCTCCATCCACATTTTGAGCAGCAATCACTGCAATTTCCACAACGTCATCCATGCTCTTCTGTCTCAGAAAACTGCCCATAGTAGAATAAGCCACAACACCTACGATCAATGCAACGACAACCGCAGCTCCTAAAATAAAGAAAAAGAGCTGAGTTGCAATACTCATTTTTCTGGTTTTCATATTCCGTTTCCTCCTTGGTTGGTTTTTATATTCTAACATATAAGGGGCTGTTTTTCAATATTGCAGAATCTATCGCCGTTCATCCATATAGGTCTGCACACGGCCTTGGATAACTTCCGCCACATCCTCCGCAGTCCTCTGCCCCGCATAAAAGGCCTGTGCTTCCTCTTCTATGATCGCCATCACCTGATTGTCACTGCTCTTTTGTGGCTTAGCGATTGATAAAAGCTCCATTACCCAGTTAATCTCTTCATCGGTTGATATGTGATAGGCATAGTAGTATTCCCCATATCCCAATCCGATACTACCATGTGCCGGAATCAGATTCCCGTTCTCATCCAGTTTTGGCTCACCACTTTCATCCTTCCTATAGTCTTTGGCTTCCTCTATCTGCAGCTCCAGTTGGGACATACGAGGTGAAAACCCCGATTCCACAGGAAGGTTCAAACAACTCTCAATAAAAGTCCAAGCTCCTTCCTTATTCTGAGAGGCTGCCGATATCCCATAGAGTTCATCAAAGGAATAGTCCAAAACCGCCGCTGCGCTGCCATCAGCGGTAGGATATCCGATATAAGTCACGGTCTCATCAAACGCAAACGGATACCACTGTATTTCATGGAAATACATAATGGATACCGGGTAAAGAAGCACCATCCCCGAGCGCAGAAGTTCCTCTCTCTCCAGTGGATTCTCTTGAGGCTTCAGAACATCGGGATAAGTATTCACAAACTCCAACAAGCGTACAAACAACTCCGAGTCAAACTTCGTCTCACCGCTCTCCCAGTCCATGAACAGCTCCATATTGGAGTTCATACAGAATTCCATGACGCTGCCCTTAGTCGCATTATAAATAAGTTGTGACTGAGGATGCTCTTTGGCAAAGGAAAGCATCTCCTCCAGAGTCCAGCCCATCTCCTCTCCGAGATCGGAGGTTTTTCCGGCCACTGTTTCTATTTCAAAGGAATGGGGAATTGCCGCCAGCTTTCCTCCATAGGTATAGCTCGTCAGCACATTTTCCAGATAATCAGCTTTGTCCAAGACGCTGCTGCTCTCCAGATAAGGCGTAATATCCTCCACAGCTCCGTTTAGTGTCAGGGTTTCTATATCTAACCTAGACAGATCAAAGATATCCGGACTGTTCCCCGAAACAATATCCAGATTTAACTTACGAACTCCATCCGTATAGCTCTCTCCTGCATTGCTGTCCACATAAGTTCTGATCACTACCTTGTACTGATCACTTCTCTTATTGAAATCCACCACGGCAGTCTGTATCTCCCGGTCTTCATAAAGCAGCCCCAGTACGATTTCCGTCTTAGGTTCTACTTCCGAAGCGCTGCGGCGATTTAAGAAAACCGCTTCCTCAGTTTGGGCTCTCCAATTCTCTACGATGGCAAAAAGCGCTCCTTCCTCAGTTCTCTCAATCCTGCTCACATCACTTCCGACAACGTCACAGTCTAACCATGTCAATACTTCCTCATAGCTCTGTGACTCTATATCATACTCATACACCTTAGAACCGTCATTGATAAAAAAGTCACCCTTTTCCCCTCGACAAATGTCTCCGGTCCTTGCCTGCCCGGGCAGATTACCGAAAGCATCTCCTAATTCCTTCGCCTCAAAATCAATCTTTGCTCCCCGTCTGGAAAGGTCCGAACTATCCTGATAAAACACATAGATGTCGCCCGATTTTCCTCTTGCGAGTGCATGCGGATAACCATTCTGTGCCATAGAGACGCTGCCTGCCGGACTTCCGTCCTGTTCAAACAGTTTGACTGACCGTTGACACATCACATAGATTCTGCCCTCATCATCCAGCAGTAGCTGTGAAGCGGAGGCAGAATTCTCATCTACTTTCAGAGCCGCCGTAACATCCAGTACAGATGCTCTGGCACCGGAGTCATTGTAACAGCATAAATAATAGTCTGTCTTTCCGCCTTGTTCCACTCCATTTTCCAGAGTATATACATTACCCTCTGCATCCACATCATAATCTACCAGATGTTCCTGAAAATACTGCCCTTCACTCCCGTTTCCGCCCATTGTAATCTCAAACAATACCTCACCGCCTAAGGAAAGCACCCGAAACTGATCTGTGCCTCTCATTGTATCCAGATCGTAGAGATAGTTATTTTGGTACAGCCTCTCCCCCTGCAATCTGCTGTCAGAACTGTTTACATTTTCCGGACGATCCAAAGAAATAAATTCCGGCACATACACATATTCTCCCTCCTCAGGCACATCCGGCATTTCCTCCTGCCCGCCGCAGGCAGTAAGTCCTGTCAGGAATGTCATGATCAAAAAGAATGAAAGGAATTTTTTCATATTTTGTCTCCTTGCCCGGTTCTTTCCCTCTTACGGTTCTTGTTTTTCCATTTGGATAGCCATCCGGCCGCTTCATGCCTTGAATAAGGTCATTATATCATATTTATCTGAACTTGGATATTGATTCAAGATTATTAAGAAATGGTATGGTTTGCAATGCACTTTTACATAATAGGCTATGTGCTTGACAGAGCAGCGTACAAGTGATAGTCTGCGGGTTAGGAGGGTCTGCCATGTCAGAACAGTCTTTTTTTCGGAATGCACTAAGCAATTTTACCCATGAAGTAGCGAGCGGCGGCAGTATACGTCATCTAACGGATTTAGGTTATACAGTAAAAGAAATTTCGGAGCAGCTTTCTTATCCTACCCCTGTCTCCCGAATCCGCCGCCAAGTATGGGAGCGGTTGATTGAAACGGAAGTTGTATTAGCAGACGAACCGGGCAGCAACACCAGGGTAAAGGCAGACTATGTGCGGGAGTACGATGAATACGGCAGAGCCAGTTTTCGAAGAGTGGAGAAACCCACAACGGGACAGTCCGCGATTCACTGGAAAGATTTGGAAATAAACTGTCGGGAGAAAGAAAGGATTCGTAATATTTTAGAGAAGAAGATTGCTGAAAACGGAGAAACTCACTCCTATGCCGCCTGCGAGTTTGGCATACTGCTCAAACGTGAACCGGAGCACTTTCAAGAACTGCTTAAGGCATTGGATAACAGCCAGCGTGAGTATGTGGAAGGACTGCCTTGGGAAGCCAAAAAGGTCTATCACAGATTAAATCCCCGTATGTTTAAAATCCTTCTGCAGCTCTCTGCGGAAGGATTTTGGAAGGGGGAATGCTATTTTCTAAAAACCGAAGAGCGATTGCACTTAGGATAAAGCCCCGCTCAGGGAATTTCATTTAATCCGCACCCCTTCAATGTGAAGAAAGCGGACAAGCTCATAAGTGTAAGAAGTCAACGGTCTATCCAATGCATCATAAGTATGCGCCGCCACCAAAATTGCAGGCATTACCGCAGTGATGACGGGCGAATGATAAAATCCGCCGCTTTCGGTCCCGAACTGTACAATATCCCCGGGCTTTGCCTCCCATTGCGGCACGATACGCGCATATGGCCCCACTCCCCGATTATTTATGAGGAAATCATATAAATATTCCACACCGGTCCATGAGGCGGTGCGATCATAGGAAGAGCGATAGTACCATCCGAAAACCGGCGTAAAGTTCATTGTCCGGGCTCCGGCGTAAATGCACTGGGAAGCAAAATTGGTACAGTCACCGCCAATATTCTCAAAATTATAGTATTCAGGATTTCTACTAAGCGCCCATCGGCGCGCATAAGCCACAGCTGCCTCTCTGTTATAAGATATCTCTTGCATATGCCTGCCTTTTTATTATTATACTATGCGGCAGCTATTTGCATTGTGTGTTGCCAAAGATATTCATAAGTACTTTGCGTTTCCTGTTCAGCCCAAGAACCTTTTCATCGGTTCTTCCGCTTTTCAAATTCCTTCTGAAACTGTTGCAGGTCCTGTCCCTTCAGCGCCCGCTCCAACAATTGCGGCAGCATCTGGGGATTGCAGGCAAAGCAGGGTATTCCTAAGCCCGCCACCTTCTGGGCCATCTGTTCGTCATAATAGGGTCTTCCGCCGTCCGCCATGGCTAATAAGCTCACCACTGTAACTCCCGACTCCTTCATCTCGCCCAAACGCCGAAGCATGGCTGCACGGTTACTGTTCTCCTCCAGGTCGGAGATCAGGAAGAACAGCGTCTTGGAGGGATTCTCAATAAACTGCTGACAGTAAATAAGAGACTTATCTATATCCGTTCCGCCCCCTAACTGAAAGCCAAACAAAAGGTCCACCGGATCGTCGCTCTTCTCCGTCAAATCCACCACATTGGTGTCAAAGGCCACGATTCTGGTGGTCAGGCTCGACATGCTGGCAAGGATACAGCTGACAATGGAGGAGTAGATCACGGACTCCCCCATAGAGCCGCTCTGGTCGATATCAAGGATTACCGTCCATTTGTTGGCGGCGGTAGTGCTGGTTCTGTCAAAAAAGTAAAAGTGCTCCGGCACGATGGTGTGAAGCTCGGGGCTGTAATGCTTCAGATTGCGGGAGATGGTGCTCTTATAGTCCAATGCAGCCGCGGATGGGATGGGGGAATGCTTTCTGTGATTGACGGCGGCTGTCACGGCCCTCTTTATATCCTGTTCCAACAGCTTGTTGATTTCCTCCACGATCTTTTGGATAAAGGCACGCACGCTCTCCTTGGAGCGCTTTGGAATCTGTTCTTTCAGCATCAGGATGGTAGAGGCCAGGTTTATGTCGGGTTCCACCTGCTCTAAAAGCTCTGGCTCGAACAAAAGCTGTTTCAGGCCACAGCGGTTCATGGCATCGCCCTGAATCACGGTTACCAGCTCCTTGTCAAAGAGGCTGCGCACATCCCCCAGCCATTTGCTGATCTGGGGGTTGGAGGGTCCTCGGCCTGCTCCGCTTCCTGCGGTACCGAAGCCGCCGGATTCGGTACGGTTGTAGATGGCAGCCAGAGCCTGGTCCATCAGGTCTTGCTCTTTGGTGAGGGTCCCTCCGCCCATTTGCTCAAACCTGTCCTGACTTTCTTGGCCAAGTATTAATCTCCATCTTTGGATGTGTGTTTTTTCGTCCATATTTTTCTCCGTTATCTCTATAAATCAAAATCAAAATCGTCCAAACTCTCCACAATCTGCTGCTCGGACTGGTTGAGTGTACTATTTACTGCCTCACTGACCTGCTGGCCGTTTAGCCCCCAGATTTCGCCCATGTTTTCGGCGATTTCATCCTTTTCTGCGGCGGAAAAGTCCGCAAAGGCCCGGCGCAGGAACACAAGGGCCCGCTTAAATTCTTCGTCGTCCAGGGTGTCCAGATAGGTGTCCAGGTGTTCCCAGAGGGACAATCTGGCGATGAGGGCGTAGCGGTTTTTCATGGCAAGTCCCTCAAACCATCCGGCGCCCAAGTCGGCGGGTACGCCTTTGGAGAGGCGTCTCTGCATCTCAAGCAGCAGACGGTCATTGTCCATGCTTCCCCGCTCCAGTAAAATAGCTGCCGCAAAACCGGATAGTTTGGTATTCAAGTCGTCCCTAGCCGCGATTTCCTGCAAGGTATCACACCAAGTCCGGGACTCCAGAAAATCATGTGCCAGTGCGGCACCGTTAAGCTGTTCCATTGCCTCTACAAGTTCCTTGGAAGCGGCATCGTCACAGACACATGCTCCCGGAAAAATCAGGCAGGCCCGGTAGAATATCTGCTGCAGGATGGGCTTTAAGGGCTCCGAATCCAGCTGTCTGATACTGCCGTATTGCAGTACTACGGAAAGACGGTGCGCCGTAGCTGCCAGTTCTGTTACGGACACATTCTCCACCGCCATGGCCTGCAGGGCTTGAATTGCATAAGTTACAGCAGAGGCCATGCCGCAGGTGAAGGCATCCTCTATGACCAGCGCTATATCGCTCATATTAGGAGAGTTCTCCACCCGTTCCTTCATAGAAAAGGAAGCCGCTTGCGCCACAGTATCCCCCTTTAACGCCGCCTCCACTAGTTCAATTTCCGCTTCCGGCGTCCAGCGAAGTACCCAGCGCTCCGCCCAGGTAGCATTGTCCTGATTGACAGCCTCCGGTTTTACAAAGCTGACCCCCAATACTCTCAGCTGGTGAAGGAAAAAGGAGCGGTATAGGTCCAAAAAAGCGGATTTCGAGGAGGAAACCTTACGATTTTCCCGAAGGTCCAAAGTAAGGTCCTGTGCTGCGATATCCCGGTACTTTTCCAGCTTCCATTCTTTCAGCTGTCTGTAGAAATCCTCCTGTATACTGGTGCGGCTCACACCGTCAGGAAGCGTTCCAATGGCTGTACCGATTTCGGTGTCCGCCACCGCCAGGTTAATGGCTGCAAAGCTGCCGCCGCCAAGACAGGTCACCGCCGCATCCCGCAGATCCCGAAGGGCGGGGAAATGACTTCCCCTGAGTCTGGCAAGCGCATGGGATAACTGTACTGCCTCAATGACCTCCGCAGAGGACACGGGGGTTCCGTTCGCTCTCTGATAACCCGCAATCCGCGACAGGTAGTTTCGGGCTGTATAAGATAAATCCCCTCTTGTGAGCGCCTCCCACAAAATACCATAGTAGGCAGGAGCCCTGTTGCCTGCTCCATACCCCGATCTGGTGGACAGGCGGTAGTTGGAATAGGGCATCAGCGTATGGTTTGCCTCCGTTCTGGGCAGACTTTTCAGTTCCTCGTCCGACATGGGCTCTGCCGTCCGGTCCAGAAGACCGTCCACATGGTAGGCTCCCGTCACCAGCACAATCTCCTCTGGCTTAAGTCCTGAGTCCACTGCCTCTTTAAGCTGCCTCTTCATAAAGGCTTCTCTCACCAAAATTTCCGGCCAATCCTTTTCCTGTCCGACGCTCAGCTCCCTTATGCTTCCGCCAAAGGTATCCGTCCCCCGGTGGTAGCTTTCCATATCGGCCGACTGCTCCATAGTCCGCTCCCAAAAGGTTTCGTGTCCGTCCTCCCCCGCCTGTTTATCCAGCAGGGCATAGACGTTTGTTCGCTCCTCTTCCCCTTTATTTTCCGCTTCTTCAGCAAGAAATCGTTTCTCCTCCAGAGCAAGAAAAACATCCGAGGGCAGGTCCATGAACCGACAAGGCGTATCATTCTCCTTGCACCACAAAATAGCCTGGTATTCCGGGGAATATTCGGCAAAGGGATAAAGTATGGTCCGGACGGGGGCTGCCTTTGTATATGCCAGTATGGCAATGGGGGGCTTCGTCTCCGGACGGGTGATATTGTCGATCTGGTCATTTAAGTCGCTGGGTCCTTCAATCAGGACCAGCTTCGGTTTTTTCTCAGTCAGATAATGTCTCAGATGCCAAGCTCCGGCAGGGGATAAATGCCGGATACCGAAAACATGGGGTTTGGAATATTGTTCCTGCTGCATGTGATGTCCTTTCTCAACCGGTCGCAGTCCTGCCATCAACCGAACTGCAGCCATTTTTGTTCCTAAATCCTGCAGAATAAGCTTGCCCTATCTCAGCAAAGCAGGGTCAAATTGAGCATTATAATTCTTTTTTACAAAAGCGTTCCTGCGATAAATCAGAATTTTGAGGGTCGCTTTCACGGGGCGATATTTTCTCCTTGCTGGGTGCGCTGGAAGGCTTGAAGGTTTTCCAGCAGGGACTTGGACTGATCCCTGTCGAAATTATCCAGCCAGCCCAAGGTATCTTGGGGAGCAACAGTCTTTCCTGCAAATGTATCCAGTAGCCCCACGTCTGTGTTCAGCAGTTGGGTACTGTAAGACAGCAGGTCATTGACCTCGTCCATAAAGGCGGCGATGGCCTCTGGGTCAAACTCGCCGTAGAGCGGCTTGCCTTTGTAGAAGTTCGTGTCAAAGTTCACGCTGTTTTCCTGCACCACTGTCTCCGTCCCGTTCTCCAGAGAAAAAAGTTGGTAATTGTAAGTTCCGGTACCTGTGTACATGGTAGGATGGTAGCGTAACAGGTATGCTTCTCCATTCAGTATGCACAGAAACAAGGCATTATAGCCCGTATGCACGAAATACCCTTCTTCCGACCAGATGAGCTTGCTGTCCTCCCACAGTTCAAACCGCTGTCCCATGCCTTCATCCAATGTCACCAGCCGGGGCATTTCAGGTACGCCGTTGCGGTCAAGGTCGTACTCCCAGTCCACCATAGGCAGGGAGGAGCCGCCCATATCCGTTACCAGAGAGGGAGAGGCAATTTCCGGCGCAGACGAGACACTCGCTGAGGGTGCGATGTTGGCGTCTTTCTCCACCATCTCCGCAATGGAATCTGTCTCATTATCCAAATAAACAGAAGAACTATCTTCCAGCATTGTTTTGTCGTTGTTTTTAGAACAACCAGTTATAGAAAACGTCAAGGAAAACACAATCAGCATGGTAAACAGTTTTTTCATAATGCTAACACCTCTGCAACATCCAATTTATCTTACTAAAAACACATATGAAAAAGGAACTTATAACAAATCCTTACATGCCTTATACAATCCCAGCCACTTGGAGCCCCGCTTCTTCATCACATGCTCCAGATATTCCTTCCATGCCACGCTGTCCTTGTCATCATCTTTGATAATGGCTCCCTGCAAGCCTGCTGCCAGATCCTCGTCTTCCACCTTGCCGTTTCCAAAGCTTCCTGCCAGCGCCATGCTGTTGCAGAGCAGGGAAATAGCCTCCGCTGTGGACAGAACCCCTGTGGTTCCTTTCACCTTCTGGCTGTGGTCCAGTGTCTCGCCGCTTCTAAGCTCCCTAAAGATGGTGCAGACCTTCTCCATCACATCCACAGGAGGAAGCGCAGCGTTTAAGTCGAGCCCCGCGGAAAGCTGCTCCACTCTGGTGCGTACAATCTCCATCTCAGACTCCAAATCTGCAGGAGCGGGCAGCACCACAATGTTGAAACGCCTCTTTAAAGCCGCCGACATCTCGTTTACGCCCTTGTCTCTGGTATTGGCGGTGGCAATGACGGAGAATCCCTTCTTTGCAGGCACCTCCATGCTCAGTTCGGGAACAGATATTCTCTTTTCTGACAGAATGGAGATCAGCGCATCCTGCACTTCAGAGGCACAGCGGGATATCTCCTCCACTCTGGCGATGGTGCCAGTCTCCATAGCATGAAACACCGGGCTCTTTAACATGGCTTCCTTGGAGGGACCGTTTGCTATGAGCATCGCATAGTTCCAGGAATAACGGATTTGCTCCTCCGTGGTTCCTGCCGTTCCCTGTATCACCTTGGTGGAATCCCCGTTAATGGCAGCCGCCAGATGTTCGGACAGCCAGCTCTTTGCCGTACCGGGCTCCCCGATGAGGAGCAGCGCACGGTCCGTCACCAATGTGGCGATTGCAATCTCCACCAATCTCTCATGGCCTATGTACTTAGGTGTGATGATCTGGCTTCCCACTCTTCCGCCGCAGATATAGGTTTTCACGGAGCGGGGTGACATGCGCCAACCCGTGGGGATGGGGTCCTTCTCCGCCGCGATCAGAGCGTCTATCTCCGCCTGAAAAAGCTGTTCCGCTGGTAAACGTTGTAATTGTTCTTCCATAACTATATTCTCCTAGAAATTTTATTGTGTTATCCTATGACTGCTGCCTTACCCTCAGCACTTCAGCCCTTCTAAATATGCTAATATGTCCTCCTCGGTGCTGCCGGGGCCTTTTTGAAGCTGAATTCTTCCCCGTTTGATCAGGTCATACACCTTCAGAAGCTCCTCATATTTTGCCTTGGCATCCCCCGGAAGGCAATAGCTCTCAAACTGTTTAATCTCCCAAAGCGAAATCTTGCCGGTGCGGCCCTTGAAATATTGCACTGCCAGCCCTTCGCAGCGCTGGCTGCCCAAGCTCTTTAACATCCGCAGATAAGAGCGGTTATCGCTCTCCGCCAGAGCTCGCTTATAGTAATACTCCTCCAGCCTTGTGCGGTAGGCTTCGTTCTCCCGGCTGACATATTTGATTAAAAGCTGATCCAGCTTAGCATCGTGACAGCGCATGAGAACATCCGCTATCCCGCCCGCCATATCCTGCTTTAGCGTATGGACATAGCTCGTCTGATAGCCATCCAGCAGGTCAAAATAGAGGGCGATATCCTGAAGAATAAATGCCTGCCTGATCTCATTCCATGAAATGCTTCCCCATGCCCAGTACAGAGACGCATACAGCTTCGTGGGACGTACAAGACCAAGCAGCTGTTTTGAAAGCCATCCGCTGCAATCCTCGTCCACCAACAGATGGGCTACCGCAGCAACGGGGAAATAGGCTTCCCAGTCCTCCTTTTTCCTCTGCTTCTCCTCACAGACTTCCATGACAAACCCGGCCATCTCCACGTCCGCAGTCCTGATCAGGGTCCGATGTATGATATGTATCAGCATATCCTGAAAAGAACCTTGCTTGTTGGAGAGGGTTCCCCCACTGTATCGCTGGGAGAAGGTCCAGTTTTCTTTTTTACCCACAAAGGGATTGTTCTCTTTGTTATTCAATCGCTTCTCCAGACGAATGGTCTCCCGAAGCGCGTCTATGATCTCGGGGCCGGTTTTACCCACCACAGCCTGCAGAGTGGTCTGTAACAGCAAAGCCTGTTCGTTGGTCAAAAAGTATTCCTTCTCCACAAAAGACTGAAGCTGGCTCTTAAGCTCTTTTGCCACCAAGCGTGCCGCCCAGTCCCTCTCCGTATGGCTTAAAAGCTGCATAACCTCCAGCGCATTTTCCCGGCACAATTCCGAACAAAACCGCTCCGCCTCGCTGCTTTCCATATGGGTCAGGGCCCGATATGCCGCTTGCCTGCTGTTTCCCTTCTCTGCTTTGGTGAGATTCCATAACAGTTCCTCATTTTCCGGACAGTGGCGCAGGGCAAAAATCAGTGCCTGGCGCACCTCCTTCTTGGCATCCGGCAGCTTTTCCACAAAGAAAGCGTTTGCCTCCTTGGGTGCAATGGCTTCCATCACCCGAACCCGGCGCACCATTTCCTTTTTCCCTTCGGGGTCAAACTGATTCTGCAAAAGCGGCAGCAAGGAAGCATCTTCCTCCTTAAGCCACGTCTCCGCCAAGTCGGCAAGCTCTGAGTATCCGGCGCCCAACGCCTGCACCAGAGCCGCCTTTATCCGATAATCGGAAAACAATTCCGGCTGGTTTTCATGGGTCTCGCTCACAAAAGAAAAATGTCCGCTTCCGGAGCTGGTCAGCGCCTCCGTCAGTGCACTTACCACGGAATAAGGCGCGTTTGTGACCACGTTTCCACAGCCGCTGCCGGGAAGCTTTGTTATCTCAGTTTCCGTACCCTGACCGCCCGCGGCCACGGCACCCTGGGTACACAGCACTGCGTCCACCAGTGTGATGGTATCCAAAAGCGCTCCTTCTTTATCTTCCTGGGCCGGATTAAGCAGAGCCTTGGAAAGCTGCCCGATTCTGGCAAATACAGGGGACGCCTGCTCAAGCGGGGTAACGGCCTCCACCGCACGCTTCAGCCTGAAATCTTCAGACAGCAAATTGGTTCCTGCAATCATAGCCGCCCGTAATCTCGCACGTAAATCATAAATTGGTGTAATATCCATAGGATGTTTCCTTTCCGGTTATATTTATTCCCGCAAGCATGGGCTCAAACACAAACAAGCTTGCGTTGCACATATTTAACGAATGCCCCAAGGCTCAGTACAGCAGCCGCACCACATCCGTCTCTGTTAGAATGCTCAAAGGCTGCAGCTTCAGCCGCCTGCTCTCCCCATCATAGTAAAAGGCTCCCAAAAGCACTTGGTTCTCCAAAAGACGATTGTCAGGTAAAAGGGCAAGTCTGTCCGTGGTGGCTTCCATGCCGGGCGCGTTCCCCAGAACGATGGTCTCCCCTTCCGCTGTTTTCAACACATAGTCCTCCCCCATCTTTCCTATCAGTTCAAAAGAGAGCATACGGATCAGCATCGGGTCCGCCAGTGCGTTTTTCAAAATATTTTTTACAATCTTTGCCTCAGCGCCCAAACTACTTACCGCCATGGAACGAAGCTTTTGCAGGTCAGCGGCCTCTAGATTCCTAATCTGAGCTCCATCCCAGCGGATACGCAGATTCCCCTCACCGGGATAACAAGCCGCCATGGGAATATGCACCACGCCGAATACCGTATCCTCCGCCTTTACATATTTTAGTGCCTTCAAAGGCCGGTAATTGTACGTCATGAAAATCTCTCCCGTCTCCAGGTCTGCCCAGCATCCGGTGTCTATGTATTCCTTCCTGGCCGCGTCAAAGGTCACCCAGAAGGAAAGCTGCGCCAAATCGATTTCCGACCTGCTTCGTCCCAGAGCCTCCAATTCGGACAGCTTCCAGATGCCGCCCAGCTCCTCGTACAACTCGCTGTCATCCAGTTCCACATCATCCTTCTTTAGCTTATCCGTCAGATATTTCTCCGATTTTTTCACCAGAGTCCAGAGTTTTTCCAGAATATCGACTGCCGCCTCATAGTGCTCCTCTTCGGCATCCTTCTGAAAAGCGGAAATCTCAATGATCAGCCCGTTCAAAAGCCTCTGGGGGCCGGGCAGATAATAGTCTCCCAGCTGTTTGGAAAGCTGCTCATAGGTTTTGATCACGGTTCCTCCCATGGTTCCGAGCCCGGCTCTCAGCAGCTCCTGCATCAGCTTAGAAGTGAGTTCCAGTCCCTCCAACTGCTTTTTGATCTTTTTGCTTCTGGCCGCTCTGGCACTTTTTACGGCGGCCGCCTTTTTCTTGGCTACAGCCTCTGCAGCCTCCTCACTCAGTTCTTCTGATTCTCCGGACTTTTCTGCTTCCGCCTTAGCATCCCTGGCCTGTTTCTTTTCCCGTTTCTTTTGGATATCCTCGGGAACCTCGCAGATGTCAAAATTCTTTTTTCCCAGAATCTCAAATAACAACGCCAGCCCGTGTTTGCAGGGGAACTGCCTGCTGGGACAGGAACATCTGCATACGGGATTGGCCGGATCTAAAAAATCCACAGATGTAATGTAGTTGCTCTTACCGCTGCCGGTGCATTCCCCCAAGTAAAACGTGTCGTCCGCAGATCTTTCCAAACGAACAAAACCGCCCTTCTGGGATATCTTTCTGCCGTTGGCCACAGCCGCAGCGTTTGGCGCCATGGCCTGTATCTGTTGCTCCGTAATATTCTGCATGATAATAGCTCCTTTCTGAATATCCAATATGTATTATAAATGTTGTCAATAGCGAATTCAACTCTAATAGTAATGCAAGTTTCACTTCCATTATTCCTTTATATCAAAATAAAAAAGGGGCAGAATTTTACTCTACCCCTTGCCATAACAACTCTCACTATAACTTAGTACTATTTAGCTCTGATCTATCAGAAATCTTACTTTTAAATTTATCTATTAAACTTTTGATAATTTTTGAAGATCGGACTATTTCTTTCAAATTCACTCTGCCAATCCAGCATATCTCTTATCGCTTGAAACAGCAAATTGCGGTCTCCCTTTTCAAGAGCTTCTGTCATCATTTTGTTATGTTTTTCATAAAACTCCGGATCATTTTCCTTCATCAGTTCGCCTGTGGAGACATATCCGTATTTTGATCTTATGTCAATTCCCGGTTCTATTTTATGCAATTCAGTTGCCTGCTTTAATGACTTTTGAAGAAAATCAACTTTTTCCTCATAACTCATATTAGTTCCATTCGTATTATCGTTTTGAATACTTAGAATGCGCTCCATCACATCTTCATCAAAACGTTCCACTTCACTAACATCGTTTGCTTCGGAAAACAGATTTACATTTTCTCCTGCCTTGACTCTCTCCGAAAGATGCTTACTATAACTAGCATAACCTTCTTCAGAAATTGATACTTCTATAGATTTCTCCGTTGATGCAGAAAGCGCTTTCACTTCCTTATCTTTCTTTTCTGCTCCATTTGTCCTATCATTCGTGATGCTTTCTGTTCCCTTGTAATACGAATTACGATTCTGATGAATCACTATTGACATATCAAATCCTCCTTGTTTTCCGAAGGAAAATGCGAGCTGCCCTCAGCGAGCAGAGGATTTATCCTCCTTGTTTTCCGAAGGAAAATGCGAGCTGCTCTCAGCGAGCAGAGGATTTATCCTCCTTGTTTATACATTACCGAAATCCATTTCTTTGTATACTTAGGATATGTCGTATATATCGTCACATTTTCGTTATTATTTTATACCTTGCTTTTCATATAGCACTGCGCAAGAGCTTCAAGCAAATTATCATCACGATAGATCTTATCAAAATCATTGACCGACAGCTGCGTAACCTGTTCCCCATTCCACAGTGCCGCTTCACTTGCCTCATACTCTTTGAGGGTAACCTTCTCCCCGACAATTTCTTTCACGTTTCCGGTAGTTGCATCACGAATGATATCTGAAACATTTACATAATACTCATAACTGAAATCAGCATCCTCACACTCTTCTTCCATGTAATTATATACTGCATGCAGCATTTGTATATTGGCATCTGAGGAGGTAAGGGTCATGGTATCAAGGTCCCAGATGTCCATCCGCGACATATTATCATCCACATTATCAATAATGTCTGTTTCATTATCGTAAGTTGTGAAGCTATACGGATAATAGTAATCACAATAGACCATTCCCTTCCGCTCCACATAGCTGAAAGGCTTTCTATATCCGTAATAATCCTCTATTGTGTCATCACCCGGCGACAGCAGGACTGCAGCCCCGTCTTTATATGTGTACAAATAAGTTCTTATATTGCAGCGGTCATCATAATCCGTAGGAGTATAACCATGACTGAATAACATCTCCGGAATTTCATCATCATTGAGATAGATGAAACATACATTTGCATAGTAATCTTCCGGATCAAAAGAATATTTTTTAGATTCTTCTTCAATCTGCTGATAATACTGCTTTAGAATTTCTGCATAGGCGCTTAACCAGGGTTGATTCAAAACACTATCTTCTACTTCCAGATTCGGATCCAGCGTCTCTATCCTATCGCGCTCTACATATTCTATATAGGGCCAGTGACTTCTGATCCCTCTTGCTATTTCATCGTCTATTCTTCGCCAGCAATATTCTACCTTTATCTGAAAATCGATTAATTCCAGAAGCTCTTCATCACTTAAGGCAGTATCAGGAAAATAATAGGTACAGTTACTGATACAAAATGCAATCCCCTCCCCTTTGTAGTCACTTGCATTTTGTATTAAGGGTATTGTGTGCTCAGGTAATTGCCCACTGTTTTTATAAAGCATCTTAAGGACTTTTTTTCTTCCTAATTCCTCAAAGGATAATTCCCTGTTGCAAAAACTTGTCTCCGTATTTGCGGAATGATAAGTGATGTAGATCTCATCTACTTCCTGCATAGTCATTTGTTCCAAGTAATTCATATAATAGAGCGGATTACTTGCTTTCACATATGCTTCATAAACAACATATTGCCTCAGCAGATTAAATGCAACCATCTGCAGTATTTCCTCGTCAGACATTTCCCTTTCAGGCACATATAATATACCGTCTTCTGTAGAAAAAGCCAGTCCTTCTCCCTTGTATTCGGTTTTCGAAGAAATCACCTCGACCTCTCCTTCCGGCTCTGTCATATCCCTGTAGTATAAGTCATACAGCTCAGCATAACGTCTGTCTTCTGCCTCCGTCATTGGTCTGGACATATACCCACTGTCATACTGAAAGACGTTTTCATATAAGCCAATAACCTCCTCATCCTGCATGTTTCTCAGTTTTTCCATATGGCTCATATATGCTTTCACAGAAACAGCCGCACTCCCTGACAACACAAAAAGCACCCCGAAAATAATAGCCACTTTTGAAACCGTACTAAATTCTCTCCACCTGAACAGCTTATTTTTCTTTTTAATTTTGACATTTTCTGCTTTTATCTGATCAATCGCATTCTGATAGCTTGCTAAAACCGTATCTGATATCTGCACATTGTCACATATATTCTTGTATTCATCTATTCTCATACATAATCCTCCTACCATTCAAACTGGCATTCATCCAGAATTTGTTCCAGTTGTTTTCGTCCTCTTACCATTCTGCTTCGTACATTCGTATTTGTTATATGCAGCATTCCCGCAATTTCCTTTGTAGAGAAGCCGTCCACATAATATAGTTCCAAAACGACACGGTATTTCTCATTTAAGCTGCTAAGCACCTCTTTCCACTCATTGGTAAAGTAATTATCCTCGTGTATGATTTCCGGCATATCCTCAACATAAATGATTTTCTTTCCGGCTCTCAGAATATCGTTACACTGATTGATCAAGATTCTGGTAAGCCAGGTTTCGAAATATTCATCATTTCTCACCTGCTCGATTTTCTGCCAGCACTTAAAGACTGTTTCCTGAATTGCATCTGCTGCATCTTCCTCATTTTGAAGCATAGAAATTGCTATTCGGTACATTTTTTGCAGCTGTGTTCGCATCAACCGATCAAATGCATCCGGGTCCTTATTTTTTGCTTCTTCAATAAGACTCATCCCTTCCTCCCAATTCCCGAATCGAAAATAGACTACCATACTAAATTCAATTCCATCATTTGTTTCTATATATTAGACGAATGACAGAATCCAAATGTGACATATATAGAATTCTTTTTTATTTTTTGACACCGGCTACTCATCTTTTTACTATAACATTTATTGCAGCACGTAAAAAGGCTCTGACAAAATTGCCTTTTAAATACAACTATAGTATAATGAATAAATAGGTAATATAAATTTCTCAGTCCATTGTACCACTATAGTCATAAATTTTTGAAATATTTATATAAGGAGAACCATTATGGGACTATCTGATTTTTTAAAGAAAAATGATAATGCCACACTTACCCCACAGCCGCCTGCGCCATGGGAAATACTTTCAAGTATGATACTTATCCCCTATGCTGAGACAAACTATGGTTTTGATGATGGTATACGGGAGAGAATAAGCAGCATAGAGGGCATAAATGTCACAGAATTTTCAATCCCCCATGATATGTCCGCAGGCAATCTGAAGTTCACTTATGAAGGCGAGGACTACGAAGCTGGATTCGGCTGGAGAGATTTTTCAATTCCGCAGATAACCTATTACACAAACCAATTTTTCACCGAGGAAGAAACAAAAGCCATAACGACAGCCGAAGAGGGGCTTCATCTTTATATGAAATTTGGCAAAAATCCTCAGCTCTCTTACCAACTGCAGATAAAAATTGCCGACAAAATCATGCCCGATCTTGCCGGTATCATGGATGAAAGCGCTGTAAAACTGCTTTGCGCACGCTGGGTAAGACAAACTGCATATTCAAATGTGCTGCCTTCCCCTGCTTCGCTTTTTAACGTACAAGCCGTATCTTCCCAAAGCGGAGAAGTCTGGCTGCATACCCACGGCCTTATTCGCTGCGGACTTACCGAACTTGAAATATTACAGTCCGATACCGAAAATTATCACAATCATTATTCGGTTATATCCACTTTTGCAAGTTATCTTATTGACCATATCCCCGATAAGATCGACTCTGCATATATCGGCTGCTTTTATGATAACAGTCCTCTTGTCGTCACTCGTCTGTTATGGACCGAGGGACTAAAACAGTATAACGACCTTGAGCTGGGCGGCATAAACGACAGAAAGAATATGCATAACAGTCAGACTAGCATTTTATTTGCCTTTACAAGCGAAGAAAATGAAAAAACACAAGTATACACAAAAATACCCGAATTTAATGCGCTGCTTGCAAATAATCCGCTGTTTTTTATAAGCGACAACGAAACAAATCGAATGAGTTTACTCGCACGCGAAAAATATGACTGTCTGAAGACTGCCCTCAATAACACAGATATGCATATTCTTGTAAAGGTCGGCCTGCCCACAGCACATGATAGCAGTCCGGACCATGAACATATATGGTTCAAGCTGCAGAGTTTTGACGGTGAAAGCTTTATTGCAGAGCTTACACAAGAGCCTTATGATGTTCCCGATATGCATGAGGGTGATATAGGTACCTATACGGTGAACGATATAACCGATTGGATCGTGTATACCCCGAACGGACAGATAACCCCCGAAACAGCATATCTTTTAATGTAACCATAAATGGGAGTGTCATAAAATAACTAATTCATAGTTGTGGAGAGAGAAATCATGCCGGGTTTTTTTGACGCATTACAGCGCAACCTTAATGGGGGAGATTATTACGACCAAAAATCAAGAACATTGAACGAACGGTTTATTGACGATCTGAATAAAATGTCGGATGACGAAAACTATATTCCGAAAATTTCTTCCGCTGATATGAAATATAATTTTGCATTGCAGCAAAGAAGGCTCAAAGACCATGGAATCACCTTAAAACGGAAATATATGAAAGAAGAAAATTCTACGTCCGGTGTTTCTATGCTGATGGGAAACGACAAAAGGTATATTAACCGTATACCTTTTATTTCCTGCCGCTGTGAAAGTGCTTTTGTGAAAGACGACAAGATCCGGAAAAAGATAAAGTCTAAAGAAACTCTTTATTCCTATACAGTCTTTGTAGAGAATCAGGATACAAATGCTTCCTACTGTTGCCCAAACTGTGGCGATGTCAATACGGTCTCGCAGCTTTTGGAAACCGGCTGCCGCAGCTGTGGAACAAGATTTATCATGTCTGATCTTTATCCCAGAATCACGAATTACTATGCATTAAAGCAAAAAGATTATACATTGGTTCCCTTTTTTCCTTTTATGCTGCTTTGGACATTCGTTATGATCGTATTTCTTGTCACATCAGTGTTAAAACAACAAGAAGAACTATATATGATCATATTGAATCTGTTATTCGGGATTCCCATGGGAATGTTTTTCGGGTACATTTTTTATGGAATATCCTCGCTGTTTCTGCTTATCCCTGAGAGTATTGTCGGGAGTATACGGCTTTTTTCCTATAACAAGACCAAAAGCAAGCTGCCTCGTTTCATGCAGCATTTTGATCCGTATTTCTCAATTGACTTTTTTGTCGGCAAAGTCAATAACTTGCTGAGAACATTGGTGTTTACTGATAGTTATGATAATTGTGCGATTTATGAACAAACCGGTGAAAACCCGTATAAAGATATCATAGATATCGAATACCAGGGAATAATCGGCCTCAACAGTGTTAAAAACGATGAAAACTTTGTATATGCAGATATCAATATTTATACCAAAACAACCTATTGCAGCAAAGACAAAATCCGCCGTAAGGAAGATGTTTTTCGTATGAAAATACAACGCGCCATCGGCGTATATGACGACTGTAATGCTTCCATTCATAATGTCAATTGCCGCAGCTGCGGAGCAAGCTTTGATGCTGTGAGAGAAAAGAACTGCCCTTACTGTGGCAATGCGTACGATTTGAAACAGTATGATTGGGTTGTGACAGAGTTTTCAAGAAAAACTTCTGTCGGCTGATATACTTCCAAAACCGTTCAAGGTCATGACAAAAATAGCCCCCCGCCCTGCTTGTTATAAAAGAAAATCAACCTGATACCCAACCTTCATCTGTTCAAGTTTGTCTCCAAGTTCTTCTCTCAAAATACTATATGCCCGCTCCTTTGTACAGTGACCTGTACACACATATTCTATACCGGTGTTATTGATCTTCCCCGCAAGTTCACGTATCTCGTTATTTGACTTGTTAAAGAGATGAAATCCTCCGATCAACCCATAGACGTGCTTCTCAGGGAATGTTGTCTGAACCTCATTTATGATATTCGCGGCACCTCCATGGGAGCAGGAATTGATTATCACAAGGCCTTTATCCGTTTCAAGCACAAGGCTCTGTTCATGAGAAAAGTTATCCGGTAACCACCTGTTCGCTGTTCGTCTGTACATCATTTCTCTCTTCCCAATACCCGACAGTCCTTCGGTTTTATGGGGAACCAAATATACTCCGTCAATTATTTTATAATCCCCGGATACCATTTCAATCCTGTCTGGATAATCACTGAGCACATTCTTAGGAATCCCGATATATCTTGTAAAAAAGAACTTTTTCGCATAACAATCTTCTGCAGTCCCATTTCTTAAATAAAACTTAGCCTTTGCATTATTTTCAAAAAATGCGGGCATCCCATTTGAATGATCATAATGTGCATGGCTAAGCACTGCATAATCGATGTCCCTTACATCTATCCCAAGTCTTTCCATATTCTTTAGGAATAAACCCGAGGCTCCGGTATCTACTAAGATCATCTTATCGGCATATTCCACCAGAATAGATAATCCCCACTCACCATTGATTCCCATATTCGAAATATTATCTACAATTACAGTTATTCTTGTCCTCATAGTTGTCATAAAATGAGCTCCTTACACAAATGAAATACACACTTGATTATAGCATACTCACACCTTATGTTATATCCTTTTCCCAAGAAATTCTGGTGAATGGCTTTTATATCTGCCTGAGATCGGTTCGTATATTTTTACGATACAAAAAACTAGTCAGGGTGATCAGTGTCAAGACGATCACTGCTCTAAACACATGGGTCAAGGCTGCGGGAATTACCATTATGATTCCCCCGCAAAGCAAGGCTGCCAATGTGCCAGGCAGGCCGCCGACAGCTGAGGAAGCGCTCTGTTTGACCACAACTACTTCACTGTCCCATTCCATCTTTGGGAATTTCAGATTGGCGGTCAGTCCGCCAACGCAGGAGAACAAGATGAAAAGCAACATGATGACCACTGACCAAAGAATCTCTACTACCTCCCCTTTCAGCACAAGTCCGAGAGAGACCTGGGAGACAAAAAAGAACGGGGCGATCAGAAGCAGGTTCAAACATAGCTTACTGTCCAAAATCATTTTAGCCGGCAGAGGAAGGCTTTTTAAGATCCACCATTCTTTTCCCTCCATGGAAACAGAAGTAGATGTGGTGTTCATCATACAAAAAATCCCCGAAACCAGAAATACGATAGCCTGCTGACTATTAATATGCATCGGGATATTGCCCACTGCTTTTTGTATGTCTACAAATAGCAGGGCAACACTGCCGCTCGCTCCCAGAATGGGGCCCATGATGGTATTGCTCATATACACACTGGATGCCAGATATCTTCTGGTATCTCTGATGAGCAGGCTGCCAAACAATTTTCGTTGTCCTACATTGCCAATTCCGATTTCCGATATGGCAGAAGTCTTCTTAGACGCAGCCTCCTGTATCTTACGACAGATACCGTGAAAAAAATGTGCTGTGATTCCTATCACAACCGCCAGAACTGTCACGGAGAGGAAAGTAACGAAAAGAACAGGCAGGAAAGAACCCTTGGTCATTCCCTCGCCCAAAAGCACTGCAGGCGGGTAAACTTTTCCAAAAGTCTCCATGGTCTTCTCTGATATTCTCTTTATATCTTCTAATGTGAATTCCGTGTTGGCTCCCGCCAGCATTGATATTCCGCCAAGGATGGCAAGGGCAAATCCCAAGGACAAAATCGTCTCCCAGATAGCTCTGTGTTTCATTCTGGATGCGAATCCCGTTACCAATACCCCTAAAAATGTGGCAATACTTAATGGGATCATGGGAAGTATCAAAATACTGACCAACCCATTTACATAAAACATCCATCCGGGTTTTTGCAAAAAAGCATAAACCAGATTACCCGGAATCATGATCAGACATGTTTCCACCAAATTCTCCAAATATAATCTTGCAAATCGGCCTACCACGATAGCTGATGTTGTCACCGGCAGTGAAGCCATCACTTGATACCCATTGCTCCGAAAGAGAATGCCTCCTGCCTTAAAGACGTTGAATACAAAGACTATCACCACCGATATCATGATCAAAAAAGGTGGTACTATCTCGCCGATACCCAGCGCGATCAACCCAAAACACTCTGCTCCTATATAAAACATAAAAATCAAAACCGTTAATGCCATAAGGATAAAAAGCCCTTTCATCCTTTTTCGCTCAACGGGATTTTTCGTATGTTTCAAAACATTGATACCCAGAATATTCTTTATCTCAATGCTGCACATGTTCCGTATCTGATTCACTGTTCAACACCTCCATAAATACATCTTCCAAAGATTCCCCCTTGTTTACCAATTCATCCATTCTGCCGGCTGCGATCAGCTCCCCGTTTTTGATGATAGCCACCTTATTACAGAGCCTTTCGGCTACTTCCAGCACATGGGTAGAGAAGAATATGGCGCCGCCCCTGTCACAGATCTCCCTCATGATTCCCTTCAGAGTTACCGTTGCCTTGGGGTCCAGCCCCACGAAAGGCTCGTCAAGAATCAGCAGCTTGGGCTCATGGATCAGGGCAGATAAGATTGCCAGCTTCTGTTTCATTCCATGAGAATAACTTTTGATCAATTCTCCCAGATCCGACAAAATTTCCAAGGCCTGACCGTATTTTTCTATCCGCTCTTTGCGTTCCTTGGCATTCACTTCGAACACATCTCCGATAAAGTTCAGATATTGCATACCCGTCAGATACTCATACAGATCCGGATTATCCGGAATATAAGCAAACTTCCTTTTACACTCCATTGGATTTTGCTCGAGGTTGGTTCCATCGATCATAATCTTTCCTTTATCAAAACCGTGGATTCCGGTGATACACTTTAACAGAGTCGTTTTTCCTGCACCGTTATGTCCTATGAAGGCAAACAGATCTCCCTTTTCCACATGCAACGAAATATCCTTGATTCCCTTGTCCGTTCCCTTGTACTTCTTCTCCAGATGCTCAATCACTATCATCTTCACGCCTCCCATCCGTTTTGACGGATATTATTTTCAGGTTCTTACCATTTTACATCCCCATTTTATAACATTACGCAAGGTAACATGCAATAGAAAACATAAAGTATTTTCTATTTTTACCAAACGGCTGAAATGATCTACACATTCCAAAAGCGCATTAATTCAAACGAGATTGCTGCAACGACACAGAGGCCGTTTGTAAGGATATTTATTACATACCGAACCTTTCGTTTTTTCTTTTCGCCCTTAGAAAAAAGTGCTTTGCAGGATATTCCCGTGGCTACCAGATATGTTATACAGCACATCATCTGAATAATACAGCCGATGATTCCCTGTATCTTGGTAAGCCCGTATTGATTAGTAAAGACCGACATCCAGAATACAACTACCACTATGGACACAATCCTTGCAATCTGTGCCGCAGTGATAAACTTCGAACCGGTGTAACTCTTATATTTTTTAGCAATAAGAAGAATGAGCTTTATAACAAGCAGAATCCCCCCAATCGCAGTACATACAATATAAAAGGCAAGTAATGCAATATTTACGATCACAGTAGGTTCTTTCACATAGCTCTGCGGGCCAAGGCTGATCACTCTTGTACCATCTTCAAGTTGATAGCTTATTCCCATCATACCCTGTCCATCCTGTGTGAGCCATAATATATCCCCCGATATACTCTTTATTTGTGCTATGCCTGCCACATCATATTCTCCGTCTTCGGACGAAACGACCGGCAATAGTCCCAAAATAGAAACAAACTTCAAAGGACCATGCCTCATGGAACGTGCGCTAATATAGATGCCGGATATATCGCTGCTTTCCTTATCGGTTTGTTTAAGATCAGCGGGGTAATCATCGGAACCACTCCTAAAGACGATTCTCGGTATTTCTGAAATCGGAAGCCCCGCGCCACTCATAAGAACCACTGTTCCGACTCCGGTCTCATTATCAAAATACAAATATGCGGTACATCCGTTCGTAGCTCCATTGTGCCCTAATACTTCCGTATCACCATAGGAACCGGACCACAAACCATGGTGACTCACTCCAATATCCGTATCTCCAAGCGTGGATGAAGGAGTAAAAAGAAAATCTCTCGTTTCCTGATGCTCAAACAACGGGCAATCGTCTCTCACAAAGCTTTGTGCGTACTTTGCCATATCGCCTATAGTACCGGTAGCGGCACCTGCCGGATAGGGCATAATATATACAAGCTGCGAACCGGTAGATACCCAACCATTACCGGTATTGGCATAGCTAACGAGCTCCTGTCTTTTCGAATATACCCAGGGATTATCATCATGTGCCGGGCATATGGAAGTGTGTTCCATCCCTAACGGTTCAAAGATATTCTCATGAACATACTCATAAAACGGCTGTCCCGATACACATTCAACAATGTATCCTGCCAAAGCAGCACCATAGTTACTGTACGAACAGACTTCTCCGGGACGATAAATCTGTACAGGCTCAGTCGCCGAGAGCACTTCTCCCAAGGACATCACTTTATTCTCATCACTTGTCTGATACGCCCACACATTTTCACACCAGCCTGCATTATGATTCATAAGGTTTAACATTGTAATGGGGGCATCATATTTAAGATTATGGAAAAAGTCCTTCGGGAGGTATTCTCTTATATCCGTTTCAAGATCAATCTCTCCCCTCTCCCATAGCTGCATTACGCTTACCCAGACCAATGTCTTTGTAGTACTTCCCCATTCATACACCGTATTTTCATCAGCAACAATACCATTCTCGCGATCTGCATATCCGAATGCACCCTGATACACTATCTCATCCTTACAAAAGACCGCTGTGGCAAATGAAACATACTCATCAGGATTCTCATCTGCCCATTCCTCAATCCTACTGCCAACTTCCTCAAAAGCCAGCCCGGACGGCGTAATGCGATCCGATGAAGCAAAAACACTGATAGGGACATTTGTAAATAACAAAAGTGCAGCCATACCGACAATGATTTTCTTTGCTATAATTTTTCCTGTTTTTCTTCTCATTTCAATTTTCTCCAAATTCTAAACTAACTCCCCATTTCACAAAAGTGTTCCTAGGAAAATTATAATTTTTTGACATATCCATCTTCACTCTTGGATTTCTTTATAGTGCATATAATGAATTCCTATGTGACCAATTCCCAAAATAACAGCCACCGGAATAAGGAGTTCATTTCTTGCACTTACTCCTAAAAGAAGTAATGCCAGAACAGGAAGCGTTGCTCCTGCAAGCGGAACTCCTGCAATTCCTCTGTAAAAATCTTTCATGGTATGTTCGCCTTTAAAATATCTCACCCAATATATCTCATATAAAATCATCAAACCCAAAGCAACAACTATGTACAAATCCAAATACGAAAAATAATATCCTGAATTTCCTAAAGATTTACTCCTAAAATTGAAATCTGTAAAAAAAGGTAACAGAATCGTTGCGCCAACTTCTCCCATTTTTTCCAATACACCTAATATTTTATTCTCTTTTTTCGCATATTCCGTATAACTGCTTGGTTGAAATCTGGTCCATATAATATTGGGGATAAATAGCATCAGTAAAAATATAATTCCCACATAGCCTACCCCAAAAGAAAAATGTTTTGCGCTTATTTTATCTATCATATTGATCATATATATATTTTCTATAACATCACCGTACTTTGATTTTATCTGCCCTGCCATCAAATCGGGGTTATTGAGATCAATATGATAACTACCATAAATCCCCATAATTTCTTTTCTTCCAATCCGCTCATATGCAGCGATAAAATTTTCAACCATCATTTCCTCGCGGTATGGATCAGTTGCTTCCATTCCATAATAGTGTTTCCCCTGTTCAATACAAATAGATGCTAACTCATATTGCTCTGAATCTTTTAATCCTTCCACTTCCAAATAGTCTAGATACCGTGCTCCCGTAGTCTTATACTGATGACCAACATCGGTTCCATGAAATACTGTTTCGGGACACTCGTTCTTTATCGTTTTAAAAAAATATAAATAATCCTCTGTATGAGATGCCGTACCATCAATATCATTATATATCTGATTTAGTATCACGTCATCATCTGCTTTCATCCACAAATTTATAAATTCAGCAGTGTAATAAGGTAATTCAACAAATAAATCCCGATTACCATTTTCATAATATTCCTTCCAGATTTCAATTTCCTTATTATAGAAGTCAGCTATTCCATGCACTTCCCCGTACAGATGAATAATGCCGCCATTTTCAGGGCTATAATCATTTACAACACTATTACGAGTATCTATTGCATTCAAAATTTCTATCACAATCACAATACTAATTAAAATTCCAAATACTATAATTGATTTCAAGTTATTTTTCATACGCTATGTTCTCCTCAAGCCAAATATAGCCTCATCATGCAATAAATTAGAATTTATACTGTTAATTCAATCTGATTTCCCTCTAAATCAACTATACAGCTTTCATAATAACCGTCACCAGTTGTTCTTGGTGCGCTTATTACTTCATATCCATCAGCTTGTAATTTTGCAGTTAATTGGTCCACCTTTTCAACACTTCCTAATGCAAATGCAATATGGATATATCCTGTTCTACTTATATCTTTGGCACTATCAACCATTTGTGGTCTATTCATTATTTCTAATCTCGCCCCGTTATCAAAAGATAAGAAATATGAACGAAAATTAGTTTTCAAGTTGTGATACCCATTGTTTGCCTTAGCACCAAAATACTTTACAAAAAACTCTTTTACTGCTTCTAAATCAGTCACATACATAGCAATATGTTCAATTTTCATTTTTCTCCCTACTTTCAACACCCAAAATTTATTTATGTATATCTTTTAGCAAACTAATACCAAGAACAAAAACCGCACCACCCATTAAAATAAATAGAAACCACAATATATTCCAATGTGGAGCAGTTATATCGTACATTTGCAAAATGAGTTTATGCCAAAACTCCAATCCAGCCGCAATAGCAAACAGATCAAATAGCACATAGCTACCACCTAAAATGTATACCCAGCGCCATAAATAATTTTGATGCAAGTTTTTTAGAAATGTCTTGATCCCCAATATACAAAGAATTGCTAACAATCCCATAAGCAGATAGTAGAACCAACCTTTTTGTTCCATGACACCAATCCAAAAATCCGCATAAGATTTTCTATCAATAAGTCCCCAAATTCTATGAAGATGAAAAACCCCAAAAAACATGAAAAACCATGGTTCAAACGGCTCAATTTTTTTCATTTATTACACCTCCAAACCTCGATTTGCTTATCTGATTATACCATGCCCCCCACCCCATACGCCACATAATTATAGGGCATGACCGCTGCCATGCCCTACATTCTACCACGCAAACCCTCTCTCGATCTGCTGCTTCTGCCCTCGTAAATCGTTCTGTTTTTCATACCACTCATTCTTCTCTTTGCTGAGTGATTACATATTATTTTGGAACCGTTTTGACACCGCTTCTTCCGTGATTATCCTTATAACATGGTGCTAGCGCCATGTTTTTATGGTCACTAAGGAAAAATCTGATTGGATACTGCATCTCCCCTACAAATGAGAACTTGTCGATTTCTCCAAAATTGAGATTACCTGTTGGGGAAAATATCATCCCGAATCATTCCCCAAATATTGTAGTCACAATACTGCGAAACCATTTTACCGTGTCGTATCGTTCCTTCAAGAGTAAATCCGCTTTTTTGCAGCACTTTGTTGGAGGCTATGTTCCTAACATCGGCATTGCCCTGTAACCGGTCGATGGTTGTTTTTGAGAAAATGAATTCAACCACACACCTCATCGCTTCTGTACATATCCCTGTACTCCAAAGCCAGGGTGCGATACGATACCCGACCATCCCAAATCTGTCGTTTTCTACATCGAAAACCTCAATCTGGCCGATAATTTCATTTGTTTCTTTCTGCTCTATCCCCCAAATGAAATCATGGGAAGGCTTGCGATTAACATTCGGTCTGGTATCTATAAACAATAACTCTGGATTCTTTTCGCCTTTGTTTGCCGCGCGCCCCCAATATGTATAGATTTCATCTTTGCCAAGCCATTTTCTTAAATCTTCTGTATCGTCAGCTGTTAATTCCCGAAGCACAAGTCGATTTGTTTCCAACCTTGGAATATACCGACATACTTTTAACATTTCATGTTACCTCCCAAATTTCGATTTGCTTATCTGATTATATCACACCCACACTCCATGCACCACAAAATTATAGGGCATGACCGCTGCCATGCCCCAACACTCTATCACACAAAACCTCTCTCGATCTGCTGCTTCTGATTTTTTGTAGCCATTTTTGCAGCCACGGTCAAAGTACATGATTTTAGGGTAATTCCCAACCGCATCTATTTGTAGTATTAATTTTAATTTTTTCCATAGTTTTAAACATAGAAAAGATTTTGCCAACAGCTTCTAAATAATCAGACACCAATACCAGACCAATTCCATCAAACATAATCGACAATTCCGGATTTTTATCCTCTGTAGCTTTAGCCGCCGTATCTAAATACTGTTTAAATAACTCCCTAATTTTCTGCCTATCACTTTCTCTCTGTGCTGTATTTGTCAAAATACGAACTTCATTGCCTAATAACTCACAGTTATTTAAGTCATAGTATTGCACTATCTGCTTTTGAATTTCCTGATAATTTGCATGCCACTGTCCTGGGTAATATTTCAAAGCAGACTGTGGCACACTTATTACAAAATTCTGCACATTTTCCGGATAATGATATAACGGTATTCTCAGCAAAAAACAAGTATGCCTACTACTACATTCATTACAGTTACGATATTCCAACATATTTCTATAGTTATAGCTCATAGCATTACTCCTATCTTTGCTCCAACTGTTCCCTTGCATTAGCAATTGCCAACGATAATTTTTGTTCCAACAATTCCTTGGGTGGCATTTTCGTCAAATATTGTCCCACATGAATGTTGCCATTATTTAATTCCATAAGTTCTATGGTTTCCTGTGATTTTTCAGCGCATAAAATAAGTGCGACTGGGCTTTCCTCACCTTCTGCTCTTTCATATTTTTCCAACCACCGCAAATACAACTCTACCTGTCCTTTGTCCTGTGGCTCAAATTCTCCTAATTTCAATTCTACGAGCACTAACCTACGCAAATATCTATGATAGAAAAGTAAATCCATATAATAATCTTTGCTATCTAAAACAAAATGCTTCTGTCTTGCCAAAAAAGCAAAGTCCGAACCCATTTCCAAAATAAACTTTTCTAATTCAGCAAGAATAGCATTTTCTAAATCCTTTTCACTGTAAGTATCTTTCAACCCCAAAAAGTCTAACATGTATGGATCTCTATAAAACATATCTAGGGACATTTTCCTATCATCACGCAATACACCTATTTCGCTTTTTATAGTTTCCTCTGGTTTTTTGGATATGGCTGTCCGCTCATATAACATAGACTTTTTGCGCTCACGCAAAGTACGCACAGACCAATTCTCATTCATGCACATAGCAGCATAAAAATCCCGCTTTAATTCATCTTGTATTGGTAATATCTCTACAAAATGCGACCATGTTAATTGTTGCGACAGTGTCGCAACTTTTTCAAAGTCCGGAAATTCTTGATAAAACTTGATCATTCTTGATATAGATGTTTTATCAAATCCTGCGCCATATTCATTTGCCAGTCTTATGCTAATTTCCGCAACGACATGTTTTCCATACTCAGCTCTATTTTCGCCCGCAAATTCTTGGGCTAATCTTTTTCCAATCCCCCAATAAAGTGAAATCATAGCATCATTAACAACAAGTTTAACATTATTCTTCTTTTGACAAATTAACGCATTTATTTCTTCATAAATGCTATCAATATTCTCCTGTAACACAACTTCATTACTCATAATATTACACCTGCCTCCTAAAAAGTTGCGACACAGTCGCAACTTTTTACATTTAATGCAAAGCAAATAATTAACCAACTATACTTCCTAGCCGCATCTACCTACATTTATTATTATTTTTTTAAGTTCGTGTACCATCTCATAATATATTACATCTCTTTGCCAATATTAATTATAATAATCATGGTGCTCTCATATATGTATTACTTAGATAATATCATTAATTTCAATCAGATTATATCATATATACTTTCAATAACGCTATAATAATTATGCACCATTAACTCCTCTTTACTTCTAGCATAACATCTCAAAGTATGGTAGGGAAAAAGGGCCTCCCCAAAAATCGGAAAACCCTCTGAATGTACATTGAATACATTTTCCTATACAAATTTTCTATTTTTGTATAACTATACCCTCTTGTTGCCATGTTTTTGTTTCAAAATTATATTTATTACCTTTTGCATCGTACATATTGTTAACAATTGATATTAATTCCTTTACTGAATTTGGGTGTGTATTAGCTAGCAAAATACCTTTGGTGGGTGTGATTCCATCATAAACAAGCCCATCCCAATACATACGTAATTGATAGACATCCTTGCTTGTTGTTTCCTCCTTTTTACCTTCATATATTGTAATGCCATATGTGTTTTTATAATATAAATCTGCCCGCACTCTATCTTTAGTATTTCCCGTACTTACAAAAACTTCATACTCAGTCTTGACTAATTTATTGGGGTCTGAATCATACTGCTCTATTCTATCACGTAATAATTCAAACAAATCTGTCTCATGATCAGATAAAGTGACATCCTTAACAGGTTCGTTTAAATTACTTCTTATCCATTCATATAATTTTTCGAGTTTTTCATCTCCTTCCCTTAAACCATTCTTCGATGTTCTTGTTTTAGGTAAAGCTTCTCTGTCCAAAGATTTCAAATTGATGCAAACTAATAAATAATTATACGAATTATGTTTTTCGATCCCCCATATTTCTTTAAATAAATTATAGCATAAAACTCTACCGTTAATTCTAATTTCGACACCTGATGTGGACATACTCTTTTGATAATATTTTCTTGCCGTCGTATTATCAAATTCTAGCCTCTCTTGTTTTTTATTTATTTTTCCAAATTTATAATCTATAGTAACTCTACCATTACCTAAATTAACTTCTTGGCTACCTGATCCTGGCTTAATATAATCTTCCCAATCTGGTTTTACTGCACCTACAGACCTATTTATATGATCTCCGCTTACATCGGCTATGTCTAAAGTAATACTAGCTCTATTTTCTTCTATAACCCCTGAATAAATAAAACCAATATCTTCACATAAAATATCTGCAATACTTCGAAAATTAGATATCCCTCCCCTAAGACCTTTAGCAATCGTTTTATACATTTCTTTTTTACACGTAAACTGAATTATGGTTCCTGTTCCATTTAATTTTCCAGGCCATTTTTCATTTGTACAAATTTTTGCTGAAAAATTTTCTATTTTGTATGGTGCTTCTATTTTCTTAAACTGTTGTGTATCAATATCTTCCTGTGTTCTTGTATATATTACCCAAGAATCATTTGCTGGATTAGCAGATGCTAAAGCATGCTTTAACCCAAACCCATGTTCATTAAGTGGAGATTCAGCTGCCGCACATGAACCTAAAGTAAATGCTTCATTCAATTTCTTTATTCCTGTCCCAGAATCTTCAATTGATATTTTAACATCTCCATTTACTGTAGTTTCAACAAGACTAATAATTATATTACGCGTCATAGTATTGTTCCCAGTAAAATTTGAAATGCAATTATCAATAAATTCATTTACTATTTGACCTAAAGAATCGAAATGTCCGCCTATTCCCGCCCATAGCTCGTCCGCATGTGGTGTGTTATTAATAGCCATACTTGTCTCCATTGCAGTATTCCTCCTATAGTATATTCATAAATTTACAAATATATCCAATCTAAAAATAATTTTATCATATATAATCAAGCAAGTCTATCTTGGTTTTAACTGGTAATAGCTAATGTATATATGCATCAATGTAAAATACGCTGGAGAATGCAAGCACTCTTAACGAGAAGCACCTCGATTCCGCTTCGCTCCATCTCGGTCGCGGCAGTCGCCGCTTATAAATAAGCATAAAAATACCCGGAAGAACATAAATGCTCTTCCGGGATTTTTCTACTTATTTAAGCTTCTCAAGGCTTTCGTGCAGATTACTCGATGATAGTAGCCACACGACCAGATCCTACTGTTCTACCACCCTCACGGATAGCGAAGGTAAGACCCTGCTCCATAGCGATGGGGTGAATCAGCTCGATGGTCATCTCTACGTTATCACCAGGCATGCACATCTCGGTACCTGCAGGCAGGTTACAAACGCCGGTTACGTCAGTTGTTCTGAAGTAGAACTGAGGACGATAGTTGTTGAAGAAAGGAGTATGACGTCCACCTTCGTCCTTGGTCAGTACGTAAACCTGAGCGGTGAATTTCTTGTGGCAGGTAACAGTGCCGGGCTTTGCAAGAACCTGTCCTCTTTCGATTTCGGTTCTCTGTACACCACGAAGCAGTGCGCCGATGTTATCACCAGCCTGTGCCTCATCCAGCATCTTACGGAACATTTCGATACCGGTTACAACAGTCTTCTTAACATCTTCCTTGATACCAAGGATTTCAACTTCGTCGTTCAGCTTCAGAGTACCACGCTCTACTCTACCGGTAGCAACGGTACCACGACCGGTAATGGTGAATACGTCCTCGACAGGCATCAGGAAAGGCTTGTCGGTATCACGCTGAGGATCGGGAATATACTCGTCAACAGTGCTCATCAGCTCAAGGATCTTGTCGCCCCACTCGCCGCTGGGATCTTCCAGAGCCTTCAGAGCGGAACCCTTAACGATAGGGCAGTCATTGAAGCCGTACTCCTCTAACTGCTCGGTAATTTCCATTTCAACCAGCTCAAGCAGCTCGGGATCGTCTACCATATCGCACTTGTTCATGAAAACAACGATGTAAGGAACGCCTACCTGACGGGACAGAAGGATGTGCTCCTTGGTCTGAGCCATAACACCGTCGGTTGCAGCAACAACCAGGATAGCACCGTCCATCTGAGCAGCACCGGTGATCATGTTCTTTACGTAGTCAGCATGGCCCGGGCAGTCAACGTGTGCGTAGTGTCTCTTCTCGGTCTCGTACTCAACGTGAGCGGTAGAGATGGTAATACCACGCTCTCTCTCTTCAGGAGCCTTATCGATCATATCGAAAGCTACTGCTTCGCCGGTACCAAGTCTGGCGTTCAGAGTCTTAGTAATTGCTGCGGTCAATGTGGTTTTGCCATGGTCAACGTGACCGATGGTACCAATGTTACAATGGGGCTTATTTCTTTCAAATTTAGCTTTAGCCATTTTTTATAGTCCTCCTTAAAATTGTTTGAACTTAAGTTATTTTTTCTGATTTACTCGGCTATCTCATATTATATTAAAAACAACCGAGATTTTCAAGCATTATTTTACAGTCCTGCATATATTTGCCAACTGCATATTTACTGGCTTTATTCAGCGAGCTAAATGCATTACTTAGCAAGCCAAAAATCTTATTTGACGGGCTTAAATTTATTTAGCAAGCCAAATGACTATTTAGCCTTGGCCGCCAGCACCTTCTCCTGTACGTTCTTGGGAACCTGCTCGTATTTCTCAAAGAACATGGAGTAGTTACCACGTCCCTGTGTTCTGGAACGTAAGTCGGTGGAATAACCGAACATCTCAGCAAGAGGTACAAATGCCTTTACCATCTTACCGCCGCCGATATCATCCATACCTTCGATACGTCCACGACGGGAGTTGATATCACCGATAACATCACCCATGTATTCCTCAGGCATGGTTACTTCCACTTTCATGATGGGCTCAAGCAGTACAGGTGACGCCTTCTTCATTGCTTCCTTGAATGCCATGGAACCGGCAATATGGAATGCCATTTCGGAAGAGTCCACTTCATGGTAAGAGCCGTCATACACGTTAGCGTAGATACCCACTACAGGGAAGCCGCCGAGAATACCTGCATGAGTTGCTTCTTCGATACCTTCGCCGACTGCGGGAATGTATTCCTTAGGAATCGCACCGCCGACAACGCTGGACTCAAACTTGAACAGTTGGTCGCCGTTTGCGTCCATGGGCTCGAACTTAACCTTACAGTGTCCGTACTGTCCACGACCGCCGGACTGCTTTGCATATTTGTATTCCTGATCAACAGGCTTGGTAATGGTTTCCTTATAAGCAACCTGAGGTGCACCAACGTTAGCCTCTACCTTGAACTCACGCAGCAGACGGTCTACGATGATCTCCAGATGGAGCTCGCCCATACCAGCAATAATGGTCTGACCGGTTTCCTGATTGGTGTGTGCACGGAAGGTCGGGTCTTCTTCAGCAAGCTTTGCCAAAGCCTCACCCATCTTGCCCTGACCTGCCTTCGTCTTAGGCTCGATAGCCAGCTCGATAACGGGCTCAGGGAATTCCATGGACTCTAAGATTACAGGATGCTGCTCATCGCAGATGGTGTCGCCGGTGGTGGTAAACTTAAAGCCTACCGCTGCAGCGATATCACCGGAATAAACTTTATCCAGCTCTGCTCTCTTATTTGCATGCATCTGCAGGATACGTCCTACACGCTCTTTCTTGTCCTTGGTTGCATTCAGTACGTAAGAACCGGAGTTCATCGTACCGGAGTACACTCTGAAGAATGCCAGCTTACCTACGAACGGGTCAGCCATGATCTTGAATGCCAGTGCTGAGAAAGGTTCTTCATCGGAAGAATGTCTTTCGATCTCATTGCCCTCTAAATCAACACCCTTGATAGCAGGGATGTCGGTAGGAGCGGGCATGTACTCTAATACGGCATCCAACAGCTTCTGTACACCCTTGTTACGGTATGCAGAACCACAGCATACAGGAATTGCCTTACATTCACAGGTTGCTGTTCTTAACACCCTCTTCATGTCTTCAACGGAAGGTTCTTCACCTTCCAGATACATCATCATTAAATCATCATCCAGCTCACAGATCTTCTCGATCAGTTCGGAACGGTACAGTTCTGCATCGTCCTTCATATCGCCGAGATCATCCGTAACGGTGATATCATCGCCCTTATCATCATTGTAGATGTAGGCTTTCATCTCAAACAGGTCAATGATTCCCTTGAAATCATCTTCCTTGCCGATGGGCAGCTGCAGGCAGATCGCATTCTTGCCAAGTCTGGTCTTAATCTGCTCTACCGCGCCGTAGAAGTTTGCACCCAGGATGTCCATCTTGTTGATGAATGCCATACGGGGTACATTGTAGGTATCCGCCTGACGCCATACGTTCTCTGACTGAGGCTCAACACCACCCTTTGCACAGAACACACCTACCGCACCGTCAAGTACACGCAGGGAACGCTCTACTTCTACAGTGAAGTCAACGTGACCCGGAGTATCGATAATGTTGATACGATGCTCTAATGCCTCAGGCATGGGTTTGGCTTCTTTTTCCAGAGTCCAGTGGCAGGTCGTTGCTGCGGATGTAATGGTAATACCTCTTTCCTGCTCCTGTTCCATCCAGTCCATGGTAGCAGTACCTTCGTGAGTATCACCAATTTTATAATTCACACCGGTATAGTAAAGAATACGCTCGGTCAATGTGGTCTTACCTGCATCGATGTGAGCCATGATACCGATGTTTCTGGTTCTCTCCAATGGATATTCTCTTCCAGCCAAGGTTTTTTCCTCCTATAGTTACTTAAAAACTGTCTGACATGCAGATTAGAATCTGTAGTGTGCAAAAGCCTTGTTTGCTTCTGCCATCTTGTGCATATCTTCTTTTCTCTTTACTGCAGCGCCGGTGTTATTGGCAGCATCCAGAATCTCGTTTGCCAGTCTGTCGCCCATGGTCTTCTCGCCTCTCTTACGTGCGAACATTACCAGCCAACGCAGTCCCAGAGTCTGACGTCTCTCAGGCTTTACCTCCAGGGGTACCTGATAGGTAGCACCACCGATACGCTTTGCCTTACACTCCAGCAAAGGCATAATATTGTTCATAGCCTCTTCAAATACATCCAGTGCAGGCTTGCCTGACTTTTCTTCTACAGTAGCAAATGCACCGTATACAATCTTCTGTGCAACACCCTTCTTACCGTCTAACATGACGTTATTGATAAGCTTGGTAACCACTTTATTATTGTATAAAGGATCTGCTAATACATCTCTTTTTTGAATATGTCCTTTACGTGGCACGATTCTTCCCTCCTTAATAATGTAACGCCATGCAGTTTCATACAAAGCGTTAGTTCAATTAAATCATCGGTACTCACAATTGTTTCCCTAGTGTCCGTGCGGTATATCTGTATTACAGAATTCCAACACTTAAATAGTTCCGTTATGTGAATCCAGTTTCATCAGCCGGGCTGATCAAAGCAATCAACTCCGACGATTATTTAGCAGCTTTAGGCCGTTTTGCGCCATACTTGGAACGAGCCTGCTTTCTGTTAGCAACACCTGCGGTATCCAGCGTACCTCTGATAATGTGATATCTGGTACCGGGCAGGTCCTTTACTCTGCCGCCTCTGATCAGTACAACGCTGTGCTCCTGCAAGTTGTGGCCTTCACCGGGAATATAGCTGGTTACTTCGATTCCGTTGGAAAGACGAACTCTGGCGATCTTTCTAAGCGCGGAGTTAGGCTTCTTAGGAGTAGCAGTCTTAACAGCAGTACATACGCCTCTCTTCTGAGGAGAAGAATTGTTGATTGCTTTCTTGTGCAGGGAGTTGAAGCTTCTCTGCAGAGCAGGTGCTGTAGACTTCTTTTCGGTTGTCTGACGTCCTTTTCTTACTAACTGGTTAAATGTTGGCATTCTGTTTCACCTCTTTCTTATTATGGTATATTTTGGTTACTGTTATGCATGCACAATAAAATGCATTTGCCGCAACGTGCTTGAGTTACTTTGCTTGCAACAAAATAAAAATGCACTTGCCGCAATATGCAGGAACAAACTTTACTTGCACCAAAATAAAGATGCATTTGCGTGCACACTATGATAGTATACGTGCTGGCAAATGCATTGTCAATAACTTTTTTATTTAAATTTACGCTATTTTCCGTGTTTTCTTCCTATTTGTCCTCTTCACCTAATTCCTTATGGCTTCCAGATACCTCTTTAAGGCATCCTGCCAGGGCGGAAGTCTGTCAAAACCGTTGTCTGTCAGCTTGTCCTTGCTCATGCGGCTGTTTTCGGGCCGCTTTGCCTTCGCCTGATACTCTGCGGCGGTAACGGGTACCACCTCCATATCGATCCCGGCCTGCTTAAATATCTCGCAGGCAAACTCATACCAGGTACAGATGCCTTCATTGGTAGCATGGTATACGCCGTATTTTTCGGTAAGCACCATATCTACCAAAAGCCTTGCCAGATCATAAGTATAGGTGGGGGAACCGTACTGGTCGTTGACTACCGTGAGCCGCTTGTTGGTTTCTGCCAGCCTGAGCATTGTTTTGATAAAATTCTTACCGTTTATGCCGAACACCCAGGCAATGCGCACAATGAAATATTTCTCCAACAGTTCCTGCACCGCCAGCTCACCCTCGTATTTAGTCTGCCCATATACATTCAATGGCTTTCTTGTATCTTCCGGCTCCCAAGGTCTTGTGCCCTGTCCGTCAAACACATAGTCTGTACTGATATAGATCATCTTGATATCCAGTTCCCTGCACATTTTTGCAATATTGCGGGTACCGTCTGCATTGACCCTGCGGCAGATTTCCTCCTGCTCCTCGGCTGCGTCCACCGCCGTATATGCCGCGCAGTGAATGACCGCATCCGGTGCGGCCTCGTTTAACACCCTCTCCACACTTTGTGCGTCGGTAATATCCATTTCTTCAATGTCCACGCCGACAGCTTCCATTCCTCTTTTTTCCAATTCATTAACCACATCATATCCAAGCTGTCCTTTGACGCCCGTTACCAGTACTTTCATATTAGACCCAAACCTTTCATTCTTAAAAATATCCACCGGGTAATCCGGTGGATAATGTAAATATCATAAATTATTCCATATCTTGCCGCTTGCTCTGACGGCCTCCCATTCCATTTCCTGCGCTTCTTCTTTCAGCCTTATCAGATTCCAGCCGACATAAGGGCTTTTTTCTTTACCGGAAAGATATGCGATCCGGTTTCTGTACTTTTTACATTGCACATAATATGTGACTGCCAGCATCATGAGAAATAATGTCAGCATTACCGCAACAGTTATCGGAAAAAATCTATTATCTCTTATTATGGAAGATGCCAAGGGCACTTCTTCATCCGCTATGAATATTAGTCTGTAATCTGCCTGTTGATTGATCATACTCACGCCTTTCATTCTTTTCTATGTTAAAAGACTTTCATTTTCTGAAAAAAGGTTCATTTTTCATATATTTTTCTTTTCTTTTTATTTCACTTATCTTATAATGGAAGAAGAATGTCAGATTGTATTTACATGGGGAAAGCGGGGAGATTCTTATGCGGGAGCAGAAATTTGTCAAACAATTCCGTACTGCTAAGATCGTTCATCTATGTTGGTCGGTGGGGATGGAGATCATATTCATTTTAGTTCTGGTTGCAGACAAAAATCTGCGCACCCGGATTTTTACAAACACGGCGCTGTTTGCCTTATGCGCCTTCACATGGTTCTTTTTGCTCTTGGAACTGATATTTCTGTTCTATGATTTTTATAAACTCCGTGCATTTGCCTTGGAAAGCCACCATTTGAGCCAAACGGTATATTTGGATCGTCTGACGGGCATTCCTAACCGCTTTAGTCTGGATGAGATCTTTCGAACTTATACTACACCGGAGTCGTTGGAGAATACGGGTTGTTTGCTGTTCTCCATTGCCAACTTAAAAACCGTCAATGAAATTTCCGGTCATGCCGCGGGAGATGCAATGATACAGGATTTCTGCAGTATTTTTGAGGAAATCGGTGACACATTCGGCTTCATAGGGCGCAACGGCGGCAATGAATTCGTAGCCGTTATTACCCCCTGCAGTGCGCAGATCATTCAAGATTTTCGTACTACACTGGAAAATCGTATTTCCTTATATAATAAGGAACATGAAACTGCTCCCATTTTACTCCGTTCAGCATATACTCTTTATGCAGAGGAATCTGTGCAAACCTTTACAGAACTGCTGATTTTGACTTATAACAAACTGTATCAGATTTCTCAACCGTAGTTATGATATGATGACGGAGAGCCTTGCATAGTTATGAATGAAGCCAATATCCAATATTTAGCCGGACTTGTCCTCCGCGCCAGGCAGAATGACAGTGATGCCTTTGCGGAACTGTATGGATTGACCTATAATAAAGTATATAATTACGCCAGACATTATCTGCGCGATGAATACCTTGCACAGGACGCGGTTCAAGAGGTATATATATCCGTGCTGAAGAATTTGAATAAACTGAATGATCCTTCTCTCTTCCTGGCATGGCTGAACCGCATTTCTTTCCATGTGTGTTATGATATCAGTCAGACTTTGAACGAAGGAAATATGCTGGCCGACCCCAGTATTTTGGACATTATTCAGGATGATCATCTGGATTCCAATCCCGAGTCCCATTACCAGACCAAGGATGAATACAGCAGACTGGCAAAAGCGCTGGAAAGTCTGCCCTTTCAGGAAAATCAGGTTTTGACCATGCGCTATTACAACAACTTAAAATTAGAAGAAATTGCCGCCGCCATGGACATCAGCCGCAGCACGGTGAAAAGATACATTGCTTCCGGACAAGAACATTTAAAGCAGCTATTGAAAGGATAAGGAGGTGCACCGTATGATTTTTCATAAAAAGAAAAGATATCAAATGAATGTGGCGCAGGCGGATGCTACTCTGCAAAAAGTCTTTGCAGCCTGCAAGCAATCTCCGAATACAACTTCTTTCGATAAGATTTTACTGCGCAGACAGCTGAATACCAAACTTATGGACAATATGCTGGTGTTAACGGCTATTATCCTATTGCTCACTTTTCTTTCACCACTTGGCATAGCTTCCGTAAATGCCGTATTTCCGGGAAAGGAATCTCCTTCTCAGGTGACGCTTTTATCGGATAACATGACGGACGGCGTGCTGTGTTTAACCTTATCCGGCAGCGGCATCCTCTATGGCGATGCTTATCAGGAAACCGAGACAGGGATTGTGGAGAAAGCCATTTCCTATGACAAAAATGCAGGTACCATCTGCTTTACCTACTATGGAACCGTAACCAATATCTATATTCCTCTGGAGAATGCACCTGTCTTTCATCTGGTGCTTGCTCCCCAATAAGTGCCTATGAGTAACCGGAAAAAATTTATGAGCACAATTTCATATCTGCTGTGTATGGCATTGCTGTGTGGCTGCGGCACTAATATCGCCCCTCTGCCCGGTGATGTGCCTCCGTCAGAGAATTTAGGCGTCCCTCAAGTATCCGAAACACCACAGCCTTCTGATGAGCCACAGTCCTCTGATGTCCCGCAGCCTTCCGATGCGCCGCAGGCTTTGGAAACGCCTGATTCAGATATACCGGAAACGACTGTGTCATCAGAGACAGCGGAGGAAAGTATGCCCTCCTCGGAGGAGGCATCGCCTGCACCTGAACAAACCGTGGGCACACGCAATAACACGCCGCAATGCCTCACCCCTACGGCGGACGGTACGGCGGAAACCCACAATGATGTTTCTTCCATTGATTATTCCAATGCTTCTGAAGGCTATATCATGGCGGTATACACCGGCACCAATTCGAAAGTGAAGATGCAGATTGTCGGGCCCAACGCCGTTAAATACACTTATAATCTGACCGGTTCCAACTATGAGGCCTTCCCGCTCTCCAGCGGAAACGGCAGCTATGAGATTACAATTTATGAAAACGTGAGCGGCACCAGTTATGGAATTTGTCTGACAACCTCCATCGATGTCACGCTCACCAGTGAATTTGCACCCTACCTGTATCCGAATCAATACTGCAGCTTTAATTCTTCCAGCAAGACGGTTGCCAAGGCTAAGGAGCTGGCTGAACCGGCCAATTCGGATCTGGAGGTTGTAACCAACGTTTACAACTATATTATTGAAAATATCAGCTATGATTACAATAAGGCATCTACCGTCCCCAGCGGCTATATACCCAATGTGGACTCGATTCTTGCCTCAGGTACCGGCATCTGCCTGGATTATGCGGCCGTTATGACCAGTATGCTCCGCAGCCAGCGTATTCCTACCCGTCTTGAGGTGGGTTATGCGGGTGATGCCTATCATGCCTGGATCAGTACCTATATTTCCGATATCGGCTGGGTGAACGGTATCGTGGAATTTGATGGTCACAGTTGGGAATTGATGGATCCTACCTTTGCCGCCAGCAGCAGTGAAAAATCTCTTAAAGAGTTTATTGGTGAAGGCAGCAACTATCAAGTAAAATATATGTATTAAATATAAGGAGATCATAAAATGCATCAGAAAAGACTATCCAATCAGGAAATTTCATCTTTCTGCAGTCAGACTGCCATGCTCTTTCAAGCGGGCATCACTCCCACCGAGAGCATAAGCATTCTGCTCAATGACAGTAAATCTACCGAGGGCAAGGAACTCCTGCAGCAGATACTGGATATCTGCAGACAGGGAGAGTCGTTTGCCACAGCTCTGCAGCAGACGGATGCTTTTCCGGACTATGTACTGCATATGATCGCTATCGGTGAGGAATCCGGAAATCTGGATGATGTTATGCAGTCCCTTGCAGACTATTACGAGCGGGAGGATTCTATTTCTGAAAGTATTCGAAGCGCCGTAAGCTATCCTTTCATCATGATCGGCATTATGTTATTGGTTATTTTTGTTCTGCTAGGGAGGGTCATGCCCATCTTCAATCAGGTATTCATTCAGCTGGGAAGTGAAATGAGCGGTATATCCGCTACTCTCTTAGGTCTTGGCAATGCCTTAAACCGCTATTCCTTAGTTATTACCGTTTTACTGGTGATTGTAGTACTCATATACCTGTTGTCGGTGAAAACCAAGAAAGGACGCGCTATTTCTACACGCTTCCTCTCCGTTTTTCCTTTAACTAAAGGCTTTTACGAGAAACTGGCGGCCGGACGCTTTGCCAGCGGTCTGGCGCTTACCATCAGCAGCGGTATGGACACCTTTTCCAGCTTGGACATGGTATCGGAATTGACTGAACATACCGGAATGCAGGCCAAAATTGCCGCCTGCAAAAAAGCAATTGAGGACGGCTCCAATTTTGCAGAGGCTCTGACTAACTCCAATATTTTCTCCAACCTCTATGCCCGTATGGTGACGGTGGGCTTCCGTACCGGTTCCATCGACACGGTCATGCAGAAAATTGCCGACAGCTATGACAAAGAAACGGAACGCAAGATTCGATCCATTATCTCTATTTTGGAGCCGACTCTGGTCATTATCCTTTCTTTGATCGTAGGTCTGATACTGTTGTCCGTTATCTTCCCTCTGATGGGTATTATGTCCAGCATCGGCTAAAGGCTTAAAGAAAAGAGAGTAATTATGAGCAGAAATCGTTTTGAACAAAACAAATCCAATCCTTTTGCAGGTCTTATCTACCTGCTTCCGCTTCTGGGCTTTATTGCGCTCTTTGTCCTGTTCTACCGCGGTATTTCTTCGGTTTCCGATACTACCACCGCTAAACAGATGGAGAGTCTGGAAAACGCCTTAAACCGCAGCATTACCCAGTGCTATGCCGTAGAAGGCGCCTATCCGCCCAACTTAGAATATATTAAGGAACATTACGGTCTGATCTATGATGAGGAGCTGTTTTATGTGGACTACCAGCCCATCGGCTCTAATATTATGCCGGATGTGACGATCTTACTAAGAACAGGAGGTGCCCAATGAAAACAAGAACGGGAGATAACAACCGCCATGTGGTGGATGTATTGTTCGTACTGGCGCTTTTCGGTGTATTTGCAGCCTCCGCTCTATTGTTGGTCACCATCGGTGCCAGTGTATACAAACAGACCGTTTCCAATATGGATCAATCCTTTACCGACCGCACCTCCTATTCCTATTTGGTTGAGAAGATTCACCAGAACGATATTTATGACGCCATAGAGATCGGGGAACTGGAAGGCTCCCCCGCTCTGGTGCTGACCCAGCGTCTGGGAGAGGAAGAATACTGCACCTATCTGTATCTGTATGAAGGATATTTAATGGAACTGTTTACACGAAAAAATTCCTTTGCCGGCACTGATCTGCGTCCTGCCGGTCAAAATATTATGCCTCTGGACGGATTTCATCTGGAGGCTCCGGCTGCCGGACTGATCAAGATCACCATAGATACCGGAAACGGCTCGCCCATTACGCTTTATACGGCCTTACGATCCGATTATTCCTAAAAGGGAGTATTTGCATATTATGAGAACATCCAAATCAAGTTTATTTTTAATGGAGCTTATTATCTCCATACTGTTTTTTTCCATAGCCAGCGCTGTCTGTATCCAGCTCTTTGTAAAGGCACATGTACTAAACAACCGTACGCAGGAGCAGAATCAGATTGTGGTCTGGTCTCAGAACCTTGCAGAACTCTGGCGGGCTTATGAAGGAGATACTATACTGATTTCCGAGCAATTGTGTGCCGACTATGGGCGACAGGACAGTTCCATTTATCTGACGAATCTGCCTCCTTACACACTGATACTTTATTTTAATAAAGATTGGGAACTTTCCGATCAGGATATTATATATCATGTAGTGTTATCCGGCAGCACTTATGATGAGGCAAGCCGCCTGATATCCTCCGAGATCAGCGTATCTCGAGGAGAGGAAATACTCTATACCCTGCCCCTTTTCCATCATATTGCGAAAGGAGGAAGCATCTATGAACAATAAGAAAAAGCGGTTTTCAGGGCTTTCCTTCAGCAACGGAATCGGTTCCTCCTCACTGTTAGTCATCTTCATTATTCTGTGTCTGGTGTCTTTTGCTACCTTATCCATCGTCAGTGCTAATGCCGACTATAAATTGAGCAACAAGGTTCTGGATCGTACTACCGCCTATTATGAGGCCTCTAATCAGGCGGAACAGCAGTTGGCGCAGCTGCACCAAACACTGGCGGCCGCATATGCAGACAGTTCCACTGAAGAAGAATATTTCCGGGAAACCGGGCATGATGCCTCCTATCTGTTTCCCATATCGGATCTGCAGTCTCTGGAAGTCAAGGTCGGCATTGTCTATCCTAAGGCCGAGGGGGATGCCTTTTATCAGATCCGTTCCTGGCAGGTGATTCTGACCGGTGATCTGGAATATGAAAATACGCTGGACTTGTTTGAGCCGCCCTGGTTTTGACAGAGGAACCTCTGAGAATTCCGGCGAGTCCCACCACATTTCAAACATGAAAAAGCTTCCGAAAAGTTTTCCCTTTCCGGAAGCTTCTTTTTGTTGCTATTTACTCTTCAATTCGTTTTCTCGGCAATTTATTCCTCGGTTTCAGCACTAACTGCCTCCACTGCTTCTTCCTCTGTTCCCGATACCTCTACGGTTTCGGTTTCCTCTGCATCTGCTGCCTCTTCTGAGATGTTTGCTTCATTCTTACTGCTGTCCAAATCAATTTCCTCTTCGAAAGAAATCTCACGCACATCATCCGAGCTTAAATGCGTGGAACGGTATCTCTTCATACCTGTACCTACAGGAATCAGCTTACCGATAATAACATTTTCTTTCAAGCCGATCAGCGGATCAATCTTACCCTTGATCGCTGCTTCGGTCAGAACCTTCGTGGTTTCCTGGAAGGAAGCTGCTGACAAGAAGGAATTGGTCGCAAGCGCCGCTTTGGTAATACCTAACATTACCTGCTTGCCCTCTGCGGGTTCCTTGCCTTCCGCAATCAGCTTTTCATTCATTTCCTCATAGTCCAGAACATCTACCAATGTACCGGGTAAAAACTCCGTATCACCATTGTTTTCGATACGAACTTTCTTTAACATCTGGCGCACGATCACTTCAATATGCTTGTCGGCAATATCAACACCCTGCAGACGGTAAACACGCTGTACTTCACGCAGCATGTAGTCCTGTACGGCACGAATACCCTTAATCTTTAACAGGTCATGCGGATTGACACTACCTTCTGTCAGTTCGTCTCCGGCCTCCAATACCTGTCCGTCCATTACCTTAATACGGGAACCGTAAGGAATCAGATATGCCTTGTTCTCTCCGGTTTCCTCATTGGAAATGACAACCTCGCGCTTCTTCTTGGTATCGCGGATTTCCACTTTACCGCCGAACTCTGCAATGATCGCAAGTCCTTTGGGCTTTCTGGCTTCAAAAAGCTCCTCTACACGGGGAAGACCCTGTGTAATATCGTCACCCGCAACACCGCCGGCATGGAAAGTACGCATGGTCAGCTGGGTACCGGGCTCACCGATGGACTGTGCTGCGATAATACCTACAGCCTCACCTACCTGTACGGCTTCACCGGTTGCCATATTCGCGCCATAGCACTTTGCACAGATACCGTTATGGGAACGGCAGGTTAAAATAGTACGGATCTTTACCTGCTCAATAGGCTCGCCCTCGGCATCTACGCCTACGCTCAGTATCTTAGCTGCTCTGCTGGGAGTGATCATATGATTGTGCTTTACGATCATATTGCCGTCTTTATCATAAATATCCTCACAGGAGAAGCGTCCTGTAATTCTGTCCTTTAAGCCTTCAATGGTTTCCTTACCGTCCATGAATGCCCTCACACGGATACCGGGAATCTCATCCCTGCCTTCCGCACAATCCATCTCTCTAATGGAAAGTTCCTGAGATACATCCACCATACGTCTGGTCAGATAACCGGAGTCCGCGGTACGCAGTGCGGTATCGGACAGACCTTTACGTGCACCGTGGGCTGACACGAAGTACTCCAATACATCCAGACCCTCGCGGAAGTTGGACTTGATAGGCAGCTCGATGGTTCTACCTGTAGTATCTGCCATCAAACCACGCATACCTGCCAGCTGTTTGATCTGCTGATTGGAACCACGGGCACCGGAGTCGGACATCATAAAGATGTTGTTGTATTTATCCAGACCGGAAATCAGCTTATCGGTCAGTTCCTTATCCGTCTCATTCCAATTCTCCACAACCGCACGGTATCTTTCCTCTTCGGTGATCAGACCTCTACGGTAGTTCTGGGCAATCTTATCCACCGTTGCCTGTGCCTTTGCTAACAGTTCCGGCTTCTCAGCAGGTACCGTCATATCGGCGATGGATACGGTCATGGCTGCTTTCGTAGAATACTTATAACCCATGGACTTAATGTAGTCCAGCACCTCTGCATTCTTGAACGCACCGTGTGTATTGATAACCTTCTCCAGAATCTGCTTTAAGCCACCCTTTTTAACCAGGAAGTCTACTTCCAGCTTTAAGAACTCATCAGGGTTACTTCTGTCTACAAATCCCAAATCCTGCGGTAATACCTCATTGAAGATAAAACGCCCCAGAGTGGATTCCACATTGCCGGTTACCACTTCGCCGTCTTCTCTGGTCTTGCTCACTCTTACCTTAATACGGGACTGCAGGGTAATAACTCCGTTTTCATATGCTAAAATAGCCTCGTTCACATTCTTAAAGAACTTACCTTCTCCCTTTGCGCCCGGTCTCTCCTGGGTCAGATAATAGATACCCAGTACCATATCCTGCGTAGGAACCGCAACGGGGCCGCCATCGGAAGGCTTTAACAGGTTATTGGGGGAGAGCAGCAGGAAACGGCACTCTGCCTGCGCTTCCACTGACAGAGGCAGATGCACTGCCATCTGGTCACCGTCAAAGTCTGCATTGAAAGCGGTACATACGAGGGGATGCAGCTTAATGGCCTTACCTTCTACCAGAATGGGCTCAAACGCCTGAATACCCAGTCTGTGCAGAGTAGGCGCACGGTTTAACATAACCGGATGTTCCTTGATAACCTCCTCTAACACATCCCATACGCTGGTATCCAGTCTTTCCACCAGCTTTTTGGCATTTTTGATATTCTGGCTGATGCCTCTCGCCACCAGTTCTTTCATTACAAAAGGTTTGAACAACTCGATTGCCATCTCCTTGGGCAGACCGCACTGATAAATCTTCAGTTCAGGTCCCACCACGATAACGGAACGGCCGGAATAGTCCACACGCTTACCCAACAGGTTCTGTCTGAAACGTCCGGATTTACCCTTCAACATATCGGACAGGGACTTGAGCGCTCTGTTACCGGGGCCGGTAACGGGACGTCCGCGTCTGCCGTTATCGATCAGAGCATCCACTGCCTCCTGCAGCATTCTCTTCTCATTGCGTACAATGATATCGGGAGCGCCCAGTTCAAGCAGTCTCTTTAAACGGTTGTTTCTATTGATGATTCTTCTGTATAAATCATTTAAATCGGAAGTTGCAAAACGTCCGCCATCCAACTGTACCATAGGCCGCAAATCGGGAGGCAGCACGGGAATGGCATCCATTACCATCCACTCCGGCTTATTTCCGGACTCTCTGAAAGCTTCTACAACCTCCAGTCTCTTGATGATACGAGCACGTTTCTGTCCGCTGGATTCCTTCAAACCGGTCTTTAATTCCTCGGCATCTTTCTCCAAGTCGATGGACTGCAAAAGCTCCTTTATTGCCTCCGCACCCATGCCTACCCGGAATTTATTGCCCCAGGTTTCCCTTGCATCCTGATATTCCTTTTCGGACAAAATCTGCTTGTATTCCAGATTGGATTCCCCTGCATCCAACACAATGTAGGATGCAAAGTAAAGCACTTTCTCCAGTACTCTGGGGGATAAGTCCAGAATCAGTCCCATACGACTGGGAATCCCCTTAAAATACCAAATATGGGATACCGGCGCTGCAAGCTCAATATGTCCCATACGCTCTCTACGCACGCTGGATTTGGTCACTTCCACGCCGCATCGGTCACAGACAACACCCTTATATCTGATCTTCTTATATTTACCGCAATGACATTCCCAATCCTTACTGGGTCCGAAAATCCTTTCACAGTACAGACCGTCCCGCTCAGGCTTCAAGGTCCTGTAATTGATGGTTTCAGGTTTGGTTACCTCTCCTCTGGACCACTCTCTGATCTTCTCCGGTGAAGCCAGACCGATCTTGATGGCATCAAACGTCATGGGCTGATACACTTCGTTTTTTATTTCTGACATCTAAGGCACTCCCTTCCATGCTAAAGTCTGTTTTAGTACTCTTCGTCTTCTCCTACAAAGGCAGCATCTTCTGCAAAGTCGTCAAAGTCATCCTCTTCCGCGCTGACCAACTCGCCGTCCTCATCGAACTCCTGCTGCTGATAGCCCAATTCTCCGAGGGACTTCTTCTCATAGTCGTCGTAGTCTTTTCTGTCGCCTTCGATTTCATAACGATAATCGTTGTCGCTGTAGTCTACCATTTCCATGATCTCGACCTCGGTATTGTCCTCACGCAGTACACGGACATCCATACCCAGTGCCTGTAATTCCTTCAAAAGTACCTTGAAGGATTCCGGAATACCGGGTTCGGGGATATTATCGCCCTTGATGATTGCTTCATAGGTCTTGACACGTCCAACCACATCATCGGACTTCACAGTCAGAATCTCCTGCAGAGTGTAAGATGCACCGTATGCCTCCAGTGCCCAAACCTCCATCTCACCGAAACGCTGTCCGCCGAACTGGGCTTTACCACCCAGAGGCTGCTGTGTTACTAAGGAGTACGGGCCGGTAGAACGGGCATGGATCTTATCGTCTACCAGATGGTGAAGCTTTAAGTAATGCATGTGGCCGATGGTAACGGGACCGTCGAAATACTCACCGGTACGTCCATCGCGCAGCCTTACCTTACCGTCGCGTGAAATAGGCACGCCCTTCCAGAGTTTTCTGTGCTCTCTGTTGTCGGAAAGATACTGCAGTACCTCGGGAAGCAGTTCTTTACCATGCTTCTTCTCAAATTCTTCCCACTCCAGATTTACATAATCGTTAGCCAAATCCAGAGTATCCATGATATCCTCTTCGTTAGCGCCGTCAAATACAGGTGTCGCCACATTGAAGCCCAGCGCCTTGGCCGCCAGGGACAAGTGAATTTCAAGTACCTGTCCAATGTTCATACGGGAAGGCACACCCAGAGGATTTAATACGATATCCAAGGGACGTCCGTTGGGCAGATAAGGCATATCCTCTACAGGAAGCACACGGGAAACAACACCCTTGTTACCGTGGCGGCCTGCCATCTTATCACCTACGGAAATCTTTCTCTTCTGTGCAATATAGATACGAACCGCCTGGTTTACGCCGGGAGCAAGCTCGTCGCTGTTCTCTCTGGTAAAGACCTTGGCATCCACCACTATACCGTATTCGCCGTGAGGCACCTTTAAGGAAGTATCTCTTACCTCTCTGGCTTTCTCACCGAAAATCGCACGTAACAGGCGCTCCTCTGCAGTCAGCTCGGTTTCACCCTTAGGCGTCACCTTACCTACCAGGATGTCGCCGGCACGAACCTCCGCACCAATGCGGATAATACCTCTGTCATCCAAATCTTTCAAAGCATCATCGCCCACACCGGGAACATCACGGGTGATCTCCTCGGGTCCTAACTTGGTGTCACGGGCTTCCGCTTCATATTCTTCAATGTGTACGGAGGTATAGACATCCTCCTGTACCAGTCTTTCGCTTAAAAGTACCGCATCCTCGTAGTTATAGCCTTCCCAGGTCATGAAGCCGATCAGAGGGTTCTTGCCCAGAGCCAGTTCGCCCTGTGAAGTAGAAGGACCGTCTGCAATCACCTGATGTGCTTCCACGTGATCGCCCTTGGCCACAATGGGTTTCTGATTATAGCAGTTACTCTGGTTACTGCGGGTAAACTTGGTTAAGTGGTATTCATCCTTCTCACCGTCGTCATAAGTCATCTTGATCAGGTTGGAGGATACATAGTCAATGGTACCCGCCTTTTTTGCCACAACGCAGACACCGGAGTCCACTGCCACCTTGGTTTCCATACCGGTTCCCACTACAGGGGCCTCGGTGACTAACAGGGGCACCGCCTGACGCTGCATATTGGAACCCATCAGCGCACGGTTTGCGTCGTCGTTCTCCAAGAACGGAATCAATGCCGTCGCAACGGAGAATACCATCTTCGGAGATACATCCATGTAGTCGAACATAGCCTTCGGATACTCCTGGGTCTCCTCACGATAACGACCGGACACGGAATTACGGACAAAATGTCCCTTCTCGTCCAACATCTCGTTTGCCTGTGCTACATGATAATTATCCTCTTCGTCAGCGGTCATGTAGACTACTTCCTCCGTAACACGGGGATTCTCCGGATCCGACTTGTCAATCTTACGATAGGGAGCCTCTACAAAACCATATTCATTGATTCTTGCATAGCTTGCAAGAGAGTTGATCAAACCGATGTTAGGACCTTCGGGCGTCTCGATAGGGCACATTCTTCCATAGTGGGAATAGTGCACGTCTCGAACCTCGAAACCTGCACGGTCTCTGGAAAGACCTCCGGGGCCCAATGCGGACAGACGTCTCTTATGGGTCAGCTCGCCCAAAGGGTTATTCTGATCCATGAACTGGGACAGCTGGGAGGAGCCAAAGAACTCCTTTACAGCGGCTGTTACCGGCTTAATATTGATGAGCGCCTGAGGAGAAACATCCTCCGCGTCGTGGGTAGTCATTCTTTCTCTTACCACACGCTCCATTCTGGATAAGCCGATACGATACTGGTTCTGCAGCAGTTCGCCTACCGCACGAATACGTCTGTTGCCCAGATGATCAATATCGTCGTCGTTGCCCAAGTTATATTCCAGATGCATATTATAATTGATGGAAGCAAAAATATCTTCCTTGGTAATATGTTTCGGAACCAGCTCATGCGCATTCTTATGAATTGCTTCTGCCAGCGCTTCCGGATCCTCGGAAAACTCCTCTAAAATCTTAGCTAGCAGGGGATAATATACTATCTCGGTCACGCCCAGTTCTCTGGGATTGCAATCCACATAATGGCAAATGTTTACCATCATATTGGAGAGCACCTTGACGTTCTTTTCCTCTGTCTGGATATACACAAACGGAACTGCACAATCCTGAATTTCATCAGCCAATTCCGCCGTTACCTTAGTCCCTGCGGCGGCAATGATCTCACCGGTGCCGGGATCAACTACATCCGCAGCCAGAACCTGATGTCTGATACGGTTACGGAATGCCAGTTTCTTATTGAATTTATATCTTCCGACTTTTGCCAAATCATATCTTCTGGGGTCAAAGAACATGGCATTAATCAGACTTTCCGCACTCTCTACGCTCAAAGGCTCGCCGGGACGGATCTTTTTGTATAACTCTAACAGACCCTCCTGATAGTTCTCAGCAGTGTCCTTTAAAAAGCTTGCTTCGATCTTGGGTTCGTCACCGAACACCTCTCGGATTTCCTCGTTGGTGCCGATACCCAGCGCTCTGATCAGAACGGTAATGGGTACCTTTCTGGTTCTGTCCACACGAACATAGAACACGTCGTTAGAATCGGTTTCATATTCCAGCCATGCACCACGGTTGGGAATCACCGTACAGGAGAACAGCCTCTTACCGATCTTGTCATGACCGATGGCATAGTAGATGCCGGGAGAACGAACCAACTGGCTGACGATAACACGCTCCGCGCCGTTGATCACGAAAGTACCGGTTTCCGTCATAATGGGCAGATCACCCATAAAAATCTCATGTTCGCTGATCTCTTCCTTCTCTTTATTGTAAAGACGTACCTTCACTTTTAAGGGTGCCGCATAAGTAGCATCTCTTTCCCGGCACTCCTCAATAGAATATTTCACATCGTCTTCACACAGTTCAAAGTCAACAAACTCCAGACTCAGGGAACCGCTGTAATCCGCGATCGGAGAAATATCGTCGAAGACTTCTTTTAAGCCTTCACTCAGAAACCACTGGTAGGAATCCTTCTGGACCTCTATCAGGTTGGGCATCTCCAAAACCTCTTTTTGTCGTGAATAACTCATACGTATATTCTTGCTTGTGGCAATAGGACGTATTCTGTTCTTTTCCATTGACATTTCACCCCGTTCTTATATGATATTAAAGCAATTATGTCAGTACTTGCCCATACAAAATAGACATAACACACCACAATAGTGCATCATCCATGATACTACAAATTGGAAAAGCAGTCAAGAAATTTTTTCTGAATTTTGGAATTTTTAGAATATTATTGAACTTTTTGAAGACAGCCGGTTTTCTTTTGCCCTGCGGACACGCTTCCGCTAAAGACAGCCGGTTTTCTTTGCCCTGCGGACACGCTTCCGCTCGGCAAAAAACGTAACGGTACTAAGACGCCGGGCCGCTGACGCATCCCGCCGCCTAAGGACCGACGTTTTTTAACGGTCCGCAGGGCAAAAGAAATCCTGGATTACTTATTGGGAAGTTCTATAAAAACGTCTGTAGGCAATATTCATAGATATAGATAAAAAAGCACCGGGGCAGTATAAGATCTGACCCGATGCCTTAATATTCAGCATGAAGATTACTTTAAGGTAACCTTTGCGCCAACTTCTTCCAGCTTCTTCTTGATGTCTTCGGATTCTTCCTTGGAAGCGCCTTCCTTTACCATCTTAGGAGCGCCGTCAACAAGGTCCTTAGCTTCCTTCAGACCCAGACCGGTGATCTCACGAACAACCTTGATAACCTTAACCTTCTCAGCGCCAACTTCGGTCAACTCTACATTGAACTCAGTCTTCTCTTCCTCTGCTGCCGCACCTGCGCCTGCACCTGCTGCTGCAACTACAACGCCTGCTGCTGCAGATACGCCGAATTCTTCTTCACAAGCTTTTACTAAGTCATTTAATTCCAATACTGTTAGCTCTTTGATTGCATCAATGAGTTCCTGAGCTGTTAATTTAGCCATTTTCATTTACCTCCATTAATATGTTGTTATTTTCAATGTTTCTGTTGTTTATCGGTGTTGCCGATATTTGTTACAATGAACCTATTCTGCTGCAGGGGCTTCTTCAGCAGGAGCCTCCTCAGCTACAGGTGCTTCCTCTGCGGGAGCGGGTGCAGCCTCTTCGGCCGCAGAAGCTTCTTCTGTGGAAGCAGCTTCGTCCGAAGCTTTTTCACATGCAGAAGCGCCGCCTTTTTCTGCCAGCTGATTCATGACGCGAGCAAAATTGGTGATCGGGGACTGCAGGCTTCCAAGCAGCTTGGAAATGAGTTCTTCTCTGGAAGGAATGCTTGCAATGCTCTTAATACCGGCCGCATCATATACAGTGCCTTCTACAATACCGCCCTTAATCTCCAGCTTGTCAGCTGTCTTGGCAAACTGAGCCAGCACTCTTGCGGGTGCAGTTGCATCCGTATCGGATACTGCCATTGCACTGGGGCCTTCCAGATACTGGGTAAGGCCTTCACAATCCGTACCCTTGAAAGCGAAGTTCATCATGGTGTTCTTGTAAACCTTGTATGTGACTCCTGCTTCACGCAGTGCACGGCGAAGCTGTGTATCCTGCTCTACAGTCAGACCTCTGTGGTCAACCAGCACTACGGACTGTGCGTCTTTGATGCGCTCGGAAATCTCCTGTATAACGGGCTGTTTTAATTCAACCTTTGCCATTTCTTTTACCTCCTTATAGAATTTGTGGGAAAATCCCTTGCCGAAAGGAGTTCTAATAATAAGAAAACCTCCCTGAAGACAGGAAGGCATAAAGTCTTAATCAAACTCTTTCCTCGGTAGGCGCTATGCTTACGTCCGTTTCCGGACACCTACTGTCTTCGGCACATATTTGAAAACCGTTTAATCGATTTCAAACCTTGTATAGAATATCATAGAGAATTCCTGCTGTCAATACCTCCATATGCAAATTCCAAAGTCTTGGAACATCTTGCGGATGCTTTTGACAGCAGGATTTTCATCTGAACCGTAATTACTTAGAATTTCGCAACGCTGACCTTTACGCCGGGCCCCATTGTGGTAGTCAAAGTAATGCTCTTTAAATACTGACCCTTTAATGCGGAGGGTTTTGCCTTCACGATGGCATCCATCAGTGCGTTAAAGTTCTCAGTCAGCTGCTCCTCGGTAAAGGAAGCTTTTCCTAAAGGAACATGGACAATATTAGCTTTATCCAGTCTGTATTCAATCTTACCGGCTTTGATATCGCTTACGGCCTTAGCCACATCCATGGTTACCGTACCGGCCTTGGGGTTAGGCATCAATCCCTTAGGACCCAGCACTTTACCCAAACGACCCACAACACCCATCATATCGGGAGTTGCTACTACTACGTCAAAGTCTAACCAGCCGTCATTCTGGATCTTGGGAATCAGTTCTTCCCCGCCCACATGATCTGCGCCGGCATTTTCTGCTTCGGTCAGCTTGTCACCCTTTGCAAATACCAGAACCTTGACGGTTTTACCGGTTCCGTTGGGCAGAACTACCGCACCACGGATCTGCTGCTCCGCATGACGTCCGTCACAACCTGTTCTGATATGAGCTTCCACGGTCTCGTCAAACTTTGCAGTTGCGGTTTTCTTAACCAGTGCGATTGCATCTGCTGTTTCATATAAAGTTGCGCGATCTACTAATTTTGCAGCCTCGCTGTATTTCTTACCATGCTTCATTCTTAAATCCTCCTATGGTTCTAACGACAGTTTCCTGTCTCCCAATTTCTTTACTATTTAGTCTTCTACTACAATACCCATGCTTCTTGCCGTTCCGGCAATCATGCTCATAGCCGCTTCCAGGCTTGCCGCATTCAAATCCGGCATCTTCATCTCGGCAATTTCCTGAACCTTAGCCTTGGAGATGGTAGCTACCTTGGTCTTATTCGGTGCGCCGGAACCGGACTTAATGTTGCACGCTTTCTTCAAAAGTACTGCAGCAGGCGGAGTCTTTGTAATAAAGCTGAAACTTCTGTCTGCATATACAGTAATGACAACAGGGATAATGAGATCGCCCTTATCCGCTGTTCTTGCGTTGAACTGCTTTGTGAATTCAACAATGTTTACACCATGCTGTCCAAGTGCAGGACCAACAGGGGGAGCCGGGGTTGCTTTGCCGGCAGGAATCTGTAACTTGATATATCCTTCTACTTTCTTCGCCATAATGGCACCTCCTATAATGTGGTAATTTGGCGTACCATAGTCTCGGCTTCGCCGAGCCATTCAGAGAATTTTCTAACGAAAATTCTCCCGAAAACATCCTATCGGGAATCTCCCACCATGGTACTCCCACGGGCACTTCCGCAGAAATGCCTTTCGTTGCCTATATTATCCGGTGAGGCACGGCCAAAGTCATGCCGGCCGGAGAATATCAAATTAATACAAATTATTCAGACGATAAACCTTTGATCGTCTTAGAGCTTTCTTACTTCCGCAAAACTGATTTCCACAGGGGTCTCCCTGCCGAACATTTCTACATTGATGGTTGCGGTCTGCTTGCCGTAATCCAGCTTCTGTACAATGCCTACGGTATCCTTCCATACCCCGGCTACAACCGCTATGCTGTCACCTTCGCCAAAGTCAATGGTCACATTCTCCATCTTAATACCCAAAGGTTTCATTTCCGCTTCCGTAAGTGGCACCGGTTTACTTCCCGGGCCTACAAATCCGGTCACACCCCTGGTGTTGCGGACAACATACCAGGTATCGTCATTCATCACCATATTGAGCAGCACATAGCCCGGAAACATCTTTTTCTGGACCGTTTTCTTAGCGCCGTTCTTAATTTCCACAACATCCTGCATGGGAACCCTGACCTCCAGAATCTCCTCCGCCAGATGCTTGTTGTTCTCGATGGTCTTCTCAATATTGGCTTTGACCTTGTTCTCATATCCGGAGTACGTATGCACTACATACCAATTTGCCTCTGCCATACAATCACCCTCGCTCTATAATGATGTTAAGAAGTTCACGCCATATTGGGCCAGGAAATCAATGAAAGCAACAATGACGCCCACCACTACCGATATTGCCACAACCGCAACGGACTGCTTAAGCATGGTTTCTCTGTCCGGCCACTGAATTTTCTTAAATTCCGCCCGGACATTTTTAAAAAAGCTCTGCTTCTTTGCCTTTTCTGTTTCTGCCATCGTTTCTCCTTTCGGCCAATATTACTTGGTTTCCTTGTGCAGTGTATGAGTTTTGCAGAATCTACAATACTTCTTGGTTTCCATTCTGTCAGGATGTGTCTTCTTATCCTTGGTAGTATTGTAATTACGCTGTTTGCATTCAGTACATGCTAAAGTAATCTTTGTACGCATTTTTCCACCTCCACGCGCTCTCTATCCTTTAAAAATAAGCATAAAAAAAAGACCTAAATCTTATCTCGCCTAGCTACTATACCACATATAAAAGCTTCCGTCAATGTTTTCTTGTCCTTATTTTACAATTTTTTAATTTTTGCTTGATTTTTACAAATTTTCCCTTGTAATGCATAACTAAAAGTGATAGAATGTATGTATAAAACTAGGTTTATATACCTTATTCGATATTTATTTGCATGTTTTCCTATTAAATGGATTTAATAGTCAAAGCGCAGATACCATATATTTCATGGAAGAAAGGAGGGTTCTGTATGAACAATGCTATTTTAAGTAATGTCTATAATCATTACCTCACTACTTATGCGCCTAAAAGCACTACGCAGTACGATACGCATAAGAAGAGTGAACTTCGCAGCATTTATAATTCCATTGTGAAACTGAATAAAGAATCCCCTTGGTATCTGGATACCAAAAACCCCGCCACGCAGAAGTATGCCGTCAGTCTGAAGGAAAATGCCAGACTGCTGCATAATACAATTGCTTCCCTTGGCGGTCTTGAAGAAGAACAGTCTCTGGCGCAGAAAGCTGCTTATTCGTCTCAACCGGACAGCGTGGAGGCCCTCTATGTGGGCAGTCCGAATAACGAAGAAAATGCTTCTCCCAGTTTTGAAATTACAGTAAACGCATTGGCAACTTCTCAGGAGAATATGGGCAGTTACCTTCCGGACGCCCCTGTGTCACTGGCGCCGGATACCTATTCCTTTGACATTGCCATCAATGATCTGAACTATGAGTTCCAGTTCAATATCAATGCAGGGGATACAAACAAAGATGTGCAGGAACGCTTGGTAAGGCTGATCAATAATGCGGATATTGGCATTAAGGCCCGTTTAGACGCAGGGAACTCCAGAAGTTCCATCCGCCTCACTTCTACCGCTACCGGTCTTCCCGAAGGCAAAAACAATATTTTTGACATCAGCGATGATCATACCAGTAAGACCTCCGGAGTAGTAGATTATCTGGGACTGGACTTTGTATCCCGTCAGCCGGGCAATTCTTCTTTCTTATTAAATGGTGAGGAACGCAGCACGGCTTCGAACACCTTTACGTTAGGTAAAATGTTTGAAGTAGAATTGAAGGCGGTTACGCCGGAAGATTCTCCCGCAGTCATCGGACTGAAAACGGATGTAGAATCCTTGACGGACAATATCAATACCTTGATCGGGGGGTACAATACTTTTGTCAATGCGGCAAATGCTTATAAAGATACCCAAAGCTTAAGCAATCGGCTTTCTAAGGAAATGGGTTCCATTGCTTTCCGATACACCAACGATCTGGAAGGCATGGGTATCCGACTGCAGTCAGACAATACCATTTCCATCGACGAAACCCTGCTGCATGAAGCGGCCTCCGGTCCACAAGGTATAAATTCATATCAGGCACTAAAAAGCTTTGCTCACGCTCTGGTACAGAAGACCTCTCAGGTTTCCTTGGACCCTATGAATTATGTCAACCGCATAATGGTGGCCTATAAGAATCCGGGACGTAACTTTGCCAGCCCCTATACTACCAGCGCATACAGCGGTATGATGTTCAACAGTTATTGCTAAAAAGCATCTGTAGGAAAATCCCACAGATGCTTTTTCATGCAAAAGTATAAAACAGGCAGGCATGCCTGTATTTTCGGTCATTCAGCTAACTCTCCATAGCGGCCATATCCAGTGCTGCGGCGATCACCTTGTCCATGTCATAGTAACGGTACTGTCCCAATCTCCCCCCAAATAACACATTCTTTTCCTGCGCAGCCAACTCGGCATATCTGTTATAGAGCGCATTGTTCCGTTCATCGTTTACCGGATAATAAGGTTCATCTCCCCGCTTCCACTCTGCAGGATATTCCCTAGTGATCACGGTATCCGGCTGGGTACCGAATTCAAAATGCTTGTGTTCTATGATACGGGTATAGGGTACCTTCCGCTCCGTATAATTCACTACTGCATTTCCCTGATAATTCTCACACCCCGTAAGCAGTTCCTCCTCAAAGCGAAGGGAACGGTACTGCAGTTCACCAAAACAGTAATCAAAGTATTCGTCTATCATACCGGTATACAGCACCTTTTCAAAGCTGTCCGCATCTTCGCCCTTTGCTGTATTTGCCTCCAGAAATTCCCGATAGGAAATCCCCAGCCTTACCGGTACTCCTTCTAACAATTTTTCCACAATGCCGGTATAACCGCCCTTCGGAATCCCCTGATACGGGTCTGTAAAATAATTGTTGTCGTACACAAAGCGCAGGGGCAGCCGTTTGATAATAAAGGCAGGTAAATCTTTACAGTCCCGGCCCCATTGCTTCTCTGTATATCCCTTGATCAGCTTGGAGTACACATCCGGTCCAACCAAGGAAAGCGCCTGCTCCTCTAAGTTGCGCGGCTCACCCAGCCCCAGATCTGCGATCTGATCGGCGATCCGTGCCTTGGCTTCTGCAGGTGTTTTCACGCCCCAGAGCTTATTGAATGTATTCATGTTAAAAGGCAGATTGTACAGCTCATCGCCATACACGGCTACCGGAGAATTGATATAATGATTGAACTCGGCATACTGCCGCACATAATCCCATACCCTTTTGTCGGAAGTATGAAAGATGTGGGCCCCGTACTTATGCACCTGAATACCTGCCACATCCTCCGTGTAGATATTACCTGCAATATGCTCTCTTTTGTCAATCACCAGACAGCTTCTGCCCAACTGACTCATTTCGTGGGCAAATACGGCACCGAACAGCCCCGCACCTACGATCAGATAATCATATCTCATACAATTGCCTCCAAGTTACCTGTTTTACTTGGATTTCTTAGCCTTTGCCCGATACTTTTCAATCTGCACAAAATCGTCCATCAATTCCAGCACCTTATCCCGTCCGGTCTGGTTTAACTTTACATAGTACTGCATCACGCGGTTTTCAAGCAGCTGCTCTCCCAGGGAAAGATCTCTCTCCAGAGAACTGAAATCCACGGGGTTTAAGCTCAATTTGTCACACATCTTTATAACAGTACCATACGCCATTCCCTCGATACCGCGCTCCAATGCGGTGACAAGCGTACTGTAAGGAATTCCCAGTTCCAATGCAAACTGCCTTACACTTCTGTACTGCCTTAAAATTTCTTTCTTTAAAATCTCAGCCTTGCTCATTTTATGTCCTCCCTTGTCTATTATATACGTCTATGGCTTAGTGTACGATATACCGTACTATTTTGCAAGAGAACAAAATTAAATTCATGAAAAATTAAGTTTTTGGCAAAAATTCGGGCAGCTGATCTGTTTCAGCTGCCCTGGTTCCGTATTTTTCTTTTAAAAATTTCATAAACTATATCCAGTAGATTGCAGAAAGACAAGGATCAAGATATGAATAAAAGCCTAAAGCTGTTTATTGCGACAGGAGTCATCCTGGTATCCGCCCTGGGCGCCCTGTCACATTTTGTATATGAATGGACCGGTCAAAATCAGTTAGCCGGCCTTTTCGTTCCCGTAAGCGAGTCTGTCTGGGAACATATGAAACTGCTTTTTTTCCCTATGCTGCTTACCACGCTGCTGCTTACCGCTCTTTTAAAACGCACCTATCCCCATATCCTTACGGGAATGCTGGCCGGAGTTTTGACCGGTACCACTGCCATTCCGGTGCTTTTTTACACATATTCCGGTATACTGGGTTACTGTATTACCGCTGTTGACATTAGCATTTTCTACATCAGTGTAGGTATTGGCTTCTTTGCTGCATACCGGCTGACTGTCAGCGACTATGCCGAATCCCTGCACCACCTGCTTTGCTGTCTTACGCTGCTTATGCTTGCTGCATTCGTGCTCTTCAGCTATGAGCCGCCCTCTCTGGGTATCTTTGCAGAGCCGGAAATAGGTGCTGCGTTTTTGGGAGAGATTGGGCGGTAAAAGTTCGCTTAAAAACGAAACGCCGATAGTTACACCGGCATTTCATTATTTTCACTTTTTCCAGTTGCGGTAGACCTCCCCTACATCATAATCAGGACCGAGAGCTTCTGCCGCTAAGCAAATTTCTTCTACAAGAGATTTATCCTCCTCCAGTTCCTCCGCTATCTGTTCTGCAGATTTGCCTTTTTTAAGCTTGCGACAGATCATTTCTACCAGCTTGGTTTCGCGGCCAATCTGCTCTCCTATTTCCTTACCTATTTCTTTCCCTCGCTCTTCGCCAATCTCTTCACCTTTTTGTATCCCGATTTCTAAAATATTCATCCTTACAGCCTCCCACTCTTCCGACTGCTTCACTTCATTGACAATACCATCCAGCTTTACTATCCGTTCGTCTTTTACCCGGATCTCCGGGTTATCCATACGGGTTTCCTTCATATACTGCAGCAGACTCACCAGCACATGGTCGCCGTTTTTGCTGCTCATGTTTAGAAATATCTTTTTCGTACCATCCTCTAGATGCAGTCCCTCTATCTCCTCACATTGTTCTGTAAAGGTATATTTTGCGAGGTCCTGTCCGAAGATATCCTCTTTGGTAATAAAAATGATGATAGTGGAGGGCAGATGCTTATAGCGGGTCTCCTTTCCCGATTTCAAGATGGGGGAATCTATCAGTCCCTGATAGTAACGGGCTCGCTTTTTCACGTCGTCTGTTTCCGTGTCATTCTGCATCTCCGTATTGATCTGGCGGTTGTGCTTATCCAGCGCCCATGCATCCAGACGGATGGCACGTTTGCCACTGCGGTTCAACACCACCTGCTCCACCTTCACCTCAGTAAGCTCTAATTCTTCCTCCTCTAAGATGATGCTCAGAGTGCACTCGTAAGCTTCCTTGTTTTTCATCACCGATAAAAACAAGGCAAAGTCACTTAAATTGAACGCACAGTCCTCCGGCAGAAGCCGGTTCAATTCCTTCTTCTCCATTCTTTTTCTTCCTTTCCGCAGCACATGCTGCATTGTTTGCAGGAAGAAAACCCGTCCTCCCTGCCTGATCATGGGATAATTAAGCAAAGAGTTCAACGGACTGCTGCCAAAGACAGCATAAGAATTCCAGAAAATAGAATAATAGAAATCATTGCTTGTTTATATTGTAACATAAGAAATGGTAAAAAGTAAATATATGTTTTCTATTTAGAACAGCAGAAAAGGGGGCGCAGTTTTCCTATCGGGATATTCGTCCTGTTTACGTCACCGTACTCATGGAATCCAGCCCTCATACCTTACAAAACATCCCAATAATATCCTGCACATATCTGCCTTCAGACACTTTCTAATTCCTACACACAGATGCTTGGTAGGAAAACACTACCTACAAATCAACTTTTATGTTATCCTCTACCTCTTTACAAATCTCATTAATACGCTTATCTAAAGCCTTGTGTATTTCACCGCCGTTTATCGGGCGGCCTTCTTCCAAATTACTGTTCAGCCAATATAGTTTCTCGTAGTATTCCTCTAATTCCCGGATAATCTTTTCCTGATTATTCTCAAACTGCTCGATGGTATTCCCAATCAAAAGCGCGCACTCCTGACAATCCGCCAAAATAGTATTTACATTGGTATAGTTCTGTTCCTCCAAATGAATCTGCATTTCCTCATGTGCTTCTTTCAGTGTTGCAAATAACTCAACAATCTGTTCCTTAACCTCTTGTGTCATCTCATCCTCCATACATTCCGCTATGTACCATTTCATCAAATGCCGTTTTAATATAGAAATCACTGCTTGTTTGTATTGTAGCATAAAAAATGATAAAAGGTAAATATATATTTTTTATTTGGAAAAACTCTGCAAAGCGGATTCCCCTGAATGCAAATTGATCTTTCGGCCGATGCGGCCTGATATGCGTTACAGATATTATAGATTACATTAGATTCATCATAGAATCAAACTCAGAAATAGTTGTGGCCTGAACAGCATATTTTAGAAGCTGTTTGAGCGTATTGCCATCTTTTTCGGACATGATGCGACTTCTTAAGTCTTCGGGAATCTCACCGCAGCCTTCCAGTATTTCCAAGACCGCTTGTGCCATACCCACGGTTACCCCTTCAGCCTTTCCTGCTGCACGTTCGCCTCTCATCATCTCTTCAAACAGCATATAACGTTCCCCCATTTCTCTGCTGGACTTGATCCGTTCAATTGATGTCTGCAGGCTTTTCACAAATTCATCTCCAAAACCAGCTGTACTTTCGTTCAAGCCTACGGCAACATACTTCAGGAATTGAACAAGTGACTGAGGAACCTCACTGCCGTTCTCGCCCTTTGTGCTTAAAAATACTGTATGGCTCCCGTCCTGATAGGTGAATGTTTCATCCTCCACAAACACATGCTTAACTGTGTATCTGTACTTCTTCAGCATAAACGGATCAAAGTCGCAGATAAACAATACATAGCAATTTGGCAGCTCCTCATAGGGAACACCCGTCAGCAGCATCTCCATGTCCATCTGGCTGTGGTAGTATCTGGTGCGCTTCTCCAAAGACTGCTTCGCAACCTGCATCTCCACATTGAACCGTGTGTTTTTCTCATCACGAACGAATACATCAAGGCGTATTCCTTTATATTCCGGATGATACACAATGCTTTTCTCCGTGTTGACCTCCACGTGCTCAATCTCAACACCTAGCGCCAGCTCCAAAAGTCTCTTGCAGTTCTCCTGCTCCATCATCACTGCCGCGAAAAGGAAATTATCCTTCAGCGTCAGTTCCTGAAGCGTTTTTCTCTTTTCCATGTTTCCTCCTATCTCAGAGGAATCCTAAAAAGATAGTAGCATGAAAGGAGTGGTTAGTCAATTATTTGTAAAAATGATAATAATTTTTTTAAAAATGGTCTAATGTTTTGAAAGCGCTGTACAAATGCCACGCAGTATGCTACAATCAAAGTGTTTTTTGATGTTTTCATGTCGTTGTGTCCATGTCGATTTTATTGCCATTGTTGCGTCTATAAAAATGGGAAGCGGCAGTAGAACAGGTAAATTAATATATAGCGGTGATAGGATATGAAATTTGGCTTTTATATTTCCGGTAGATCCGGAAGACTAATAAAATTCTTGCAGCAAGCATCCGAAGAGGTATTATTACAGATTGGCATAGTTGTTTCCGAATATGAGCTGCCGGAAGAAATGCTGGTTCTTCTGGAAGAAAAAATATTCAACACATAGTATATGAATATAAGAATCTGCCCGGCGATACAAATAAGGAGAAGAATCTGGCTTTATCCAATCTGATACTGGAGGAATTGATAAGAAATAAGATAGATTATTGCTTTTCTTTTGGTTCACATATACTAGCGGGTGAATTGTTAGAAAGATATGAATACAGATTAATTAATTTTCATCCGGCCTTACTGCCGCTTTATCCCGGCAGCAAAGCGATAGATCAGGCGGTAAAGCAGGGGAATACTTTGTTAGTAGGAAATACAGCGCATTTTATAGACAGTGGCATGGATACCGGAACGGTAATTATGCAAAGTGTAATTCCTTTACAGGCTTTTTTGGATAGCAATGATTATGACAGTGTTCTTGATCTGCAGATTGATATGCTCAATAAATTAATATATATTTTGGTGAATGACAGATTGGAGATAATAAACGGACGAGTGCATATTCAGGGTGCAGATTATGCCCGAAGCGCAATATATCCGTATATTCGTACGGAGTAAGATATAAAGAGAATGACCTTTGCGTACCATCAGATATAAGATACGCAAAGGTCATTCTCTATGAATTATTTATTTCTTGCAATGTGTCAAGTATTATTTGAGTTAATTTTTTTGCTCCTTTTTCATTCAGATGGTCGGTATCATTAAAATCTTCATCTAAAAATGTTGTATCGTCAGCTAAATCTAAAAGGTGTATAACACCATCAACTTCATTTAGAATATCATAAAATATTGTTTTATAATCCGGCAACAAACAGTTGAGATAATCGGGAGTTGATGGAGTTACAACCAATAATAAATTAATCTTTTCAGTATCACAAAATCTCATAAAATCCTGAAAGATTTTTACATTTTCAAGAAAAGTGTTCTTATGTTTTATGATTTTATTGTGGTGAAATGTTCTTCGTTTTCCGGCCTCTTCTTTTTCCTTTATACTTAATTGATCCCAATCTTTAGATTTATCATCCCACTCTTTAGTAGCATAGTTTTTTCTCGCACGTCCATTGTGAAAATAGCCTTTAAAGTACTCTCTCTGAGTATATACGTCGAGAATTGTTTGAATGTCATATATATCACTTTGATAAAGAATGCTTTTTTGGGGGGGGGAGCAAAAAGCAATTATGTATATCATCAAATAAAGGGTTATATACCTTTGATACCCTTTGAATTTCGGTTGAATTTTGAGTTTTTGATACGTCATAAAAAAATAGATAATATCCTACGCAAAGGACTATATTTTTAATATTTCTATTTTTACGCCAAACATAATAAATTCCTTTCAAGGAATAATATAAATCCTGTGACATTAAGGAGAAATTTACAGCATTGGATAATAGGGATGTATCTATTCCAAATAATCCATAGGAAGAACCTGATATAATGCTTATTGTGTTTGGATTTGTGGCAACGGATAGAGCATTTTTTAAGTAGTAATAATCATAATTGTCTTGAAACTCTTTGATGATATTTAAAGATATTTTCTCACAAAAGTCTTCATATATAACAATATTGTAACCTGATAGGTCATTGTTGCAAAAATCCTCATCAGCTTTTGATATTACAATAATATCATTTGTCTTCACATCATCTAAAGAACTGAGCGGCATAATATTTATGGTTTTCTTGACCCAAGGCATAATGGTATTCACATTAATTGCAAAACTCTCTTTTACATAAACTATCATGGTAAAAACTCCTGTATAAGTTATATATACTTATTATCGGGATAAATTGCGGAATAATAAGCATAATTCGATTTTTCATCCTTTTGTACTGCGTTCATTCACATCTAAGTATATACTCATCCTCTGGCAAACTATACTTAGCCCCAAGCGTTCTATGCAGGTTAATAGATCCGATATTTGTTGTCGAAATTCTCCCATAATAAATCTTTTGTAAATTCTTTATCTGACCTTACATCAGCATTGATCATGTGGATCATTGCTTCATTCAAAGATGACATGCTGATTTCCCCAAGAATCATTCTGTTGTGAAATGTAATAATACCTTACCCTGATACCGTCAAACAATCCAACATGATCCAAATCTCCTTCCTATTGAGTTATCATTTCATCCTGCTTTGCAGACAGCCCTCCTCATCCTTCAGATACAGCTTGCTGTTTTATCCCTTTAAAATTATTTTTAATCAAAGCGGTATGTTACCATGATGTTCCTTACTTATCTTATTATCCGGATATATGCTTTACCCAGCGGATATTCCGTTAGGAGGAAGCCATCTGCAAATTTGTAAACTAGTGTCACTTTACAAAAACCTTCACAAAAATTGACCAGCCCTTACATCTCCTCCCCTATCTCTCCCAAAGCCTTGAGCAGAAATTCGTTTTCCTCCCTGCCCTTTATGGCGATACGGATATACTGTCTGCCTTCAAATCCTAGCTTGGTAGATAAGTCCTTTATCAGTATATTGTACTGGTCAATTAGTAGGTTCGCCAACTTCCTGGACGGCATCCCCTCCACCCTGCACATCACATAGTTTGCCTGGGAAGGATATACCTTCAGAAAACCTAGCTCCTCCAGTCGCTTTATTAGATATTCCCGCTCTCTGGACATGCGGTCACAGCCTTTGACATAGTCTTTGGCATATAGAGGGAATATCTCCAAAAAGTACTCAGCCAATGAGTTGATGTTCCATATGGCAAGATTGGCACTTATCTTATCCAGAAGCCCCTTGTTCCCTGTTGCCAAAATGCCAAGCCTCAGCCCCGGAATCCCGTAAGACTTGCTGATACTCTTAATCACCACCAGGTTCTTATACTGGTCCAGTATCCTCTGGTTCAGCAGCGTGTAACGCACTTCCGCATTCGCAAAGTCCACAAAGGACTCGTCCACCACGCACAACTTCTCCCTCCTCTGGCACTCCGTGATGATGTCCAACATATCCTCCCTAGAAAGGAATCCCCCACTCGGGTTATCAGGGTTCACCAGGATGAGCATGTCGACCTTGTCCAGAGTATCCAAAATAACCTGTTTTTCCAGTGACAGATCCTCCCTCTCACTGATAATATGCACCTTCGCATTATTCTCAAAGCAGCGCAGATACTCGTTAAAAGCAGGCAGCGGCACACCTATGGTTCCATCATACACACGCCCCAGCACATTAATCAGTTCCGCTGCACCGTTCCCCACTAAGAGAGTACTCTCGTCGATGTCGAATATCCTCGCCGCGTTGATCCTCTGCACCCTCTGTCCCGACGGATACTGGGTCAGAAGAGTTCCAAACATATATTGTAGTTGTGCCTGTAAACGCCCTGTGGGGAAGTAGGGGTTCACCAGATAGCAAAAGTCATATACCTTGGGGAAACGCCAGTACCCTCCAAACTGCAGCTCATAGCTGTTGAGTTTCCTTTCCTCGCTTTGGAACATGGTGCCCGCTATCTCATAGTCCTGCGCATTGTCTATCTCGTACCATTTGCTTTCTCCTATATCAAAAGCAACCAGATCTGATTTATTGATATGGGCGATAATTCTCAAAACAGACTCATAATATTGGTTGGAGCCATATACATGTATATAAGTCTCCAAAAAGGGAATATATTTGTCCGTGGCAAACTTCTTGCTGAATTTGTAGATGTTTACCGTCTTGTAATACTGTTCCGCATTGGCATAGTCAAAATCCTTTTTCTCCACAAACTCCACAATGTTTCCGCTCTCGTCCAGCGTACACACGGTTCCATCCATCCAGTATTCATATTTGGACACCACCGCCAAGTTCGGCCGCTCATCCTGTACCAGACGCTGTATAATGGAGGGCTCATAGATTAAATCGGACTCCAACAGTACCGTGTCCTCCCTGCGCAGATAGTCTCTGGCCAGATACAGAGAGTAGATATTGTTACTTGTGTCGTATATGGTATTGTGTACAAATTCAAAATCAATACCATCCACATGGTGGAGGGCATACTCCACCAGCTCTGCGCCATGATACCCAACCACCAATATCACCTTATGTATCCCGGCGGCTTTCAAAGCGTCACAGGCATGCTCCAACAATGTTTCCCCCGCAATTCTGATCATACACTTCGTCTGATCCTGTGTATATTTCTGTAGTCTCTTCCCCATACCCGCTGCCAAAATCATTGCCTGCATATCTTATCCCTCCATAGAAATTGACTTTTTAGTAATTTCCTTTATCATTTCATAGGCATCTGCTATGGCATCCATTATATTACCGGGAGATTTGCAATCGCCTATCCTATAGACACTCTTATTTATTCCTATTAACCCTTCTCCATCTGAATGCCTTTCCAAACCTAAAATAACGTTATCACATTTTATTTGCACTTTATCTTCCCCATTTATGGTTATATACGCTATTCCCCTCTCCACCTTTTCCAGCATTGCTGAAGTTAAAACAGTTATTTTTCCTTTGCCCATCATATCCCTAAGCATCACTTCATTGGGTGACTGCACCTTACCTAAAAAGGCCAACTGTGGTTCTTTTTCACATAATGTGACACGCTTCCCCACCTGAGCAAGATGACACGCAAGCTCCGCTTCCACCATACCACTTCCCAGAATAAAAACATTATTATCCAATGAACTCTCAGAACTCAGATATTCTAATATATCCACATACTCAACATCACTTATAATGTCCTTTTTGCTGCGTTTTGCCCCTGTGGCACAGACCACAACATCTTCTTCCAGCATGGATATGTCTTCCACATATGTATTGGTATGAACTGTAATGTGGCATTTGTCTATGGTATGCTTAAACCAATTCAGTATTTTTTCGCTTGCCCCATATTCCTTTATCTTCTTATCATATACGTAAATCCCGCCCAAATAATCCTTTTTCTCATATATTGTCACAGAAAATCCTTTTTGAAAGAGCAAAATCGCCGCCTGCATTCCCGCTACCCCCCCGCCGATAACAGCAGCGCTTTGTCCCTTCCCTGTCTTTTCTCTGAACATATTTTCATAAAAAACTTCATTTAACACTTCCGGATTGACTGCGCAGGAAGCCTTCTGTCCGGTTAAAATTTTTTCCAAACATCCCTTATGGCACGCAATACATGGCTTTATGTCACTTAACTTTTTTTCTTTGACCTTATTCACATAGTCCGGATCCGCCAGCAGCGCTCTGCCTAGCCCAATTCCGTCCACAGCTCCGTCCACAAGTGCATTACCAATGGTTTCTATATCATCCATCCTGCCCGCACAGATCACTGGTATATGGATATGCTTCCCTAGACACAGGCTCTCCTGCAGGTTGCATCCATAAGGCATATACACCGGCGGATGAGCCCAGTACCATGAACAAGTTGTACCATTATCAGTACTTAACATATCGCACCCGGCTGCCTCCAGCAGCTTCGCCCCTGCTATAGCCTCTTCAATATTCCTCCCAAACTCTTTGAATTCTTCACCTGGCAATGCCGGAGAATGCATAGTTTTCATTTTGCTGGTGACACCATACCGCATGGAAATGATAATGTCTTTTCCACACTTTTCCCGTATAGCCTTTATTACTTCACAGGGAAAGCGAAACCTGTTTTCCAGTGCCTCTCCCCCATATTCATCTGTCCTTTTATTACAATATTTTAATGTAAACTGATCCATGAGAAATTCCTCATGGACTGCGTGTACCTCCACCCCATCGAACCCCATGTCTTTCGCAATTTGCGCCATTTCAGCAAACGCATGAATATATTCAGATATTTCCTCCTTAAGCATACCTTTATGTTTTATTGTTTCATCCCATATATTAGGCACACCATCTGAGGGAGCCTTAAACGCTTCCTCAAAACTCAGACCCCGTTTCCTGATATCTTCTTCAGATGCATGAATAATCCGGCCCCCACCGGCGGATAACTGCATAATTATTTTGCAATGATATTGATGAACTTCCTCTGTAAGCTTCTTCAACGGTTCAAAAATATGTTTTTTATCATAAAGGGCTCCTTCTAATCCCAATGGGCACACAGTAATGGCCCTTGTGATGATCATTCCCACGCCGCCCTTTGCACGCTTGACATAATAATCCGCAATATCCCTCATACAGGAGCCGTCAAGGCTATACAATGGAGCAACTGCCATAGGACACATAATAAATCTGTTTTTAATTGTATGTGTGCCCACTTTCAGTGGGGTGAAGAAAATATCATTATCCATATCTGTGCCTATACTCCCTTTCCGCTTTGACGAACTAAAGCGGTATATTCCCATGGCATTTTTTACTCTGGTTTCCCCAATTCCCTGCGAAAACCTCCAATATTTTCAATATACTGTCCCGCGTCTCCCCCGGTTCTATCACTTCATCAATATAACCAAGCCGCATTGCCTCTTTAGGATTGAGAAACAGGTTTTCATATTCCTCTATCTTCTGCTCCTTTTTTTGCGGGGATATGTCCCTATATAACACATCTGCCGCCGCCCGGGCACTCATCACAGCCATTTCGGCACTAGGCCATGCGTAAACCATATCTGCCCCAAGCTCTTTGCTGCACATTGCCAAATATGCCCCACCGTATGCTTTTCTTAAAATTATGGTGATTTTAAGTACCTTGGATTCCGCATACGCATAGATAAGCTTTGAGCCATGGCGAATCAGCCCACCCCGCTCCTGTTCCTTGCCCGGATAGAAGCCTGATACATCTACAAGCGTCAGCAGAGGAATATTATAGCTGTCGCACATCCGCACAAAACGGGCTGCCTTATCCGATGCATTAATATCAATGCATCCGGCCTTGTCCAGAGACTGGTTAGCCACAATACCGATGAGATGCCCTCCAATCCGCGCATAGGCAGTGATAATATTTGGTGCATAATATTGTTTCAATTCCATAAACGACCCATCATCAATAATGCAATCCACCACCTTATGGATATCGTAGGAATGCCGGTTGGATTGTGGAAGTACCGTCCCAATAGCGGCTACCTTGGAAGCATCATAGTTATATTTTTCAGAAATGGAAGGGTATCCATCACAATTTCCCGGTAATAACTCTACCAGTCGGCGTATGTAATCAAGACACTCCCTATCATCCTGAGCGACAAAGTCTACCTGTCCGCTCTCCTCGGCATGAACTCTTATCCCTCCCAGTTCTTCCAACGACGCCTCCTGTCCTATGGCCTCCTTCACCACCCTGGGTCCGGCGATAAACAGGTTGGCCGACCTAACCATGACCATATAATCCATAAGTGCCGGAGAATACGCACCCCCACCGGCACAGTTCCCCATGATTGCGGCAATTTGCGGAATAACGCCGGATGCCTGCACATTATAGTAAAAAATACGTCCCAATCCTGACAGTGCGCTAATCCCCTCCTGAACTCTCGCCCCACCGGAATCAAATAGTCCAACAACAGGTACTTTCATAGCTAATGCTTTTTCATAAAGTTTTGCTACCTTTTGTCCATTCACCTCACTGATGGAGCCGCCCATCACTGTAAAATCCTGGGCAAACACACAAATGGGACGTCCCCCGATCTTTCCAATTCCGGTAATCACACCATCACCGGCATATTCCCGGCGTTCCATTTCGAAATTTATACATCGATGCTGCACATACATATTTATTTCAACAAAACTTCCCCCATCTAAAAGGTATTCTATCCTTTCCCATGCAGAAAGCTTTCCCTTGGCATGCTGTGCGGCCTTTCTGTTTTCTCCGTGGACATCATCCCTTTGTACCTGTAATTTGTGCCCCATACCTAAATCCACCTCATCCCTCATCATGTTCCACATGAGTGGTTCTGATCAATTCCCATTTTTTCAGGATTTTCTCTGCCCGCTTCCGCATTGGCGGACCTATCATCTTACCATCTAACATAGACACGCCCGTTCCATCTTTTGCAGCGTTTTCCCATGCCTCTATAATTTTGCGGGACCTTTTCACTTCCTCCTCAGAGGGTGTAAAACATATATTGGCCAACTCAATCTGGCGGGGGGATAAAAGTTGTACCCCGTCAAACCCCAGTCGGCTCATCCGCATTTCTTCCTTCAAAAATCCTTTTTCGTCATGTACAGCCATATATGGGGTGTCGATTGCCAAAATTCCTGCCGCCTTTGCCGCTATCACCATCGCTGCACGGGGAAATTGCAGCACCTCCGAGTCCTCATCCTTTGTCCCTAGCAGGTCATTAACAAAATCCTCCGCGCCAAAACACATTGCGATCACCCGCCCGCTGCCATTTGCAATTTGATTTACATTTATTACTGCAGCAGTGGTTTCAATTAAGGGCATGACCTTAAAATACCCTACAGGAAGATTTCTTTTTTCTTCCATCATGGCCAGTTCCCTATCAAAAATTGTCAAATCCTCCACCTGATTAACTTTAGGCAGCAAGAACCCCGTCACATTCGGATAAGCCACTGCCTCCATATCTTCTTTGAGCATGTTTTGCTCCAAAGGATTGATCCTGACAAATATCCTCCCCCTCAGCCTGCCGCTGTTGATATAGCTTTTCAATATGGTCCTTGCCCTTTCCTTAAACGGCAGGGGAACCGAATCCTCCAAATCATATATGTAGGCATCCGGCTTTACTGTCAGGGATTTCTCAATAAATTTCTCCTGATAAGCCGGAACATATAACAGATTCCTGAACAAAAAATCTTGCATTAGATTCCCCCCTTTTTTACCAGGGCATGGCGTCGGAAGCTGATGACAGGAACATGGTCCTGATTATATCCCACTGTCTCCACATAGACTACTCCCCTATCCGGTTTGCTTTTCGACTCCTTCTTATCCAAGATTTTTGTCTTTGCATAGAGTGTGTCCCCAATGAAAACCGGGGCAAGATGCTTAACAGATTCGTAATCTAAATTGGCGATGGCTTTTCCTGAAATATCAGGTACAGACATACCCACCACAATGCTGAACACCAATGTCCCCACCACAAGGATCTTTCCATGCTGCTCCTTTTTTGCATAGTCCGCATTGGTGTGAACCGGGTGATGATTCATTGTCAAAAGACAAAAAAGGTTGTTGTCACTCTCAAAAATTGTTTTGGAAAGAGAATGTTCTATCTCCTCCCCCACAACAAAATCATCAAAGTAATTCCCCATATTGGATACTTGCATACTTTCCTCCCTCCTGTCTTTCTATTTGTTCTTCTTTGGGAGAAGCTTGTCCTCAATCTCCGCTTCACCAAATTGAGTGTATTCCATAGTACTGCTGACAACCCGGCACCTGGAAAAATCCGGCATACTTTTTTTGACGATAGTTGCACCCCCAATCAGGCATTTACTGCCCACATGAACGTTGTTGAATATGGTGGCATTAATCCCGACAAAACATTGATCATCAATAGTGGAATTGCCGCCAACCATACTCTTGGCTCCTAAGAAATTATGGTTTCCGACTTTGGCATAATGCCCCACATAAGCATAATTTCTAAGCACACAGTTAGAGCCAATACGCGTCTGAAAATCCAAATAGGTAAAATCGCATATCCAGTTCCCGTCCCCGATATCGTCTGTGAGAATAGTGGCCTTAGGAGACACAAGGTTTGGGAAGAAAAATCCCTTTTCCTTCAGTTCTGTGTACACCCTCCGCTTCTCTCTGTTTAAATGATGGAATTCCGAAATGGCAACGTACAACCCTACTTTATTTTTATCAATATGTTGTTCCAGTTCCTCCAAAGCGTAAACAGGAAGCCCGTCCTGCTGTGTACTGGAAATATACTCCCGATTGACGGCATATCCCACTATCTCAAATAATTGGTAGCGCTCTATGAAAAAACGGATATCCTGCGCTGTCTCGCCCATCCCAACGATCACTATCTTCTCCACGGTTCTATAGTCCCCCTGTTTTCTTCTTCTCTTTTTAGAGAAGCATATTTACATATTCCAATCTTTCCTTCAACTTCTTGGCATCTGTGAGCTCCCAAAGGGGGATTGCATCCTGACATACGCCATCGGATATCAGTTTACGCTTGATCGTCGGGAAGTCTGTTATGGGAGTGATGATTGCCATTGCCTCACCTATTTTGATTTTTTCCATATCCTTAATATTATAGAGAGGAATCCCTTCATAATCTCCTGTTTCATAGTAAGAATCAATAATACAAGCCGGTGTTATTCCTCTCTCCTTCATTTTGGGAAGGAGCATGGCTGTGAAATTCCCCCTGCCATACAGAATGATATCTTTACCGCCACTCCTACATTCAAGGCTGTCCAGCACTTTGTCCTGGTTCCACAATATATAGGTCATCAGTCTCCATTTTAAAGAATCATCTTCATAGGGAACTGTCCTTGTTCTATAGGTACTATTCCCACCGCTCTCCTCAGCTACTTTAGGATGGGAGATATAGGGATGCTTCATCACTTCCTTGTATTCCTGATGATATGGATGCATAGGATTTCGAATATCCATGAAGAATTCTTCTATGCAATCCTGCGCACCCCAGTTAGCGTAGGGACGCAGCCTAACGCGATCAGCGCCAAATTCCTCTATGCATCTCCTAGCAAACTCCGGCATTTCTCTGAAATTTTCCGCTTGTACAACTGTTGCCAACTCTATATAATTGATGATGTTCTTTTCACGTAAAGATTTTACGAATCTAAGGTTATCCTCAATCTTGCTGATGGGATATTTCGCACCTGAAAGATGTTCATAGATTGCCTGATCAAAACTCATTACCGTAATGGCAACCCTGACATAATACTTTCCAATATTCTCAATCTGCTTCCAATGTTCTTCGTCAAACAATGAGCCGTTGGTCTCCAGCCATACTTGACATTCTTCCGTCGGAGCTAAGGGTTCCCACTCAGACAATAACCTCATCGTCCGCTTGTTGCAGAATACCTCCCCCTGACCATTCGCGCTTATTATCTTGGCATGTGGCAGAGCCTCCCGCAGTCTGCTTTCTATTATGTCATAGTTATGTTCAATCTGTTCCTTGTCCTTCCCAGCATCCCTGCAATGGATGTTACAGCTCGGGCATCTGTAATTGCATGTATTCTCAAATGCCAGATGCAATTGTTCCGGATATTCCGGTAATTCACCAAGTTCTGTTTGAAATGTCTCTATGGTACCTGTCATCAGCAAAGGACAGTCATCCACTGAACAGCTTGAATAATCCTGCTTTAATAATTTTTCCCTTAATTTTGTTGCTTTTTCACCATGGAATATCTCTGGCAATGTGTGATCAAGCAGGCTGCCGATCCATCCATCCTGTCCAGTCCAGCTACATAACCGAACCATTCCATCAGAGTTGAAAACCTGAATCCAATCTTTTCCTCTATTGCATATTTTTTTCATTTAATCCGATCCTCCATATCATCTCTTTTTAATAAATTATATTTTTAAAACCTCTGTCCTGCAGCATTTTGATTTCGTTATAGCGCCACCACAGGCATACCCATATAATTGCATCTTTTTCACACTCGACATCATCTATTCCATATATCGGATACTCAAGCAGCTTCTCCTCATACGGTACCCTGTTTGTAGTGATCAGACCTTTCACTTCTATATTTTCTTTTAGAAGCAACGCGATTGCTTTCAACGCGTCATTACCTGTGCTATATATGTAAACCGGGGTATTCGAAGTGACAATTTTGCAAATTTTCTGTTTAACAGTCGTTTGAAGATAATCGCTGCAACGTATGGCCTCAATATGGTAAAATCTATCTAGAAGCTCGTCTATCATATGGCCTGTTGAAGATTTTAATTCCTGAATATATGTTGAAAACTCTTCCAACGTGTATTCTTCGCCAAAAAATGTTTCCAGATAGTGCAAAAAGGTGTGCCTGATGCGCTTATAAAAGTATTTTTCATACTTCCTATCTGAATATTCATTAAAGTTCCTCAGAAAATGGACCAAATCCCGATTATACTTTTCAGCAATTACCTTATCTTCATAATACTTTGTATTCCACGCCCCTTTTGAAAACCACCTGTATATACTCCACGCCTGGTTCATAAAATATATCTTCCCCCGGCTCGCCATGTAGTACCGTCCATTTTCGTCTCCCGTAGGAGCATGAAAATTAGATTTCTCCGCCAAATACTCTGTTCTGGAAAAACACGATGACGTTGGATACCACCCCTTATCCGGGCAGATAATATCGGAATCCGTAAGATACCCTGATTCCTGTCCTATTACATTCAAAGTCATTTCATCCTTTGTTTCATCATGCAGCACCGCATTATGATAGCACAGGGAGATTTCCGGATGTGCCTCCATCAGATCATATTGCCTTTGGAGTTTACCCTCATACAGCCAGTAATCATCCCCTTCGCAATACGCAGTATATTTCCCCCGCACATATGGCAGCATGATATCTTTTGTAATATCTACCCCTTTGGAATACTGATTTTCTTCCTCCAAAATTAATCGTATTTTTTCAGGATATTTCTGCTGGTATTCCTTTAAGATATCAACCGTTCCGTCCGTGGAGACATCATCATGTACTAAAATCTCATATGCAAAATCAGTCTTTTGTCTCAAAAAACCATCTAATGCATCTTTTATGTAATTTACGTGATTAAATGTGACACAGAGTATGGAAACTTCTATTTCGGCCATCCATCGTTCTTCCTTTCATGACTCTTTCTATATAATAATACTATGAAAGCCCTTATCCCTCAGCAAACCAATCACACTATGCCTGTCAGCATACAAACAGGGCCAGATCATAACGTTACTGTTTGGCTCAACCTCGTTCAACTCATACAAAGGTTCAAATATCACTTTCTCATTTTTATTTTTATCCGAAACGATTAATCCGCTTATATCGACCCCCTCGGCTGCCAACACGGCAATTGCCTTTGTTGCCTCCAATCCTGCGCCATATATATATAACCGTGCGCCGGCCAAAACCCTAGGCTGTATTTTTTGTTTAATCGTTTCCCGATAATAATCACTGCATCGAATAGCATCCGTACTGCAAAACAGATCAAGCAGTGCATCCGCTTTATGTTCTGTTATTCCTTTAATATCTTCTATGTAGGAACGAAATTGTTCCACTGTGTACCAATTGCCGTAATGCTTATCAATATAAAAGATCAAACTGTGTCTGAACCGCTTATAGAAATATTTCTCAAATCTGCCGGCAGAATATTCATTATAATTTTTCATAAACTGAATCAGATCAATGATATACCTGTCAGCTATTTTCCTGTCATTCACAAATTTCGCATTCCATGCACCATTGGAATTTTTCCTGTATACGCTCCATGCCTGATTGATAAAATACAATTTGCCACAGCATGCCATATAACATCGCATTCCCTCATCCCCTGTGGGGGCATGCAGGTTCGGATAGTCTTCCATGTATTCCGTTCTGTAAAAACTGGATGCTGTGGGGTACCAGCCTTTCGAAGGGAACACAGTGTCCGCGTCTGTGATATATCCCGATTTATGCTTGATCACATTCAATGTCAGCTCATCTTTATCCTCATCGTAAACCACCGCATTGTGATAGCACAGGGATATCTCCGGATGGGCTTCCAGCAGATCATACTGCGCCTGGAGTTTTCCGGAATAAATCCAATAGTCATCTCCCTCACAGTATGCAATGTATCTGCCCCTTACATAGGGCAGCATAATATCTTTCGTAATGTCTACACCTTTGGAATATTGGTTTTCAACCTCCAGAACCAGCTTTATTTTATCAGGATACTTTTGTTGATATTCCCTCAGGACCTCAACCGTTCCATCCGTGGACACATCATCATGAATCAGGATCTCATACGCAAAATCTGTCTTCTGCATTAAAAATCCTTCTAACGTATCTCTGATATAATCTGCCTGATTAAAGGTAACACATATAATAGAAACTTCAATTTCGCTCATCACTTACTGTCTCCCGCTGGTTTGAAAATATTAATACGTCCATATCCTCTTTGTTATCTATGGGATTCAATATGTCTCATCAAAGCATCCACCAACTCTTCAACATTCCCGGGGTTACTGATTTCATCCAAGGAAAAAGTTACATGAAACTCTCTTTCTATATCACTGATAAGTGACATGTGAGTAAAGCTGTCCCACTCATCAACATCGTTTGCTGTAGTCGCATCAGTCATATTCAGTTCTTCCAATTCAAAAGCCGCCCTGGCAATCTCTGTCACTCTTTTAAACACTTCATCTCTGCTCATTCTCATCCCTCCCGAATTTAAATATTTTTGTGCTCCTCAAATTCTGACCTTAAAATAGAAAATGCGATCAGATCATGGAATTCACCATTTTTATAAATTCTTTTTCTTAAAATCCCTTCCTGAGTAAAGTGCATTTTTTTCATCAATTTTAATGAGAATACATTATAGTCTAATACAGCTGATATCACACAATTTAATCTAAGTTCATTAAACGCATAATTAAGCATTCCCGCTATCGCATCCTGCATATCCCCCCTGATCCTGTCATGGGATGATGCGCTTATTTTATAACCAATACTTGCACTTCCGTTTTTGTAGTCAATGTCATTAAGCATTACCATACCAATCGTATTTCCATTATCAAGTTCGATCATCAGTCTGATATCTGTCATGCTATTGGAATAATTTTGCATCCATTTCTTTTGTTCGGCAGAACTGACCGGCAAATGGAATCCTACTGTCATATTCTCAATTCTGGGTTCATTAATCAAGCAAAATAACAGATCAAAATCTGTTTCCTCCACAGCTCTCAAAGTAACGCATCCATTTTTTATGATCATTTTTATACTCCTTAATCTTTCTTTCGTTTTCCATAATCTCTGTCTTTTACACTATAATATTGGGACAGTCTCTCTCCTGTAAAAGGGTGATAACATTTTTCCGCCCATTCACCATACATGGCCAGATCACTACATCTCTGTCCATCTGAATGTCTTCTATCCCATATACCGGATATTCCAATAGCTGTTTGAGCCTGGGATTTTTTTTAGTTAAAACAAATCCACTGATCTGTATGTTTTCTTTCAAGAGCATGACCACTGCCTTTAACGCTTCCCTCCCTGTCCCATACAGATATAATTTTGAATGGGAAGATATTTGGTCAATACTCTTTTCTTTGATAATGGTCTGGAAATAATCCGTACACCGTATCGCTTCAATATCATGGAACAGATCTAAAAAATGATCTGCAATATGTCCTGTGGTATCCTTTAACTCTTCTAAGTATCTTTGAAACTGTTCCATTGTACAGTTTATATTATGGTGTACCCTGATATACTCCACCAGGCTGTCTTTTACCCGATCATATATGTATTTTTCAAACCGTTTGTCGGAATACTCGTTAAAGTCTAAAAAGTAATGAATCAACTTTCTATTATAATTCTGAGCAAAACCTATATCTTTACGATACCTGTCATGAAATGAACCTTCTGTAAACTGCCTGCATATACTCCACACACGGTCAATAAAATATACCTCACCCCGGCAGGCCATATACGTCCTGATTCCTTCGTCCTCTGTGGCAGGCTGCAGATCCGGCTGTTCCATTAAATAATCTGACCTGCAAAATGATGAAGCCGTTGGATACCAGCCATGATTGACACATATAATATCCGAATCATTTATGTATCCCGATTCCTGCTTATGAATACATAAATTCATTTCATCTTTGCTCACATCATGAACCAGAGCATTATGATAACATAAGGAAACCTCCGGATGGGCTTCCATCAAGTCATATTGCGCCTGAAGTTTCCCTTCATTGATCCAGTAATCATCCCCCTCCAAAAAGATCGTATATTTCCCTTTTATATAAGGGTAAAAGATTTCCCCGGTCATCCGCCTCTCTTTAGAGTACTGATTTTCCTCCTCCAGAAATAATTTGATGATATCAGGATATCTTTCCTTATATTTCTTTAGTATTTCTGTTGTCCCGTCTGTGGATGCAGCAGCATGGATGATAACTTCATAATCAAAATTCACCTTCTGCATAAAAATTCCCTGTAACATATCTTCAATGTATTGTGCTTGATTATAAACCATGCAGCATATAGAAACCTTAATATCCATAGCCGTTCCTCTCTCTCAAATAGTCGTCTGCATCAAGTTATTGACAAGGAATATTCTTTGACCTATGCTTACGTTTCCACTTCCACTCTGACCCACTCCGTCAGATGCGGTATCTTTTCAAACATTTCTTCCATACTGCCATATCGAAATACCATCGTCCCCAGGGCATGTCCCGCATTCTCAAAGGCCTGTACCTCGTCCCCCTCTTTGAAATCCGTCTGGTACTCCACCAGATTGTCTTTTATTTCATCTGACAAAGAGACTCGCACCAGCTTCCCGCCTTTGGTACTGTGAACCATATAATTTGACCAAAAGCCCCTGGGGTCTTTCATCGTCAGGTCAGAACAGTCCTCACCCAACGCTGCCTTTATGGTATATTCCACCAGATCCACCCCTGTGGCATACTGGGTGATCTGCGGGATGAGGCTGCCACCGTTCCGCGCCCCCAGTTCCATGATATAAATATCATCATTTTCATCAATCACTGCCTCAATATTATAAGCACCGGTCCTCATACCCAGGGAAGTGATCAACCGCTGCAGTTCCGCGTGAACCCTGTCCTGGGTGTACTTATCCAATACACTGGGCCAGCATTCTCCCAACGGGACATATTCTTTAATCCCGTTATCCGAGTAAAACTCATTGGCAAAGCATCTGAATTTTAATACTCCATCAACCGCAAATCCATCACTGGATATCTGATAGCCCTTTTTTTGGATAAATTTCTCAACGATGACTCTCTTACACCGCGAGTACTTCATGGCGTCATGGAATGCAAATTCCAATTGTTCTCTCTTATATACCTTATTGATCCCTTTGCTGCCGGAGCTGTCCACCGGCTTAACCATGACCGGATATTCATACTTCCCGCAGTCATCAAGCAAATCCTGAAAAGAATCATAATAATAAGCCCAGGGGGTACAAAAGCCATGTTCGGCAAGGTACTGCCTGAAAGTATCTTTATTTGTCAAAATCTCCACTGACCTATAAGGATTCGTTGGAAATCCAAGCTTTTCACACACATAGGCTGCCGTCGGTGCCGCAGGGTCAGAAGCGTAGCACACAACTGCGTCCAGATTCAGCTTATATGCCAATTCCAACACGGCTTCCTTATCTGTCGTACTCACCTGATAAAATTCATCCGCCGCATATTGTCCCGGATTGTCAGGCAGGTAGTCACAGATGATCACATAGTGACCCATTTCTTTTGCCTTCCTGATTGCGCATACCTGTGAGGTCGAACCCCCTAACATGAGTATCCTTTTCATCATTACTGATCTTTCTCCAATTTATCAAAAAATATATGGAACCTTTGTACTGCCTTTTCCAACATCTCTATCTTTCTTGTGTACGCCACCCTTATGTAACTGTCATATGCCTTGCCGTATACCACCCCGGGAACCACCGCCACATGAACATCCTCCAGGAGCTTATACGCAAATTCCTCCGAGCGGTATCCTGTCTGTGAAATATCCACAAACATGTAGAATGTTGCCTTCGGCTTTTGCACACGCAGCCATTTTATTCCTGACACTGCCTCATACAGGTAATCCCTTCTCTTTCGAAATTCCTCAACGATAAAGTTATTTTGCACCTTTCCCTCATAAGCCTCCACCAGAGCATACTGTGAGGCAACATTTGCACAGGCGGCCACATTTTCCTGCATCTTTACCATGTTGGCAATGATTTCCTCCGGCCCAAAAGCAAACCCAATCCGCCATCCCGTCATACTGTATTCCTTTGACATGCTGTCTACCACAAGCGTCCTGCCTGCGGCCTCCGGGAATTGCAGCACACTTTCATGGGATCTCCCATCATAAAGAAGTGTCCGATATACCTCATCTGAGATAATGGAAAGATCATGGGCTTGTGCCACAACCGCGATATCTTTCAACATTTCCCTGCTAAAGACATCCCCTGTGGGATTGTTCGGCGAATTGATGATAATGGCAATTGTCTTGTCTGTCACAGCCGCCTCCAAAGCATCCCTGTGGACATACAACCCATTCTGCGCGTCATAAGCGTCTACGATCACCGGCTTGCCGCCGCACAGTTCAATCATCTGCAGGTAATTGATGTAATAGGGAGCCAGCACGATGACCTCATCCCCTTCGTCAACCATACAGCAAAGCGACAGAAAGAGCGCCTCCATACCTCCCACTGTTATGGCAATGTTTTCCGGAGCGACCTCCTGTCCCCATACTTCCGCTATTTTTTGGGAAACTGCCCGCCTCGCCTCCAACAGGCCTGCATTGGCGGAATAATGGAGTTTGTTCCCTTCCATGGCCCGGTACGCCGCTTTCACCAGTTCCTCCGGAGGAGCCAGATCCGGATCCCCGAGCGTCAAATCGATGACATCATCAAAGTTTTTTGCCAAATTAAACATTTTCCTTGTCAGTGAAGGTTCTATCCTTGCTATGCGTTTTGATACTTTCATGTTCTTCCCCCGTCCCTTATTATCAATAATCCTTATTTTTCTCATTTGATCTTATGATCTCACATATCTTATGGACGCTTTCCATTTCCAAATCCTCATACAACGGAAGCACCATAACTTCATCCGCCAGCTTCCTTGCGGTTTTAAGGTTCACTTTCTTATATTTGTTCTTAAAACAGGCCTGGTCTGATGTGAGCGGATAAAAATATTTTCTTGCAAATATGCCGTTTTCTTTCAACACATCGTATAATCCATCCCTTGATATGCCGTATCCTTCTCCAACCAAGATGGGGAAATATGCATAATTATCCGTCGCCGCTCCCTCTTGACGCAGGATCCTGATTCCCTCCACATCCTTGAGGCATTGGACATAACAGTCATACCGCTTTTTCCTCTCCCGGATCGCGTAATCTGTCCGTTTCAGGTTGAGCAGGCCCATGATGGCGCAGAATTCATTCATCTTCGCGTTTGCTCCAACCTCACTCACGATCTCCTCCCCGCGTATCCCGAAATTCTTCAGATTATACAGCTTTTCATATATCCTATGGTCTTCAAAAGTGACCGCTCCGCCCTCTATCGTGTTATAAACCTTTGTGGCATGGAAACTGAACACAGAGGCATCCCCGTACCTTCCAATCCCTTTCCCCTTATAAGAAACTCCAAATGCATGAGCCGCGTCGTATATGACTCTCAGATTATATTTATCGGCTATTCTCTCGATTTCCTCCACATTACATACGTTCCCATACACATGCACCGGAAGTAGCGCCGCTGTCTTTTCTGTTATAAGTTCCTCTATCCCGGTCTCGTCTATTGTCCCGTCAGCATCCTTCACATCACAAAATACCGGTTTTAAACGGTTTCGCACAATGGCATGAGTAGTGGAAATAAATGTAAAGGGTGTGGTGATGATCTCGCTTCCCTCCGGGAAACCAAACGCCTGAATCGTCATTTCCAGCGCCATATGGCCGTTCACCATAAGGGAAAGTTCCGGCACGTCCAGGTAATTTTTTAATTTTTCTTCCAGTTCACTGTGGTAGACCCCCATATTGGTCAGCCAGTGCGTGTCCCACAGGGGTTTTATTGCTTCTATGTATTCCTCATAAGAGGGCATGGAAGATTTAGTGACTAAGATTTTCTCGTCCATATGTATTCCTTCTCTCCGCCTTTTATCGCTTATCAATACAAGCCCCTATCTCAAGCAGTTTCCTGACATAGTCTCCTTCACCGTGTATAAAGGCATTGTATCTCTCCTTCATCAATTGGCTTTTTTGCTTATACAACTCCTTATCAGAATATAGTTGCTCAACATATTCTTTACACTCTGCATATCCGCCCGCAATCGCATTTTCTTTCCCTATATGCGGAAGAATATCCGACGGGAATGTTGTCAGCACAACCGGCAGTCCACACTGCATCGCCTCACTTACACAACCCGCTGAACCATTGCGCTCCGGATTCCAATAAATATCACACATTCCATATAATCTGGACAGTTCTGATTCATAACCCCATTCAATGATCCTTCTTTCTTTAAGCAGCGAACCATACCGCACTTTAATATAATCTTTTTTGGAGTTACTTACCAATATCCATTTTGCATCAGGATATTGTGTCAGGAAAGAGCATACACAATCTATAAATTCTATAGATAAATCCGTATGCAGCCGTCTGCCACTTGTTACGATCAAAAAATCCTCCGGGTCAAAACCATGTTCTTTACGGTCATATGGCTCAGGCGGCAATTCGTTCTTCCTGTCTGTATACGCCGGAAGGGCCTCCTCCAATTGCTCCGGAAGTATAGAATGAAAAATTTCATTTTCCTCCCTGCATAACTCTTTATCCCGCGCAACATATTTATCAAACCATGCACCGGTAGAACATCCCCGCATAGGTAAATACACTGTAGGAAATGCATCATAATAAATAGGTGAACAAAAGGGGTAGCTTCCGGAAAAGTCATACACAATATCAGGGTTATAATCATATAAATTCGTTGCAAAATGCTCGATTCGTTCCTGTATCGTGGAACCTTTCGGATATAGCATCTCTATGCCTGCTTCCAATACCGCCTTAAACCCTTCTTCCGACAGTTCAGACTTTTCTACTACAGGCCAAAATGGCTCTATAAAGCACTCGCCATAACTATACCTGAACAGATCTATTGGAAATATCCGCACCTGACAGCCCATTTTTTTCATTTCGTTTGCTACCGGCAGCAGCATACGGAAGTTCGGCAAACTGGGAGTAGGACAGCAAGTGGCTATTAATGCCAAGCGTTTTCCGTTTTTACTGGCCGTCCCTTTTGCATATCTGTTTTTCCCTACATAATGCTCCATGTTTTCGCGAATGATCCGACGCTCATCCAGGAAAAAATTATCATACCGAATGCTTTGATAATGCAGTTCCATATTAGACAACTCCCACAGAAGCCACATCCTTGCATCAAAATCATCCTTAATATCCTCAATACTGTGCATAAACAATTCCGCACATTCTTTATCAAAGCATTCCACTTCATACAAAAACCGGAGCAATATAATCTTTTTCTTTACGGAAATCTCCTGATGCAGATAATCCATAAAAAAATTTTTTTGGCTATTAAAAACTTCCGGAGAAAGATATAAATTTGTCTTAAGTTCCCTAATTGCATCCGCGAAAAAATCTATTTTCCCTTTTGCTTTTGTCAGAAAATCCTCCAGACAATCGGACAGTTCAGCATAGCCTTTCAACATATGAGCCAACCCATACATGGAAATCCCCTGTCCTGCTTTTCCAAATACAAATTTCTCTTTAGGGACATCTATTTTTTGTTGTATGTCAGCCATAATAGATCTTGCCGTATCCTCAAAGAGAACTGAAATCACGATGTGATCATATGTATATTTTTCCAAAGAATCTACTGTCTCAACATGATACTGGGTATCCGCAAACAGAGAGGCATTCCTGTCTATCAGCGCAACCACATGACAATATTCCAGTGCCTGAACCTGTGTCAGGTATTGCTGTCCTACAAATCCCATACCATAAATCACAATTTTGGAATCTTTTTTAATTTTATCAAACGGAAAAAGTATTTCTGCCATCCCTGCCTCCATGCCATTACTTCACAATCAGCTTTAACAATCCCTTTTATTACTTCCAAACCCTGCAAATAACTGCCCTAAACCAATTGACTATACAAAACCTTCCCCGCCTCATTCCTGGGCAATGCCTCGATATAATGTACCTGAAAAGCTGATGAGTTGATTCCGGTCTTATCCGCGATATACCTCCTGACAGCATCCATGTCCTGCCTGGAGTTCACATAAATCTGCATGCACCGGTCATCCCCCACACAGGCACATTCCACGTCAAAGGCTCCCTTGATAATATTCTCACATTCGTCCAGCCCCACCCGATACCCGCACAGCTTTAGAAAACGCTTCTTTCTGCCTACAATATAAAAGAAACCGTCCGCATCCTTTTTTGCCATATCGCCGGTAGGCAGTAAGCCATGCCGCTCGTCCCCTAACAACAGGTCCTCTCCGGACTGTGCATAACCCAAGGTTACATTCGGCCCTTCATATACCATTTCTCCAATTACATCGGGCTCCGTAATTTCATTGCCATCTTCATCTATCAGATACAGGCGGCCGTTTGGAATGGCTTTGCCAATACATCCGTACTTTTCTTTCGCATATTCAGCCGGGAGATATGCCATTCTGGCGCTTCCTTCCGTCTGTCCATAAGTCAGGATGAACCTTCTTCCGGTCTGCTCGGCATATTCCGCAAATTCCCTCTGCAGTTCCTCATTCAGCTTTCCGCCCCCTTGTGTGATCAATTTGAGGGAAGGCAGATTCATTCTAAAGAATCTCAGTTTTTTTAGTATCTCATAGCTGTAAGGAACATTTGTAAAGCTGGTAGCCTCCTCGCGCTTAAAATACTCCCAGTAGCCCGGATTCAATACATTGAAGGAGGTCAACAGTACCGTCGCTCCCGAGTACAGATGACTGTTTAGTACTGACAGGCCCATGGTATAATTGATGGGAAGATCCAACATAGGCCGTTCCGCAGCATCCAGTTCAAAAAAGGCTGAGATATTTCTGGCCTGTGCCTCCAAATTGGCGTAAGAATGTCGTACCAGCTTCGGACTTCCGGTGGAACCGGAGGTCGTAAGCAACAGCGAGAGTTCTTCATACATCGGATAGGGCGTCAGGCCTGTTTCCACCAAAACATATCCATACTGTTCCAGCAATCGCGGTTCTCCCTCAGTCACCATTTCCACAGGCTTCCATAAGTATTTAGGATGATAAATACGGATCAATTCTTCCAACAGTTCCTGATTCATAGAAGCCCCCAACATCAACGGAACGATCCGATTGATCGTGGCTCCCAAATAGCCTGCCGCCGCTCCTACCGTATTGCGGTTTAAAACAAAGAGCAGTGCCCTTTCCCCAACCTTGTCCCAAAACAGGTTGGCAAACTCTATGATCTCTCCGTAAGTAATCTGCTGATTGTCACTGTCCTTGATTGCAATTTTGTTTTTAACTTTCTTGTCAATCTCCAGAAACATCTCTTACCTCACTTACAGCATCTCTTTCAACTTAACTCTATCAATTTTACCATTTGCATTGATCGGCATGTGTTCCAGAGAAATCACCTTGCCCGGATACATATATTTAGGTACCAGATTGGAAATCTGACTAATAATATATGCTTGGTCCAATTCTGTATCTATGAAAAGCACTATTCTGCTATTCACATCATCGTACAGGCAACAGCATAAAGATATCTCAGGAATAGAAGAAACAGCAGTTTCTATCTCCCCCAATTCAATCCTGTGTCCTAAGTGTTTGATTTGGGAATCTTTTCGTGATAAATAGATTAATTCTCCGTAGCTATTATATCTGACCAGATCTCCCGTCCTATATATTACTTCCGGCAACGCCTTATTTAGCGGATTCTGAACAAACGCTTCCCTGGTCTTTTGCGGGTTATTATAATACCCCAGCGCTAGCGAAGTGCCACGAACGCACAACTCACCGACCTCTTCTCCCTCTACAAGCCTATCATCACCATTCAGCACGAGAATATCCGCGTTTGTCACCGGCACTCCAATTGGCAATGGTTCTTCATCAGAGAATTCTCTGTCTACTATGTAACATGTACAATCGACTGTTATCTCAGTAGGTCCATACAGATTTGCATATTGGACATTTGGCAGATAGGTACGCCATATATTTAACTGCTTGTTTGGCATAACTTCCCCGGCAAAGAGTACTCTTTTTAATGTTGCGCTCATATCCACTTTTGTAAGGGCTTTTAGTTTTGAAACCACAATCAAGGCTGACGGCACCCAGAAAATAGTATTAATTTTTTTCTCTTTGAGATAATTTAATAATAATACAGGTTGCCAAAACAATTCTTTTGGAATGAGATAACATGTTGCGCCACATTTAATGGTACTGTATATGTCCAGTACAGAATTATCAAAATAAAACGGCGCTTGATTTCCAAAAGAGTCCTCCTCGCTTATTTGGAATGTCTCAGTTACCCAGTCAATATAATCAATTACAGAGCGGTGCGATATTGCCACGCCTTTGGGTGTTCCTGTGGAACCTGAAGTAAACAGCACATATAGCAGATCCGTATCAATGATTTTTGACTGCCTGTCAGAAATCTCACTGCTATTTATTTCATGCTCAATTATATCCTCAAAGACCAGTATTTCTGCAGAGCAATTGAGCATTTTTGCATTTTCTTTCAATTCCTCCGTTGTTATGACCAAATTCGGCTGCAAAATTTCCAAAATCTTATTGGCACGCTGAGGTGGCATTTCAGTGTCTATGGGAGAATAAAAATTTCCACTGTAAGCGATTCCCATAAATGCCGTTATCACATCTACTCCTTTATTCATGTAAACAACAATCGGCTTTTTAAAAACATTTCTCCTGATTAGGTCACTTGCAATCGCTTTTGCATATGTATTCAACTGACAGTATGTCAATTCTTTATATGCATCCGTAAAAGCAACCTTATCGGCAAACTGTTCTGCAGTATTATCCAACCACTGCATTACATTTGTTTTCATCCTATTATTTCTCCTTTTTCAATTTCCAGAAACAACTCTTACCTCGCTTCGAAGTCTATATCGAACAGTGCTCTGCTTTGAGTGTCATAACCTCCCCCGACTACCAAAACCTGCCCTGCCGTATAGCTTGACCGATCTGATGCAAAGTACAGGCATGCATCGGCAACCTCTTCCGGGATTCCTAAACGCCCCATACCTATGGGGGGAACATGATCTTTATAAACATCCTTAATCATCACCTTAAGCCGATCCGTTGCTATCATACCCGGTGCCACCGCATTTACCCGGACATTATGCGGTGCCAGTTCTATAGCCAGCGATTTGGTAAGTGCTATAACCGCACCCTTGCTTGCCGAATAGGCTACCTGACCGCGGCTACCCTCTACCCCTACAATAGAAGCAATATTCACGATACTTCCGCTCTTTTGCTTTACCATAAAGCGAGTGGAAATCAACTGCGTCAGTTCTAAAAGTCCAAACACGTTGACAGCAAACATTTCCTTAGTTTTTTCCATGGAGATCATGCCCAACACTTCATTGTTTACCATGCCGGCATTATTGACTAGCACGTCCACCTTGCCCTGCTCCTTTTTCAGTCTCATTACTGCCTGACGGATTTCTTCAGAGCTTGTCATATCAAAATAGATCGGATAAATCTTTCCGGGTACTTCGATGTTAATGCGTTCTGCCCATTCCTCTAGACAGCCCTCACTTCTGGCACTTGCATAGACAATCCCGCCTTCTCCAGCAAATTTTTCCGCTATCTTTTGTCCTATCCCACGGCTGGTACCCGTAATCAAACACACTTTCTCTTTCAGCATTCCGTTTCCATTCATGCTTCTGCCATCCTCAGTCTTAAACTTCGACACCATACTTCTTCAAAATCTCAATCCCCTCACGATAAGACATAAAGCCCAAAATATCCTCTGTTTCCATCATAATGTCAAAGGTATCCTCCAGGGCGGTAATCAAACTCATATGCCCCACGGAATCCCAGTCTCCCGTCTCATTCAGTTTTACTATCTCTGGATCAAAACCTTCCGGCAGTGCAAACAACTCGCAAAAAATGTTATTATACTTTTCTAAATTATCCATGTTTTGCCTCCTATACCAGCAGCCATTCATCGGCCCATTTATCAGTAAGTTCATAACCTATTGCCTGATGATATTTTATTGACTTTATATTATCCCTTGCTACCCAACCGTAGTAATTGGAAATTCCCTGCTCAATGGTATATAAAAACGAATGATAAGCCATAGCAATTCCAAGCCCATATCTAACTTTGTATTCGTCTTTTACTGCCAACCAGTCTCCCTGCAGCGTATTATTGCTGATAGAATAATGTTGCGCTGCGCAGACCTCTTCTAATTGATTAAAGGCACAACGGTAATATCCTTTTTCTATATCATTTAAAATTTCTTCTTCCGTTTCGTATAAAAAATGGTAATCCTTCAGCAGCGGTTCGTTATTTCTCAAGTTTATAATCTGCTCCATATCTTTTTTTCGAGCATAACCGATTTTTATTCCGAACCGATTCAAAAACGAGCTTGCTTTATTATACTTACGCTGTATCTCCTCTCTTTTTTCCAACGGCTGAGCCAAAATCTGAACCGTCTCATCATATAAGAGAAAGCCCTGTTGCTTCAACGCCCCCTCCACCTTAAGCAATGCATCCGTTTTCATCCCCTCTCTATAAACATTTCTAAGCATGAGAGGCTTGTCCTGCTTGCATATCATATCCATATCAGGACCCAGCATAGCATGCAAACGATAATACTTCTCCTCATCCGTGAAAAAGAGGAGCGATGTCTCATTCTTCTCAAAATAAATACGCTGTAGGCTGATATATCGTTCAATTTTATCAGTGCTTAGATAATTGTTGCTATAACCTTTTCGATATATTTGTTTATAGGAAGACAATAACGCTTTATACTCCTGTAAACTCCTCAGGCTTTCCATCCATGTGCACTCCTTTTAAATGCCTTCTTTCTACTAACATCTGTAAAACAATTTTATTAGATCCCATCCCCAGTCTTATCCATTTTTATTTTTACTTATCAAAGATCCATTCATCCGCATACTCGTTCGTCAACTCGTATCCCATGCTTTGATAATATCTCAATGAAGGTTCGTTATCGACCAATATCCAACCTTGCGCATACTTAATCTCATTATCATAAAACCATTTAGCCCTATGAAAAGCTATTGCCGGTGTCAAACCATGCATCTTGTATTTCTCTTTGACGGCCAACGCAACACCTTTTGCAATATTACTTTCAATAACACAAACACTTCCTATGCACATCTCATCATTACTATTTAACATGCACATATAAGAACCGTTTACTAATTTCTTTTTTTCTTCGTCGGTCCTATAATTTAGTTGATAATCTTTTATAATACCGGAATCTAATATAATTGCTTCAATTTCCTCAAACATAGAAAAATCTGCTGCCACACACCGATATCCTTTCTTCTCCAGCATATGTACATATTTTTCCATTCGCTTGCATTTTTCAAAAAGATGTTGCACCTCTCCTTTGATTCTAACAGATGTACCTGTCTTTTCAAATCCCATTTCTTCCAGTTGCTGCTCGACGCACTGGAGATTTTCTCTTTTTTTACCTTTTTGATATACATTTTTAATGAGAATTTTCTTATCGAGCCGATTTATTGACAGCTTCTCTTTTTCATCTATGCACAAACAGACTCTGTAATATAATTCTTCATCAAAATAAAATACAATGCCGCTTTCTGTTTTATCATAAAAGGCCCGGCCTAATTGAATATATCGCTCCAAATCATCCGGTACATAATAAACGTTTGAAAAGGGTCTTTTACATATTTTCCTAAATTCCCTAATCATGTTTTGGTACTCATCATATGACCCCAGCAATTGCATTTAATATACCTCACTTTTGCCCAATATTTTATTATTGAGAAAGACTTTCAATCATATCTACAATAGCATTTACGGTTTGAAAATTAATCGAAGTGATCAGTTCCGGGTCTATTTCTATATTAAATGCCTCTTCCAACTCCATCACTATATTTACAATTTCAAAAGAATCAATTATTCCTGTCTCCAACAAGTCCGCATCAACATTGTCAGCTACCTTGGGATTTACCTGACACAATATTTCTAAAACTTTTTCCTTCATTGTTTTATTCTTCCTTTCTCAACTGATTCTAATTAACAATTTAATTGGAGGAACTCTCACTCCCATCACCTGACCAAAGTAATTGTTTTCTGCCATGTATAACAGTCGCCTTCTAAACGCTTGAAAGAAATCATGATAACAGATTACAATCAATCGCCTTTCCGAATAGGCAAGATCATTCATCAATTTGCTTCGAACATTCCATGTCTCATAAGGCTGGATTTTTACTTCATCCGCATACTCCCTAACAACTCCGCACATATGCAGATGCTCCGCATAATAATTTAGAAAATCTATGATTTCGTCCTGATCGCCATACAGCCAACCTTTGCCGAACCAAGGATTTAATCTTATTCTTCATGTTACAGTCATGACTCCTATGCCAAAATACTTTCCATCAGCTTGATAATGGACTCTGCTGTACGGAAATTGTCAGGTGTAACTAAATCTATCTCAATCACCGTATCAAAAGTCTCTTCCAATTCAACTACCATGTCCACAATACCAAAGGAATCCAAGATCCCCGATGCCAGTAAATCTCTGTCTAAATCCTCTACAATCTCCTCATTGATTTCTTTCAACTGCTCCAAAATCTTCTCTCTCATATCTTTTTCCTCGTATTATATAGTAGTAGTGTTTATTGTCCCTCTCCAAGGACTGTATGCTATACTGTTGGAGATACTGTGGATTGTTTCATTTCTCCTACCACTTGATGGTTTACGAAAGGCTACAACCACAGTCTCCTTGTTTATTCGTGATCAGTTAGATAGCGCATGACGGTTTATTTAGAACGAGGTTACGATCGCAGGGAGTTCCTGTGGTCCTAAACAGTATCAAATATTTTACAAAGGAGTATTATCATGATCTACATTGGAATTGATGTCGTCAAGGACAAGCACGACTGCTTTATCTCTGACTCTGACGGGAATGCGCTATTTAAAGCATTTACCATCACTATCAACAGGGACGGTTTTGATGAACTTTACCGAAAGATCCTGACCGTCTCCGATGACCTGTACAATATAAAAGTAGGACTCGAAGCCACCGGACACTATAGTTACAATCTTCTAGGTTTTCTCTTTAGTAAAGGTTTCCCGACCTATGTTATCAATCCGTTACATACCAATCTTTACAGAAAAAGTCTAAGCCTTTGAAAGACCAAAACGGATAAAGTTGATGCCCATACCATTGCTTCTATGCTCATGTCTGACGTGAACCTGAAGTCTTACTCAGACACATCATACCACAACGAGGAGCTGAAGTCATTAACACGTTACAGACATAACAATGTCTTTATCATAACACAATTTCTTGAGTTTATCCTTAGTTGCGGCTTCCGCAAAGATCATCAATGGTCCGAGCGTATCAACAATCAACTGAACTCTATCTATGGGCATTTCCGTGTCAATCGGACAGGAGAAATTACCATTGTACAGAACACCCATGAAAGCCGCAATATTCTCGGCACTCTTCTCCATATATACAATGACTGAAATTTAATGTCATATTTTTTTCCTTTTATAACATATTAGACCAAATCTGTTTTCTGCAAAATCCAGTCGTTGGCATACTTATCTGTCCATTGATATCCTAAACTCTTATGGTATCTTATGGATGCATCGTTATCTGTCAGTATCCAGCCTTGTCCAAAATCAACTTTATTTTCGAATGTCCATTTTAATCTTCGAAATGCAAGCATTGGCGCAATCCCCATCATTTTGTATTCTTCCTTTACCGCAAAAACTCCATCCCGTGCAACTCCATCGTGAGCATAAGCTATACTCGCTGCACAGATTTGATTTTGCTTGTCCAAAATGCATAAATAGGAACCTGGAATCATCATTTGCTTTTCCTGTTCTGTTAGATAACTCATTTGATAATCTTTTACTATATCGGAAGCCAAGATAAGATCTTCTATCTCTTTATAGCAGGAATAATCTGCCTCAACGCAACGAAAACCTTTCTTTTCCATGGCCAAAAAAAATTTTTCTAAACGAGAACAATTCTTCCAAATTTCGCTCATTCTTCCCTGTATCTGAAAAGATGTACCGGCAAGATTAAACTCATTTCTCTCTAAATTTTTTTCAAATTCGACTAATTTTTCATCTTGTTGATTTTTTCGATATATGTTTCGCACCAATAACTTCTTATGCCGTTTGGAAATGCTAAACACTCCTCCTGCCTCCACATACATACAAACCCTATAATAGCTTTCCTCATCAAAATAGAAAAAAAGTCCTTCTTCATTATTCTCATATTCCACTCTTCCCAAACTGATATACCGATCTATATCCTTTGGCATAAAATAGAAATTAGAATAAAAAGCTTTGTGTTCTTTTCTAAATTCTCTAACCAATATTTTATATTCTTCTATGTCCTTCAATCTATTCATTTAGATTTTATGCCTCCTCGGTTAGGATTCTTCTATCAATTTTAGAATTGATTGCATGTAATATCTCCTAGATTTTTCTTTGCATTTTTCTCTCCTTAAATTTATTGATTTATTTGATAAGTTTCCACCGTATCTCTAGCCAGTATCAGTTCATTGTGCGTCAGCAGATAGATTTTTGGCATCCTCCTGCTTAAGAACAGATAAATTCCCTCCGTTACGGAATACGCTCCTATCTTTTCAAATACAAATATATCACCGACATTGACCTGTTCGATGTTTATATTTCTTACTAAAACATCCGCTGATGTACATAGGGAGCCACAGATGCAAAGCCCCCCTTTTTTATCCGTCGGATTCTTTATCTCTATCTCGGATATATCCTTGTCTTCCCTTTGATAAAACCTGACAGGCGGCACTCTCACTCCCATGACCTGTCCGTAATAATTCACATGGTTTATACCGCCGTCCACGATGCAGTATCTCTGTCCTGCATTTTGTTTCACATCCACGATTGATGTGATATAAAATCCGCAGTCCGCTGTTAAAAACCTGCCCGTTTCAAGCGTCAGATGTCGCTTGTCCGCCATCTTACAGAATGCTGCGGCACATTCATCTGACAACCCTTCGGTATCTTCTTTGGAAAAAAATTCGACACCAAAACCGGGACCGTATTCTAAGACATTTATATTAAACCGATACTTCTCTTCTATTTCCCCACACAGCGCATCCAGTTCACTCAATTCATCCAAAACTTTGGATTCTTTTTTCTGGGTTCCTGAATAATACTGGATTCCTTCAATCGACAGATGGGGATATTCTTCTCTTTGTTCAATGATCCTCTCAATCACATCCCTGTCCATTCCAAACTGATTGCCACTGGATAAGCGGAGAAGAATATGTATATCCGTTCCCGTCTTTTGTGTACATTCATCCATTAGTTCTAACTGCGAAAGTGACTCTATCGTGAATGTCCTGACACCCCATTCCAGAGCCTGCAGGATATCCTGTCTTTCTTTATTGACTCCTGATAGGACTACTTTCTCCATACGGATGTTTTTATCCTTGCAAATGCATAACTCTCCGTGGGAACAGACTTCAAATTTATTGAGTACAGAATTAAGTGGCTGTATCAGGAAAGGGTTGGCTTTCATGGCATAACACAACTCAATCCGCGGTGTGTTTCCACATTTTTCTTTTATATATTCCACTCTTTGATATAATCTGTCCACATCAAAGACAAATGCCGGTGTGGACTCAGCATCAATTAATCGTTTTAATAGTTCTTTTTCCATCTCACTTCTGCTCCAAATAGCTCTGTCTAAGCAATTTCCTGTCGATCTTTCCGTTAGGTGTCAATGGCATCGTCTCCACCGTGACATATCTTTCAGGAATCACATATTTAATCAGTTTACCTCGGAGCGCCTTTTTGATAGCAAGCTTTTCTGCAGTACCCTGATAAAAAGCGACTATCTCTTGTTTGTCTTCATCATACAGGCAGCAGACCCGTTCCACACCTTCAATTTCATTCATGCAGGCCTCGATCTCCCCCATTTCAATCCGGTGACCCATATGCTTAATCTGGAAATCTCTCCTGCCCACGTAGACAAGATTCCCGTCTTCTCTGTAGAATGCTATATCGCCCGTGCGATATATCTGTTCATTATTTTTATCATTCAGTGGATTTTGCACGAAGGCCGCTTCGGTCTTTTCTCTATCCCGGAAATAACCAAGTCCAAGGGTGGAACCTGCCACACATATCTCGCCTTCTACCTTTGGTTCCACAACCTCATTCTGCCCTTCATCCAGCAGAAACACCCTTTCATTCGGAAAGGCCTTGCCAATCGGAATCTTGTCCTCATTCAATGTTCTGTCAATAATGTAGTATGTACAGTTACAAGTAATCTCCGTAGGTCCGTACAGATTGACGAACATGGCATCCGGCAGTACGCGCATCCACTCCCTAAGATGGTTCACCGGCATCACCTCACCGCTGAACAGTACTTTATTAACAGATGTCGGAACTTTATAGGAAAAGCTCTTCAATGTCGTAATAACACACAATGCCGATACTGCCCATATAAGAGTTGTTATCTTCTCCGCTTCCAGTACATCCAATATCTTCTTGGGAAAGGCAAAATAATCCTTTGGTATGATATAGAGCGTGGCTCCGGTCAACAGCATAGAATAGATATCCTTTACCGAGACATCGAAATCAAAGGGGGCCTGATTGCCTATAATATCTTCGGAAGTAATACCGAATATCTCTACAAAATAGTGGATAAATTCTATTACCGCTCTGTGGCTTACCACCACACCTTTGGGCGTCCCCGTAGAGCCGGATGTAAAATTAACATATAAGGCATCCGTATCTATTGCTTTATTCTTTACAACATTCAGCTTATCTTCCTGTATTTTTGCCTTAAGCAGATCCTCTGCCATGAGTATCTTAGCGGAATGTCTCATCTCCTTTAAGGCAGGTAAATGTTCCCCGTCCGTAATTACGACAGGGGCATCCAGCACTTCAAGTATCTTCTCTATTCTGTTCGCAGGCTGTACGGGGTTCAACAAACTGTAGGAACCACCTGCGTATGTTATTCCCCAGAAGACTTCCAACGCCACGATTCCTTTTTCCATATAGACAGGAATCGCGTCCCCAAATATATCATGTTCTGTCAGGGCGCTTCCTATGGCTTTAGCATTCCGGCACAACTCTGCAAAGCTGCATTCCCCACTCGTATCCCTGACCGCTGTCTTATCTTTATAGAGTCTTGCCGCATTTTCAAGCAGCTCAACAACATTTCTTTCCATACTTTTCTCCTAACCAACCGGTTCCAATGTCGGGAAGCACCATGATCCTTCTGCTCCTATGCCAAGATATTTTCCATCAGCTGAATAATGGATTCCGCTGTACGGAAATTGTCCGGTGTCACTAGATCAACATCAATATCCACACCAAAGGCTTCTTCTAATTCAACCACCATGTTCACGATGTCAAAAGAATCTAAGATGCCAGATACCAGCAGATCTTTGTCTAAATCTGCCACAATCTCCTCATTGATCTCTTTTAACTGCTCCAAAATCTTCTCTCTCATATCTTCTTTCCTTTCTATTTATGTATTTATTACTTCTCCCGCCCGGTCTTTACCAGTTTTCCATATTCCCCACACTCCGTATAGACCGCCCTGTGGTAGCGGACTGTCTTGTCCGATATAGCAAAGGCATAGGGGGTCTTCCCCTCCTTTATCAGCTGCCCCCCAAGAAATTTAACCAGTGCTTCATAGCATCCCAGTCCACGGTACTCCGGCCTGATAACCAGACCGCTTACCACAGCAACATCTTCTGCCTCAGCGAATGTCGCATTGTGAGCGATGATCCTGCCATCCATCCGTATGATAGCACTGCGCCCTGTATGTGTGCGAATCCTCTCTGCAAGCTGTCTAGCTAGGTCATCCTCCTGATAATTAACACGGAAAGTATCATCGGAACATAACAGTTTTGCAATCTCCGCCGCATCATCCGCCACCGCCTCCGTGACCTCTAACGCACACGATTTCTCTCCTCCCATTACCCTAAAGGCCCTGCGGATATGGCTTACATCGAACACTGAACCGTAAGCGGCATCATAACCGCTGCAAACCCCTTCCAACTGCTCTATAATGTCCCGCCTTGCCGATACCATTGTCACCGGGTACTCCTGCAGAAGATTCAGGATTGGTTCCACATCAATACCCCTTTTATGGCTGTATATCTGAAAACTGTCAAAATATTTCATCACCACAAGTTCTATCTGACCGCTCTGCTCCTGCAGCCACACAGCCAAGTTCTCCGAGGCTACCCCATAGTTCAGGATATCGATATACATGTAGATACATTCGGCAACTGCTTTCTTTAAATAATCCAGGATTGCACCCTGGTCCTGCTGTACTGCTCTCCTCATAGACTCCCCCAGAATCATGGCCTCTTTTGTAGTACTGTCCGCTTTCTATGTAATTATCGGCATTCCTCCATACAGTCGGCCGATTTTTTTCAACGATGTCTAATTCCAAAAACTTGAAATATCCTTTAAGACCGCTGACAATCTCTGCTAAAAAATAGAATCCTACACTTCGGTAAGGTATAATGAAAGTACCACCAATCATCACTTTACCAAAAGGCGGATTCTGTAATGAGTAAAACACAAATCTCTAACAGTTTCAGCAATAATCTTAAGGCTTCTTTCCTAAATAAGCAGATATCTGCAAATATGACTTGCACACATGTCCGCTGCTTTAAGATTTGGCACTTGCCGAATCCAATATAAATTCTGCGAAAAGGTTTCTGATAAAAATAAAACCACTATGTCAATTATATATAATGCATGAATTTTTGTCAATCGTTATTGCGGAATATAAAAACATTGCACAAAATGGCAAAATAAGGGAGGAATCGGCGATGGAAGCCCTTCCATACCCATTTTATCGGCAGTTTTCCATAGTTTCTTTACATGCCGGAAACGATGTTGCATTAGGGAATGGTCTTAGCTGCACTTTTCTCATATCACTTTCCTAAACTGTTCTCGCAATGATACAAAAATCTTTCCAGATTCCAGCCATCACTGTCTTCCATAATAAGAGGAGCTTTTTCAAACAGAATTCTGTCAAAACAGACTCTAACTGTCTCATTTATGGGAATCACATCCTGATACATTTTCCCTTCCATAGTTGTCAAATCAATGACTGCTGCTCCGCCTGCGCCCCAAAAGGTTACGATCAATTTATCTCCCATACGGGTGAAAACCGGGGTCATCTCTATTTCCCAGTAAATATTGGGAATTTCATGTAATTTCAGAATCGATTTTAAAATACGGTTCTCTTTATCCAGCAAAAATAATTCTTCACGTGTGCCCGATGCCACAAATACCTTCGATCCTGCCGCATAAATACAGGCATATGGTGCCCCACCCAAACTGCACTTATCCCACATGGGAAAAGCATACCTTTCTCTTTCTCCTTGCCCCGGATTCCATCTGACAATATCTGCGTGATTCCATGATGTATACCAGAAATCCTGCCCATCATATGCTATGTGCCCCACCCCTGTATCCGGAAGCAGATGAGTTTTTGTTTCCCTGTTTTCCAAATCCGTAATCGTTAATTCTCTGGTTCCTACTCTGACTGAAAAAAAGCGGTGTTCATCCAAATCTCCATGAAAAAAATGATTTCTGTCGGTTTGAACTGCCCACCAACTCTCCTTATTCAACTGTCCGTCAAAGTCAAGTGCCCACAGTCCAAATCCGCCTCCGCAGGGCAGCAGATATATTTTATCCTGCCACACGTGAAAATTCCACAGGGCATTCTGTGATGCTCCGTACTCACCTTCCGGCTCATAGACCTTTTGTTCTTTACTTTCTAAATCATAGACATGAATCCTCTTTTTTCCCTGAGGCAGGAAGTATATTTTATTCCCCAGTCGACAACATTCAAAATGAAGCTCCTTCGCTTCTAATGCTTCTCCTGAAAAAGGCTCCATACTCTCTACATTCCATGTCTCTCTGTCCACTATAACAAGTGCATTACAGGAACGATTAGAAAAGTAAAGTTTCTTCTCATCCATCACAAAACATGGTGCGCTTAAATAAAGACGATTTTCCATATAAATATCCATCTTACTGCTCATGGAATGTACTCTCCTCATCAAAATGTGTGATCATAATTGGCTTACCTGCATTCTGGAACGGCTGTAAAACAGCATTCATATCCCCGTAATAGGCATCACAGCGTGCCACCGCGCGTTCCGTATTGTCCGTCTCGTCACATATTCCAAAGTCCGCAGACTGATAGTTCTTCAGAATCTGCTGATAACGTCTGCTCAAATCCGGCGAAACCTGATCCAATACTTTCTTCATAAGGGGATGCGGTCTCCACCATAAGGTAAATTGATCCTTTTTGGTCTCAAATACTTTGATAATTTGTTCCAATTTATCCAGTGCTTTATCGCCATTCATCGCAAACATATTAGGGTCATTTGCGCTTAAAATCAGTTTCTTTATAGAACCGTCTTTTTTTGTTACGATAGGAAGCCACTCCTCGGGAATTTCTGTTGATTCCTCCTCATTCGTTTTTCCCGCATATTCCCTCAACTGCCTCAGTTGTCTTAAATAACAGGGATATTCATGTATTCCGGTATTTTTAACATGAACCCAATACGAACCATATATTCTTTTTAATATCTGATCATACCCAGAGGGTATCGGCACCATGAAACTTTCAAAGGCAGCCCCATACACTTCATTGAACCATTCCTTGGGAAATATTACAGACTCCTGTCTGGAATACCCCACATACATCACCAGATCATCCGATTTCTCCTCATTGTATTTCATGGCTACATGGTTTGCAAACTTCCACATTTCCGAACAAAGAGAGTACCATTTTTCCTCCCTAAACAGCCGGTGGTCAATAGGAAAATGATAAGTTTTTTCTATATATGCAAGGCCTTTTTCTATTTCTCTTTTTATGCCTTGTATTCTTTCCTGAATCTCTGCCTCGCTCTCACCGTCCTGTGCGCCGTATTCTTTCCGATCCAGTATTCTGGCCAACTGCGCAACCCGTCCTAACAAAAGAAATGTGTTCTTCTGCATCTCCCTATCCGCCTCATTCCGGGGCAGATAATCCAATGGAAAGATATCTATCCCCACGGTGAAGGGACAGTTGTGAAACTGTTCCAGCCATTCCTTTTCAATGCTGATACTGCTTCCATTGTTTACACAGGTATGGTACTGGTCGTATTCCTCATTAGCAAGGGGCCCCCGAACACGGTATCCCTCAGGCAGCTCCTTGTGCAACACTTCCATCAATTTATTGTAATCGTTCCGGATAAGCCATATATCCAGATCATCATCCCAGGGCACAAATCCCTCATGGCGGATTGCTCCCAACAAGGTGCCGTATGCCGCATACCAGGTTAAGCCGTATTTATCACATACTTCAGCAATCTTCTGCAGCAGTTCCATCTCCGATGCCCACACGGTTTTCATAGTAGCATCCAGATAGAATCTGTCCCTGATCTCCTGATTAAAGAAACCTTCCTGAAACTCCAGCATATCCGCTCCTTCCTGTATGCCTACAAATGAATATTTACCTACTTTTTATCTTAAAAAATAAGCACCGGCCTGTCAACCGCTTTTAGTGATTCTAAGCACCGGCGCAAGGAATCAAGAAAAAAGGAGTTGACTTTCGTCAACTCCCTTTTGGTAGTTATCGCAATGATTACTGTAATAAGGACAGTACACCCTGATTTGCCTGGTTGGACTGTGCCAGCATTGCCTGACCAGCCTGTGCCA
>JAFLSY010000004.1 GCA_022510745.1 Lachnospiraceae bacterium
AAAAAAGCGGCGTTCCTTTTCTCCCGGTTAAGGGATTGAGAAACGCCGCTTGTGTACGTCGTATTCAATTTTCATTTGGTCTGTCAATGCTGATGTGGTGTATCGTTGGGCTTTCTATCTCGCAGAAATAAGGGTGCATATCAAGGCGCAATCCGCAAAAGTAGTAAATCAGTAGTAAATTTGGCTTCATGTCCTGCGAAACTGCCCGTAAATCAAGGGCTTTTTGAGATAATCAACATTTTTATATGAAAATGTGACGGGTTTTGCCGATTTGCCAAATGAAATTCCAAATACGTTAGAAACCAAGTTTGCAAGTGCGTCAGCAGGAAAAGTCTTTGTTGCAGTAGGAATATTACAACTAATAGAGCAGGGAAAGATAAAATTTGATGATACTTTAGGAGAACTTCTTGATCTTGAATTAAACAATATTGACAGAGACGTTACAGTAAGGCAACTTTTGGTTCATACATCCGGTGTGCCTGATTATTTTGATGAAAGCATTATGAACGAATATGAGGATCTGTGGATAGACTACCCGAATTATAAAATCAGACATAATAGTGATTTACTTCCTCTGTTTATAAATAAGCCCATGATGTATCCGAAAGGTGAAAAGTTTCAATATAATAATTCGGGTTATGTGTTACTTGCTATGATCATTGAAAAAGTGTCAGGAATGTATTTTGACCAATATCTGCAAACGAATATTTTTGATGTATGTGGTATGAAGTCAACCGGTTATTATGAGTTGGACAAACTGCCTTCAAAATGTGCCAATAATTATATTTATTGTGCTGATACAAACGATTTTCGTACAAATATATTTTCTGTTGATGTTAAGGGAACAGGCGCAGGTGGCGCTTTTATTACAGTAAAAGATATTACCGGATTTTGGATTAACTTGTTGGAAGGTAGGTTGATCTCAAAAGAATTGGTGTCAAAAATGCTTAGCAAACAAAGCGGAGATGGTATTGATACAGAAGAAGGTTACTATGGATATGGTGTATGGATCATTGATAATCCAAAGGGCAGGGATTTTGCATATTTTCAAGGTTGTGATCCCGGAGTGAGTTTTATTTCAGAGTACAACCCAAATAATGGAATGATTTCTGTTTTAGTAAGTAACTATGGAGATAATGTGTGGAAAGAAATGAGAAAAATAAGGCAGATTTTCTATAAATAATCGTGACGCTATATGTTAGGTAGGCATTATACCTTCTTGATAAAAAGAGACATCTGTAAAATCTCCTGAAAAATAATACTTTGTGGAAACTCTGAGAACTGTGATGGTAAGGAGGAACGACATATGGCTCCAGTGAGCTTGATGCGGGATAAGTTTTCCAAGGATTATACGATTGAGACAGTCCTGCATCTGCTCATAGCGCATTTTAATCTATCTGAGGAAGAAGCAAAGGCTAAGATTGATGAGTAATTTTGAAAAAAGCAAGTATATATATGATGGAGCTAAAAGCAATGGTATTGAAAAAAGGAAAAAGAAAACTTATATATAATGAGACCGTTTTTTACTGGTATGTTAGAAAAAAGCCTGAAGGAATTCCCCGAATTCATATATTGTCAGAAGATAAACAAATAAATTTGGAATTATCTCCATTTGACACGGAGCTACCAGTAACACCTGAAGAAATTAAAAAGAAATTAAAAAGATATTTTGATAAAAACAAGATATGATACAATTTCTATGTAGCATAGAGAAAAAGGGTTTGAATCATGCTTGACATGGGCAATAAAATTCAAGTTTGTCTAAAACATATATATTGAAGTACCGAAAATTTCGCAATTATCTACCACCTTTTATTGAAGTAACAGCTAATTCATGGTATGACTTTTTATCTCTTTAAAAAATGCGGATTTCCGCAAAAAAATGACGAGGAAAGCACATGGAGTTTGCGAGAGAAGAGTATCTGTACAAACTGATAAAAAAGAAATTTGCGGAGGGTGTTATGGACAGCTTTGTAGATGAAAGAGATTATAAAATATTAGAGAATGATAAATATACATTTTTGGTGCTTACTCGTATTATGGGAGGAAAATGTGAGTTGCTTTTGACTGACCATGAAAAGCTGATCATTTGCTATACGAGCAATCCCTATCCGGTATGGGTGTGGACTTCGGATGAAGCGTCTGAAGCGGACATGGAGCGGGCCTATCAGCTTGCAGCAAAACACTCCTTATTAGACGGTGAGCACCGTTTTAACCTCAAGCATGATTTGGCAAATTATTTTATTAAGAGAGCAGCGGAAGACAATAAAAAGATGTCAATCTCTCTCAACATGTATGCGTATGATTGTCATGAGCTTGTAAAGCCGACTGTAATCGCTGACGGCTCCATTCATCAATGCAGCAGAGATGATGTGGATGAATTGGTGGATTTTTTGGATTTATTTCATAAAGAAACGGGAATCGACCAAAAGGATCGGGGCAGCTATCGCTTAGATGCGGAAACAAATATCAACGCCGGAAATATGTATTTCTGGAAGGACAAGCATGGAAATAATGTCGCAAGCTGCCAGTATGGACCGAACGGGAATATGGCGAGTATCAATCTTGTATTTACCCGTCCTGCATTTCGCAGAAAGCATTACGCCGAAAATCTGGTTTATCAGGTTACAAAGCTTGTAATGGAGGCAGGATATAATCCCATGCTATATACAGATGCAGATTATACCGCATCGAATGCTTGTTACGAGAAGGTCGGATATGTCCTTAAAGGCAAGCTGTGTACTGTAGGCTAAAAAGATAAATTTGAATGTGAAAGGGGAAGAAAACAATGGAGAATCAATTAGACCTAATTGCAGAATCGTATGACAGAGGTATTGATTTAGGACGACAAGGTATCAGCTCCTATGAAAATTTTCCCTCTTACATTACGAATCATCCCAATTATCCTTTGTTTCAGCAAATGGAGATGAATGAAACACTTTCCGATAGCGGTCGAAAAGAGATTGTCGGGTATCTTATGCCAAAGGTTGGAATGAAGTTTATTGATTTGGGATGTTGCCTGAACTTGATGTTTCGTGGATATAAAGGCTGGCCGTCTACATATTATGGAGTTGATATCAGCAGAAAAACGATAGAGTTGCTGCATGAATTTACGGAAAAGAATGATTTAACTGTTGGTGATCTGTATTGTGGTAGTATGCATGCAACCCCATATGATACAAACTTTTTTGATATTGGTGCGTGCATAGGTTCTCTGGAGTATTTTGAAAAGGATTTTGTGCAGCAAGCAGTTGTAGAGTTTCATCGTATAATGAAACCTAACGGAAAATGTGTCCTTGATATTCCGAATGTTGGAAGTCCTGAATTTGAAATTGCAAAGCTGATAGAAGAATATTTGGGCAGACCAGATAAATTTAATTTATCGGTAAAAGAATTTGAAACCCTGCTTGATGCTTACTTTGTAATAGACAAAAAAGAAATAGTGGGACCAATGATACAATTTTTTTTGATTTGTAAAAAGTAATGAGTTTTGAAGTCGGAATTTTAAGGAGAAAAGGATGGATATTGAATTTAGGAAAATTTCAGAGTTCTCTAGAGGTACACTTGTAACTCTTTTGAGAGACGGTTATTCTTTCGAGCCACGATTCGAGCGTGATTGGCATAAACAATGGCAAGAATTTGATGATTTCTTTTATGATAACCCCCATATTGCCGAGTTTAGCGGATTTATGACAGTTTTAGAAGGAAAGCCTATCGGATTTGTGTCATGGGATCCAAGAAATTGTCCTGAATCAATAGAGGTCGGACACAACTGCATTATGACTGCATACAAGGGAAAAGGCTATGGGAAACGTCAGATGCAAGAAGCAGTTCATCGCATGATTAAACAAGGAGCAAAAAAGATAGCCGTTTGTACGAATGAGATTCTTGTCCCTGCTCAACACACCTACGAAAGTGTGGGTTTTCAATTTGTAAATAAGTGTGAGGAACCATTCTGTTCCGAATATGCAGGGCAAAGAATACATTATGAAATTGTAGTAAGATAAATTCCGGTTTATCGGGATAAGGGTGTGAGCAACAAATTAGAATTTGCGGGGCGGAACGAAAAATGGGACAGAATGACTTAGAAATTTATGAAAGTCTTCGATTCGAGGAATTCAGTCAGGGATGTGAAGGACAGGCATATGGTATGCTCCATGCGATTGAGCCATATTTGCTATCCGATTTTGCATACAAGCACTCTTTGATGCGCATATTCTACCGTCCCCTATTTTATATGGGATATGATGATCCGACAACACCGATGACTGTGGTGCATACCTACAGTACCAAAGTGCCAGATTGCTATAAGGACGCAGGTGCCCTTTATAGGTATATGGAGGAAAATATTCTGCTGACAGCGAAAGTCATTGAGGAACTCAAAATCTGTTGTAATTATTATGATGTTAGATATAGTAAGAAACAGAATGCAGTTGTATTCAGAGATTATGTATTTCACGATATTGATGAATTGTGGGAGGTTTTTCTCGAAGATTTCAGAAAGCTGGATATTCCAGATGATGAAATCCGCAGGATATTTGAGGAAGAATCTAATAGTTATTATCAAAAGGATTTTAACAAAATACAAGCATGATCCTTAATTACATTCACCACAACAAACTGACAATGAATATATGGATGGGCGTATGGCATGGGAACCCATAAAAACAGAATGGACACAAACAATGAGATTTCCTCATGCCTGAATTGTTTTAAGGAAAGGGTGATTTGATACCAAGAAAATAATATTTGCTAATGCCTTAAAAAATAGGAGGTCAAGCGGACAACATGGCAAAAGATATTAATCCTGTAGAAGTTGATTGGAAGAGCGAAAGCGAAGATGTATTATATGCCATTCGGGAAACATATCAGACAGTATATCCCGAACTTTTACAGAAGGACTATGATGAACTGGCTGAAAACTATACTGCAGAGGCTACGGAAGATTTCATCAACGCTTTGGGACAAGAATTGTCTACGTTGAATTTATTATTATACGAAATTAATACAGATAGTGATTCCTATGCTTTAGTTATTATTCCGGTTGAGGACGAAGAAGAATTTAAGAAAACTTTAAAGCAGCAAAAGAAGAGAGGAATACTGAAAAAGCAGCCCAGACGTAAATTGGGGAGTAATGCCAAAAGAATTGATTTAGCAAAGCGTCTTCCCTGCGAGAAATTTTCATTATCGGAAGGCTATACAACAAATCTTGTGATAGAGTGTTTTGATGACACTTTATGGCTGGATTACAAGCAGCTTGGCACTGAGAGAAAGTTTGATTCGGCTTTACTTAATATTGGTTCTTGGCCACCTGTGCAAAGTTCAGATTTGGGATTGTGCGTGAGAAAATTCGCAAGAAATGAGGACGGCACTTATGTTGCAATCATACAGAATACTACAGTTAATGAACAAGGATATTTGTCTGATAAAAACAAAAAGGTCTTGATAGGAAAAGACATAAATACTATCAAAAACTGGCACTGTGTTTATGAGGGGGAACATCTTGATTGGTCAGCAATGATCTGGTTTGAAAACGAATTATTTGTTTCAGACAAAAACAGTGTGTATCATATAAAAAATCCGGATCGGTTTGCCGCTTCCATAGAAAAGGTATTGGAACTGGACGGTGGGGATGTACGTCTGTTCCCGAAGTTCTTCGTACTGGGTAATACATTATATCTGTACCTTCATCACTCCATTTATAAATGGGAAAAGACCCGTTCTCTTTTCAAGAGAGGTTTTCAATTCAGAAAAATATATAATCCGGAAGATTTTATGACAGAGAATCTTATCCCTGTTGGAGATCATAAGGTAGCATTCCAGACACGCCCCGAATATATTGCCAGAGGAGTTACAGAGGCAGAACTGACAGTGCTGGATATCAACACACTGCAAACCGAAAAATATCCCTGCCACTATGGTTACGTAATGAAATGGACTGAAAACAGAATCTGTGTACTGCCAAGGAATATAACTGGCAATATGCCGATTATTGAGTGCTTTGATTTTGACAGTAATGAAAAACGCTGTCTCATGTATGGAGCATTAGGAAAAGATGGTATTTGTGATATTTATGAAACTAAATGCGGCACAATTTTAAGCACTCGGCATTCATTGTACAAAGCAGTTGATCTTTGGAATTATATGAAAGCATAAGGTATCAAGCGGAACCATTCCAAAGAATGAAAATTGATGGATGTTTATCGGGATAAGGACGTGAACAGCAAATTTGAATTTGACGGGGAGAAAAGGTGGGGATAGTAAATGTTTACAAATCAGAAAATAATGCAGATAGCAATGAAGCAATCCGCTATAGATTTAAATTCTAAAGAGACTGATTTTTTGGAAAAAGAAAACGTTATAGTCAAGTCTGGTATTGGACCCTTAGCCAGAAAATATTATAAAGAACCTATAGCATGCAATTTAGTTTCATATGGTAATAATATTGTCGCTTCGGTAAGTGATGAATATAAAGACGTAGTAGAGGAATATATAGGTAAATTCGAGTTCTATCACTGCTTTGAAACGCCTAATTTGCACTGGATTGATGAGCGTATGAGCAAACTGGGACAAAAAGTATGTTTCATGGCAGAATATTTTTTGCCCGATATGAACAAACTTACTCGTTTGCCGTGTGATTATGAATTGAAATTATTAAAGCAAACGGACTTTAGTGCGTTGTATTTGCCTGAATGGAGTAATGCGCTATGCGAAGCACGTAAGGAGTTAGACGTTCTTGGCGTAGGAGCTTATGAAAATGGCAAACTCATTGGTTTGGCCGCATGTTCTGCTGATTGCGACAGTATGTGGCAAATTGGAATAGATGTATTACCCGAATATCGCAGAAAAGGCGTTGCGTCTTCATTGACAAGTAATCTGGCAATGGAGATACTAAAAAAGGGTAAGGTTCCCTTTTATTGCAGTGCTTGGTCAAATATAAGATCATCAAGAAATGCCATTAAAAGCGGATTCATGCCTGCTTGGGTTGAAATGACTGTCAAACCGGTGGAGATGGTTAATGAAATGAATCAGAAGGGATGAATAAAGAAATCAAGCAAAAGGAATATTTTTTCTACATGTCTATTCGACATTATAATAAATTGATGTCCTTTCTAAAAAAATGGGGAAACTCAAATGATCGTGCATTGAAATTAGTATCAGTGAGTAGTATAATGAAAAAATGTTAAAAATACATATAGGAAGGGGAGTAAAAAATGGGACTTTTTGGATTATTTGGAGGTAATAAGAGCAATCCTGAGGATTCGATTCCACAGAATGATGCAGAGAGATGGACAGTAGGGGTGTATGCATTGTGGTCGGAATATTGTGGGGGCAGTTATAAATATTTCGGTGGCTATGAGAAGAATCGTTCCAACGCGAGTATGGTCAGAAGCGTGCTAAACCGTGACTGGGTAGTATCCGGCAAGGAGAGTCTTTTAGACATGGTTGACTACATACTCAAGGAAGAAAACCGCGAGGCGGGCGAGGAGGAAAAGCGTGCCTTCGATTATGGCTGTGCGGGAAACATGCTTGCGAGAGGTTATATCGGCGGATATCTGACCAAAGAGGAGTTGATGGCGGAATCTGCGAAGGTGGCAAAGGCGATCCGCGCACATTACAACTCGTGGCAGGAGTATGCGCAGCAGTATATTACAGGTGTTGGCATGGAGAGCGGTGTTGCCGATAAACAGGAAAAGTTTCGGGAAATCTATGAGCGGCTTGTGGCAATTCCGAACGGTCCTTATACTGTAAAATGGGATACGCCGTTGTAGGAGATTGTAGGAGCATATGAGCACAATTGTGACGTTAAAAAAGGGGGAAGGTCGCACATAAGTTTGAATTGTAAAAGTGAATTAAAATATGATATTGCAACTGCGATTGCTTCTGTTATGAAATCTTCTTTCGGTTGTTTAGAAAAAGTTGATGTTAATAAAACAGATACTTTTATGGAAATAGCAAAAAAATAAAAATGACTTATCACTTTAAATTGTAGATATGTCTAGAAAACACTAAGCAACTGTCATTATGAAAGGGACATAACAAGCGGTAGTACATTATGGTTTGGTTGATTTTATTATTTCAAAAAAGATAGCAAAACCAGCCGGATCAGTCAACGGTAAAATGAACGCCGCTTCGCGCCGCCGTTGACAGCTTCGTCTGGTTTTGCTGATGGGTAATCAAGGGGCAACAGCCTAAAGTGCTGCCGCCCCTTTGAATTACAAAAAATAGAGTTCTGTTCCTAAAGTTGTGCTTATTACCACAATTCCAGAGAGTCCTCCGCATCTATCCACATCTGCATATTACCCTCAAGATATAGTCTTGCATATTCAAGAGGATCATCAATAGCGAGGGCATTTAAAGCACATTCCGAGCAGGGAGTAGTCTTTAGTCCTTTCTCTGCTTCCCAACAGTCAATTCTAAGAAGATACCCTGCGGTAGTTGCTATGTCAATGCTATTGTGGTCTATGTTGTATTCTGCATATATGATATTCATTGTCGCTGTCCTTTCCCCAAAATATTGTGAAGGCATTTCAATCAGTTCTTCATGTCCTGTTCATATTGTGTTATAATTTGTTACAGGTTTCTCTTTCCCTTATTTTTGCCCTTATGAGGGTTCGTAACAAAAGCCATTCCGGAGAATGGCTTGGGAAAAGGATATAACACAAGGGAAAGAATAAGGGCAAACTCACTTGCTATAAATTTAGTATTTTCAAGGGTTTGCGGACTTTACGAAGATAAAATATAACAGTTATTAAATGATAAGAATTTTGTCTTATCAGAATTCCAGTTTGTAGAGATAAGGATGTGAGAAACAAGCTGGAATTTTGCGGGGAATTATAGATGATTATTGAAATCAACACTTTCGATCAAGTTGACGGAAGAAAACTGATGAATGTTTATCAAGAAAGCAATACAGAAAACACGGATTATTTCTATCCTGATGTATCCAATAAAGATGAAGCACTGCAAAAAGTTGAATGTGATTATTTGAATTACATCCAAAATGATTTTCTTGCTGATAGTAAAAATCGGTATATGATTTTAGAACATGACGGAATTTGGGTATGTGCCTTGAGATTATACTGCGTTGACGATAGGGTTTATTATATTGAGGCATTGGAGACACATCCTGAATACAGAAGAAAAGGCTATGCAGCAGAATTACTTGCAGGTGTGATAGACCTGCTGAAAAGGCAGGGCACTTATACTATCCGTGATTGTATTGACAAAAAGAACACGGCCTCTCTGCTGACCCATCAGAAAGTCGGCTTTGTTATCTGTAGTGATGAAGGATACGATTATTTGCAAAATGAAACGGATAGCGAAAGCTATGGGCTGCAATTTACATACGACGGGTGAGTAAGTTATTAATTTTAGTTAATCGGGATAAGGATGTGAATAGCAAACTTGAATTTGCAAATGAATAGCAAGGAGATATTTTATGGACATTAAAGAAATTATTGAAAGTGAATTTGGTTTAATAGTTCATGATATTTTCATTTTAGGGCAGGGCCTTGATAGTATTGCCTATCTTGTAAATAATGAATATATATTTAAGCAGTCAAAACATGATGAGGCAAGAATTAACTTAAAAAAAAGAGATACGGGTATTAAACTATCTAAAAGGTAAAATAACATTACAAATCCCCGATATTGATTATTATAGTGAAGAATATAGTGTTTGTGGTTATAAAGAGATCAAAGGGAATAAATTGACCCCAAGCATTTACAAAAGTTTGAGTGATGATGAAAAAGATATGTTAGCGCAAGACATTGCGCTTTTTTTAAGAGAAATGCACTCGATCCCGTTGCCTGATATAGACGGATTAGAATTACATGTAATTAATGATTATAGAAACGATTATGACACTTTAAGGGAAACAATCTACAATAAAATACCTAATAAATCAAAAGAATATATAGAAGATTTTTATAAAAGAATACTTAATGATGAACGAATCTCTCAATACGTTAAAGCTCTATGTCATAATGATTTAAGTTGTAATCATATCATAATTCAAAATAACAAAGCTGTTGGTATAATTGATTTTGGGGATGCTGCTATTACTGACAGAGATAAGGATTTTGTATATCTGCTTGAGGATAGCATCGAAGAAATTGGCAGAGAATTTGGAGTAAAAGTCTTGAAATATTATAATCATCCAAATATAGATATACCGATATTAAAAGCAAATTTGAATGATGAATATTACCCCATTGAGCAAATTCTAGGGGGACAAGCAATGAAATTAGATGATATGTATAACAAAGGATTAAATAAAATAATAAACCTTTGAATTGATGCCTAATGTCAAAAAACATTGACGAATAGCACAAATTCTAGTTTGCGAGGGAGAATGATGATTCATACTTTTGATTTTATATTTAAAACGAAATATGACCAAGATTTTATGAAAGTTTTGCAAGATGCTATTTAAAGTAATGAGAATTGTGAAATTTATACGGATATACATAAGTTGAATTTTGATGCAAATCGCAAATGGTAATCATTACTCCTAAGAGGGATAAATTATGCCAATAACAATTGACCATCAACTACGAGAGCAAATAACTCACGACGCGTCAGTCTTTCCTATCACATATTTTCATGATGAACTTGCCACACTGCCGAACTGGGCAGGGCCTTTACATTGGCATCACGAATTTGAGATTGCCACAGCAGTGAGTGGTATTCTGGATTTTCAAGTGGGACAGAAACACCTCACATTGGAAGCCGGAGACAGCATATTGATTAACGGTAATATACTGCATGGAATCCGGCAGCTATCCGGTGATGTGCCTGACCCGATGCCAAATATCCTCTTTTCCGATGTTGTAATTGCATCAGGAACCAGTGCAATTTACCAGAAATATATTCGCCCTATCTCTTGTTCTGATGCATTACCCTTTATCGTGTTCAGGCACGGAAACGGCTGGCATAATGAGGTAAACCGTCTGGTAGAGGATATTTACTGTCAATTGCGAGAGCGTAGCGCTTGCTATGAAATGATTGTCCAACGGAACCTCAACAGTATATTTGAATACTTATACCGACATTTTGAAGACTTGCCCAAATCCGAAGCAACGCGCATACAAATCAACACCCAGATACGTATCCAACAGATGCTGGACTATATCTACACGCACTACGCTGAGTCTGTCACCCTTGATGATATTGCCCATGCTGCTGACATCAGCCGCAGTGAAGCAGGGCGTTGTTTCAATACATATCTGGGATGTTCGCCGGTAGACACCCTGATCCAATACCGGCTTCAAACCGCCTACAGAATGCTCAGTGATACAACGCTGACTCTTCAGGAAATCAGTCATGCCTGCGGCTTCAATTCTGTAAACTATTTCAGCCGCCAATTCCGGCAGGCTTATGGATATGCGCCCGGTCAAAACCGCACTTTGGGAAAATAGTGCTTCTTTTAGGCGTTATTGTATCTTTTTGTCCTCTGTTTTAGATGATATAATGCATTCGACCAATGAAAAAACTTAAGTTTTCATATTGATAGGAGGTTTTAAGATGGAATTTAAATGGTTGAATGAAGGGGAAATCGTAAAAAAGGATAATAGAATTGAAATCAAGGCACCTGCACAGACAGATTTTTTCTGCGGAAGCATTGATGAATGTGAAGAGGGGATTCTTCCGGAATCACTTTGCAATGCTCCCTTTTATTATACAGAAATAGAGGGAGATTTTATTCTTAAGGTCAAGGTATCACATGGCTTTAAAGATACCTATGATTCTGCATCTGTCATGGTCATGAAAGATATGAACTGTTGGGCAAAATGCTGTTTTGAATTAACAGATTTTGGTACACATGCCGCTGTAAGCGTGGTAACGAAAGGTGATTCAGATGATGCCAACGGGTGCAATCTTGAGGGAGATACAGCATGGCTGCAGGTTTGCAGAGTGGGTAATAATTTTGCATTCCACTACTCTATGGATGGTAAAAACTTCTATATGATGAGATATTTCCACCTTCCGGTCGATCCTATTGTGAAGGTTGGACTTTTAGCTCAGGCGCCGGTCGGCAATGGCGGAATCAGGGTATATGAAGATTTAAGTATCCGGAAAACAACAGTCAAAAATATCAGAGCCGGAAAATAACCTTAAACATGCATTACACTGAAAGGGATTGATATGACCAAACAACCTAACTATCGCAAGACGCTTTTTGCTTGTTATCTCGGCTTTATTACACAGGCTATCTCCGCCAACTTTGCACCGCTCTTGTTTCTGACATTTAAGAGTACTTATGGGATTCCGCTGGAAAAGATTGCATTGATTCCGACGGTATTTTACCTGACACAGTTACTGATCGATTTCGCTGCCACAAAATTTGTAGACAGGATAGGTTACCGGATTTGCGTGGTAGTTTCTCAGGTGGTGTCCGCAGCAGGACTTGCCTTAATGACTATCTTGCCGGAACTGCTTCCTGTTCCGCTTACAGGAATCCTAATTGCAGTTGTGCTTTATGCTTTGGGCAGCGGTCTTATTGAAGTATTGGTAAGTCCGATTGTTGAAGCCTGCCCCTTTGAAAACAAAGAAGGTATGATGAGCCTTCTACACTCTTTTTATTGTTGGGGTGCAGTAGGTGTGATTTTGGGTTCGACGCTTTTTTTTGCAATATTTGGCTTAGCACATTGGAAGATTCTTACACTGATTTGGGCACTGGTGCCGTTATATAATGCATTCAATTTTATTACCTGTCCTATTGAACGGTTGGTAGAAGACGGCGAGAGTATGCACACCGGGCAACTGCTTAGGTTACCGCTGTTTTGGCTGTTGGTGTTGCTTATGGTATGTTCCGGTGCGTCCGAGGCATCTATGGCGCAATGGGCATCCGCATTCACAGAGTCGGCAATGGGGGTTTCAAAAACCGTTGGTGATCTGGCAGGCCCCTGTTTGTTTGCGGGGTTTATGGGAACATCCCGTATACTGTATGGGAAGATGAGCGAGAAGCTGGATTTGACCAAGACTATGTTAGTGTGCGGTATATTATGTGTGATCTGCTATTTGATGGCATCGCTGTCTCCTTTACCGATTATAGGGTTGGCAGGATGCGCGCTATGCGGCATTTCGGTAGGTATCATGTGGCCGGGGACTATCAGTATCTCTGCGCAGAAGTGTCCTATGGGAGGCACAGCTATGTTTGCATTTTTGGCTTTGGCCGGAGATTTGGGAGGTACGGTAGGGCCGTCAATGGTAGGACGTTTTTCCGGCATAGCTGGCGGCGATCTTAAGATGGGCCTGCTCTTCGCTGTTATATTCCCTGTAGTGTTGATCTTCGTACTATTTGTTCTGAAAAGAATGGTAAAAAATCCGGTAAGCAAGTAACTTATGGCCACAATTCCAAGGAAGGCTCTGTATCTATCCACATCTGCATATATTATGTTCATTTTATCTGTCCTTTCGTTTGAGTTTTAAGACAGTATTTCAATCAGTTTACCATGTCCTATATGTTTTATGTTATAATGTGTTATACGATTTCTTTTCCCTTGCTTTTTCCCTTATCAGTGCTTGTAATGCTCCATGGGAAGATATAACATGAGGGAAACAATAAGGGAAAACTCACTAGCGATAAATTTAGTGTTTTCAAGGGTTAGCAGATATTTTAATAACAAAATATAACAGCTAATGGTTCCCTTAAAATAGGTCAAATCTCAATCAAAATTTTTGTTGGTGAATATTTTGGACAACGATAAAAGAATACTTCTGAAAAAGAAATTGACAGAAAATAAACTGAAACTAAAAAAATCTAAGATAGAAAAGAAAAAAATACAGATTATCAATTGTGTGGATGATTTTGATAGCAAATATAGATTTGCCAATGAAACAGAAACCGAAAGATTAAGCAGATTTATTAGTAATCTGAATTTTTGGGCTCCAGCGCACATTATGTTGAATGAGTGCAATATATCAAATCATCAAAGTATGTATCTCTGTTTTTTATGTGGAACAGAGGAGTTGTTGGAAATATATCTTTATGGAAATTATAATGATTTTATACTTGATATTGATAATTGGGAATTATTCAGTCCATATCTTTTACTTGTTGATGAAGATTTTGAACACTTTATTTACCTTAATGATCATGGTGATGTTAAGGAATCAACGACTAAATAAATTCTAATTTTATACACTTGTACAGGAGGAAATACGATGGATGAACAGTTAAAACAGGTGAAGGATAGTTGGAATGAAACGGCTGACTCAGCTTGGTATCAGTCACTTAGGACAGATGAGAAGATTGCGGCATTGGTTAAAGAGCCAGCTGGTGCCTTTCATCCCTCGGTATACCAATTGATAAATAAATATATACCTGATTTGCATGGGAAAAAAGTGCTATTGCCGTCAAGTGGAGATAATCACGCTGCTTTTGCATTTGCTTTACTAGGTGCGGAGGTTACTTCGGCAGATATAAGTGAGAAACAATTACAACATGCACAAGATATTGCATACAAGTTAAAGCTTAGCATTTGTTTTGTCTGTGATGATACAACACAACTTTCAAATATCGAAGATAACAGTTTTGACTTGGTTTATACATCAAACGGTACACATACTTGGATTGCAGATATAGTGACAATGTATAAAAACATATATAGGGTATTAAAACCAACCGGGCTATCGATCATGTATGATATCCATCCATTTAACCGCCCTTTTTTGGGTGAACCTTGGCAAGAACCTAAAATTATAAAGTCATATGAAGAAACTATGCCGCACTGTCATTGGCGCGTGCAGGATTTAGTGAATGCGATGATATGGGCACAGCTTTCTATAAAAGAAATGGAAGAATTGCAGGCTGTAAATGCTTCGTTTTGGTTTTCATACGATGAATTATTAAAACAGAATACCGATGAAATGAAAAAAATAAATAATTGGGAAAACAATCCTATGGCAGCATTACCGGCTTGGATTTCCATTGTTGCACAAAAATAAAGTCTGCTTTTAAATTCAAATTTACAGCAGCAACTTAGGTTTGTCGATAGCAACTAAAATTTTGTTATTAGACAAACTAAGAAAGGTTTATCTTATGAGTAATACAAATTATGATATTAATGTCATGCGCAATATTATTTTGGAGAGTCAGCACTTGCTAAAGAAAAGTTCTGACAGTATAGAGAATATTGTATCGGACATTTGTGGATTGCAATATGACCCTTATCCTGCTATACATTTAAACCAATATATAGTGCTTTGGAATAGAAAAAAGGATTTTAAAACAGAACAATTGGATATAGCTGCATATAAAGATTTTAAGGTTGTGGAAACATGGACGTTTAAGCGGAATATGTATTTCGTACCAAGGGATGAGTATTCGTTGTATAAGCATGCTACAAAAGGTATTTCGAGATGGGGATCTTCTGATGAAAGCTGGCTTGCAGCGGGAGATAGTCCTGAAATTCAAGCTGCAGAAGAGAAATTGAAAGAATGCTTAACAGAATTCGATGGATTGACTGCTAATCAAATATGGGATAATTTGAATTTATCTTTTGAATGGAATCAATATAGGCGAGAACACGACGATAGCTATAATTTGCCTATATTCCGTGCTTTTTACAGATTGTGCCGCAGGGGAGATCTTTTGACTTGCGGCAGAAATCCGGGAACCTTCAGAGAACCTATTTGGATTTTAAAAGAAAAAGTGGGATTTTCCGATTGGGCGAATGATCCCATTGATGAAAAACAAGCTATAAAATGTATAGTTGAAAAACTAATAGCTTCATTAGGAGTAACCGATCCGGTCCATGTTGCTCACATATCCGGGTATAAAACCGCTGATATTCTGCTTGTGTTTGAAGAGTTGGAATCTGAAAAGAAGATATTACAGCTTCCAAATAAAATCGGTCGTAAAAATTACTATATCCATTCTTCCAAAACGCACCTTCTAAATGCCAGAGCGGATGAGGATTGCCGTGAAGTTCGACTTATATCACCAATGGATACAATTGTAAGGGACAAAACCTGGCTTAAAACATTTTTCGATTACTCATTTTCATTTGAGTATTTCAAGAAAAAAGGAATGAAATGGCCGCTGTCAATTCTTGTGGGAAATCAATTTGTCGGTTATTTAGATTGCAAGATGGACTGGAAAACCCAAAAATTTATGGTTAAAGAAAGAAATATATTCAATCCCGATTTTAATGATTACAAAGGTATTGATGATGCAATCGAGGAATTAGCTGCCTTTCATGAAGCGAAAGAAATTGTCGAAAAGAGGTAGTGATCAGAGGTATAAACTTTGAGAAAATGGTGTGAGGTTATTCGATGCGGCGGTGACTTTACATACAGAGGTGAAGCTGAAAAAAGAAGCCTGATAATCCAAGACCGGAAGATTAATGAGATTTTTCATTCTTAACCGTATTCTATAGTTCAATAAATTTTGATTTATTGGGATAAGGATTTGAGCAACAAATTAAAATTTGCAAAGGAGTATTATATGATAAGAAGTGAGCGGATCAACGTTGTGCCGTTTGAAATGAAGTATTTGAATCATTATTTCAGCGGGTTCAATGCGGAAATAACAAAATTCCAGTGGCCAGATCCATTTGAAAGTATCGAAGATGCGAGATCTACACTTCAAGAGTTTCTGAATGAAATGGATAGAGAAGAAACCCTGTTATTTTCCATACTTTCAAAGAATGATGAATTTCTTGGAAGTGTTGAGATTCATGGACTTGCCGAAGATTGTCCAGAACTTGGCATCTGGATAATAGAATCAGAACAGAACAAGGGCTATGCTTATGAGGCTCTGAACGCAGTCCTCGACTATGTACGCTCAAAATATGATAAGGCTAAATTCTATTACGAAGCCGATCTCCGCAATGTTGAGAGTATAAAGCTATTACACAAATTTGATGAAAAATACGAAATCATTGAACAGGGGCTTGAGAGATTAACTACGGATTCGGGGAAAGAACTGGAATTACAAGGGTACATTCTTAGAACGAGTTAGTTCGCCAAATTACGGTTTATCAAGATAATAATATATGCAGTAAATAAAATGGAGAAATACTATGGATTACACTCATTTCAAAGAAATTGTTGACGAAGTGAAAAGAAAGAAACCACATTTATTTGAATTAGAGCATGATCAAATATTATCTATGACTGAAATAGATAATATAGAGAAGAGAATGAAAATCAAGCTGCCGTTGGATTATCGCAAATTTATTTCGGAATTTGGCGGAGGGCTTTTCGGGTATGCAACGGTATATTCATTAGATGAAAAAAGTCGCTATTATATGTTCCAAGATGGTCCACTTGTGCGAAAAGGGTATTTGCCAAAGGAATATTTGCCTGTTTTTGATAATGGATGTGGTGACATTTATGCGTTGAAAATTCATGAAAAACAGTGTTTAGATGAAATATATTTTTACAATCATGAAAGAAAGAGTGTTACAAAAACGAAATATGCTAATATATTAGAATATTTGGTTGAAGTTGGGATGGGGATTTGATGGGTAAATTTGAGTATATTAAATGCTATTGGAAATATATTAACGATGAAACTCCGGTGCTTCTTTTTTATGAAATAGATTTAGAAAATGAAAGATATGCTACAAGAATGACTGAAGTATATGTAAATAGAGAAGCAATTCCTGTAATGGAACCCGGTTTTGAATTTATAACAGAGAAGCCTATTCCAGTAATTGATGAAATAAACAAAGATAAAGATTTCTATGCGGAAATTATCTCAAAAGAAGAGTTTGAGGAGGTTTATCGTTGTAGTATATATTCAGGGAATATCACATTCCCTAAGTGACTTTTGCTTTATCGAGAGGATGGAAGAAGTAACAAATTAGAATTGATTAAGGAGTTGAAATATGGATATTGGTATGAAAACACCTGATGGTGATTTTACACTTCGTGCGGCAGCACTTATTATCAAAAACAATCAGTTGCTTGTTATAAAGCATAATAATTACGACTGTTTTTACACTATCGGCGGAAGAATTAAGATAAACGAAACATCCACTGATGCAGTCATCAGAGAAGCTTACGAGGAAACAGGATATCTTTTTTCTGTTGATCGGTTGGTATTTATTCAGGAGCGGTTTTACAATGCCAGCAATGCCTGCCATCACGAAGTAGTTTTCTTCTATCTTATGAAGTCAACTGATGTTCGTATTGAAAATGAAACCTGTACTGATCAGCAAGAAGAAAATCTGCATTGGTTATCTATTGATGAATTGCAGAACACTAAACTTGTTCCGGAATTTTTGCAAACAGCATTAACAAATATTCCCAAAGAGGTAGTACATATAATTTCTGAGGAATAGCTATAACTTATTACTGCCGAAGAAATTGTTCCGGGTCAATCATTTAAGATCATGGAAGGGTCACGTCAAGTTGGTGAAGGGAAAATTCTATGTATACAGAGTTGATTAAAGAAAAATTATTTGAACAATCGGAAACGTATCGAGTCTTAAAAAGCGGAGACACGTCATTTGTCCAATACAATGGATATCGAGATGAAAGATGGGGAACAAGAGATGCAAATTATCTAAATCGTATGCGATTGGCATACTACCTGTTATACGCAAATATTGATGATGAAGATATAATTGTTTATCTGTTTCAGGAAGAGTTAAAAGATCGTAAAACTAATTCTTTTCAGGGAATCGGAAACACGCTGAATGTTTTAACTTCCATTCTAAATAAATACAATACTGATGGCAGATATGATAAAATGTTGGAAGAAGCAAAAAACGCAAATTTCGATTGTGCCTGTGGCTTCGATAAAAACTACCATATAGATAATAAAATAATTTCTTTAAATCTGATGGAATGTATTTTCCTTTCTCAAGATTTGGATTATAAAGACGTTATGGATGTGCTGGTAAGTAAGTGGAAAGACAGCATTACAGAATGGACAGATACGGATAGAACTACGCTTACAAGATTCAATTCCTTTTTAGGTAAGGAACAGGAAAATGAAGCAATATATAAAGTGCTATTAGAAAATGCAATCTCATCAGGGAAAACATTCAATATTGTTCATGCATATAATAAAGTGATTCAATATTATATTGATATCAAGCGGTTTGAAATTGCGGGCTCCTATTTGCAGGAAATGATAGATGTGACTGATTTCAAAGAGATAGAAAGAATTCGTCTTTTTGGTGATGTGCTTGAAGAATGTTTTGAAATTATCTGCGGTGGTGTTAAGGATTCCATTGAATTATGGAAATGGGCAAAACCGTATATGCAGAAAAGAGAAAATATGTATGGCAATTTATTTGAAAAAGGAATTGCAGCTGCGAAATACTCCAATGATCCTTATGCCGCACAGTTAGAACAGGAATACATGGAGTGGAAAAAAGTTTATGGTAAATAATTTGAAATTTGCAAGAGACGTAATAACCGCATTAGCAGGTACACGAAAGATGGCAAAAATTTCTCCAGAAGAATTACAGGAAATATCTTATGGATATTAAAGTAATTATTGAAAGTGAATTTAACTTACAATAACTGAAACGATATTTACAATCGGCATTATAAATGATAAAATAAAAGCACGATTGTTTAAACAGGGGGATGAGAAAAATGGCTGTTAATAGAGATGATGTTTTTGAGAAAATAAAAGAAGTTGCTGAAAGAAATGCCGGAATTGTTACTACGAAACAGATCGAAGAAATCGGAATATACAGAGGAATAATAAAAAAATTTGTTGAAAATGGAAAACTGGTAAAAGAAACAAAAGGCGTATATTCGTTGGCGGATGAATTTCCGGATGAATATGCACTACTGCAAAAGAGAAGTGAGAAGATGGTGTTTTCTTACGGAACAGCCTTATATTTATGGGGGATGTCAGATAGAGTTCCTCATTATATTTCCGTAACGGTTCCGCAGGGATTTAACAGCACCAGGATTAAAAAGAGTAATATAAAAATAAAATTTCATTATGTACAAAAGAAAGTATGGGATTTAGGAATTACTTACACAGATACAAGTTTAGGAAACCAGGTTATGCTTTATGACAAAGAAAGATGTATCTGCGATTTAGTAATGGAAAAAAATGAAATTGATAAGCAGTTGTATGTCCAAGCAATTAAAGAGTATTTTAAAGGGAACTACAATGCAAGAAAACTTATAAGGTATACAAAATTGTTTGGAATTGAAGAAAAGATTCGTGATTATATGGAAGTATTAACTTAGGAGAATTTGGAATGAAAACACCGGAACAGTTAAAAGGCGCAATCCGCAATATTGCTAAAAAGAACGACCTTATGCCGCAGGAAGTACTTCAGATGTTTTTGTTTGAAAGGATACTGGAAAGATTATCTGTATCCAGATATCGGGAGAATTTCATATTAAAAGGCGGTCTGTTGATTTCATCCATGATTGGTATTGCAGAACGAACTACTATGGACATGGATACAACAGTTTGTGGAATATCAATGGAAGCGGATGCGATAATAGATATTGTGAATGAAATTGTGGAGACGAATGTTGGGGATGGTATTATGTTTGAAGTTGTCAAAATAGAACCTATAAGAGACGATGAAGAATATAATAATTTCCGGGTCCATTTAAAAGCTGTTTATGGGAAAGTGAATAATCCTATGAAAATAGATATAACGACAGGGGACAAGATTACGCCGGCTGCTATTGAGTATTCTTATAAAATGATGTTTGAGGACAAGAAGATACCTGTTATGGCATATACATTGGAAACAATACTTGCGGAAAAATATGAAACAATTATCCGTAGAAACATTGGTACAACACGAGCGAGAGATTTTTACGATTTATATGCATTATTTAAAAGCAGAAGGGATGAAGTCCGTAAAGATATTTTAAAACTGGCGGTAACACATACAGCTGCCCAAAGGGGTTCGCTGGCAATGATTAGTGAGTTTGTTGAGATATGTGAAGAACTAAGAAATGAAGAAGCATTACATAGGCTATGGAATAATTATGTTGAAGAAAACTCATATGCAGCACATTTGAAATATGAGGATATGATTGATAATGTGTTGGAAGTTGGTAAATTTTTGGAAGAATAATTTGTTGATATAAAAAATCAGACATTCCGGCAGCCATTATTGTAGGTAAGCGAAAACCGCTGCTTACCATTGATGGGAATGAAAAGAAAATCGCAAACTATATTGCTAAATTTGAAAAATTGGTTGTGCAATTTGCAGAGGGCATTATGGACAGCTTTGTAGATGAAAGAGATTATAAAATATTAGAGAATGATAAATATACATTTTTTGTGCTTACCCGCATTATTGGGGGAAAATGTGAGTTGCTTTTGACTGATCATGAAAAGCTGATCATTTGCTTTACGAGCAATCCCTATCCGGTATGGGTGTGGACTTCGGATGAAGCGTCTGAAGCGGACATGGAGCGGGCCTATCAGCTTGCAGCAAAACACTCCTTATTAGACGGTGAGCACCGCTTTAATCTCAAATATGATTTGGCAAATTATTTTATTAAGAGAGCAGCGGAAGACAATAAAAAGATGTCAATCTCTCTCAATATGTATGCGTATGATTGTCATGAGCTTATAAAGCCAACTGTGATCGCCGACGGCTCCATTCATCAATGCGGCAGAGATGATCTGGATGAATTGGTGGATTTTTTGGATTTATTTCATAAAGAAACAGGGATAGACCAAAAGGATCGGGGCAGCTATCGCTTAGATGCGGAAACAAATATCAACGCCGGAAATATGTATTTCTGGAAGGACAAGCATGGAAATAATGTCGCAAGCTGCCAGTATGGACCGAACGGGAAGATGGCGAGTATCAATCTTGTATTTACTCGTCCTGCATTTCGCAGAAAGCATTACGCCGAAAATCTGGTTTATCAGGTTACAAAGCTGGTAATGGAGGCAGGATATATTCCCATGCTATATACAGATGCAGATTATACCGCATCGAATGCTTGTTACGAGAAGATCGGATATGTTCTTAAGGGCAAGCTGTGTACTGTAGGCTAAAAAGATGAATTCATGTTTGCGAGGGAGAATAATGATTCAAACCTATGATTTTATATTCAAAGCGAAATATGACCAAGATTTTATGAAAGTAGTGCAAGACGCTGTTTCAAGTAATGAGAATTGTGAAATTAATACGGATAGGCATAAGTTGAATTTTGATGCAAAATCGCAAATGGTAATCATTACTCCTAATTTAAACACGGGTATTTATAATAAAATTATTCCTAAAAAGATTAAATATAAAGCGTTGATGAAAATGCTTAAGGGTGAGTGGGATAATTTTGCGCCTGATGACGTTGCAGATATATAAATTGGAATTTAACGGAGGAAAAGCACTTATGTGGACATGTCCGAATTGCGGAAGAGAATTCAAAAGAACAAATCAGAGCCACTATTGCGGCAACGCTCCCGCTTCTGTTGACGAATATATTTCGCAACAGGTAAAAGATATTCAACCCATTCTTGTAAGCCTCAAAAATACCATAAATGAAGCGATACCTGATGCCGAGGAAACGATTGCATGGAGTACGCCGACATGGAAAAAGAAAGGTAATATCATACGCTTTGCAGTCAGCAAAAACCATATTGGGGTGTATGTATGGGAGGACGCAGTTTCTTTTTTTGAAGAGAGGCTAAGAGGGATTGAGACAGATAATGGCGTTATTCGGTTAAAAATCGGTGAAGAAATGCCGCTCTCGCTTATTGCCGACATTGCAACGTGGTGCTTTGCAATGGACCAGAGAAGCTAAATAAATTCCGGTTTATTTATTTCTCCAACTTTTCCTATTTTTAAGACTTTGCAGAAAGCCATCCCCTGAAAACTCCTCCTTTGAAAATGGAAATAATGGTAAAGAATATGTCTGTAAAAATAATAAATACAAAGGACGGAATCAGAATACGGGTATATCGTTTGCCGTAAAAACTTCCTTGATTGATCGCTATCCCCATTTTTAATGTATAAAAAAGAACTCCCAAATTCAAGAAAAGGAGTATAAGGAAATCGACTCCAAAATCCGTAAGTAACTCTGTCGGGAAAAAGTTTCCGGTTTGAACACCGCTTAACAGTATATTCAGAAGAAGGACTCCGATCTGCACGACAAATAAAATCCTGGTAACATTAAGCATGACACCGCCGCCGATTCCGATGCCGCCACACCAGTTAAGATTACTTCTGGCACAGAAATTTTGAAACACCTGCAATAAGGGCTCGCTTTGTTTTCCTTCTATAAAGCCATTATTGGAAATGCTGTAAAGATTTAGACAAATACCGTTTTCCTTGCAGAAATGCTCCATCTCCTTAAGAAAAGGCAGGACATGGGACGGTACGCTGTCTACATATAAGGGCAGGCAAAATACCACTGCATCTGCATCCGATAACGCAGTTAATATTCGTTCATGGTCATTCCTGTTGCGAAGCTTTTCTGTAACTTTTGTACCTTTCACAAATAAGCGTTGCAGTCCAAGGAAGTAAGACGAAGCACAGAACCTCTTTTTCGGGCTGCAATTTATAAAGACTGTCTTCATATCACTTCCTCCAATTCAGATAGGTCATTTAGAAAAAGAGCTTCAGAATTTATAAAGCCATTATTGATCGCATTTCTTTTTGCAAGATATGTAAAAGTTTCTTTTTCCCGGTCAGTTATATCACCGTATACAATCACTCTTAATAATTTGTGTTTTCCATAGCGTAAGGTATGATGCATCTGCTTTCCGCGATAAGTGCTAAAGGGTGTGGAAATACCGATGCCTCTGTCAAGTATATTTTTAATCTGCGGACTATAGGTCCCATAAACATTCTCCGTAATAATGACCAGTTCATCGGCTTTTCCAATTATACGGCACACCTTATGCAGACTGTCTTTCATGAAGCATTCTGCCGGATGCTTCGTCCAACAGCCAAAGCAGCCCTGACAAGGAGCATACTTCCCCGTCGCATGAATCAGTTCATCACATTTTACCATAATACTTTCATTATACTGATCATCCAGATCATGCATTATGACTTTCATCTTTTTGTTCTCCCTCCTCAGATGAGAGCAAACTCCTATGATCCGGCTGATCTTTGGGGAGTGTCTTTTTGAGAATCAGTGTGTAGGCTACCGCTAAGACAATCATAATAAGAACATGAATAATATGCTTTTCCACCGTAAATCCTGCTTCATTAGAAAAAGTGCTGAGCGTGTTAATGGCAGAATGGGCAATAATACAAGGAAGCAGGCTTTTGCTGTAATAGAATATTGCAACAAACAAAAATCCCACCGCAACCGCATAAATAATTTGACACAAATTGTTCACCAGGTCCATGCCGCTGCCATTGAATAAATTTACCAAATGCCCGATGCCAAAGGTTACGCTTGAAACAATCACAGCGGATTTTAAGTTATTTTTTGCCATAGCTTTAAAAAGGAAACCTCTGAAAATCACTTCCTCAACAAATCCAACGCAAAGCATACAGATAATACGACAAGCCGTTCCCGCAGGCGAATAATTTATAGCGACACCGTTCCAAAGATTTCCCGTAGCCAGAATGATCAACGGCACATAGTAAAGAAGTCTGCGGGCAGGTACAGAAGATTTACAAAGCCCGTACCGCTCCAATAAGCCGTTTTTCCAAATAAAGAAAAAGAGGATAACAGCCTGTATCACACAAAAAACGGCGCTTGCAGAAAATTCTATTCCGATTACTTCATTAAGCGAATTTGCCAGAGATTGCAGTACACAATAAATAATGATCCAGATAATCGCAAATCTCAGTTCGCTTTTCTCATATATCTTCTTCATTTTATTTCCTCCTGCAGTGCTAATATCGCACCGGTATATACCTTTTTCAAATGTGTCGCTATCAGGGTTTCATCATACTCTAGCGAGTTGTTGGCAATGATACTGGCATATCCATGAACGAATAACGCAAGTGTTACAAAAACTTCTTTTGTCTGTTCTATATTTATATCCATTGCTTTCTGCATTACAGAAAGAACCGGTATGAGTTCTTCGGAATTTATCATTTCAATCAGGCTGTGCCCTGCGGCAAAACCTGATTGAAAAAGAAAGCAAAACAAATTAGGTTCTTCAACTGCAAAACGGATATAGTTTAACCCAATTCCAAGCATTACATCTTCCCGTGTTCTTGGAATGTTCAGCAGATATTCCGTATGGTATTCATCTGCTTTTTTGTAAGCAGCTCTTTTTAATGCTTCTATCGTTTCAAAATGATACATGACGGGCTGCGTAGAACAGTTCAGCTCGTTTGATACAGTCCTTGCATTGATGTTTTCCGCTCCTGTATTTCGGGCAACCTCAAAGGCAGCGTCAACAACCATATCTTTTGTGATCTTTGCTTTCGGCGGCATGATATCTGTCTCCTATATATAATTATCATTATATAACGATGATTATATATACTCCTATTCGTTTTGTCAAGTCCTTTGTCCGTGCGTTATTTTGACAACCGCTGTCAAAATCGATTTGCGTAGGCCGTAATCGGGAACAATTAGGTTTCGACAAAAAGATAGTAATTCTAATTTTTTAATCCCATTTTAATGACAGCGATAAGAAAATAGTATAAAATTCTGATATGAGCCAGGTCTTAAATTGATATAATTGTGAGGTTCGCAGCAAAAATGAAATTGCGGATTGCGAAAGCATAAGTAGGAGGAGATAATATGGGGCTGTTTGATATATTCAAAAATAATTTTAAGAAAAAAACGACCGATGTGGATTTTGAGAACGTAAAATATACAGGCAAGATGAATCTGGAGAATAATTTTGATGGACCAATAGATTCCCCAACATGGCAGCAGGTGCAGATTTATATTAATAAAATGGTTCAAAATAACGAAGAATTTGTAACACTGACATTAAGTGAGGCAGTGTATGGAGTGAGATATATGCAGGCTTGCAGTGTTAAAGGGAAGTATTCTCTGCAGCTTGGTGTAGAAACTGATAGCAAGACAAATCTTGTGGAAAAAGTATGTGATAAGAAGGAGTTGGTAGAACGCTTTGCACAGTTCTACGAATATGGGTTTGTACACGATATGGACCAGTTTAAGCCGGTGTCTTTTTTTGCATGATGGATTTTTATGATGTGATACATAAGGCCGGATGGTGAGTTAAATTTAAGTTGGGAGAGAAATAGTGAATATTGAACTGGTAAGATTAACTAGTGAATATAAGGAACAGTTATTTGAAATGCTGACAGAATGGAAGAATGATATTATAATAAATCATACAGATATGTCTCCATGGAAAATATGGGCAAATGATTTTCACGATTTTGATTATTATTTAAAAAATCTTGATACAGAGGAAGAGACGGAAAAGGGTTGGGTTCCTGATACAACTTTATTTTGCCTGGATAAGGATAGAAACATTTTTGTGGGAGCCGTTAACATCCGGCACTATTTAAATGATGAATTAATAAAAACCGGAGGGCATATAGGAGATGGCATTAGACCTAGTGAAAGAAGAAAAGGTTATGCGACAGCAATGATTGCCTTGGCATTAGATGAGTGTAAAAAACTTGGTATCAGCAAAGTCTTGATGTGTTGTGACAAAGATAATATTGCTTCAGCGAAATCAATCATTCATAATGGTGGAGTATTGGAAAATGAAGTTGAAGAAGATGGACATATGCAACAGCGTTATTGGATTCAGTTATAGCATAGAATTTTAGCTTGTCTCGATGATGAACAAGGCATATCTCGATGATTTTTACAAATGTAATGGTACACCTAAAAATAATCTTGTTGTTTTCAATTTTGTGGTTGATGATTTAAAAGGGGAGTATCAAAGATTAAAGAGCTTGAACATTGGTGATGTATCTGAGCTAATGTATGTCAATATCCATAGGCCCTATTGGTATTTTAATATTATTGACCCGGATGGAAATGTCCTTGAAATAACAGGACGATACGAGAAGTAAGTTCCGGTTTGTAAGGAGAACGAAAATTTTGCAATTATCCACCACTTTTTATTGAAGTAACAACTAATTCATGGTATTAAGGGTATGAAAGAGATGAAAAAAAGAAGTCTCATAAAGATGATGATCAGAGTGGTCATTATATTGCTGGCGGCTATTGTGTTGTTTGCATTGGGCACATTTATATTTCACCGAATAAAAAGCAATGAAGAAATGGCATGTTTAAAAGAAGAGGGATATTATAATCCTGTTTCAGTGGGCGATTATTGTTTGAATGTGGCGAAATTCGGCAATGAGAACGGAGCACATACTATTATAGCAATGGCAGGGCTTGGAGTGGGTGATTTTTCTGTTTCCATGAGGCGGATGACGGCTCTGATTGAAGAAGATAATCTGGTAGTGTGTGTTGACCGCGCAGGCTATGGTTTTAGTGATGATACATACAACGAAATGACACTGGAATACATAGTGGAGGACTATCGTAAAGCTCTGCAAAATGCAGGTATCGAAGCGCCGTATATCCTTATGCCGCACTCTATTGGCGGAGCGTATGCGAATTATTGGGTAAGTCAATATCCTGATGAGATTGAGGCAGTTATTTTTGTAGACGGAAGCCAGCTTAGCGCAGACGCTTTTGACGACCAGTCTCAGGACAATGAGAGTTTCGGTGACAGAGTACTTGTATTTCTTGCCAAATTAGGGTTCAGCCGATATGTTCTCAGAAACTATTTTTATCTTTATCCGGATAATTTCACCGAAGAAGAACAATATCTCGGCGATGCACTTACGTATATGACATTTGAGTCTTTAGCGCCTCTTTCGGAGAATGAGCTGTTGGCAAAGAATGCGCAGGATGCGTTCAACGGTATTATCACAAACGACGTGCCAAAGCTTTATATCTGTGCAAGCTGGGGATTTGAAACAAAAGAGGATATAATCGAATATCACAGATGGATAAACCGACAGATAGAGAAAAATGACATAGATGCGGAGCCAAGACCTACCGAATACGATGATGACGATGAGAAATTGAAAGAAGTACTTGATTCTTATGAGCAGATCAGGCAGGAGATTATTTACCCATATGCAGAAAAAATGGGTAACTGCAAGGTGGTATGTCTGGGCGGAGATCACATGATATATGAGCAGAAGCCGAATGAGTGTGCTGAAATCATTGCAGCATTTTTAAGTGAATTGGAGCATTGATTCCGGTGGGGTGAGATAAGGATGTGAAGAATAGTTATACGATTTCAAGGATTGTTATATGTGTACTAGCCTGGGTGATGAGTTTTTTGGCAACACCTGTAAGTAAACAAATGATAGGTATAGGCGATCGTATAATGAATAAATACTTGAGGGTATTTTATTATTTCATGCTTTTACCATTCATCCTAGTAGTTGTTTATCTTTTGTGGATACTAATTTATTATTTTTTTGATCATATGGAGCAATCCGGTGAAATGGGAGAGGCTTTGGGGAAAGCACTGATTGCGGTATTTTTAGGTATGGTTGTTTTTATGATGTGTATTGTTCCATATATACAATCGTTGATTGTGCTCTTGCTTCGTGTGAAACGAAAGGACAATAATATATTATAGAATTCAAATTTATATAACTGAGAAATCGGAGTTTGTTTAAGAGGTTTCATATGAAAAAATATAACTTGGAAATGCTAACGTTAATAATGTTTGGAATGGTTTCTTGTTGTGCTGTTTTTTATAATCAACTTAGTTTGATTCAGCGAATAATGATAGGCTATATGTTTTTGTTTACACTTCACGAATGGGAGGAAACACGCTTTCCTGGAGGCTTTGCAAAATTGATGTCAAAGTTCTTTGGGCTAGAAGTTACGCAAGATAAGGAAAATGCGTCACATATTCCAGTGGTGGTTTTGCTGATTGTGATTACCTTTATCCCGTTCTTTACACAATCGCCGTTCTTAGCATTGGTGCCGGTTTATCTCGGATTGTTTGAGACTTTTATCCATATTGTTGGAATTAAAATTCATAAAATGAAAAAGCCATATACTCCTGGGTTGGCTTCTGCGCTATTACTGTGTGCGGCATCAGTAAGTGCACTGACTATCTTTTTTAAAAATCAGCTTGTCCAAAGCACAGGATATGCTTGGGGTGTATTGCTTATGTTCTTATGTTTTGCATTAATGCAAAGAACAGTAATTGCCATTTTTGGACTCGGATATAAAGATTTGATTGCAAATATAAAAAAGAAAATCAAAGGAAATTAATTTTTAAAACTAGGAGGAAAAAATATGTCGCCCGTAGGAATTGCATTAATTGTAGGATTTATTGTCATTTTGATCGTTTGTATCATGATCGACAAGAAAGGGAATGAAAAATTTAAAAATCAAATGGAGAAACAGTATCCCGTTAAAGAGGCATTTGAGCGTGCCTATGTTACCGAGAAAGGGGAACTCTTATATCGTTTGGAATCTGGAACGGTGCTGGGATATAAGAAATGGAATATAAGTGATATTGCACGCATCGCCACTTATAGGGGGCAGTTCTCTTTTTTGGATAGGGATGGAAATACCATGCGTGGAGAGTATTTAACACCCTCCAAAAAGACGTTTTTGAAAGAAATGGGCTATGCATCTTTTAACGTTGGAGTAGACAAAGTGAAAGATTATGCGGCCTTTGTGAAAAAACATGGACCGCATATTGAACACTCTGTCGGTGGAAAAGTGGTTCAGGATTAAATAAATTTAGTTTCCGACGGCAGGAAGAAACATGTATTATGGAAAATGCGCTGTATAGTGACTTCAAAAGAAGAGGTTTTGAAAACGAGGTATCGGAGATGAATAGACAGGACTATATATTATTATTTAACAGTATAAATCCTAATTTTTTTGAAAGAGAGACTATTCGCAGCCTGCCGGAAGAAGAGATCTATGAAGAAATGATCTTCTCGCTTAATGAATTTGATATACATAAATATAATAAAAAATTGGATGACGATATTTCATTCGGATTTTATAGAGGAGGTCTGGATGAATTAAAAAAAGAAATAGAAAAAGTTGATCCCGATTGGCCCCAATATTTCGACGGAAAGAACAGAATATATTGCGGTTATGTGGATGAAAAAGTTGCAAGTTTCTGCATTGTTGAGGATATGGGTATACATAACATAAGCGGACGTGAAATTAAAGTAGGAGGTCCCGGATGTGTGGGAACACTTTTGGAGTATCGTCATAAGGGGATAGGATTAACAATGGTTAAGCATGTGACGCAAATATTAAAAGAAGAGGGTTATGATTATAGCTATATACATTTTACGGGAGTAGCGCCATGGTATGAAAAAATCGGATATAAGACTTCAATAAAGTGGAGTAAGAACGGCGTTAAGTAGTGCGTAAAATAAGACATCTGTAAAATATTCTGTAATAATAATATTTTGTGGAAACTCTGAGGATGGTGGTGGTAAGGAGGAACGGCTCAGGGAGCCAATGAGAAGGATAATGGAGCTGCGAAGAAGTTTTAATGAAGATGAAGTCAATTATGATAAATATCGTCCCGAATATCCCGCCGAACTATTTAAAGACATTATATCCTATTCTAAAATTGGCTCAGGAAGCAAATTAATTGAAATTGGAATAGGAACCGGTCAGGCAACTATGCCGTTTATTCAATTAGGCTGTGGCATAACCGGAATTGAACTGGGAGATAAATTAAGCTCCTTTGTTGCAGATAAATATAGAGCACACAACAATTTTAAAGTCATAAATGCCGATTTTATGTTTTGTCCAATTGAAGAAAATTTTTATGATTTAATATATTGTGCAACGGCATTCCATTGGCTGCCAAAAGAAGAAGCATATATCAAAATTATGAAGTCTCTTAAGAGGGGCGGAGTTCTGGCCTTGTTTTGGAATCATCCGTTTCCTAACCGTGAGAATGATCCGAGCAATATGGCAAATCGGAAGATTTATAATAAGTTTAGACCCTCTAACAAGAAACCGGTTGAATTCAGAGAAAAGGATTGCGGTATTCGCATACAAGAATTGTTGCAATATGGATTTGAAAAGGTAGAATCTAAACTATACAGACGGGTAAGAACATTAACTACTGATGCGTATATACATTTGTTAAATACTTACTCGGACCATCTTGCCTTAGACGTAAACCTAAAAAAGCAGTTTGAAATAGAGATGCGTAAAGCGATCAATGAGGTTGGAGGTAATATCAATATTTATGATACCATAGATTTATACTTAGCTAAAAAACCATAAATGTTGATAAATTCCGAGCAAGTGCGCGAATAATCCCCTTTTAATAATATTACTTGACGGCGCATATGAATATCTGTTACAATCCTTATGATAGAATAGTTATAATTAGGCGTATGTTTTCTGAAAGGAAGTGAGTAAAGTCATATGATGACGCTCAGACTAAATGTTTGTTATGATTTAACTAATAAAGAATTGGTGGAAAAATTACAAAAGTCCACTTTTCATGAGGAAATTGTGTGCTCCCCGTCAAATGAAGAACCGAAAGCAGTTATTGACAAAACCGAAAATGCCGATGTTCTTATTTTTACGGATAAATGTGCGGTTGTTGAAACGCTTGATAAAAAAGAAAATGTATATGTAGTATACATGGGTAATTATGCGGATATAGCGGATTTTGCCGATAAGGCAGATGATGTATGGCCTGCGGACGAAGCAGACGATTTTACCGTGATGCGTTTTGAACGGTTTATTTCTATTTTATATGACCAACACAGGGCATGGACGTTTAGCTATCTGTTGGATAGAACGATAAATACTATGCCTGATCTTTTATGGTACAAACGTGAAGATGGCATACATATGCTTGTAAACGATGTTTTTGCACAGACTGTGCATAAAGAAAAGGAAGATATTGCCGGTAAGGATCACTATTATATATGGGATGCGCCAAGACCTGCCGAGGGTGAGGGCGAGTTTGCCTGCGCCGAATCCGAAGAAATAGCAATCAGAACGGGAAAGACCTATATAGGTGAGGAAAATGTTGAAACACGTGAGGGTATGAAACAGCTTCTTACATATAAAACCCCCATTTATAACAAATTCGGCAATGTTTTCGGTACTGTCGGTATAGGACACGATATCACAACAATCAGCAACTTGGGTATTGAATTAACCATCATTGTTGACAATATTCCATTTCCGATGATAGTTTTGTCGAATGAAGGGCAAGTAGTGCGAACAAATGCGGCGTTTGACGAAATAGCCGGAATGACTGACAAGGAAAACTTCAATTACAAAGAATGGAAAGAAAAAGCTCTGAAACCGAGCGGCGTGGCACATATTGACTATAAAAAACACTATGCTGCGCAGGAATACACAATGAATAGAAAGGGCCGCGTGTATTCATATATAGTTACGGAGCAGGAAATATGGGATTATTTTGATACGATAACAGGTTATTTCTGCCTTTTCAGAGATATGACAGATCAGCGTGATTATGAAAAGCGTATTATTGAGGCGGCTACTACGGACAGCCTTACGGGTATCTTCAACAGAAGATATTTCTATGATTATCTAAGTGAGCATGCCAAAAACCCGATGACGCTTCTGTATATCGATTTAGATTATTTTAAAGAAATAAACGATAAATATGGTCATGACATGGGCGATCATGTGCTGAAGAAAACAGCGCATATTTTGAGGGACAGCCATGAGGACAGCGTAACGGCAAGGCTTGGCGGCGATGAGTATGCCATGATAATCAATAAAATGCTCTCGGAGGATGAATTGGCAGAGCTCTGCACACGATTGGAGAAAACTGTAGAAGAAACATTTGCAGCGGAGGGGTTGAAACTTTCACTCAGCGTAGGTACGGCTGTGACAGACGGCAGTATATCGGATATTGACGCTTTCATAAAAGATAGTGACAGCAAGATGTACGAGGCTAAGCAGCGGCATCACAATAAGCATAAGGGCGAGTAATATAATAATAAGCTGGAATGATACAATTCCAAATCAAATACACAGAGCCGTCATAATTGACGGCTCATTTTTACTACAGTTATAATGAATCATCTTCATCTTCGCTGTCCTTTCTCCTATTTTTGCCCTTGTGAGTGTTCTCTTATCAGAATTTACATTTATCGTGATAAGGACATGAGCAACAAATTCTGATTTTAGCGGAGATTATTTTATGGATAACACACAGAAATTTAGTGGTTTGGCTAATGATTACACAATTGGAAGATCTGCGTATGCAAATACATTTATTGAGAGTTTGTATTCCGGATATGGGTTCTCGGAACAATCCGTTATAGCAGACATAGGTTCAGGAACGGGAAAGCTTGCAAAACAATTATTGGATAAGGGCAGTTTTGTATACTGCATTGAGCCGAATGAGGATATGCGAAGGATTGCAATAGAAGAACTAGGCAAGTATAAGAGTTTCCGTTCCGTTGACGGAACTGCAGAAGAAACAAAGTTAGATGAAAAATCTGTTGATTATATAACAGTGGCTCAGGCGTTTCATTGGTTTCATGTTGCTCCTTTTAAAAAAGAGTGTAGAAGAATATTGAGAGACAATGGAATGGTTCTTCTGATATGGAATATGAGAGATATGGCTAACGAGGTCAATCGAGTTAGTTTTGAAATTTTTTCTAAGTATTGCTCTGATTTTAAAGGTTTTGGCGGGGGAATTCAAAAGGATGATATCAGGATAAGACAATTCTTTGAGGATAGATACGAATATGTAGAATTTGACAATCCTATTTTTTATGATAAAGATACGTTTATCAGCCGTAGTCTATCCGGTTCCTATTCGTTGAGAAAAGGAGACGTGAATTATAGTGAATACTGCGAATCATTGTTAAAGGTGTTTGAGACATATTCAAAAGATAATGTGATAACTATGGCAAATAAAACAGTTGCGTATGTTGGAAAAATAACATCATTTTTAGGAATTTAATAATAGTTAAAATAAGAATTTAGAGGATCTATAATGAAAGAAATATCTCTATGTGTCATGACTAGAGAACTGTGCCATGAATTGTATAAAGGTTGGGAAAATGATCCCGACATATATATGAATATGAATTTATTTACAACATACAAATATGATGAAAACACAGTAAATAAGTATTTTGAATCTAAGCAAAATCCATCCCGTATTTTATTCGCTATTATGAAAGATGGTAAGCCGATAGGGGAGCTTCATTTAAAGCAGATAGATCGGGAAAATAAAGAGTGTACCATGAGCATTCATATGCACAATGATACTGGAAAAGGTCGGATTTCAGTTTTTAAAAGAAGAAAAGGGATTTAGGTATTATCGGTATGTGCGGTAAATTCTAAGTTGGAGAAGCGTTGAAATATGAAATATTTACGTACAATGCCCTTGTTCTACTGGATATTTTAGATGCTGTACTGTATAATGGTTTGAGATAAGCATTTTTGTAATAGCTTAAGTGCACTCATTTTTTATACTAGGAGGAAAATTATGCCACCTGTAGGAATTGCATTAATTCTAGGATTTGTTGTTATTTTGATTGTCTGTGTTATGGTTGACAAGAAAGGGAATGAAAAATTTAAAAATCAAATGGAGAAACAGTATCCCGTTAAAGAGGCATATGGGCGTGCCTATATCACTGAGAAAGGGGAACTCTTGTATCGTTTGGAATCCGGAACGGTGTTAGGATATAAGAAATGGAATATAGGAGACATTGCGTACATCGCCACCTATAAGGGGGAGTTCTCTTTTTTGGATAAGGATAGAAATGCCATGCGTGGAGAGTATTTAACGCCCTCAAAAAAGAAGTTTTTGAAAGAAATGGGCTATGCTTCTTTTAACGTTGGAGTAGGTGAAGTGAAAGATTATGTGAACTTTGTGAAGAAACATGGACCGCATATTGAACACTCTGTCGGTGGAAAAGTGGTTCAGGATTAAATAAAAAGAACAGAAATGGATGAAGAATTTCAAATAAAAGGTGTTGTGATGCAACACCTTTTTCTTTTATGAGGTTTCGACAAAAGGATAGTAATTCTATTTTTTATTTCAATTTTAATGACAGCAATAAGAAAATAGTATAAAATTTTGATATGAGCCGGCTCGTAAATTGATTAAATTGTAAGGTTCACAACAAAATGAAATTGCGGATTGCGAAAGCATAAGTAGGAGGGGATAATATGGGGCTGTTTGATATTTTCAAAAATAATTTTAAGGAAAAAACGACCGATGTGGATTTTGAGAACGTAAAATATACAGGTAAGATGAATCTGGAGAATAATTTTGATGGACCAATAGATTCCCCAACATGGCAGCAGGTGCAGCTTTATATTAATAAAATGATTCAAAATAACGAAGAATTTATAACACTAACATTAAGTGAGGCAGTGTATGGAGTGAGATATATGCAAGCGTGTAGTGTTAATGGGGAGTATTCTCTGCAGCTTGGTGTAGAGACGGATACCAAAACGAATCTTGTGGAAAAAGTATGTGATAAGAAGGAGTTGCTTGAACGCTTTGCACAGTTCTACGAATATGGGTTTGTACACGATATGGACCAGTTTAAGCCGGTGTTATTTTTTGTATGATGGATTTTTATGAGGTGATTAACAAACAACGGACTATGAGAGACTGGCATTTTATCGTTATGAAAGACAAACAGGTTGTGCTGAAACTGATTGAAAATTCCAATGAAAATATCCGATGAAGAAGGGAGATAACAGAAATTGGACAAAAGGAATATTCATTCAACGAAGTGATACATAAGGATGTATGGTGGGTTAAATTCCTGTGTGTCAAGATAGGGATGCGAGCAGCAAATTAGAATTTGACAGGAGAATAATATGGAAAGACAAATTCTTTCGAAAGGAGAAGATGTCGTGATTGTAAGATGGAAACCACAATGGTACGAATTGGATCAATCCATTGTGGTTGGAGATGTAGATTTGTTCTATTTATCAAAGGATATGCTCTATTTTGCCAATGGTTTTGCGGATGACAATGATTGTGAAGTCAAAGCAAAGGTATTAAGTATCAACCATTTAGAGTTAGGAGATATAAAAGGGATTATTACACTTGGTTTAGACTATTCAATATACCTTAGCAATGGAAATATAATAATCGTAAATGCGGAGGAATCTCCGGGCACTATCGAAAATTCTAAATATGTTGTAAGAGAATGGGGTTTCGAGGTGCAGATTAATATTATTGAGAAAACTGGTCTGTCATCTAAAGAAAGATTAAAAATGCTCGGTTCTAATGAAAAGAAAGTACTTCAACAGGAATGCATTAAAAGATATAAAGCCTTATTAGATTTAGCCGAAGCAGATTGGGACTGTTGAACTTGTCTGATTAATTCAAGTTTGCGAGGGGAAATAATGATTCAAACTTATGATTTTGTATTTAAGGCGAAATATGACCAAGATTTTATGAAAGTTTTGCAAGATGCTATTTCAAGTAATGAGAATTGTGAAGTATATACAGATAGACATAAGTTGAATTTTGATGCAAAATCGCAAATGGTAAGCATTACTCCTAATTCAAACACGGGTAATTACAATAAAATTATTCCTAAAAAGATTAAATATGAAGCGTTGATGAAAATGCTTAAGGGTGAGTGGGATAATTTTGCACCTGATGATATTACAGATATATAAATCGAAGTCTGGGGAGAGAATAATGATTGAGAAGATTTATTCTATTTTGAAAGGTTGATAGTATGGATAAAAAAGCTTTTGCTATATGCATGAAACAAAATCGGGTAAATCAAACTCTATCCCTTGAAGACTTGGAAAAACTAACGGGAATTTCAATAGAAAAATTAATGGAATTTGAGACAGGTGAATTTGAACGGATTAAGGCAAGTGAAATAGAGGAAATAGGAAAGGCAATCAATGTTCCTGTTGCGATACTCATGAAGGGTGGTGGAATGATGAGTATTCGCCATCGAAATGAAAATGGAGAATCTCTATGTGAATGGATTGAATATTAGGAGTTGATGATATGAATTTTATTTCAGCAAATTCTTGTTTATCGGGATAAGGACGTGAGGAACAAAGCTGAATTTGGAGAAATACATGAAAAATATATAAATGCGATACATATTATTTTTACGATTGTTGCTTGGGGGCTGCTTTGCATAAGTTAAATCTGCTTTTCTGTCAAAAAGGGTAAAAACAGGTCTCAAAATCAATGAAACCGTAAGAAGAATGTGTAGATAGTAAAAAATCATGGAGGTTAATAAAATGCAATATGCTATAGAATTATATTATGATAAAGAAACAGAGAAAAAGCTTTTTGCTTTAGCACAAAAAGTTGCAGACGAAAAATTAAGTACAAAGTTTCTGGAATGGAAAACAAGACCGCATCTTACATTAGCGTGCTTTAATGATGTTGACGAAGCAAAATGTACAGAATTATTAAAAGAGTTTGCCGATGATCATAAAGTAATGCCTGCATATATAGGTTCGGTCGGAATGTTTAATGACACAAAAACTATTTTTGTATCGCCTATGATGAATAAGAGTATGTATCAGTTTCACGGTGAATTACATACGGCACTGAAAGATTTTGATTCTGTCGGCTGGGAATGGTACTGGCCTGACCGTTGGGTACCGCATTGTACAATAGCATTGACAAACGAAGATGCAGACGAAGTTTTCTATAAGGCGAGCGACTTAATATTGCATGAATTCAAAAAGATGGCAGGAGAATTCACGGCAATCGGATTGACTAAAATCACGTTTCCTGTGAAAGAAATCTGTACAATAGAGTTATGCAGATAAGCCGGAAGTTGTAGAGGAGAACACAATGGAAGGAATCCTTACAGCAAAAAGTGTAATGTCATTTGATGGATGCGAATCATTTGTCAACGGTTTTTGCACTGACAATATTTTTTCTGACCCGATGCTGTCTCATGCTGAACAGATAAAGTGCAATCTGATAGATGCCATCGAGAAAAAAGACAGTCATGTCGTTATTAGTATATGCATGAATCAACAAATAATTGGTCTGTTCTCATTTCTTGCTTTGAAAGATGAACAGTATCTTGAAATGCTTGTTGGACTTTCCCGCTACGAAGAGGCATACAGCGCAATGTTTGCGTATCTGAAAGAGCATTTTACCGGTTACAGTGCAGACTTTGTTTTTAACCCCAACAACTATTTGCTCTATAATTGTCTCAAACAAAACGGCGCTGAGTTTTATGAAGAAGAACAACGGATGGTTTATAATAACTCCGCTTTTAATATAGACACAACCGGCGTGGAGTTGTTGACAGAACCGTATATCCCCTCTTATATTAAAATACACAGAACCGATATGTATTGGACAGGCGAAAAAATCCTTGCGGCAAAAGAGCAATTCCGGACTCTGATTGCAATAGAGAATGGAACTGTGGTCGGTTATCTTGATGTAACCTATTGCCATGAAGAAAATGAGCCCTATGATCTGTGGGTTAAGGAAGAACACCGCCGAAAAGGCTATGGCAGGAAGTTGCTTGCAAAAGCTCTGGAAATGAACAAGCCAAAAGGAATGATGGTACTTGTTGAAATCCATAACGAAGCTGCTGTTCATCTGTACGAATCGATGGGATTTGAAAGAATCGATAATCAGAATAGTGTAACAGCACATTTGCAAATGTAAAAAGTGAGGGTATGAAGCATTATGAATTTTGACTTGGAAACATTTCATAAATTTGATTTCACCGGTTCTCAAATTACGGCCCATAATATATGGCAATCTCAAGGGACGCTTTACAATCTCAATCTTGAGGGGAGTTTTGAAAAAGAACAATATGAAAACTGCAGGTTCTGGTGCTTTTGGTTTAAACACTTTGAGAACCAAGGCGATGCGAACATTGCCGACCTGACAGGTAATAGAATAAGTTTTTTGGATATTTGTTTGGAAGGCGAACTTTTCCTTGTGAAAATGATTTTGGAAACGAACGATGATACAAGAGAAATAGTTTTCCGGTGTCGAGAAGTAAGAGTGAATTATTACAGATACACGGGTATGTCCTATCGCAATCTTTACGGTACAGAGGATTATCAGAAATTCATTGACAAACAGAGATATGTACTCGACAAAAAGTATTTTGTGAATCAAGAGGAAATCGCTCTGCCTGACGGCTATTCCGTAGAGACAGCTTTATATAATGATTCAGCCAAATACGCCTTCAAAGCACGTTTGCAGAAATGTATTTTGAAAAAATCAGGCAAAACAATCTACGAATACCTATGCACTTATTATCACGGTGCAAGATTCAAGGACTTTATTCTTCACAGTAATGGAAGAAGGTATTTCCCTTTTCATGTGGACTTGTACGGAATAAGCTATCTTGATATTGATTCGCTTGAGGCTTACCATTATGTTCCTGAGGGATATGCCCATGACTTTAACTATCCTTTCGGTGAATCTTTCATCATCACGAATATTTACTATGATAAAAATACAGATCTGATTGCCTACGGGGGCTGTTATTGGGCCGGCCCATCCGATGTTATGGTAGGTGATTTTTCTGAACCGTTAAACTTTAATCCCAAGCTTTTTGATATAAGCAAAATTTTGGATCCCGACAGTGAGGGATATGAAATTGATTTTAAGCAATGGCAAGATGACAAGCTTGTGGTAACTGTTGAAGGTGAGGAAAAGAAAATTTCTGTTGAGGAAATTATAAAAGCGATAAAGTATGCGTAGGGCCTGCAAAGCCATGAGTTACGAATGGAGTAGGTATGGAAGTGAGGTTAAAATGGAAAAGGAAGCATGGCGGATAGAAAAGGAAAAATTGGTGGAGCAATACCGCAAGGCCAATCGGAGTGCGGTCAGGGGACAAGTGGTTTTTACCGGTTCCTCTCTGATGGAGATGTTTCCAATAGAACAGTGGGCAAAAGACTTGGAAGAAGATGCACCTATAATATATAACCGCAGTGTGGGCGGATACAAAACTACGGATCTGCTCCCGATATTGGATGTGTGTGTATTGGAACTGGAACCGAAGAAAGTGTTTATCAATATCGGAACCAACGATTTAAATGACTCGGATGTTCCGTTACAGGAAGTGATGGCGCATTACGAGGAAATCCTAACGATCATTGAGAAGGCACTGCCGGAAACTGTCATTTACCTCATGGCCTATTATCCCATTAACTATGAAGCGGCAGCGGAAGAAATGAAACCCTGTCTGCTGATACGAACCAATGAAAAGATTCATCTGGCAAATAAAGAAGTAGAAAAACTGGCGGACAAACATGGCCAACATTATATCGATGTGAATGGACCTCTAAAGGATGAAAAAGGTAATCTGAAAGCGGAATATACCATAGAAGGCATGCATATCAAACCGGAAGGTTACCGTGCCATCTTTGAAGACGTCATGCGCTATGTGAGAGAATAAGGCTTTAACTTAACAATGTAAAGGAGTGGAGAAACTATGAAAAAAGTATTAGTGGTAGTGGATATGCAAAATGATTTTGTAAACGGATGTCTGGGGAGTGAAGAGGCACGTGAAATTTTGCCTAATGTGAAAAAGAAAATTTTAGAATATCGGAAAAATGGGGATACCATAATTTTTACAAGGGATACCCATGACGAAAACTATCTTCAGTCTCAGGAGGGAAAATATTTGCCGGTTCCCCACTGTATTTGTGGGACAGATGGATGGAAGATTGTAGACGGACTTGAGGTGGAAGGATGTCAGTACATTGACAAGCCTAATTTTGGATGGATACACTGGGATACTGAAAACCTTAGTGATAAAGATGAGATCGAATTGATCGGTGTGTGCACGGATATTTGCGTGGTTTCTAATGCGCTGCTGATAAAGGCAATGTATCCTGAAACACATATTGTAGTAGATGCAAGCTGCTGTGCAGGTGTAACACCGGAGAGTCATAGGGCGGCATTATTCACGATGAAATCTTGCCAGATTGATGTGATGAATGATACAGAAATAGTATAAGTAAGAATTCCTGTGGAGAGAAAAACAATTGCTTTGGGGACCCTTAAAAAGCGTCGGTCCTTAGGCTGCGTATAGAGGGCGCAGCACTCTGCAGCCTTATGTGCCGTTACGCTTTTTACGGAGTGGAAACGTGTCCCCGAAGGAACTGTTTTTCTCTTTGCAGTAACTTGTAATAAAAAGCTTGGGCACATTTGTCCGAGCGGAAAGGCACCATTATGAAAAAGAAACCCGAACTTTTAATCCCGGCAAGCAGCCTGGAAGTCTTAAAAACAGCGGTCCGCTTTGGCGCGGATGCGGTATATATCGGCGGAGAGGCCTTCAGCCTGCGGGCGAAAGCTAAGAATTTTTCCCCGGAGGAGATGGCGGAAGGAATCGCGTTTGCCCATACATACGGTGTAAAAGTTTATGTAACGGCAAATATTCTGGCCCACAATGGGGATTTAGAAGAAGCAGCCCGGTATTTTAAAGAACTGGCAGAAATGCAGCCGGACGCTCCCGATGCATTGATCATTTCCGACCCCGGCATGTTTATGCTTGCAAAGGAAATCTGTCCGCAGATAGAGCGCCATATCTCCACACAGGCCAATAATACAAACTACCAAACCTACTGTTTCTGGTGGAAGCAGGGCGCTAAGCGGGTGGTGTCTGCCAGGGAACTGTCCCTGCGTGAGATTGCAGAAATCAGAGAGAATATTCCGGAGGAAATGGAGATAGAGAGCTTTATTCACGGTGCCATGTGTATTTCCTATTCCGGAAGGTGTCTGCTCAGTAACTACTTTACGGGCAGAGACGCCAACAAGGGCGCCTGCACCCATCCCTGCCGCTGGAAATATGCGGTGATGGAGGAAACCAGACCCGGAGAATATCTGCCCGTCTACGAAAACGAAAGGGGCACCTATATCTTTAATTCCAAGGATTTATGCATGATAGAATATATTCCGGAAATGGTGGAAGCGGGAATAGACAGCTTCAAAATTGAGGGACGTATGAAAACGGCGCTCTATGTGGCAGCAGTGGCCCGTACTTACCGTAAGGCCATTGATGATTACTTCGAATCCGAGCAGAAATACCGGGAGAATATGAGCTGGTACAAAGAAGAGATTGCCAAGTGCACCTACCGCCAGTTTACTACCGGTTTTTACTTTGGCAAGCCGGATGAGAATACCCAGATCTATGATAACAATACCTATGTGAACGAATATATTTATTTGGGGAGTGTGGAAGCAACCCGCTCTGGTCATGCGGAGAATGCGCAGACAGCATCTGCGGCCAGACTAGTGCGTATTGAACAGCGGAATAAATTCTGCGTGGGAGATACCATTGAAATCATGAAACCTTCGGGGGAAAATCTGGAGACAGTGGTAAAGGCCATGTACACGGAAGAGGGAGAAGCAGTGGAGAGCGCGCCCCATCCGAAACAGGTACTCTGGATTGAACTTTCAGAGGAAGCGGCAGAATATGATCTGCTGAGGGTGAAAAGCGGGAACCGTTAATATACAATAAAAATTATAAATCCAATTTTTTATTCACACTGGTTATCTTCGCCTTATAGGAAGGTTTTATTTGTATAAGCCACTGTTGTGCTTCATTTAATGCCATATTAACGGAGTCAAGGCGTACGGAATAGTGAAGACTATATCGGCTTTCGGCTTCCCATGAAGTATACATTTTCGCACTTTTCGCAATTTTCTTTGGAACATGAACTTCGTATGGTATGCAGTAAGTCTTGATAAGTTTATCCAAGTCATGTGTTATGATTTGTGGAAAATTGTTGCCGCCTTTATTATAGTTAACGTTATTATAAATTTCATGTTTAATAATAAACTCAATTGCCTGTTGTGCGTGATAAGATGCACCGTTTTTCATGTCTTTATTATTTGTAACCATAAATGCCTTTATAGCTTGCTTGGCCATTATGATGTTACTTAGTGCTTTTGATAAGTAATCCTCGTACAAATTCTACGCTCTTTTCCTTTCATATAACAATTTCCCCTTGTCAAGAATATCCCTACATACGAAATCCTCACTGTTTTTGATAGCATCCAATGAGTTAAACTGTAAAATATCATACTCTTGATTTAAATCTATATTATACAGTTCGTTAGTGAATTCGTTGTACGATTTTGTTTGAAACAACTTGGATCTTGTTACATTGCTGATGATTGCTATATCAATGTCCGACTTACTTGTACAGCTTTCCTCCACAGTTGAGCCAAATACATAGATATAATCAATCTTATCGCATGAATGTGCTAAAGATATGATTTTTTTGATGATTTCCGCCTTAATATCTGCAACTTCAATCTTAGCACCGTTGCTGTTTTCTATTGTCACTAATTTACACATATTTAACTCACCTGCCCTTCTTAGAATATATTATACTCTTATATCTAAAAATACAACTATTGTCCTATTTAAACAGAATATGGCTGCTTATTTATTCTGTCTTTAATACTATCACAAAGCATTGGCCAGTTCTATAAAAAACAATTTTTGGCAACTTAAGCCATGAAAACGGCAACATATTACCAAGGTACTTGTGGAATGCGGAAGGTTGGGTAAAATATATCATGTCAGGAGGTGAACGGCTTGCATATCAACATAGAAATACAGGAAGATATTACTGACACTATTGTCACAATAACATGCAAAGAACGGAATGCGTTGGTGGAAAGATTGATTGCGGCAATTCAAATGATTGATAAACAGATCATGGTCATGCATGAAGGAAATATAACCGCATTGAATTTGGAGGAGATTCTGTATATAGAATCGGTGGATAGAAAATGTTTTCTTTATACCGCAGAGAAGGTATACGAATCTTTCAATAAATTATATGAGCTGGAACAGCAATTGGCACAGTATTTCTTCGTTCGTATCAATAAATCCTGTGTCGTTAATTTAAAGAATATCAATTCCATAAAAACTTATATTAACAGACGCCTGTTGATTACCTTGTCGAATGAGGAACAGTTGATTGTATCCAGACAGTATGCGGATGAAATAAAAGTTTTGTTAGGAGTGAAATAATGGAAGAAAGAAAAAATTTATTGGATTATTTGACGCAGATTATATTGATCTTTGGAATTACATTGTTAGTCATTACGGGTATCTGCTTCTTGGTAGGAGAAGACGCACGGGAATACTCCACAATGTTTGCATTAGGCAGCAAAGGGATACCGATAAATACGATTTGGCAATACTTAATGTCTTCTGCTTGTATTGCTGGATTGCGGTTTTTGTTTTTTTCAGATTCCGTATTCAAAAAAATGTCGATCACAAGAAGAACGATCGGAATGGTAATTTCCGTGATAGTATTAATCGGTATGTTTGCCTATGGTTTTGGCTGGTTTCCGGTGAATGAACCAAAATGCTGGATGATCTTTTTGGTTTGCTTCGGAATCTGTTTCGTGATCAGTGCCGCTGTATCGATTTGGAAAGAAAACACGGACAATAAACAATTGTCAGATGGATTAAAAAACTTAAAGGAGGGAAAGGATGGCAGCGTTAATAGAAGTAAATAATTTATCACATTTTTTTGGAGAAAGAAAGATTTTAAATGATATTTCTCTGACAATTGAAAAAGGAAAAGTAATAGGATTATTAGGACCATCCGGTGCCGGAAAAACAACGCTGGTAAATATATTGACCAAACAGTTAAAGCCCACAGAGGGCACGGTGATGATATCGGAAGAAAATCCGGTGACGGGAATTATGATGGACAGCTTTGGCCTGTATGACAGGCTGACGGTTTGGGATAATTTAAAAATATTTGCAGACATCTATCGGGTTCCGCATGGGCGGATAAATGAGCTTCTGGAAAGAGCAGAATTGATGGGCGCCCAAAAGACAGTGGTGAGCAATCTGTCAAAGGGTATGCGGAATCGGGTAAATTTCTGTAGGGCTCTGTTAAAAGATTTGGACATCTTGTATTTGGACGAACCGACATCCGGTTTGGATCCGGCTACAACAGATAAAATACATGAGTTGATCGAAGAAGAAAGAAATAGTGAAACTACCGTTTTTTTAACTACGCATAATATGCATGAAGCAGAAAAGTTATGTGATTATATCTTTTTGCTGAATGAGGGAAATATTGTGGAAGCGGGCATGCCGGAAGAGATCTGCCGGAAATATAATCTGGAAAACACAATAGAATTTGTTCTAAAAAGCGGAGAAAAGCGTGTGCTTCAAAATAAGAAAGAAAATGCGGACGCCTTTTTTGAAATGATGAAAGAGGAAAGCATTGTAAGCATACATTCATCGGAGCCGGATTTAGAAAAAGTATTTTTGCATTTAACAGGAAGGGAGTTGAATAAATAATGAGCCATACCTTGACTATTATACAAAAGCAGTTGAAAGATACTTTAAAAAATAAGACGGTGCTGATTCAATTTATTATGTTTCCGGTACTTGGCATCATTATGACGAAAGCAATACAAATTGAAAATATGCCCGAAAACTTCTTTGTAAATCTGTTTGTGACCATGTATATTGGCATGGCGCCTTTAACCAGTATTTCCGCAATCATTTCAGAGGAGAAAGAAAAGAATACCTTACGGGTTCTGCTGATGGCAAATGTTTCACCGATGCAGTACTTAATCGGTATAGGAAGTTATGTATTTTTCGCATGTATGCTTGGGGGTGTGGTCTTCTGTTACCTGCTGGATGGTGTCACAGGCACGCAGAGAATGTTGTTTCTGTTGATTGTGGCAGTCGGCATCGTTGCTTCTATGGTAATGGGGGCAGCAATTGGGGTAGGCAGTAAAAACCAAATGGCCGCAACTTCCGTCACAGTGCCCGTCATGATGGTTTTTTCTTTTCTGCCAATGCTGTCTATGTTTAATGACAAAATAGAAAAAATAGCAAAAGTTACATATTCCGAGCAGATTCGCCTGATGATCAGCAATTTGGAAAACAGTGGAGATTATGCGAAAAACCTGGCAGTTATCTTTCTGAATATTCTTCTGTTTGGAGTTATATTTTTCGTGCTATACAAAAAAATTTACAGAAATTAAAATTAGGTATTGCATTTTTATAAAAATTGGAGTATCTTATAGAAAATGAAGTCAGAACTTCAAAATAAGGTATCTTGAACAAGGGTGTTCCAAAGCTTATTTGGAGCACTTTTTTAGTATAAACGCAGTATACTGTAGTGCTAAGGGGCAGGGTTCGGATACTGAATGAGAAAAGAAAGGAAGAAAGAAATGAGTGAAGTATTGAATGTTGAAGAGTTGTTTGCCAGCAAGGTATTCACGCTTGGAAAGATGAAAGAAAGACTTTCAAGAAATATTTACAAGGAAGTAAAGAAGGTCATGGAGCAGGGCGGAGAACTGTCTTTGGCAACCGCGGATGTAGTTGCAAAGGCCATGAAGGACTGGGCTGTAGAAAACGGCGCGACGCATTATACACACTGGTTCCAGCCTCTTACAGGTATTACAGCAGAAAAGCATGATTCTTTTGTGACGCATCCTGACGAGGAAGGCCATATGCTGATGGAATTTTCCGGTAAAGAGCTGATCAAAGGTGAGCCGGATGCTTCTTCCTTCCCCTCCGGCGGTCTGCGTGCGACCTTTGAAGCAAGAGGATATACCGTATGGGATATTACTTCTCCGGCTTTCTTAAAAGAGGATGCTACAGGCGTAATCCTTTGCATTCCTACGGCATTCTGCTCTTATAAGGGCGAAGCGCTGGATAAGAAAACCCCTCTTTTACGTTCCATGGAGGCAGTCAGCCAGCAGGCGCTGCGAATCGTTCGGCTCTTTGGCAATACAGAGGCTACCAAAGTGGTTGCTTCCGTAGGTCCTGAGCAGGAATATTTCCTGGTAGACAGAGAGAAGTATTTACAGCGTCTTGACTTGATCTTTGCAGGACGTACTCTTTTCGGAGCGCCTGCTCCCAAGGGACAGGAGCTGGAGGACCATTACTTCGGTACTATCCGTGAGAGAATCGGCGCATATATGAAAGATTTAAATATAGAGCTTTGGAAGTTGGGCGTTACCGCAAAGACCCAGCACAATGAGGTGGCTCCGGCACAGCACGAGCTGGCTCCCATCTATGAAACCGCCAACATTGCAGTGGACCACAATCAGTTGGTAATGGAAACTATGAAGAAGGTAGCCGGCCGTCATGGCATGGCCTGTCTGCTGCATGAGAAGCCTTTCGCAGGTGTGAACGGTTCCGGTAAGCATAACAACTGGTCTTTGGGTACCGACAATGGCGTGAATCTGTTAGATCCCGGGGATACCCCCAATGAAAATATCCAGTTCTTACTGGTGTTAGCATGTATCTTAAAGGCAGTGGATACCCATGCGGATCTGCTGCGCCAGAGCGCTTCCGATGTGGGCAACGACCACAGACTGGGTGCAAATGAGGCTCCCCCGGCCATCATTTCCGTATTCCTTGGGGAGCAGTTGGAAGATGTGGTAAAACAGTTGGTAGAAACCGGCGAGGCTGCTCATGCAATTCAGGGCGGCAAGCTGCAGACAGGTGTTTCTACGCTGATCGATGTGGATAAGGATGCAACCGACCGCAACAGAACTTCACCCTTTGCGTTTACCGGTAATAAATTTGAATTCCGTATGGTGGGTTCGGCCGACTCCATTGCCAGTGCCAACACTACGCTGAACGCTATTGTGGCGGAGGCTTTCTGCGAGGCGGCGGATGAACTGGAAAAGGCGGAGGATTTTGATATTGCCGTACATGATCTGATCAAGAAATACATGACCGAGCATCAAAGGATCATATTCAACGGCGACGGCTATTCCGATGAATGGGTAGCCGAAGCGGAAAGACGCGGACTTCCCAATATTAAGTCCATGATTGAAGCCGCTGAAACCATTACCACTGACAAGGCGGTTAAACTGTTTAAGAAGTTCGGTATCTTTACCAAGGTGGAACTGGAGTCCCGTGAAGAGGTAATTTACGAGACCTATGCAAAGACCATCAATATCGAGGCACTGACGATGATCGACATGGCGGGCAAGCAGTACATTCCCGCAGTTATAAAGTACAGTAAGTCTTTAGCTGATACTATAATTGCAGTAAAACAGGCCGGAGCGGAGGCTTCCGTGCAGACCGAGCTTTTGCAGACGGTAAGCAAAAAACTGGCGGCAGCACAGGCAGCGCTTGTGAAACTGGAGAAGGCGACTGCTGAGGCTGCGGCTATGAAAGATGTGAAAGCACAGGCATTTTTCTATATGAACACGGTCAAAACAGCCATGGATGAACTCAGAACTCCGATTGACGAGCTGGAAATGATCGTCGATAAGGATGTATGGCCCGTACCTACATATGGTGAGCTGACCTTCGAGGTTTAGATTTATAAAACAAAGCCAGGGTGCCCCCTGAGCCGTGACGGCTTTGGGGACGCCCTTTTTGTAAGTTTTTAAAATTAGGTATTGCAAAATGGATATACTTCATGTATAATGCATAAGGTAACCGCATAAAGGGCTATCGCCAAACGGTAAGGCAACGGACTCTGACTCCGTCATTTCAAGGTTCGAATCCTTGTAGCCCTGTTGTAAAAATGTCTCGAGCCATTGCTCGGGACATTTTTGGTTTAGGAACAGTGCAAGGCAATATTGCTGTTGATATAATTCCGGGGCTGCGCTACAATGTAAATATATGCGGATATACGGAGGAGTTGTTTATGGAAGGGACGCCCATAGGGCAGAATACACCTATAGAACAAAATGTGCCCATGAGCCAGAATATGTATATGGGGCAGAATATGCCTATGGGACAAGAATTGTCCCAGCAATATATGCCTCAGCAGATGCCGGGGCAGGATATGTGGAATCAGGAATGCGTCCGCCAGGGAAGAAAGTTTTTCTCTCATCTGGGACTGATGTATTTTTGCGGTACACTGGTAATATACGGCGTGCAGTTATTAGTCATGTGGGTGCTTTCTCTGATTGAACCGGGCATATTCAAGGATGCCAATTTCAGCCTTCTGGCATCCATGCTGCCCATGTATCTGGTAGGTATGCCCATCATGGTAGTATTGATTCAGACGGTACCGGCACAACAGCTGCCACAGCGTTCTCTTTCTGTGGGGAAATGGGTATTGGCCATGATCATGTGCTATGCCATTCTGTACTGCAGCAATCTGGTGGGAGTGTTCATCACCTTTTTCATCGGGCTGCTGAAAGGAGGGCGCGTAGCCAATAATATACAGGATATTACCACATCCGTGAATCCCATCATCACGGCGGTGTTCATGGTAGTCTGCGCCCCTCTCTATGAGGAGTTTATCTTCCGTAAGCTGTTGGTGGACAGAGTTGTCCGTTATGGGGAGAGCATAGCGGTGGTGCTTTCGGGTCTGGTGTTCGGTCTTTTTCATGGAAACCTTTCCCAGTTTGCCTATGCTTCCACGCTGGGTATGTTTTTGGCCTTTATTTATGTCAAGACCGGCAGGCTGCGGTATACCATATTTATGCATATGATGGTTAATTTTATGGGTGGTGTGATAGCGCCTTTCATATTGAAATTCATAGATGTGGATGCTATGAATAAGGTATTATTGGCCGGAAGCGAAGAAGCTGCATCAGAGGCTTTGGCGCAGGTACTGCCGGGACTTATTCTGATGCTCGGATACCTGTGCTGCATCTTAGGAATCACAGTGGCTGGCATCGTACTTTTGATCGTATTTCATAAAAAGTTTAAGGCCACGCCAAAAGGGATTGCACTTCCGAAGGGGAAACGTTTTACCACGGTGATTTTGAATGTGGGAATGGTGCTCTTTATACTATTCTGGGTATTTATGATAATATGGCAGCTGTTTCAGTAGAATGACAGTAGAATGGAGTTAATATGTATACCTTTGACAGTAGAATCAGATACAGCGAAACGGACAGTGAGAGCAGATTGACCTTAGAGGCGTTGTTGGATTATTTTCAGGATTGTTCTACCTTTCATTCGGAAGACCTGGGGGTAGGTCTGGAATATTTAAACGAAAGAAATCTGTTCTGGGTAGTGATTTCCTGGCAGATTGTTGTGGACAGGTATCCCAAACTGGGAGAACGTGTAACAATCGGAACCTTCCCCTATGAATTTAAGGGCTGTTTTGGCTACCGTAATTTTTGTATGCTGGATGAAGCAGGGAATTATATTGCCAAAGCGAATAGTCTGTGGGCATTATTAAATAAGGATACACTACGCCCGGGACATCCTACGCCGGAGATGCTTGAGAAATATATCTTAGAGGAGAAACTGCCCATGGAATATGCCGGACGTAAGATTGAGGTACCCGAGCGCGGGGGTATGGAGGAACCTATTACGGTCATGTCCTGGCATCTGGATGCCAACAATCATGTGAATAACGGACAGTTTGTGCGGATGGCTATGAGTCAGCTTCCCAAGCGTGTTCCGGTGGCTCAGCTGCGAGCGGAATATAAGCGTCAGGCGCATTTGGATGATGTGCTGCAGACCTATGTGGGATATAGGACTGGAGAGGATGGCCGGAATATATGGGTGGTCTCCCTGCAGGATGAACAGGGCGATGTCTATGCGAATGTGGAACTGGAAGAAAAGCAGGAAGACATCTGACAGCAATATGTCCCAAAGGAGAAATTTGGAGAGAAATCATGTTAAAATTAGGAGAAATGCAGACCCTGCAGATTGTGAAAAAGGTTGAGTTCGGTATATATCTGGCAGAGAGTCAGGCTGCAGAAGAGAGGGTGTTATTGCCTGCTGCACAGATACCGGACGGAAAGCGGATCGGTGAGAGCATAGAGGTGTTTATCTATCGGGATTCTAAAGACCGTATGATCGCCACCACGAATACGCCTCTTTTGAAAATGGGAGAGGTGGTCAGGCTGCGTGTGGCGGATGTGAATAGGTACGGTGCTTTTCTGGATTGGGGACTGGAGAAAGATTTGTTTCTGCCGTATAAGCAGCAGACTTTTCGCGTAAAACAGGGAGATACACCGTTGGTTTCCCTCTATATTGACAAGAGCGGGCGGCTGTGCGCCACCATGAATGTATATCCATGGCTTTCTACCGACAGTCCCTATCAAAGGGAGGACAGAGTGTGCGGCTGCGTCTATGAAACCAGTCCGGAATTTGGCGCTTTTGTGGCGGTGGATGATAAGTATTCTGCCCTAATTCCGAAAAAAGAACTCTATGGGGATATTAAAATAGGGGATACAATAACAGCCAGAGTGACGGCGGTAAAAGAGGATGGCAAGCTGGATCTGAGCGTACGGGAAAAAGCCTATCTGCAGATAGAGAAGGATGCAGAAAAGATTCTGGGAATCATGGAGAGTTTTGACGGTGTGCTGCCCTTTAACGACAAAGCTTCTCCTGAGGTGATCAAAAGGGAAACCGGCATGAGTAAAAATGAATTTAAACGTGCGGTGGGTCATCTTTTAAAATCCGGCAAAATAGAGATTAAGGAAAAATCCATCAAAAGAATATAATTTAGGCTGGTATTTTGAAACCACATATGATATACTATATAAGAACTATGATGTGTATGATGCCAATGGGGCATTGGTTATAGAAGGAGGTAATGACTGATATGGATATACCGGGGTTGTCAATGGCACTGTCGCAGGCTAATCTGCTTCAACAAGTAGGAATTGCCGTATTGGATAAACAATTGGATCTGGGTAAGGAAGTAGGAGCGGAGTTGATGGAAATAATGGATTCAGCTTCTATGGAGCTTTCTGTCAATCCTGCGGTGGGCGGTAATTTTGACATGAGAATTTAAAAAAGGGTATGAGGGGGTCTTCAGAGGTGAAGACCCCTCTTTTTTTCTTAGGAAATGTAAAGGAAATAGTGTATGCTGACTATAATGATAAATTGGTTATATGTGCTGTTTACGACCTTTTGTTTGGGGTACGGGATTTTTTGTTTTACGGAAAAAGGCCTCGGCTATCGCATGAAACATATCGGCAGCATATTGATAGCAGGTTTGATTGGAGCAACGGTATACGCGCAGATTTTCAGTCTTGTGTATAAGGTCGGTTTGGCGGCTAATATAATATTATTGGGAGTCTGTGCACTCATTATAGGGATCTTCAGGAAGCGTCTGTTAGCAGATATCCGAAATTTTTATCAAAGCTACCCGATGGTAAAAAAGGCAATCTTACTGGCGTTGTTTCTAATATGGGCATATTTTACTTCCAGAGGATATATCCTATATGATTCTGATCTTTACCATGGGCAGAGCATCCGCTGGATTGAAGAATACGGAGTTGTAAAGGGCTTGGGCAATCTGCACGAAAGATTTGCCTATAACAGTTCTTTTTTCGCGGTAAGCGCGTTGTACAGTATGAAGTTTTTGACGGGTCAATCCCTACATGCGCTGAGCGGTTTTTACGCCTTTCTTTTAAGCATGAAAATATTGGACGCGGTTTCCCTAAAAATGCGAACAAGGAAATTGCTTATTTCGGATTTTGCCCGGATGGGAGCAGTATACTATCTGACTACTATTTGTGACGAAGTGGTTTCTCCGGCATCGGACTATGCTACTATGTGCATGATATTTTATATTGTGATTCAATGGCTGGATATTCTGGAGGAAGAGAAGCATTCTTCCGCAGTGCCTTATGCATATCTCTGCGTCTGCGGCGTTTATACCATATCATTGAAACTGACAGCGGGACTCATTCTGATTCTGGTACTAAAACCCGCATGCATGCTTTTAAAAGAAAAGAGGCTGAAAGAGATCTTATTGTATTTTGGTATGGGGATATTAGTCATTCTTCCGTGGTTTGCCAGAACCGTTATGATTTCCGGTTATCTTTTATATCCGTTTCCCGCACTTGATTTGTTCTCTGTGGATTGGAAAATGCATGTACAGCGGGTGACTGCGGATGCCAATAATATAAAAACCTGGGGACGGGCATTGTATAATGGAAATTTAGTGGATGTTCCTATAACATCATGGTTTCCGGGCTGGTTTCAGAGTACGCTGTCCGTTACCGAAAAAATGCTGATCATAGCAGACGGTATCAGTCTGGCAGGCCTTCTGTGCTTTGGACTGTGGGTTATAGTGAAAAAGAAAAAAGCATATCATGATATTCTATTGGTGCTGCTGACATTGGGAACTTCATGGTTGTTCTGGCAGGGAAGCGCCCCTTTGGCAAGATACGGATATGCCTACATTATACTGCTGCCAGCGATATTTGCAGGAACCTTATTGGTCTCAACCACATGGTATAGGATTGTTATTCTGATTGCAGCAGTCTATGGTTCTTATAAATTGTGTATGTTAGCGGGCTATGCATGGAGCATAGGAGCTGAACCTTATTATGTCAATCAGAAAGCTTACGGGAGCTATGAACTGAATAGCGTGGAAATCGATGGCTTCATCTTTTATACACCGGTTGTTGGGGATAGGACCGGTTATGAGTATTTTCCTGCTGCGCCCGAGGTACATATAAAACTGAGAGGAGATACTTTACGGGACGGTTTTTTATTTCAATAAGCTAAAAATATAAAAAGTGCATAAAAGATCTTACTTTTTTGTAGATTTTTTTGCTATAGTGAATTAAAATAAAAAGGTAGTGTAAAGTCCGATGAGATATGTAAGAAAGGGAAAGTATGATATCGAACCAGATATTACAAAGTACGATTGAAGGGCTTAAGAATATTGCCAGAGTTGAGTTGTGCGTACTGGATACCGACGGAAAAGAAGTAGCCGCAACCGCGGATATGAGCGGATGCTCCGGACAGGCTGCGGAATTTGTCAAATCACCGGCTGATTCTCAGGAGATTCAGGGCCATCAATATTTTAAAGTATTTGATGAGCAGCATATAGAATATGTGCTGGTAGCCCGAGGTAGCGGAGAGGACGTTTACACGGTGGGAAGGCTGGCTGCTTTCCAGATACAGAACCTTTTAGTAGCATACAAGGAACGTTTCGATAAAGATAATTTTATTAAAAATCTTTTACTGGATAACTTGTTGCTGGTGGATATTTACAGCCGTGCAAAAAAGCTGCATATTCAGACGGATACAAGCCGTGTAGTGATGTTGGTGGAGTCTGAGAACGGAAGGGATAATAATGCCTTAGAGATTTCCAGAGCACATTTGGGAAACAACAGTAAAGATTTTGTGACTGCAGTGGATGAGAACAATGTGGTAGTGGTCAAAGATCTGTCCGAGTCCGAGCAGGGCAAAGAAATTGACAAAGCAGCCCGTGCGTTGAAAAGCTGCTTACAAAGAGAGGGCATCAAAAACGTACATATTGCTTACGGTACGGTGGTGCATGAGATCAAGGAAGTCAGCCGTTCCTATAAGGAGGCCAGGATGGCCTTGGATGTAGGCAGGATATTCTTTGATGAGAGGGATGTGATTGCCTATAGCGAGCTGGGGATCGGAAGACTTATTTATCAGCTTCCCATTCCTTTGTGCAAAATGTTTATACGGGAAATTTTCGGCGGAAAGAGTCCCGATGATTTTGATGAAGAAACGCTGGCTACCATATACAAGTTTTTTGAAAACAGCTTGAATGTTTCCGAAACCTCCAGGCAGCTGTTCATTCACCGCAACACATTGGTTTACAGATTGGATAAGTTGCAGAAGAGTACCGGACTGGATCTGCGGGTGTTTGAGGATGCGATCACTTTTAAAATCGCACTTATGGTTGTAAAGTACATGAAATACATGGAAACCTTTGAATACTGATGGATAGAGGAGAATTATGTCACGAAAAGAAGAAAAGCGTAGAAAACGAGAGCAGATGATAGAGGAAAACGGATTGATCTTTTTGGACGGGGTGAGCAAACTATACTCCGCAGGCGCTCCCGCCTTAAATGGGGTCACCCTGCATATCAAGCGGGGTGAGTTTGTGTTTATTGTGGGCGACAGCGGTTCCGGTAAGTCCACTTTGATCAAGTTGTTATTGAGGGAATTGACGCCTTCTGCCGGTAAGGTATGGGTAATGGGACATGACGTGGCCAAACTGCCCCACCGTAAAATTCCAAAATTTAGAAGAAATCTTGGCATTGTTTTCCAAGACTTCCGTCTGTTAAAGGATCGGAATGTCTATGAGAATGTTGCCTTTGCGCAGCGCATTGTAGAGGTTCCGTCAAAGGAAATCCGAAGGAATGTCCCCAATATTCTGGCAACAGTGGGACTCGCCGGAAAGTATAAAGCAAAGCCTAAGCAGCTCTCCGGCGGTGAGCAGCAGAGAGTGGCGCTGGCCAGAGCTTTGGTCAACAATCCTTCCATTTTGCTGGCAGATGAGCCTACTGGTAATTTGGACCCCAAGAATTCATGGGAAATTATGAATCTGCTGGAAGAAATCAACGAAGCCGGTACGACGGTGGTAGTCGTTACTCATAACAGAGAAATCGTCAATGACATGCGCAAGAGGGTTATTACCATGAAGAAGGGTGTCATTGTCAGCGATGAAGAGGAAGGAGAGTATATCGATGAAGATTAGTACTTTATTTTATACTCTCAAACAGGGATTTAAGAGTATTTTTCGGAACAAGTGGTTTTCTTTGGCATCTATTGCGACTATATCAGCCTGCCTGTTCCTCTTTGGTTTGTTTTATTCTATTGTTGTGAATGTGCAGCACAGCGTTCGGGTGATGGAAGAGGATGTCTGCGTTACCGTATTTTTTTACGAAGATACCACGGATGCCAGAGTGGCGGAGATAGGAGATTTGATCAAAGTCCGCATGGAGGTTTCCGAAGTGGTTTTTGTTTCCAGAGAAGAGGCCTGGCAATGGGCGAAAGACAATATCCTGCATGAATATGCGGATGGATTTCCTACCAATCCCCTGGAACATTATCAGAATTATAAGGTCTATTTGAGCGATGTTGCCATGCAGGATTCGCTAGTTGGCTATCTTCAGTCCATTCCGGAGGTGCGGCTGGTAAATTACAGTCCGCTGACGGCATCCACACTGACCGGTGTGAATCTGGTAATCGCCTATGTATCCCTGAGTATTATTGTGATTCTGTTGGCGGTATCCATATTCCTTATCAGCAATACGGTAACCATAGGTATTTCCGTACGTCAGGAGGAAATCGGTATTATGAAATATGTGGGCGCTACGGACTTTTTTGTCAGAGCTCCTTTTGTGATCGAAGGTATGCTGATTGGTGCCATTGGCGCATTGATTCCTTTGGAGATTATTTATTTGATCTATAATAAAGCACTGGGTTATGTAGGCGGAGTTTTCCCTAATATGACTCAGAAAATCAGCTTTCTGTCGGTGGAAGAGGTCTTTTCAGTATTGATTCCGGTATCCCTCATCATGGGTATCGGCATAGGCTTTTTCGGCAGCTTCAATACGGTGAGGAAGCATCTGAGAGTTTGATGGAAAGGAGCGGAGGCTATGAAAAAGAAGATTGCATTGTTGCTGGCCATTGTACTGGCAATCGGAATGTTTATGCAGAGAGTGTCTTACTATGAGGCTACGTCTTTTTCTTCCATAACCTCTGCGAGTATTCAGGAGAAAGAAAACCAGATAGGTCACGCCCAGGAGGAAAGGGAGAGTCTGCAGAATTCCCTGACAGAAGTAAAAGCATTAAGAGCACAGTTGGAACAGCAAAAGAAGGATTTGAAGAATTATGTGACGGAGCTGGATAGCCAACTGCAGACGATTCAGGAGAATATAGCCCAGCTGAATGCCAGGATAGCGGAAAAGGAAGTAGAAATTGAAGAAACCCAGAAAGAACTGGAAAAAGCCCGTGAGAAAGAGCAGGAGCAATATGAGGCCATGGTAGCCAGAATCCAGCGATTATACGAAATGGGTGACAGGGGGTATCTGGATATGCTTTTTTCCAGCACCTCCATGGGAGATATGCTGAATAGCCTTGTATATATGGAGCAGATTACTGCTTATGACAACCAGCAGATGGAAGAATTTATGCTGAACCGTCAGTACATCGAAGTATGCGAGGAGGAACTTCTGCAGGAAAAGGCACTGTTGGATGAGGCCAGAGATGCTGTGCTGGAGGAGGAGGCTATCATACAGGAGCTGATAGCGGATAAAGAGGCGACCATCAGGGCTTATGATGCGGATATTTCCAATAAATCTAACGCAATTGCGGAATACGAGGCAGATATAAAGGCGCAGAATGAACTGATAGAAGCGCTGGAAGCGGCTATTGCCGCAGAGCGGAAAAGAATCTTGGAGCAGAACGGTGTGGTTTTGAACTATGACGGCGGCATCTTTAAGTTTCCGCTGGCGTCTTATACCAGAATATCGGATGAATACGGCCAGCGTATCCACCCCACGCTGGGTGTGCAGCAATTCCATAACGGTGTGGACTTTGCCTCGCCAACGGGAACCTCTATCTATGCGGCTTATGACGGCGTAGTGGTGGCTGCGACTTACAGCAGCACCATGGGGAACTACGTGATGATAGACCATGGCAGTAACCTGTATACCATCTACATGCACGCTTCAAAACTATATGTTTCCAAAGACGATGTGGTGTCGAGGGGCACAACGATTGCAGCGGTTGGCTCAACGGGACGTTCAACAGGCCCCCATCTGCATTTCAGTGTGCGGCTGAACGGGGAATATGTGAGTCCGTGGAACTATCTGTCCCAGTAAGAATAGAGGAGATGAAAGACTGACATGGAACAGAATGAAATCTATGCGCTGGAAAATAACCGGCAGGGCAATTCGGAGGAAAAACCCGATAGGGGAGGAAAATATTTTTGGTGTGGTCTGATAACCGGTCTGGTCATGGCACTGTTAGTAGTCAGTGGAGTTTATCTGGTAAACCGGCTGCAGGCCATGATCGTGGCAAGGAACGGACACTCCAACCATGCGAGCGCCAATGCTTCCGATGAGGAAGAGGATACATCCGATACGGCAATAACGCCACGCATGATAGAAAAAATGGAACTGATAGAAGAGATCATAGATAAATATTTCTATGAGGAAGATATAGACAGAGCGATTCTGGAGGAAGGCGCTTACAGGGGAATGGTGGAAGCATTGGGAGATCCTTATTCCCAGTATTATTCTGCAGAGGAACTAAAACAGCTCTATCAGGATACTCAGGGCGTGTATTACGGCATCGGTGCCTATGTGAGCCTGGATACTGTGACCTCCTACGCAAAAATAAGCGGGGTAATTGCAGGAACACCTGCGGAAGAAGCCGGACTCCGTGAGGACGACATTATCTATAAGGTCGAGGGTACAGATGTCTATGGTATGGCTCTGGAAGAAGTGACCGGTATGATAAAGGGTGAGGAGGGCACTATGGTGCATCTTACTCTGGTTCGTGACGGAATAGAAATTGAAAAGGAAATTGAGCGCAGGCGGGTAGAATCCCCTACGGTCAATTCGGAAATGTATGAGAACGGCATCGCCTATATTCAAATTACGGAATTTGACACCGTTACGGAGGACCAGTTTGCGGAAGCACTGGCAGTTGCAAAAGGCTCCGGTATGAAAGGCTTGATTCTGGATCTGAGAAGCAATCCCGGCGGCAACTTGATTTCCGTGGTGAACATTGCCAGGATGCTGCTTCCGGAGGGGCTGATCGTCTATACCGAAGACAGGGAAGGACGCCGCACGGAATATAAATGCGACGGCAGCAGACAGCTGGAAGTTCCTATGGTAGTGTTGGTAAACGGTAATTCTGCCAGCGCCTCGGAGATTCTGGCCGGAGCAATTAAAGACTACGGCATCGGTACATTGTTAGGCACTACCACTTTTGGCAAGGGGATTGTACAGCGCCCTATAGAAATGAGTGACGGCTCCGCCGTGAAGCTGACCATCAGCGCCTATTATACGCCTAACGGAATCAATATTCACGGCGTGGGCATTGAGCCTGATGTAATATGCGAATTTGACAGTGAAAGATATTACAGTGAAGAAAAGTATGATAATCAATTGGAGAGTGCAAAAGAACTTCTGGAAAGCATGATACAATAGCAAGGAAGCATATTAAAATTATGACGGATATTATCGGGCAGGGCAGATGGCTTTGCCCGATTTTTCATAATTACTGTATAATCCCATCAAACTTCCTCATAAGCAAATAAAGTGTGAAGAAGCATTTAGCCGAATATGGAAACAATTACTCCATTTTCTTTAGTTCCTATTTCGGCTTTAAGTTGAGCTCCTTCAAATTTTGAAAGCGCTAAGCTGTCAGTTACTATTTTCGGAATAAACCCATCATTAAAACTACCGTTATTTTCTATAAAACAGCGGCATTCTTTTCCGTCAATATCCTGTCCTTCAAGCATATATCTGGCGGAAAGGACCATATGGTCATCCTTAGAGGAATATTGTGTATCAAGACCTGTGCCAATAACTTTTCCGTTAAAATATCTGCCTCTGGCTTCGCCGGTAAAGAAAAGCATGCATATGTCATGCAGCTTTCCTTTTACGCAAACAGTGTCGGTTATATCAACATAGATATCAAAAAGTTTTTTCATTTTTCTCCATTTTACTCGAATAATTCCTGCGGAAGTTCATCAAGAGTAATAACTCTATCACTGTTATAAACTTCGGAAAGATTTTCCATGTCCTGATTTACTATAAAATCAGTATGCCATATCATAAACCAAGACCAGAGATCTCCATCCGATTCAAACTGTTTAACAGCAGGAACATTACCGCACTCATGGAATGCCATAGGCTTACCTGTGCCCATTGATTCCAGTCTCAGCCATGCCAGTTTATTTGTAGAATTATTGTATGTATCAGAGCCAATGATATCGCAATATTCATCACCGGGATACCATCCGCTCTTTACTTCTCCCGAGTAACCAAGCACCCAGATAAGATTTGTAAGACTAAATTCGTTTGTATAGCGATCATACATCATCTGCCAAAGTTTGATAAAGTTTTCACTTCCTCCTTTGCCCCACCAGAACCATCCGCCGTCAAATTCATGGAATGGTCTCCACAGTACGGGAATACCTGCATCACGCAATTCTGCCAGTGCGTTTGCTGCCTTGTCCCAGTTTGCGATCATTGCATTGTACTCATCAGTTCCCGGAGTAAGGAGTTTTTCAAAATCAGGCTCATCGCCGAGAGATTCCGTATAGCCGTTTCCGTTAATACCCGTGTGCCAACATATAGTTACTAATCCGCCTCTCTCATACCATTCTTTAGAGCGTTCAACAACCCCATCAAAATCGTCATTCATAAAGTCAAGACCGCGTATTGCGGGAAGCTTTCCGGTGGCTTCCTCGATTATCTCCATTTCATAATCAGGACTTGTCATCCATGTTGATTCCTGTTGGCAGGATAGCATATATGTACCAAAACTGTCACAGATGTAATCATAAACTTTTTGAGCATTTACGTCAGCATTTGGATTTGACAGGGGATGTTTTGGTATATCAGCAGCTATTTCAGTGTCCTCCCCTGTAGGCGAGGCTTCTGATGTAGTATTTGCCGCACAGCCTGACATGGAAGATATCAACACCATTGCTGCGCATATTACGGATACAGTTTTCTTCATAATTATTCTCCATTCTTTTTCAATATTATTGGAATATCATTCTGAAATAGTTGTACAGATGAGGAGTAACGCTGCTGTGGTCATGACCTGTCTGGGACATTGAATGCCAGAGATAAACTTCTCCGTTCTGTGAAAAAAGTTCCTTGTATATGGCAGGATTTGTACCCACAACGCCGTCATGCTCCGCCGCGCTTAACAAAAGAAGTTTGGGTTTGTTTTCGCCGAATGTGAGTTGGTCTTTTTCCAGCATCCAGGGGTCACCTGTACCCTCGGTAAGACCGGGAGCTGCGCATACGGCACCAATGTATCCGAACTGTTCGGGATGGGAAACGCCGATAAAAAGCGATTCTCTTCCACCCATGGAAAAACCGGTTATTGCTGTATTCTCCCTGCCTTCCGCCACGGAGAAATTTTCTTCAATGAACGGCTTAAGATCGGTCATCATATCGTTGATGAAATTATCGTAATTGAGTGTGTTCTGAGTGTCCATTCCCGTACAGTAAGGCATATCCTTGCTGCAATAGATGTAGGGGCATACAACGATCATTTCATGCGCTTCGCCGTCAGCAACAAGATTTGTCAGCATTGTACTGATATGAACGATATCCCTTGCCATCCAGTCTTCGTTGTCATAATATCCATGAAGTATATAAAGTACAGGATACTTTTTATTTTCGGAATAATCCACAGGCAGTAACACGTTCACAGGAGTATCCCGTTCGGCGGTTCTGGAATAATATGTGTATTTTTCAAATGAGGGATATGCTACACCTTCACGCTCTGTGAGAATTTCTTCGGGCGGCATTTCAACCATTATGTCATTGCATTTTTCCATATATGATTCCTCCGTGTCAGTCTCAAGTACAGAGGAAGCTGTATTATCCGCAGCACAGCCGGATAAAGCAAATAGGTTTATCATTAGTATAATAAAAATGATTACTGAATGTTTCATTTCTGCACTCCTCCGTGATATTTTGTTATATTTTTTCTATCATAGCAAATTGTATTTTGCAATATAAAATTCTGAATATTATCGACTGCTAAAATGTTAAAAAATCAAAAATGAATTTTGGAAAATATAGAAAATCCGCTATTCGATATAAATAATAAAATTAATTTTACTAAAGTATTGACATGGATTTATATATAGGATATAAAAAGAAGCTGAGGAGGGGCGATAATGAAACTGGAAAAAAGTATTTATCCGTATAATCCGGAAGCAAGGACTCTTCCTTTTTTTCTTTTCGGTATCGGCGGAAGTGAATATCAGGGACGTGTGAACAGACCTGATGGATATAATTGGAATCAGATACTTTTCTGTGCAATGGGCAGCGGAACGCTTGAATATGATGAAAAAGAGGTAAGAATCAGTGCAGGTGATTATTTTTTTCTGCCAAAAGGTAAACCTCATACATACTATCCTGACGGAAAATTATGGGATGTAAGATGGGTAGCGTTCGAAGGAAGCATCTGCGATGAGATTCTGGCCAGATTCGGAATGACTACTCCTATTGTCATTACACCTACTGATGAAACAACAATGGAAAAGACATTTGATAAAATGGTTGCATCCCAGGAAAATGATATCCTTTATTGTGATTATACATGCTCGGGACTTTTATATGATTATCTCATTGAATTCCACAGGTTTATGGATGCTGATGCCGACAGTGCCAGAAGCAGGCAGATATCAATGCTTCTTCCTGTCCTGAGATTCATGCATGATAACTTTCGCAGAGATATTTCCATGACACAGTTAAGCGAAATCATGGGCGTTACGCCTCAACATTTCTGCCGTGTTTTTAGAAAAACAATGAATGTCCGTCCAAATGAATTTCTTACACAGTTAAGAATTGATGAAGCTAAACGCCTTTTGACCGAAAGAGATATTTTGGTATCAGATGCGGCTGAAAAATCAGGCTTCAGAGATGCAGGATATTTCAGCACAGTATTCCGGAAGCAGGAAGGAATGTCACCTGTTGAATACAAAAAGAAAATGAAATAATAGTAGAAATTATCCGTAAGTATAGATACAGATATGTCTTGCGGATTTTTCTGTTTAAGAATACCAATAAGGTGAAATATTAGGCAGTGGAGTTCCATTGACAAAAGAAACAAATGTTCGTATAATGATTTTGGCTCTTAAAGTACATCGAGTATGTCAGGCAGAAATGACAAACTATTTACTATAACTTTTGGAGGTGAAGTGCTCCCGTGGAGTTTAAATTACATTCAGAATATCAGCCTACCGGCGACCAGCCCCAGGCCATCGAAGCTCTGGTAAAAGGCTTCAAAGAAGGCAATCAGTTCCAGACTTTGCTGGGTGTCACGGGTTCCGGTAAGACCTTTACCATGGCAAATATCATTGCCGCCTTAAATAAGCCTACCCTTGTCATCGCCCATAATAAGACACTGGCGGGCCAGCTCTATAGTGAATTTAAGGAGTTCTTTCCTGAGAATGCGGTAGAATATTTTGTTTCCTACTATGATTACTATCAGCCGGAAGCTTATGTGCCTTCCACGGATACTTATATTGCAAAGGATTCTGCCATTAACGAAGAAATAGACCGATTACGATTGTCGGCCACAGCCTCCCTGACCGAGCGGAAGGATGTGGTTGTGGTAGCCAGCGTGTCCTGCATTTACGGTCTGGGAAGCCCTGAGGATTATCAGGAGATGCAGGTATCCCTGCGCCCCGGTATGTTAAAGGACAGGGATCAGGTACTGCGTGAGCTGATAGATATTCAGTATGACCGCAATGATATGGAAGTGGAGAGGGGCTCCTTCAGGGTAAGGGGCGACGTGGTGGAGATTTATCCTGCCCAGGGCGGGGACTATCTGATCCGGATTGAATTTTTCGGTGATGAAATAGACAGAATCTGTGAAACAGATCCTCTGACGGGGCAGGTGCATGCCACATTAAATCACATTACGATTTTTCCGGCTTCTCATTACGTTGTGGCAGCGGATAAAATCAAGTTAGCCTGCGATAATATTGAAAAGGAGCTGGAAGAGCGTATCCGCTATTTCAAGGGTGAGGACAAGCTCTTAGAGGCTCAGCGGATCTCGGAAAGAACCAATTTTGACGTGGAAATGCTTAGGGAAACCGGCTTTTGCTCCGGTATCGAGAATTATTCCAGGCATTTGAGCGGCACGGAGCCGGGAGCGCCGCCCTATTGTCTGATGGATTATTTTAAAGACGATTATCTGATCATTATCGATGAGTCCCATATGACAATTCCGCAGATTCGCGGTATGTATGCGGGTGACCGTTCCCGTAAGAGCACGCTGGTGGACTATGGTTTTCGTCTGCCCTCGGCACTGGATAACAGGCCGTTGGCTTTTCATGAGTTTGAGGAACATATCGACCAGATGCTGTTCGTATCCGCAACGCCCTCGGATTACGAACAGGAGCATGAACTTCTGCGTGCGGAACAGATCATCCGGCCTACCGGTCTTTTGGACCCGGAGATTTCTGTCCGCCCCGTGGAAGGACAGATTGACGATTTGATCGGGGAAGTGAACCGGGAAACCGAAAAGCATAACAAGGTGCTGGTAACCACCCTGACCAAGCGGATGGCGGAGGACCTTACGGATTATATGAAGGAAGTCGGTATCCGGGTAAAATATCTGCATTCTGATATCGATACCTTGGAGAGAGCGGAAATCATCCGAGATATGCGTCTGGATGTATTCGACGTGTTGGTAGGTATCAACCTGCTTCGTGAGGGGTTGGATATTCCGGAGATTTCCCTAGTGGCGATTCTGGATGCGGACAAGGAGGGCTTCCTGCGTTCGGAAACTTCCCTGATACAGACGGTGGGGCGCGCAGCCAGAAATGCGGAGGGCCGCGTGATCATGTATGCGGACAGCATGACGGATTCCATGCATGCGGCCATTGAGGAGACCAATCGCAGGCGCGGTCTTCAACAGAAGTATAACGACGAGCATGGTATTACTCCCCAGACCATTAAGAAAGCAGTGCGGGATCTTATCAGTATCTCCAAAGTGGTTGCCAAGGAAGAGGCACGTTTTGAAAAAGATCCCGAATCCATGAACCGCAAGGAGTTGGAGAAGCTGATCGCAGACATACAGAAGAAGATGCAGAGGGCAGCGGCGGATCTGAATTTCGAAGCAGCGGCCGAATTGCGGGATAAGATGGCAGAGCTAAAAGGCATCCTGCGGGATTTAGACGACTAGTGTGAAAAATTTTTTTCACATATTATAGAAAGGCTTGGAGGATAAAATGGAAGAAATACAGAAAATGCGTCCCCGAGAGTGGATTAAGATAAGGGGTGCCAAGGAACATAATCTAAAGAATATTGATGTGGATATTCCCAGAAACGAGCTGGTGGTTCTGACAGGACTGTCAGGTTCCGGGAAATCCTCACTGGCATTTGATACCATCTATGCAGAGGGACAAAGGCGTTACATGGAATCTCTTTCTTCCTATGCCCGGATGTTTTTAGGCCAGATGGAGAAGCCCAATGTGGAAAAGATAGAGGGGCTGTCGCCTGCTATTTCCATTGACCAGAAATCCACTAACCGAAATCCCCGATCGACGGTGGGAACAGTGACGGAAATTTATGATTATTTTCGTCTGCTATATGCCAGAATCGGTACTCCGCACTGCCCTAAATGCGGACGAGTCATTGCCAAGCAGAGTGTGGATCAGATGGTGGATCAGATTATGGAACTGGAGGAAGGTTCCAAAATTCAACTGCTGGCCCCGGTAGTGCGCGGACGTAAAGGTGAGCATGCCAAGGTTTTCGAACGGGCTAAGAGAAGCGGCTATGTGCGTGTCCGCATAGATGGCAATTTGTATGAACTGTCCGAAGAAATCAAGCTGGATAAGAACATTAAGCACAATATCGAAATCGTAGTGGACCGATTAGTGGTAAAGGAAGGCATTGAGCGCCGACTGGCGGATTCCATAGAAAACGTGCTGGAACTTTCGGAGGGGCTGCTGGAGGTAGATGTGATAGACGGAACGCCCATGAACTTCAGTCAGAGTTTTTCCTGTCCTGACTGCGGGATCAGTATCAGTGAGATAGAGCCCCGTAGTTTCTCCTTCAACAATCCTTTCGGTGCCTGCCCCGACTGCTTTGGTCTGGGATACAAAATGGAATTTGATGTGGACTTGATGATTCCCGAGCAGTCTCTCAGCATTAACGAAGGAGCCATTGCAGTGACCGGCTGGCAGTCCTGCATGGATAAAAGCAGTTTTACAAATGCCATTTTGCAGGCGCTTTGCAAGGAATACAAATTTGACCTTGATACACCCTTTGAGGCTTATTCCGACAAGGTAAAACACGTGTTGATCCACGGTACGGACGGCAAGAGTGTGGATGTATACTATGAGGGACAGCGGGGCAAGGGGGTTTATCCCATTGCTTTTGAGGGCCTGGTCAAAAATGTGGAACGCAGATACCGGGAAACGGCTTCCGATGTTATGAAGCAAGAGTATGAAACCTTCATGCAGATCACGCCCTGCAAGCTCTGCGGCGGCATGCGCTTAAAGCAGGAAGCCTTGGCGGTGACCGTTTGCGATAAGAACATTTATGAGATCACTTCCATGTCTGTGGACAAACTGCAGGAATTTTTAGAGACCTTGCAGCTGACACGTCAACAGGAACTGATAGGAGGACGGATACTCAAGGAGATCAAGGCCAGAGTCGGATTTTTGGTGAATGTGGGTCTGAATTACCTCTCTCTTTCCCGGGCCACAGGTACGCTTTCAGGCGGCGAAGCCCAGCGAATCCGTCTGGCTACCCAGATCGGATCGGGTCTGGTAGGTGTGTGCTATATCTTGGATGAGCCCAGCATCGGTCTGCACCAGCGGGACAATGACAAACTGCTGGGAGCGCTGAACAATCTGAAAAAGCTGGGAAATACCCTGATCGTAGTGGAACACGATGAGGATACCATGCGGGCGGCGGACTATATTGTGGATATCGGACCGGGAGCAGGTTCCCATGGAGGCGAAGTGGTGGCCTGCGGTACTGCGGAGGAAATCATGGCGCAGACTGAGTCCGTTACCGGTCAGTATTTAAGCGGGGCTAAACAGATTCCGGTGCCGGCAGTAAGAAGAAAGCCCACCGGCTGGCTGACGGTGCGGGGGGCAAGGGAAAACAATCTGAAAGATATCGATGTGCGTTTTCCTTTGGGTGTCATGACGATTGTGACAGGAGTGTCGGGTTCCGGCAAAAGCTCTTTGGTAAATGAGATTCTGTATAAACATTTGGCGAAACAGTTAAACAGAGCCAGAACCATCCCGGGGAAGCATAAGGGCATTGAAGGTGTAACGCAGTTGGACAAAGTCATCAATATCGATCAGTCCCCCATAGGACGAACGCCGCGTTCCAATCCTGCCACCTACACGGGCGTATTTGACCAGATCCGGGATTTGTTTGCTTCCACGGCGGATGCCAAAGCCAAGGGCTATAAAAAAGGACGTTTCAGCTTTAACGTAAAGGGCGGACGCTGCGAGGCCTGCAGCGGTGACGGTATCATTAAAATAGAGATGCATTTCCTGCCGGATGTCTATGTGCCCTGCGAGGTCTGCGGAGGTAAACGCTATAACCGCGAAACGCTGGATGTGAAGTATAAGGGAAAGAGTATCTATGATGTATTGGATATGACAGTGGAGGAAGCGGTACCCTTTTTTGAGCATCTGCCTTCCATCCGCCGCAAGATTGAAACCTTAAACGATGTGGGTCTGTCCTACATTAAACTGGGGCAGCCATCTACGGAGCTTTCCGGAGGTGAGGCCCAGCGAATTAAGCTGGCTACGGAGTTGAGCAGACGAAGCACTGGCAAAACCATATACATTCTGGATGAGCCGACTACGGGTCTGCATTTTGCGGATGTACACAAGCTGGTGGAGATTTTGCAAAAACTCACGGAGGGCGGCAATACCGTGGTGGTGATTGAGCACAACCTGGATGTCATTAAGACGGGCGACTATATTATAGACATGGGGCCGGAAGGCGGCGACGGCGGCGGTACGGTAGTTACACAGGGTACGCCGGAGGAAGTTGCAGCCAATCCTGATTCCTATACAGGCATTTATATTAAGAAAATGCTTGAAAAATAAAATTGCCTCTAAAGTTTTTCGGCGGATGCGCCGAATTATAAAATGGAAGCATGGACGCAGACTAGGAACGAAGGACTCGTTCTCTTTTCTGCGTCTAATTTTTAAATTTTTAAAAACCTCTATGAAAATGGCTTGAATTAGGTTATAATAACCATGATGCCATAGAAAGGGGTAAGATTTATGCAGTATACAGATATAGGAATTGATTTAGGTACAGCCAGTATATTGGTTTACATCAGAGGGAAAGGTGTTGTACTAAAGGAGCCTTCTGTTGTAGCTTTCGATAGAGATACCAACAAAATAAAGGCCATAGGAGAAGATGCCAGACTGATGTTAGGAAGGACGCCGGGCAATATTGTTGCCGTGAGACCTCTGCGTCAGGGCGTTATTTCCGACTATACCGTTACCGAGAAGATGATGAAATATTTCATCCAGAAAGCATTGGGCAGAAAGACATTCAGGAAGCCACGTATTGCGGTGTGCGTACCCAGCGGCGTAACGGAAGTAGAGAAGAAAGCAGTAGAGGATGCAACCTATCAGGCCGGAGCCAGAGAGGTATCCATCATTGAGGAGCCCATTGCGGCAGCTATCGGCGCAGGTATTGATATTTCCAAACCCTGCGGCAATATGATAGTGGATATCGGCGGCGGTACTTCCGATATTGCGGTGATTTCCTTGGGAGGCACCGTGGTCAGCGCCTCCATCAAAATTGCGGGCGATGATTTTGATGAAGCCATCGTGCGTTATATGCGTAAAAAACATAATCTGCTGATCGGTGAAAGAACGGCAGAGGATTTGAAAATAAAGATCGGTTCAGCCTACAAGAGACCGGAAGTGGACTACATGGATGTCCGGGGAAGAAATCTGGTGACAGGACTTCCCAGAACGGTCAGCGTTTCTTCCGAAGAAACGGAAGAGGCCCTGCGGGAAACCACGGCGCAGATCGTGGAAACCATACACAGCGTGTTAGAGAAGACACCGCCTGAATTGGCAGCCGATATTGCAGACAGAGGAATTGTACTCACCGGAGGCGGCAGCCTCTTGCGCGGATTGGAAGATTTGATTTCGGCTAAGACCGGCATCAATACCATGACAGCAGAGGATCCCATGACAGCGGTTGCTGTCGGTACCGGCAAATATGTGGAGTTTCTGGCAGGTTACAGAGAAGAATAGATAGGGTGCAGGATGATAGCGCCCGGGAAGGATATTTATGGTTAAAGGACTATATACCGCTTATACGGGCATGTTGAACGAACAGCACAGAATGGATGTCATGACCAACAATCTGGCAAATGCCACTTCGGTTGGTTTTAAGAAGGAAGGTACTACCAGTCAGGCTTTTGCCGATGTATTGGCTGTGAAACTGAAAGATTCCTCTGTAGGACTGAATGTCCGCCAGCCCATTGGTATCAATGCTCCCGGTGTGAAAATCGGTGAAAATTATGTGGATTACACGCAGGGTTCTTTCCGCATCACCGACAATACTTTTGATATGGCGCTTTCCGGCGACGGGTTCTTTGCAATAGAGTTTACCAATAAAGCAGGAGAAACTTCCACGAAGTATACACGCTCCGGAGATTTTACCTTAAATGTAGACGGTTTTCTGGTAACCAATGAAGGAGACTATGTACTGGATGTGAACAATCAACGGATTCAGTTGGATCCCCTGATGGATGCTTCCATACAGACCGACGGTACGATCAGTCAGGAAGGCAGGGTAATTGCAAGAATTCAGGTAACGGATTTTGAGGATTATGATTATCTTCACCGCTATGGAGAAACCTATTTTGAACCCATAGAAGGAGCCCGGACAATGGAAGGCTCCGCACAAGTTTATTCCGGTTATCTGGAAATGTCCAATATACAGGTGGTGTCGGAGATGGTAAATATGATAGCCATTACCAGACAGTATGAGAGTAATCAGAAGGTGGTACAGACGATTGACGACTCGCTTCGGATTGCAACGAATGATCTCGGCAAAATATAGGAGGTAGGATATGGTTCGCAGCTTATGGACAGCGGCAACGGGTATGATCGCACAGCAGAATAATGTGGATACCATTGCCAACAATCTTTCTAACGTAAATACAATGGGATACAAGACACAGCAGATGGAATTCAAATCTCTGCTGTATCAAACCCTGCAGACCAGGACTACATCTGCTAACGGGGCGTATAAGCCCTCCAGTGCACAGGTAGGCCTAGGTGTGCGGAATGCCTCTATTACTACCATTTATACAAACGGCCCCATGTTGGCAAATGAAAGTCCTACGTCTTTTGCCATAAGCGGAAAAGGTTTCTTTGCGGTACGCGGAGATGACGGCGATACCTATTATACCCGTAACGGTAATTTCCAGTGGGCACTTGCGCCCGGAGGGGGATATGTACTGGCGGATTCCAACGGATGGCCTGTATTGGATACTGCCGGCAGGCCTATCATGCTGAATGATACCTATGACGTTACTCAAGTAGTGGTTACAGCTGACGGTACAGTCTGCTATCCTGATGAGAACAACAATCCTCAGTCCTTGGGTATTACGGTCGGTATGTATCAGTTTAGTAATCCGGGCGGCTTAGATCATAAGGACAGCACCTTATATGCACAGACTGCAGCCAGTGGCGCTCCCATCAATGAGGCTACCAGTTTAACGGTAGAAAAGAGTGTTATAAGACAGGGATATTTGGAAGGCTCCAACGTACAGGTTGTGGATGAAATGGTAAATATGATCGTAGCGCAGAGGGCTTACGAAATGAACTCCAAAGCGATCACCGCATCTGACGAAATGTTGCAGCAGGCCAATAACCTGCGCCGTTAATGACAGAGTATAGAAATTAACTGACGAAGGATTTGACTGGTGAAAGCAAGGATTTCACTGGCGAAAACTTTATTTTCGCCATATTACGGAAAGGCAGGGAATCTACATGGATATCGGTAATCTTACGAATTCCTATTTGGATGCTTATAAATCTCAGACAACACAATCTGCAGAAAAACTGCAGGGACAGCTGAAAACGGATTATTCCAAGGCAACCGACGAAGAATTGATGGATGCCTGTAAGCAGTTTGAGGCCTATTTTGTGGAGCAGATGTTTAAAGAAATGGTTAAGACCATACCGGAGTCTGAATCGGGTTCCAGCTATACCTCCAATCTGATGAGTTACTATAAGGATAATATGGTACAGGAGATAGCCAGCGCATCTACGGAACAGGGTGGTTTGGGCCTGGCACAGATGCTCTATGAGCAAATGAAGAGAAATTATGGTTTATAAAGGCCGGATCAATAATCATATCTGAAAAACTGCCTGCAGGGCAGTTTTTTTGTCTAAACAATTCTACATAAAGAGCGGGAAAGGAAGCCCATGGAAACCATAAAAGGATTTGTAGATCACATTATCTTTCAAAATGCAGACAACGGTTATACGGTACTGTCTCTTTCTGCAGAGGATGGAGAAACCATACTGGTAGGGATGCTTAAGGGTGCGGCCCAGGGGGACAGCATTCAGGCGGAAGGGGACTATATTGACCACCCTGTATACGGTGTGCAGTTTAAAGTGACCTCCTTCCAAACTGTCCTGCCGGAGGATGCGGCAGGTATGGAGCGTTATCTGGCATCCGGTGCCATACGGGGTGTAGGGGCGGCATTGGCGGCCCGCATTGTCAAGAAATTCGGAGCGGATACCTTTCGGATCATTGAAGAGGAGCCGGAGCGGCTGGTTGAGATAAAGGGAATCAGTGAACGGATTGCCAGGGAAATCTCCGGGCAAATGGAAGAGAAAAAAGATATGCGGGAGGCCTTTATCTATCTACAGCAGTTTGGTATTTCCAATGCACTGGCCGTCAAAATCTATAATACTTACGAAAACAGATTATATGGTATCTTACAAGAAAATCCTTATAGGCTGGCTGAGGATATCGAGGGAGTGGGATTTCGGATCGCGGATGAAATTGCTGCAAAAATCGGTATACGGACTGATTCAGATTTTCGCATTCGCAGTGGAATTTTCTATGTATTGCTGCAGGCTGTTCAGGAGGGGCATCTCTATCTGCCCTCTGAAATACTGTTAGAAAGAGCGGAAAGCCTTCTGGGAGTGGAACAGCAGAATATAGAACCGCAGCTTAAAAATCTGGCGATGGATAAAAAGATTGTACTAAAGAAGCAGGGAGAGGAAACACAGGTTTTTGCCTCAAACTTTTATTATGCGGAATTAAACTGCGCCCGCATGCTTTTAGATCTGAATATTCCCATAGAAGGAAATGGCGGATGGCTTCCGGCAGAAGAAGAGCGAATCCGGACGCGGATAGAAAGTATCACGGCAGCGGAAGAGCTGGAGTTGGATGAGCTGCAGGAAAAAGCGGTGCTGGAATGTATAAAAAATGGTGTTTTCATTCTGTCCGGCGGTCCGGGTACGGGCAAAACCACCACGATCAATACCATTATCCGCTATTTTGAGGCGGAAAAGCTGGATATTCTGCTGGCGGCGCCCACAGGACGCGCCGCAAAACGTATGGAGGAGGCCACCGGTTATGAGGCCCGCACGATTCACCGTATGCTGGAGCTGAGCGGCATGCCCGATGAGGGGAACAGACGAAATATCCGGTTTGAGAGAAACGAGGAAAATCCATTAGAAGCGGATGTTATTATAATAGACGAGATGTCCATGGTGGATATCCAGTTGCTGCAGGTGCTGCTTAAGGCAATTATGCCCGGAACCAGATTGGTGCTGGTAGGGGATGTGGACCAGCTGCCCTCAGTGGGACCGGGACAGGTGCTGCGGGATATGATGTCCAGCGGGGCTTTTCCAACAGTAGTGCTGAAAAAGATTTTCCGGCAGGCCATAGAAAGTGACATTATTGTCAATGCACATAAAATCAATCGCGGAGAGGATATAGGACTGAACAATAAAAGCAAGGATTTCTTTTTTCTTGAAAGAAATGATGTTAATGTCATATACAAACACATGGTACAGCTTATCACAGAAAAACTGCCAGGCTATGTGGGTACGGACGCTTTTGAGATACAAGTGCTGACACCTATGCGGAAAGGGAGCCTGGGTGTGGAAACCCTGAACCGAATTTTGCAAAAATATGTGAATCCGCCGTCTGAGAGCAAAAAGGAGCATGCCTTTGGGGAAACTGTTTTCAGAGAAGGTGACAAGGTGATGCAGATTAAGAATAATTATGAGTTAGAGTGGGAAATTGTAAGTAAATACGGAATTCCCATAGACAAGGGCCTTGGCATTTTTAACGGAGATATGGGCAGAATTCTGGAAATCAATGAGTATGCGGGAACCCTGACGGTAGAGTATGATGAGCACCGACGGGTGAACTATGCCTTTGTCCAGCTGGAGGAGTTGGAACTGGCCTATGCCATTACCATTCACAAATCTCAGGGCAGCGAGTATGCGGCGGTGCTGATGCCGCTGCTTTCGGGACCGAGGATGTTGTTTAATCGCAATCTGCTGTATACCGGAGTGACGAGAGCGAAAAGCTGTGTGACCATACTCGGAAGCAGGGAAACGGTAGGCGGCATGATCAGAAATGCAGATGTCAACCGCCGTTATACGGCACTGGAGGCACGTATAAAAGAATTGGCAATCATACAATTCTAATGTAATGGGGGTACCGCTATGCAAATATTACAGATGGTGAAAAATCTGCTTTTTCCCCCTCGGTGTCCGGTGTGCGATGAACCGGTACCTTTAAAAGAGGGGCTGATTTGTTCTGCCTGTAAAAAGAAACTGGTTCCTGTCGGAGGCCAGGTGTGCTTCTGCTGTGGGAAACCACTGGCAGCGGAGGAGGAATTGTGCGGAAGCTGTCGAAAGAGCCCTCCGATTTATAAACGGGGCAGGGCTCTCTACACCTATGATAGCGCTGCAGCTTCCATCTACCGTTTCAAGTACGGAGGAAGGCGGGAGTATGGGATCTTTTTTGGCAGGGAAATGGCAAAGGAATTAGAAGATTTTATTTATCACATACACCCCGACGGATTGGTGCCGGTACCGCTCTCATACAGACGTCTGCGGACCAGGGGTTACAATCAGGCGGAACTGTTGGCGGGGGAAATCGGCAGGCAGATGGGCATACCCGTATACAGTCGATTGGTACGGAGAATAACGGACACCCGTCCCCAAAAAGAATTAAATGCCAAAGAAAGGCAAAATAATTTGAAAAAGGCTTTCAATATTGCCCAAAATGATGTAAAATTAAGTACGATTATAATAATAGATGATATATATACGACCGGAAGCACGATCAATGCGGTTGCACAAGCACTGTTGAACGCTGGTGTACGGGAAGTGTATTATATGGCCTTAGCCATAGGAGAAGGTTATTAAGGAGGTTGTTTTTATGAATGTTAGAAACTGTAGGAAGTGCGGAAGGATTTTTAATTATGTAATGGGTCCTCATATTTGTCCGGCTTGTAAAGATGCCTTGGAAGCCGATTTTCAGCGGGTAAAGGCATATATAACCGATAACCGTAACGCTACCGTTACGCAGGTGGCTGAGGAATGTGAGGTGGAAATTTCCCAAATTCAACAGTGGCTCAGAGAGGAGCGTCTGAGTCTGACAGAAGGTTCCGGAATTATTCTGCAGTGCGAAACCTGTGGTGCGGCTATTACTTCCGGACGGTATTGCGAGCAATGCAAGCACAAACTTAGCAAGGGACTTAACGATGTGCTGCAATCAGGACGGAAAGCGGAGCCTGTAGTTGAGAAGCGGAAAAGGGATTCGGATAAAATGCGTTTCCTGAACAAATAGGATACGAGGGGCTGATTTTATGTTAAATGAGGAACGAATCATACTGATGACCCGGATGGCTTCCTATGAGGCCGGCGAAGGTAAGAAAAACGAGGCGATTGGCAGATATTTCCGCAGTGATTATATCGGTGTTCAGATTGTAAAGTCGGTAATCAGTGCCAGTATAGCTTTTGTGGTTCTTTTTGGACTGTATATCCTGTATGATCTGGAAGATTTAATGACGGAAATCTATAGAATGGACCTCTTTCTATTTGCAAAAAATGTCCTGATGCTTTATGCGGGGACAGTGGTCGGCTTTGCGGTTCTCACCTATGTCGTCTATGCCTATCGCTACAGCAAGGCTAAAAAAAGTCTGAAAAACTATTATAATAATTTGAGAAAATTGGCATCTCTGTATGACAAGAATAATAATTATTGAAAGGCTTATTTATGACAAACCTACTGGAAATCAAAGAACTGATAAAACGAATCTACAGTAAACAGGAAGTATTTATCCTGCCTGTGCTGAAATTTTTACTGGCATTTGTAACATTGTTTTGCATCAACCGGCAGCTGGGCTATATGGGAAGAATTGACAGGCTTGCTATCGTACTGATAGTTTCTCTGCTGTGCTCTTTTCTGCCTACGGGCTTTGCAATTTTCTTTGCCGCAGTTTTTGTCCTGTTGCATTTCTATGCCCTGGCGATCGAAGTGGCGCTGGTAGGATTCTGTCTGTTTCTGGTGATGGTTTTACTGTTTTTCCGTTTTTCTCCAAAGGATTCGGTGGTGGTACTGTTGACCCCTCTCTGCTTTGGACTTAAGATTCCCTATGTAATGCCGTTAGCCATGGGGCTGATTGGTACGCCTGCGTCTGCTGTTTCGGTGGGATGCGGTGCGGTTATCTATTATCTTATGCATTTTATTTCCTTAAACGCCAACTCCATCAGAGCCCTGGATGAAGGAGAGGCCACGGTGCGGCTGCGCATGGTGATTGACGGAATCATAAACAACAAGGAAATGATGGTTATAATAGCGGCTTTTGCTTTTACGGTAATTGTTGTTTACATTATCAGACGGCTTTCCATAGATCATTCGTGGACCATTGCAATGGTAGCCGGAAACATCCTGAATGTTGTGATTCTGTTGATGGGGGATTTGATGTACGATATCAATGTTTCCGTTCCGGCGCTTCTTCTTGGATCGCTGATTTCACTGGGACTGGTTGCAGTATTGCAGTTCTTTGTGTTCAGTGTAGATTATAGCCGGACGGAAAAAGTGCAGTTTGAAGATGACGAATACTATTATTATGTAAAAGCCGTTCCCAAGATGACGGTAGCGGTACCGGAAAAGACGGTGAAAAGAATTAATGCGCCGCTGGGACGTTCAACTCATACCAGTAGTGCAAAACAGCCGGTCCGGAACAATACAGGAAGAAATAATGCAAGAAGGAACAATGCGGGAAGAAACAACGCGGGAAGAAATTCTTCAGGACGGGGCGGCGTGCCAAGAGTCGGAAGACAGGTGCCTTCCCGGACAATTTCTACACAGAACAATGAATCCCTAGAAGATTAAGGCAGGATAACGGTTAATGCAGCAGATTCAGGAATTGGCGAACAATATAATAAGGCGTACAATGCCGGATATGGATATTGTCAGTGCAGTCGAGATTATTATTATCTCATTTCTGATCTATCACATTCTTATCTGGATAAAGAATACCAGGGCCTGGGCGTTGCTTAAGGGCCTTGTTATTATTCTTGGATTTTGGCTGGTAGCCGCTTATTTCAAGATGAATACCATACTTTGGTTAGGACGGAATATTCTTACGTTTGCGGTGACGGCGCTGATTGTCGTGTTACAGCCGGAGCTGCGGAAAGCATTGGAGGAATTAGGCAGTAAGGAGATTATCTCCAATGTGCTGCCCTTTGCGGGAGCCAAGACTGCGGAAAGTGTATTTTCCTCCAAGACCATCAATGAAATTACTAAGGCCTGTGTGGAGATGGGAAAAGCCAAGACAGGTGCATTGATCGTGATAGAATGTAAGCAGCCTCTGGGTGATTTTGAACGAACAGGCATCGCAGTGGACGCTCTGGTGTCCAGCCAGCTGCTGATCAATATTTTCGAGCATAATACGCCGCTTCACGACGGCGCGGTAATCATACGGGGCAATAGGGTGGTGTCCGCTACCTGTTATCTTCCGCTGTCAGACAATCTGAGTTTGGATAAAAATTTAGGAACCAGGCACCGTGCGGGCTTGGGCATTTCCGAGGTGACGGATGCGGTTACGATTGTGGTATCTGAGGAGACGGGTAAGATCAGTGTGGCCTACAAGGGAGAGCTGACCCGGAATCTGGATGCGGAAGGATTAAAGGAAGAGTTGAAACTGGCACAGCCCGGCAACGGCGAGGAAGTGAAAAAGTCTCGTAAAATCTGGAAGGGAAGGAGCAGGGCAAAGAAGCTTGAAAAAGAAAACAAAAATTAAACAAATTTTTCTGAATAACTGGGCGCTGAAGCTTTTTTCCCTGGCAGCAGCATTTCTTCTCTGGCTGCTTGTAATCGTAGTGGAGGATCCTGAAGCCGAAAAATCTTTTTATGATATTCCGGTCAGACTGGTGAATACGGATGTGCTGGAAGATAATGGGATGGTTTATGAGATTCTGGACAGAACGGATACCGTGCGGAGCGTTACGGTTACGGCTCCTAAGACGGTACGGGATGAACTGATATCCGGTGATATTGTGGCTGAAGCGGATTTTAGTAAGCTGACGGCGGCCAATACGGTGGAAATACGTTTTTATTCCATGCGTTATAATGACAGAATATCGAATATTTCGGGAAGTAATGAGATACTGAAATTGAATATCGAGGAAAAGAAAACCAAGCGGCTTACGCTGGAGTTGACAACGACGGGAACCGTGGAGGAAGGATATATTGTCAATAACCTTTCCGCGGACCAGAACCGGGTTGAGGTTTCGGGTCCGGCATCCATTATTTCCAGGGTTGCGTCGGCCAGTGCAACAGTGGATGTGGCGGATTCCAACAGCAGCATTTCCACATATGCCAATGTAGTGTTATATGATGCCGAAGGAGAGATAATAGAAAACAATAATCTTTCCATAAGCGTGAAATCGGTTCTGGTACATGTGGATATTCTGGCATCCAAAACGGTACCGGTTTATTATTCCACTACGGGAACGCCGGCATCCGGCTATCTCTTTACAGGTGTGGTTACCGGTGATCCGGAGCAGGTGCTGATCGCAGGTGATCCCGATGTACTCTCAGGCATACGCGCCATTGTAGTACCCGGGGAAGAGTTGAATATTACCGGCAGCACAGAGGACTTAATTAAAAACATTGATATAAAGGAATATCTGCCGGAAGGAGTTCTGCTGGCGGAAGAGGGCTTTAACGGAAGAATCACGGTTACCGTGTCCATTGAGCCGGAATTTACCAGAGAGCTGCGTATACCCGCAGACCATATCCGTATTACTGATGTGCCTTCCGGATACACTGTGGAATTGGAAGATGGAAATACCAGTTATACACTCTCTGTAAGAGGTCTGGAAGAATCGGTAAGCAGGCTGGATGCCAATGCGTTGTATGCGTATATTAGGATGAATATTTTTATGGAAGACCGGAATATAGAAGAATTAGAACCGGGAATTTATCCAGTGGAGGTGGCCTTTGTACAAGGGGATGATATGGTGTACGTGCAGACCCTAAGGGTGAATATTGTAATCAGTAAGCTGGAGGAAGAATAGAATGGGACGTTTGTTTGGAACGGATGGTGTGAGAGGAATTGCAAATGAGGAGTTGACTCCCTTGTTGGCAATGCAGCTGGGGCAGGCAGGAGCTTATATACTGACCAGGGAGAAAGCACATAAACCGACTTTGATGGTAGGTTGTGATACCAGAATTTCCGGAGATATGCTTGCCAATGCGTTGATGGCGGGAGCCTGCTCCGTGGGAGCGAACTGTATTTTTGTCGGTGTCATTCCAACACCTGCGATTGCATACCTCACCAGAAAATATAAAGTGGATGCGGGAGTTGTGATTTCGGCCTCTCATAATCCGGTGGAGTTTAACGGCATTAAGTTTTTTGATGGGAATGGATATAAACTGCCGGATGACTTGGAAGATGAGATAGAAGCTCTTATTAAGAACGATATGCAGGGTGTAAAGTTTCCTACGGGCTCCGGTGTGGGCAAGGTCAAATACCGTACGGATGCCAGGGAGGAATACATTAATCATGCGATGCGTGCGGTGCCCATAGAGTTAAATGACGTTAAGATTGTGGTGGACTGTGCGGAAGGAGCTTCTTACTATACCTCGGTGGAAGCGCTGAAAGAAATGGGAGCAGAGGTTGTGGCCATACATAATAGTCCAGACGGTACCAATATCAATGCCAACTGCGGCTCCACACATATGGAGGAATTGCAGGCAAGGGTAGTGTATGAGAAGGCAGATATAGGTTTGGCCTTTGACGGAGACGCAGACAGGTTGCTGGCTGTGGACGCGGATGGCAAGATAGTAGACGGAGACCAGATTATGGCCATTGTCGGGAATTATATGAAGGAAAAAGGTACCTTAAAGCAGAATACCATTGTGGCTACGGTTATGAGTAATCTGGGATTCTTTCTGATGGCCGAAAAAAACGGTATTTCTGCTGAGCAGACCAAGGTGGGTGACCGCTATGTGCTGGAACGAATGAAGGAAATTGGCGCAAGTCTGGGCGGAGAACAGTCAGGGCATATTATTTTTTTGGATGAGAATACCACGGGAGACGGGTTACTCAGCGCGCTGCATCTGTTGGAGGTAATGGTAGATACGGGTAAGCCTTTGGCAGAATTGGCGGGTGTGATGGAGGTACTCCCTCAGGCATTGGTAAACGCCAAAGTAGCCAACCATAAGAAAGAGCATTATCTGGAATATCCTGAAATTGCAGATGCTATTGACAACCTGACAAAACGTTTTGCGGGAGAGGGCAGGGTATTGATTCGACCGTCCGGTACGGAACCGCTGGTAAGAGTGATGATCGAGGGTAAGGATAAGGAACTGATACAGAAGGAAGCAGAGAAACTGGCTGGCCTGATACAGGATATCATGTTTTAGAAAAGGCTTGTGGTTCCTCTATAAAAATGCTATATTAGAAAGAGAAGGAAATGGGAGGTAGACAGCATGGTAAGTCAAAAGGTTATCATCAAGAACCCAACAGGGCTGCATTTACGACCGGCTGGTATCCTTTGTAAGGAAGCGATGAAATTTAAATCGCTGGTAACTTTTACGTTCAGAGGTAATACGGCAAATGCAAAAAGTGTTTTAAGCGTATTGGGAGCATGTGTAAAATGTGGGGATGAGGTGGAGTTCATCTGCGAGGGAGAGGACGAAGAAGAAGCGTTAAAAGCCCTGATAAGTGCAATTGAAAGCGGCCTTGGAGAATAAACCAATAGATTCGATCAATAGATCATTAACGGATTGGATCAATAAATCGGCAAATATAAAAGCAGCAGGTCAAACCTGCTGCTTTTCTTAATATATTTTATTTATAAATTACTTCACGGCCGGCCTGTGAAATACCGATGTAGGTGTGGCCGGTATTGAGCTGAATTTCGTTTCCAGCTAAATCGTAATATTTGGTAGGAGCATAATCGCTTTCCTTGGTCCAGGTGATGGGAATGCCTCGGCCCTGAGTGAAATAATAGCCGCTGCGGCCGGAGTCATGCACCTGAAAGATCAGATACTTGTTGTCCTGACGGTATTCCCAATAGGTATCCTGTATAATGATGTTGGTAAAGGCAAGCTGTTCACCGGTTATAACATCAATCTGTTTATCGCCGTATAAATATTTTAAATAAGTGCCGGTTTCTTCATCATAAGTGAAAGAGGTTTTCGTGGTCGTAAAGATTTTGGATAAGTCAACCTCGGTTGCAGCAAAGGAATTCTTTGCGTCCTCCAGAGTGTTGGGCTCAGTAACGGGTGCAAAATTGAAATGGTTCGGCTCATAATAAGCATCCCTGTGTTCCATCTGATAGTTCAGTCTATTGATAGCAGCCACCAGTTTTTCCCCATCGGTAAAACCGTTATGAATGCTGGGGGTGGGGTTGGAGCTGTTCGGATTGTTCTGATCCCAGCGATAAAATGCGTCGCTGCCGACTGCGGGAGCCACCGCTTCACCGGCACCCACGGAAACTGCTGTCAGATTGTTTACATCACTTCTGTTCACGACATCAGTCAAATAGAAGGGGCCGCCCCAATGAACCAGGAAGGAATCCCATTCCATGCTCCAATATGCGTAATAGTCGCGGCAGCTTCTGATATTGCCAATGTGATCCAAATTCTGCCAGTCTTCGATGACGCCCATCTGACGGGACATTTCGCCTTCTTCCATACATTCATACAAAACACCTGCAAGCCCGATGCCATATTGGGGCTGGGAGCCTCTGTCAGTAGGAAACATAACTGCTATGGGACGGGTATTGGCCACATCCCCATCAATCCACTCATTGGTCAGAGCACTGCGTACCATTCCCTCGGCAGGGGGATCCTCTGACACAACATTGCTCTCTTCAGGCGCCGTCTCCGTTTCGGTGGGAACCGTGTCCTGGCCGCCTATGGGTTCTGCCAGATCGTCGGGGTGCACCGATGTCGGAGTATCTCCGCCGCAGGCACTGAAGAGCAAAAGCGCTGCTAGAGATAACGCAAGAATAGATTTATTCTTTTTCATAAAAAACTCCTCTCTTTCGTCAAAATATCTCACAAAAATTATAACACATTACACATGACAAATGCAATGCCAATACCCAAAATGCCACCGATTACCACCTGCAGCGGCGTGTGCCCTACAAATTCTTTCAGCTTATCCTGAGGGGACATATCGCTGCCCATATCGGCAAAGACATCCAGCATTTCGTTGAGGATCCTGGCCTGAATTCCCGTTTCCCTGCGCACACCCATGGCGTCATACATAACAATGATCGCCAGGATCAGAGAAATACCAAATTCAAAACTGGATGGTCCGTATAGGATGCCGGCGGATGCCGCCAGTGCGCAGACAGTGGAGGAGTGAGAACTTGGCATACCTCCGCTGCCCACCAATCGTTCCGCAACAAATTTTTTCGTAAATAGCATATGTATAAACGTCTTTAAGATCTGTGCGATCAGCCAGCCGGTTACCGCACAGATAAATATTTTATTGGAAAATAATTCCTCGAAAAAATTCATATACAACCTCGCTTATGGAACTCAGTATATCACCACTTCTTCCGATATTCAAGTGGTGTCAGATTTTCGTATTGCTTGAAAACTTTAATAAAATAAGAAGCCGTCTGAAAACCGCAGGAAAGAGCAATGTTCTCTATGCTCTCTCTGGAAAACCGCAGCATGGATTTTGCTTTTGTCAAACGTCTGCCGGTCAGGTCATTTTGTATGGTGGTGCCAAACAGACGCTTATATTCCCGCAGCAAATGGTACTTGCTGATATAAAAGGCTTCAGAGAGTCCATCAAGAGAAATCTTTTCCGCATAATGGATTTCCAGATAATCCCGAATATTTCGAAATTTTTCGGGGATTGCGGAACTGACTGTACCATGGAACGCATCAGAAAAAATCTGAGCGATCAAATCGGTGAGATAGCGGTGGGACAACAGGTCAGAAAGCGCGTCGCCGGACTGCTGCAATTCGTAGAGCAGCAGCAAGATTTCCCGGTAAGGCGTGAGGGAAGGGGGAGTAAGAACAGGCCTTCCTTCCCTTTCCCGGTAAAGTCGGTAGAAAGCGGCAGCCTGGGAACCGTGAAAATGTACCCACATCAGAGACCAGGGAGCCTCCATGCTGCTCTCATGGGAGTAGGGAGTCCTGCAATCAATAAACACACAGTCGCCGGTATGCAGGGCATAGCGGGTATTTTCCAACACCACGGAACCACAGCCCTCCGTCACGATAAAAAATAAAAAAGATTCTAAATGTTCGCGTCTGCTGATATGGGGATTTAGACTTTTCAAGGTACCTACTTCCTGCACATATAAGTAATGTGCCTTGGTATAGGCGGAAGGCGTTTTCAATATACGTTTTGAAGCGGAATCGGACATGGAATTCTCCCAATAAAATAGCAATATTTTGCAATTAATAAGCAATAAAGTGAATTGATAAGGCTATTATACAATAGTATACTGATTTTGAAAATAGTTAAAATAGTAGTATTTTACAATGAAATCTATTTCAAACCACACCATATAAAGATTTACGAATTGCGGCTTTTGAGGAGGTTGAAAATGAAAAATTTGGAAATGATGAAAAAAAGAGCGCTGATTACGGGTATAACAGGGCAGGACGGCTCTTATCTGGCAGAATTTTTATTGGAAAAGGGTTACGAGGTGCATGGATTGATTCGGCGGCATAGTTTGGAAAACTTGGACAGGCTGGCAGGGATTTTACAGACAGATGTCTATAAAGAGAATTTCTTTTTACACTACGGGGACTTGACGGATTCCAGCTGTCTGCTCCGATTGGTAACGGAAATCCGGCCGGAGGAGGTATACAATCTGGCTGCACAATCCCATGTGGGTGTTTCCTTTGAAGTGCCGGAATATACGGCCGAAACTACCGGTCTGGGTACTCTGCGGCTTTTGGAAGCCTTGCGGATCTGGGGCGGAGAATGCAGGTTTTATCAAGCGTCTACATCCGAGCTTTTTGGCGGGATACCGGGGACAGCACCCCAGAGTGAAAGGACGCCGTTCTACCCTAAAAGTCCTTATGGCGCCGCAAAATTGTATTCCTATTGGATAACCGTCAATTACAGGGAGTCTTATAACATGTTTGCCTGCAATGGGATTCTTTTTAATCATGAATCGCCCAGAAGGGGAGAAAATTTTGTGACCCGTAAGATTACACTGGCCATCGCAGGTATTATAGCAGGCAGGCAGGAAAAGCTCTCTTTGGGAAATTTGGATGCGAAACGGGACTGGGGCTTTGCGGGGGATTATGTGCAGGGTATGTGGCTGATGCTGCAACAGGAAGCTCCGGGGGATTATGTGCTGGCTACCGGAGAAACCCACACCGTAAGAGAGTTTGTGGAAGAGGCCTTTGGAAATCTGAATATTTCCATCCGTTGGGAAGGACGAGGTGCAGAGGAGAAGGGCTATGACGCAAAAAGCGGACGCCTGTTTGTGGATGTGAATCCCGCATATTATCGTCCTGCTGAAGTGGAAGAACTGTGGGGGGATGCCCGTAAGGCTAAGGAGCAGATGAACTGGCATGCCAACACGGGGTTTAAAGAACTGGTCAGGATGATGATGGAGGCGGATTTAAAAGCAATTACAGGAATGACTTGCAAAGAATATACAGAAGGGTATGTAGATGAAGATGGAGAAACCAGATAAAATTTATGTTGCTGGACACAGAGGTCTGGTGGGCAGCGCCATTGTCCGCAGGCTGAAGGAAAAGGGTTATACGAATTTGGTGGGCAGAACACATGCAGAACTGGATTTGACGGAGCAGGCCGATGTAAGATCTTTTTTTGAAACAGAACGCCCGGATATTGTGATATTGGCCGCGGCCAAAGTGGGAGGCATCCATGCCAACAGCACGGCACCGGCAGAATTTGCTTATGAAAATATGCAGATACAGTGCAATGTGATCAAATGTGCACATGATTATCAGGTAAAAAAACTACTGTTTTTGGGCAGTACCTGTATTTACCCCCGGATGGCGCCGCAGCCGATCCCGGAGGAAGCCTTGCTTGGCGGGCCGCTGGAGGAAACGAACGAAGCCTATGCCATTGCTAAAATAGCGGGCCTTGAGATGTGTAAATTCTTTAAGCGGCAGTACGGTGATAATTTTATCAGCTGCATGCCTACCAACCTGTATGGTCCGGAGGACAATTACGAGCTGCAGGGCTCTCATGTCATGCCGGCGATGATCCGCAAATTTCACGAGGCGAAAAAAATGAATGCACCCTCGGTGGAACTGTGGGGAACAGGAACTCCGATGCGGGAGTTTTTGTATGTGGATGATATGGCGGATGCCTGTATTTTTTTGCTGGAGCACTATGACGGAGAGCAGCACGTAAATATCGGTACGGGACAGGAAGTTTCCATTAAGGAACTGGCGGAAACAGTGCGGCAGGTAATAGGTTATACCGGAGAGATCAGGTGGAACAGCGCCATGCCGGACGGGACGCCCAGAAAACTCACGGATGTAAGTAGGCTCCACGATCTGGGATGGCGGCATAGAGTGGAACTGCAGGAGGGAATCCGGCTGGCCTATAAGTGGTTTTGTGAAAATACGGAACAGGCCCGGTTATAGGATTATTTAGGAGTATTATTGAAAGAGTGAAGGGATACGGATGAACGCTGTATGAAAGTATACGGAATCATAATGGCCGGAGGCGGAGGCACACGCTTCTGGCCTTTGAGCCGCAAGGCGCAGCCCAAGCAGTTTTTAAATTTAACGGGCCGGGATATACTGGTAAATGAAACCTTCGACAGACTGACGCAGGTTGTGCCGAAGGAAAATATTTATGTGGTCACCAATACGCTCTATGCAGAAAAAACGGCGGAACTGATGCAGGGGAGAATCAAGAAAGACCATATCCTAAAAGAGCCGGCAGCCCGCAATACCGCAGCCTGCATCGGGTATGCAGCCATGGAAGTCCTGCAGAAATATGGGGACGGTATTCTTTGTATTGTGCCGTCGGATCATTATATCCGTCAGGAATCTCTCTATTCCCGGACGCTGGAAAAGGGCGTGGCATTGGCGGAAAACAATGACTGTCTGGTTACGATAGGCATAACGCCCACCTATCCGGCCACCGGTTATGGTTATATAAAGAGTGGCACAGAGAAAGACGGATACCGCATAGTAGAGGAATTTGTGGAAAAGCCCTCGGAAACGGTGGCAAAGCAATATCTGCATGAGGGCTGTTATTTCTGGAACAGCGGTATATTTATCTGGAAGGCTTCCGTTATTCTACATGCCTTTCAAAAGCTGCTGCCGGATATATACGATTGTCTGAGGACGATCGGAGAGGCCATGGGAACCGAAGAAGAGGAGCGGGTTCTGGCAGAGATATATCCCCGCATTCCTAAACTCTCCATTGATTACGGTATTATGGAGCGGGCAGACAATGTGGTGATGCTGGAAGGCAGTTTCGGCTGGAATGATGTGGGAAGTCTGGATGCCATTGCTTTGCTGCACGATGCGGATGCGGGGGGCAATGTAAGCGTAGGAAGTCATGTTTTAATGGACACGGAGGACACAATCTGCTATTCTAAAAATAAGTTGATTGCAGCCGCGGGTGTGAAAAACTTGATTATCGTGGAGGCGGAAGATGCCGTTTTGGTCTGCTCTAAGGAGAAAGCGCAGGAAGTCAAGAGATTGGTGGAGATGCTGGAAGCAGACGGTAAAGAGAAGTACCTGTAGCAAAACGGGCAGGAAGGGAAAGGCTGAAAATGAAACTGTTAAGCGTAATTGTGCCTTGTTATAACGAAGAGGAAAATGTTCCTTTTTTCTATGAGGAATTTATAAAGAATGAAAACTGTCTGAAAGAGAAGGGATTGACTTGGGAAATTCTCTATGTGGATGACGGTTCGAAGGACGAAACCGTAAAAGAGGTAAAAAAACTGCATCAAAAGGATGACAGGGTGCGGTTGCTCTCTTTTTCCCGAAATTTTGGGAAAGAGGCTGCCATGTATGCAGGAATGCAGAAATCCAAAGGGGATTATGTTGTGATCATGGATGTTGATCTGCAGGATCCTCCCGCTTTACTGCCGGAGATGCTTTCCTATATAGAGCAGGGCTATGATTCGGTAGCTACCAGGCGGGTGAGCCGTAAGGGGGAGCCTCCCATACGTTCCTTCTTTGCCCGGAGGTTTTACCGGCTGATGAAGCGGATATCCAGAACAGAGATTATGGACGGCGCAAGAGATTATCGGCTGATGACCAGACAGATGGTGGATGCCATACTGGCTATGCCGGAGTATAACCGCTTTACCAAGGGAATTTTCGGCTGGGTGGGATTTCAGACTAAGTGGCTGGAATTTGAGAATGTGGAGAGACTCAAAGGGGAAACCAAATGGAGTTTCTGGGGGCTGTTATGGTATTCTATTGACGGGATAACCGCTTTCTCCACGGCGCCTCTTTCCTTTGCGGCGGTTATGGGAGTTTTGTTTTGTGTACTGGCGTTCATCCTTATTGTATTTATAGTAGTCCGCACGCTGATATTTGGGGATCCGGTATCCGGCTGGCCTTCTTTGGTCTGTATCATGTCGTTGATCAGCGGTGTGCAGCTTTTCTGTCTCGGCATTGTGGGACAGTATCTGGCAAAAACATATATGGAGGTTAAGCGAAGGCCGATTTATCTGATAAAGGAGGAGTTGTAACAAGTTCTTGGGCAAGGAAATCTCTTTTCTAGTTCTTTAAGTTATGCTAGGATATAAGTGCAGCCGCATGAAAAGCAGCGCACATGCTCACAGAAAGGAGTTAGTGAATGGATATTGCTGCAATAAATGATATAGATTTGGAAATCTATACCACGGAAGTAATGCTCGATATAGGGGTTCCGGCTCATCTGAAGGGTTACTATTATCTGCGAGACGCTATAATGATGACTGAAAAAGATGCGGAAGTGGTTACCAGTGTAACAAAACTGATGTATCCTGCCATTGCGAGACGCTATAAGACAACCGACCAGAAAGTGGAACGAGCAATACGTAACGCAATAGAGATTTCATGGAACAGGGGGAACGCCCAGACTTTTGCCAAGCTTTTTGGCTATTCTCTGCAGGATGGCAGGCCGAGACCGACTAACAGTGAATACATTGCGAGAGTAGCGGATAAAATACGTTTAGATATTAAGGCAAAGTAATTAGCATCAAGGAATAGGAAAACAGACACGCTGTTGTTAGATGCGGCTGATACGGTACAGCAGGAAGAATTCTTCCTGCTGTATTACATTGTACTTCTTTGAAAAATATGGTAAAATTGGGAAGAATACCGGTGGAGGCGAAAAGTGTTGGAAAATATGCGGAAAACGGTTCCGGACAAAGTAATAGAGAGCTGCCTGATCGTAATTGGAATGGCGGAAGCTGCACATTTAACGGCGCTTTTATTGAAGCTGCCGTTTGGAGTCTGTTCCACCGTATTTGCGGTGCTTCTGGCGCTAGGAATCCTCTGGAAAGCGGGAACGGTATTTCTGCGCCGAAAACGGGGAGAGCGCTTTACCGGGCAGGAAGAGATATTTTTTAGCAAATTATGGAAGACTTATCCCGGATGGGTCATATTGCCGGGGATTATGATCATATTGCAGATCGTATGGTACTACTGGATACAAACACCCTATTTAAAGTATGATATCACGGGGGAAATTGTACAGACCATGCTGGCTTCTGACAGTATCTATGAGGTAAATCCTCTGACGGGACAAGCCTTTGACGTAGGTATGCCGATGCGGTTGAAGATACTGGTGCTGCCCACCTTGTTTGCGTCTGTCTGCAGATGGACGGGGCTTTCTGCTATGACGATTTGCTATAGCGTGGCGCCGGGTATCGTATTGTTGTTAAGTTATACGGTGTATCTGGGTTGGGCGGAATATCTGTTTCCGAAAGAAGGGAAAAAGCGAATGCTTTTCCTGCTCTTTGCGGTGTTTATTTATCAGTTTGGCGCTTACAGCCGTCCTATGGACGGTTACTCGCTCTTCTTTGGTGGTTTTCAAGGCGAGGCTTTCCGAACGGGCATTATTCTGCCCTATGCGCTGTTATGCTGTCTGAGGGGCAGATGGAAAGGCGTGGTGTTGTGTCTGCTGGCTGAGGTCTGTATGGTATGGACTTTTTACGGATTGGGATATACGGCAGTGACGGCAGTGCTTTATGGATGCATCCGACTTTTATCGCTTCAGTGGAACAGGAGGGAAAAGTGATGGTGCGGTTGGACGGACAGTATTTGACGCTGTTTATGGCGGCGCTTCTGTTTATATGGCTGGGGGAGAAACGGAAGTATAAAGAATTTGTGCGGTTTTCCCTGGCAATGCTGCTGTTGCTTCTGATTCCCCCGACGGCGGAACTGCTGATACGTTATCAAACCGCGTTTTACGGGAATGAAAATATATGGAGGCTGCTCCCGCTGACGGCATTACTGGCCTATAGTATGGTGCTGGCAGAAACAAAGATAATGATGGCTCTTATCCGTGCCGAAGGAGAGCGGAAGCCGGTTTTGAGCAAGAAAAGAGAAGGATTGTATGAGATACTTCTTCTGGCAGCATTCGCGGCGTTATTATGTATTTGCGGCACATTTTCTTTGGGAAAAAGGGTGACCGGGGAAAGAACTCGCATGGACGGACTGCCTAAAGAAGCGGAAATTCTTACCTTTCTGGATATTCCAAAAGATGATTTTATCTATTTGCTTGCACCGGATGAGGTGAGTTCATGGGCAAGAATCTATAACGGACATCTGCTCCTTCCCTATGGCAGGGACCTTTATGAACCGGAACTGTCGGCTTATCTTTATGATGCTTATGATGAAGAAATGCTGTTGCTCCATGATTGGATCAACAGCGGCTTGAATCTGTGGGAAAATGAGGAACAGGCTAAGTTTGCAGAGGCGGATTTCTTAAACTATTGTGCGGAAGCAGGCTATCATTATCTGATATTCTCTTATGAACGTTATGATGAGGCACTGGCGGAGGCGCTGGCAGAGCAGGAGGCATACAGGGAGAGCGATACGACCCGTCTGCCTTACCTGATCTACGAATTACAATAAGGAGTACGGAAAGTGAAGGATACAATCAGCATTATTGTACCGGTATACAATGCAGAAAAATATATATTGGAAACGATAAGCTGCATCAAGCGCCAGACCTATGCAAATTGGGAACTCTTGTTGGTGGATGACGGTTCTACTGATGCGGGCAGACAGGTGATAGAAGCTATGCTTAAAAAAGAACCGGATGAGCGTATCCGGTTGTTTATCAAGGAAAACAGCGGTGCTGCACAGACCAGAAATAAGGGCCTCAAAGAGGCTTCGGGACGCTATATTGCCTATCTGGACGCAGACGATCTGTGGAGCGAGGAAAAGTTGGAAAAGCAGCTTGCTTTTATGCAGGAAAAAGAAGCGGCCTTCTCTTTTACGGGGTATGAATTCGCGGATGAAAACGGCGTGGGAATGGGAAGGGTGGTAAAGGTACCGATTTCTCTTTCCTATAAACAGGCGTTAAAAAATACTACTATTTTTACATCCACCGTTATGTTTGATACGGAGAAAATTCCAAAAGAGCAGCTTCATATGCCTATGATCAAAAGTGAAGATACGGCTCTCTGGTTTCGCATATTGCGTCAGGGGTATACGGCCTATGGTTTGAATGAAAATCTGGTTCGTTACAGGAGAGTGGGCGGTTCGCTGTCCGCCAATAAGTTGGAAGCGCTGCGCCGCATCTGGAACCTGTATCGAAAGGCGGAAGGGCTCTCCATTCCTTATAGCGCGTACAATTTCTGCTTCTGGGCAGTGCGGGCAGTGAAGAGAAGATTATAGGGTATTTTACATTGCTGGATATTTTGTCTTATGATATACTGAAACGATAGAGAATGCAAATTTAACAGAAGGATGAGGTCTTAAAATTGCGTAAATTGGAATCCTTTAAGCGGCTGATTCTGTTGTGCTTATCGTGCATTTGCCTGGCTGGACAGATAGGCATCTATGCTTACTACTGGTATACGAGCTATTATGAAAGCGTCAGTGTATACCTGAAATTTTGGGAGAGAGGACACTGGCTGATGATTGCCATTTATGGGGTCTTATTGTTCTTCTTTTCCAATATGTACGGCAGTATGCGGATTGGTTATTTAAAAAATGTCGAAATTATTTTTTCCCAGCTGCTGTCAACCTTGATCGTGGGTGTGATCACTTACGGCCAGATTTCTTTGATGGTACGGCAGTTCTTTCATGTGCCCTCCTATGTGAGTATGCTGGTACTGCAGGCATTCTGGATCATTATATGGATCAATATATCCAGCTTGTTGTATAAGAATATTTTTCCGCCCAGAAAGCTTTTATTAATACATGGGGACAGACCCATTAAAGATATTTTGGAGAAGTTTAAAAGCCGGAAGGATAAGTTTGAAGTATGCAAGTGCATGCATATCAGGGAAGGGATAGACGCCATACGCAGGGAAGCGCTGGAACGATATGATGCGGTGGTACTTTGGGATATTACCGTAGAGAGCAGAAACCAGATTTTAAAATTCTGCTACGGGCAGTCCATTCGTACTTACATTATGCCCAAGATTCCCGACGTGATTTTGAAAGGAGCAGAGGAACTGCATCTTTTTGATACGCCCCTGCTACTGACCAGAGAGTATTCCCTTACCATAGAACAGCGTTTTATAAAGCGTTGCATTGATTTGATTTTTTCGCTGATTTTATTTGTTGTTGCATCTCCCTTCATGCTGCTGACCGCATTGGCGGTAAAGCTCTATGACGGCGGTCCTATACTGTATAAGCAGGTGCGGTGTACGGCGGAAGGCAGAGAGTTTAAAATATTGAAGTTCCGCAGTATGAGAGTGGACGCGGAAAAGGACGGAGTTGCAAGGCTGGCTTCCAAAGGGGATTCCCGTGTTACTCCGGTGGGGAAATTCATCCGTAAGGTCAGACTGGACGAACTGCCCCAGCTTATCAATATCATAAAAGGTGATATGTCCTTTATCGGTCCCAGACCGGAACGGCCGGAGATCATTGCCCGGTATCAGGAGATCATGCCGGAGTTTTGCTACCGCATGAAAGTGAAAGCAGGATTGGCAGGTTATGCGCAGGTATACGGTAAGTACAATACCACGCCCTACGATAAGCTGAAGTTGGACTTGACCTATATCGAAAATTATTCCGTCTGGCTGGATTTAAAGCTGATGTTATTGACGGTAAAAGTGCTTCTGTGGCCGGACAGCACGGAGGGAGTGGAGGAAAATCAGATCACTGCCCTGAAGCAGGAAAACCATGATGAATAAGGTAAACAAGTTTACCTTGTAAAGAAGTTTATCTGTGCAAAGTGCCTTTTCCTACGGGAATTCCGTAGTGACTTTTTTAAACATAGATGGTATACTATATCGGAAGTGATACAAAGTCCGGGAGGTTATTATGTTAAATAATAAAGCGATTTTGATTACCGGAGGAACAGGTTCCTTTGGTAAGGCGTTTACAACATATGTATTGGAACATTATGATCCGAAGAAGATCATTATCTATTCCAGAGATGAATTTAAACAGTTCATCATGCAGAATGAGTTCAAACAGTATGCGGACAAGCTTCGGTTTTTTATCGGAGATGTCAGAGATAAGGAAAGACTGAAAAGGGCCCTGGAAGGCGTGGATTATGTTATCCATGCTGCAGCATTAAAACATGTAACTGCCTGTGAGTATAATCCGGCAGAGGCTATTAAGACAAATATCAACGGAGCTCAGAATGTGATCGATGCCGCTCTGGATACCGGAGTAAAGAAAGTGGTGGCCCTCTCTACGGATAAGGCTGTCAATCCGGTCAATTTGTACGGTGGTACCAAGTTGGTATCGGACAAACTCTTTATTGCGGCCAATGCTTATGTAGGTAATAAGGATATCTGTTTTTCCATTGTCAGGTATGGAAATGTGGCCGGCAGCAGGGGCTCCGTTATTCCCTTATTCCATAATTTCTTAAAACAGGGGAAAACGGAACTGCCCATTACCGACTATCGCATGACCCGCTTCTGGATCAGCCTGCAGCAGGGAGTGGAGTTGGTCATTAAGGCGTTAGAGGAGGCGAAAGGAGGGGAAACCTTTATTTCCAAGATTCCGTCTTTTAAGATTACGGATTTGGCTCAGGCTATGTGCCCCGGCTGTGCAATGCCGGAGATTGGTATAAAAGCAGGCGAAAAGCTGCATGAGATCATGGTGACCGTGGAAGATTCCCTGACTACATACGAGTATGACAAACACTTTATAGTATATCCACAGATGGTATGGAGCGAGAGCCGTAAGGCGGTGCCCACCGGTAAAAAAGTTGAAGAAGGATTTTCCTACAGCTCCGGTAACAATACCGAATGGTTATCGGTGGAACAGATTCGGGAATTACTTAAAAATTTAGATTTAGAAAAGTAAAAAGAGCTGCCGTAAGTAATCTTACGGCGGCCTTTTATTTTAGGCAGAAATATAAATAAGCTAATATGAGAAGTCATTGAGCGGTTAGATAACTCTCAAAATCACGTTCGGACAGCCAGCTTTTCATTTCATTTAAAACCGCCTCATAATTTTCCGTAGTCAATTCATAGGGACAATCTTCTTCTGCAAACCATAGAGTCATTTGATCATTCATTTCATGAGTATAGTGCGTATAGTCGGTGTAGTTGTTCAAGTCAGTAATAAAGTCATATTGATTTTGAAAATAGTATACGCTTACATTAGGATGGGCAAGCAGTTCTCCAATAATCTGTTTTTCCCCTGCCAGTTCAGCATTCAGGCTGCCGTCCGCATAGCGGCTGTACCAGTACAGGATGCTATAAGGAGGGAAAAATATGGTAAATTCGGTGTCCGGCATAGATTCAATATAGGGAAGGATACAATTTTGCAGATTATCCTCAATATTGTGTTGATAGATGTCTTCCGGCAGAGATTCTTCAAAAACAGTAGGCCGCTCATAGAATTCAAAGACCGACGCGGCGCTGTAGATCATATAAGGCCATGACCAGTAAGCTTGGTTAATAGGCGTGCCTTCCCGTTTGATCTGAGGGGCCAGAACATAATCTAACAGTACGTCTTTGTTCAAAATATAAAAAATATCGTTAAAATAGGAGTTATCATATAAGTAATTAGGAATTCCATAGGCAGTAATACCGTAAGGGGCTTTGTAGGTGTAGATATCAATACCCAGAAAGATATGGCTGACCTGATTAGGGCTCTCTACCACCAGACTCATAATATTATCAATGTCTTTGGGGTAGGCGCCGTTATAGGAGAGCTTTACGGTATTTAGTTCCATGACCTGGGTAAAAAGATCAGTATCAAAATTTACCGTCATGGAAGAACCCAGAATCACACTGTCATAATCAAAATTTTTAGCGATTCCGGGATTTTGACTGATGGGGTTGTCAATAGTATAGTAGATTCCGTCTAAAGGTTTGTGATATTGAAAAAAAGGATCCACAACAATCACAATTGAAGCAGAAATACAACTCATCAGAAAAAACGATATGAAAAAAATGAGTATATATCTTTTGTACTTTTTATTCATGGATACTTACTCCTTATAAAGTGATCAGAAATTAAAGTATAGGAAGGTGCTGACTCCGGAGATGGAGAGTACGCACCACACCGACAGTACTGCCAGACTTAGGGTACTTAGAAGTCCCGGTCTATGTATTTTTTCGCTTTCGTACAGGTTGCGGCAGCCGAAAATAAGAACTAATGCGGTAACCGTCATGCCAATCATACAGTAGCAGGAAGCATAGGGCAGTGCATCCAAATGTATAATTTTAATAATGTACCAGAACTCATGAAGTTGGAAAAATCCGGTTAGTCTTGTATGTATACTGACTCCGTGAAATGTAAGCATATTCCTTATCATATAGCTTGCCTGGGCAATGGATTCTGCCCGAAACAGCGTCCAGCCATATATCAGAAAAAGAAAAGTTAATAGAATGCAGAATGGCCTTAAAAAGGGCTGTGCCTTGGTCAGTGCATGGGGAATAAAACGGGATTTAAACATATGCCACAGTCTGGTCAATACAGAGAGCACGCCATGCAGCAGACCCCATAGTAAAAAAGTCCAACCCGCACCATGCCAGAGCCCGCTGATACAGAAAACCAGCAGCACATTGAGACAGGTGCGCAGAGAGCCTTTGCGGCTTCCGCCTAAGGGAATATAGACATATCTGGTAAAAAAACGGGTTAGGCTGATATGCCATCTGTCCCAGAATTCCAGAATATTAGCCGATTTATAGGGCGAGAGGAAATTAACGGGGATTTGGATATTGAACATTCTGCCGATACCCCTTGCCATATCACAGTAGCCGCTGAAATCCAAATAAAGCTGCAAAGTATAAAAAAGCGCTACAAGGAAGGTGTTAAATCCGTCCAGTTCCGTATAATTCTGAAAACCCCAGTTTACTGCCTGTCCAAAAGTGTCTGCAAGCAATACCTTTTTGCCCAGACCCAGTATAAAAATTCGAAGTCCCAGGTAGAAATTCTCTGCAGAAAGCTGCTTTTTAGAGACATCGCCAAACTGGGGGATCATTTCTTCATGGCTGACAATGGGACCTGCAATGAGCTGGGGGAAAAAGGTGACAAAGAGAGCGTAATCAGTAAGCTTTTGTCTGTTTACTTTGCCCTTGGCCGTGTCCGCTAAAAAGCCAATCTGCTGAAATGTAAAAAAACTGATTCCCAAAGGCAGCAGGACTTTACTGAGGGTAATATGTGCGCCGGTCAGATAATTGATATTCTCCACAACAAAATCAAAGTATTTAAAATAGTATAGAATGCCGATATTTAATAGAATGCCGGAAAAAGCAGTAAACCGGGTATGGAACCTGCGTACTAACAACAGGTGGCAGATATAGTTAAGCGTGACGCTTGCGAGAAGTATCCATAGGTAGGATAAATGAAAATATGCATAGAACCACAGGGACATACCTATTAAAAAGAGTTTACCCGCTTCATAACATTTTGCATAGTTCAGTAAAAAATAACCGATCAGTGCAAGAGGTAAAAAAATAAAAATAAAAATATATGAGTTAAACAGCATTGTTATGCCTCCGGATTATTCTGAGAACAGAATAACAAAGATTTGAAATATAGTCAATTTACAATGCAAAATACGGGGCTGGCAGAACGTAAAGTTCTGTGTTATACTGTATGGAAGATATTAGTAAATATTTTTACTAAAAACATATGAAATATTTTTACTATGTTAGACTTTTAAAAAAGCGTTAGTGTGGTAAAGATATGGATTATGTGATTCGAATGAGAAATCTGCGGGAGGATCATGATAAGACGCAGCAGCAGATCGCAGAGGTGCTTGGAACTTCACAGACGATGTATTCCAGATATGAACGGGGAATCAATGAAATGCCTATCAGGTGTTTATTGGTTTTATGCGAGTACTATCATGTTTCGGCGGATTATCTGCTGGGATTGGTTGATAAGTAAATGAAGGGACAGGATGAAAGGAAATGGATAAAATAGCGGTGCTGATACCCTGCTACAATGAGGAAAAAACCATCGAAAAGGTAATCAGAGAAGCAAAAGAAGCGCTGCCCGATGCAGTCATCTACGTCTACGACAATAATTCCGTGGATAAATCGGTGGAACTGGCCAAAGCCGCAGGCGCCGTGGTACGCCATGAATATAAGCAGGGCAAAGGCAATGTGGTGCGGCGGATGTTTCGGGAGATTGACGCGGAATGTTATCTGATGCTGGATGGTGACGATACCTATCCCCTTGACTGTGCTCGGAAAATGACGGAGCGGGTGCTTGAATATCATGCGGATATGGTGGTGGGAGACAGGCTCTCTTCCACTTATTTTACGGAAAACAAACGGCCTTTCCACAATTTTGGAAACAGCTTAGTCCGGGGAACCATCAACAGTCTCTTTCATTCGAATATCAAAGACATCATGACGGGTTACCGTGCTTTCAGCTATGGGTTTGTGAAAACTTTTCCTGTATTTTCCGAGGGGTTTCAGATTGAAACGGAAATGACGATTCATGCGGTAAATTATCGGATGCAAGTGGACAATGTCATAGTAGAATACAGGGACAGGCCCGAAGGAAGCACTTCCAAGCTGAATACTTACTCCGACGGTATTAAAGTATTATGGAAGATCCTGCAGTTATTTAAGACCTATCGGCCGTTTGGCTTTTTCGGACTTATCAGCTTATTGCTGACAGCGATAGCACTCGTCCTTTTCATTCCCGTACTGTTAGAATACTTTTCAACCGGATTGGTACTGCGTTTTCCGACTCTGATCGTCAGCGGATTTCTGGAACTGGCAGCGGTACAGGCTTTCTTTGCGGGAATGATTTTAGGAGAGCTGAACTGGAAGGACAGGAAGGACTTTGAGTATCGAATGAACAGAGTCATGGAACAACTGACACAGAGAAAAGGGTATTAGTTTATATAAAGCGGTCTTAAAGAGAGGGACATGCTATGCAGCATATGTTTTTGCAACAAAGCTATCAGGACTGTTATGAAGCGTATGAAAAGAGTCTTGAGAGTGCGCATTATATCAAATGGGACTATGTGATCCTGACCGCCTCCAATGAAGCACAGGCAGAGGTTTACAGGGAACAGATAGCTTACCGTTTAAATGAGGGATATTTATCGGCACATACAAAATATGAGGTGCTTTCGGACCCTGAAGGGAAACGGGTGGGAAGTGGCGGCGCTACCCTGAATGTGCTCTGCTATATAGCAAAGGATGCACAGGGAGGGGAAAATACAAATCCTTTTGCGGGAAAGCGCGTTCTGGTGATTCATTCCGGCGGTGACAGCAAGAGAGTGCCTCAGTACAGTGTCTGTGGGAAGCTTTTTTCACCGGTGCCCCGCAAGCTGCCTGATGGAAGGAATTCCACACTCTTTGATGAGTTTATCATCAGTATGGCAGGGGTGGCCGGCAGATTGAAAGAGGGTATGCTGGTGCTCTCGGGGGATGTGCTGCTTTTGTTCAATCCTCTGCAGATCGATTTTTCTTTTAGCGGTGCTGCGGCCCTGTCCATTAAGGAGCCTGTTTCCATAGGCAAAGATCACGGGGTCTTTTTAAACGACGGCAAAGATTATGTTAAAAGATTTCTCCATAAACAATCGGAAAGTCAGCTGAAAAGCTATGGGGCTGTCAACGGCAGCGGGCTGGTGGATCTGGATACCGGAGCCGTGGCACTGGATGTGGATCTGATGCAGGCGCTCTTTTCCCTCATCAGCACGAATGGGCAGGTGGAGGAAGATAAATTTAAACAGTATGTAAATGAAACCGTGCGGCTCAGTTTTTACGGAGATTTCCTCTATCCGCTGGCAACGGAAGCGACTTTGGAAGATTACTATAAAGAAGCGGGCGAAGGTGAAGCATGCGAGGAACTGTATGCATGCAGGAGCGCTATTTGGGAAGCTATTTCGGAATTTGGCTTACGGCTGCTCAGCCTGACGCCGGCGGAGTTTATTCATTTTGGCACCACCGGCGAATTGGTAAAACTGGTAACCAAAGAAGTGGAGGACTATTGTTTCCTGGGTTGGGCGAAGCAGGTGGGCAGCAATGCTTCCTGTGATACTTATGCCGCGCACAACAGTTTGATTGAGGAAGGCGCTCAGATAGGTGCGGATGTCTATCTGGAAGACAGCATCATTCAGGCCGGGGTCCGGATTGGTTCCGGCAGCGTGATAAGCGGCGTGGAACTACAGCCTAAGGCTGCGGTGCCCTCAGGCACCGTGCTGCATGGTATGCGCCTGCAGGACGGCAGATATGTAGTCAGATCTTATGGTGTGGAGGATAATCCCAAGGAGTCTTGCGGTCAGCTGATGAGCGGAACGATTCTGAAAGAGGTTGGGGAGGAAACTCCTTTGTGGGAGGCGGCAGTTTATCCGATTGCCGATACCATGGAGGAGGCAGTAAACGCGGCATTAATAGCCAGACGGATGATGCAGGGATGTGCTTCTGTCCGGGAAAAAGAATGGTGGCTTTCTCAGGAAAAGATCAGTCTTTGCGAGAGCTTCAACCGTGCGGATGCCAATGCGGGTTTTTACCGGAAGCTGCAGCTGCAGGAGCAGATAGAGGTCCGAAAGGCAGTCAAGGCTCTTTGCGGCGGTCTCTATTGGGAAGATGCGCTTAAAGTGTTCGGAAAGAAAGGGATGACGGAAATTCAGCGCAGGCAGCTTCAAAACATGGCGGAAACTGCGGAATTTTCGATAGCGATGCGGATTTACTATCTGCTGGCTGAAGAAGCCCGTATGCGGGGACTGGCCTATGAAGTATATGAGGAGGCCTGCTTTGGAGCTATCCGAAATGCTGTCTACGAAAGTGGAAGAGAGAATGTTTGTTATCGGAATAATCTTGTGATCAAGCGCGGGGAGGCGCATGTAGAACTGCCGGTCAGAGTCAACTGGGGAGGCGGCTGGAGCGATACGCCGCCCCATTGTCTGGAAAACGGAGGTACCGTCGTAAACGCAGCCATAAAGCTGAACGGAATCTTTCCGGTTCAGGTGACCGTACGCAAAATAGAAGAATTGAAAATCGAAGTGGCCAGTGAGGATATAGGCGCCTTTGGGGAAATATATGCTCTTTCTGAAATTTGGGATTGTCATAATCCCTATGATGCTTTTGCACTACATAAGGCTGCGTTACTGGCCTGTGGAGTGGTGCCGATGCCGGATGTGGAAGATGGCTGGACTGCAATACAAAAGCCGGAAAATGTCAGCCTGCAGGATATATTAAAGCGGCTGGGGGGCGGACTGTTTATTTCCACTCAGGTAATCGGTATTCCCAAGGGGTCCGGGCTGGGAACCAGCAGCATTCTGGCAGGAGCCTGTGTGAAGGCGCTTTTCGAACTGATGGGAGAAGCCATATCCGACGATGCCGTATATGAGATTGTCCTCTGTATGGAGCAGATCATGAGTACGGGAGGCGGCTGGCAGGACCAGGTAGGAGGCATTACCCCCGGAATCAAATACATGACAACGGATCCCGGACTGGCACAGCACATCAAAGTAGAGCGGATATCCATGTCTGAAAGAGCTAGAGCAGAGTTACAGGAGAGATTTGCCTTGATTTATACGGGACAGCGGCGATTGGCCCGGAATCTGCTGCGGGATGTAGTGGGTAATTACATTGGCAACCGGAAAGAGAGTCTGGAGGCCCTGTATAAGATGCAGCGCATTGCTGCGTTGATGCGATTTGAATTGGAAAAGGGCAATATAGACGAGTTGGCTATACTGTTAAATGAACACTGGGAAATTTCCAAGCAGCTGGATGCAGGTTCCAGTAATACCTGTATCGAGCAGATTTTCCGTATCTGCGAAGATTTGATCGCGGGCAGGTTCATTGCCGGAGCGGGAGGCGGCGGATTTTTGCAGGTTATTTTGAAAAAGGGTGTGACGAAACAACAGCTGCGCGACAGGCTGCATCAGGTATTTCAGGACAGCGGCGTGGATGTGTGGGACAGTGAATTTTATTATTAGGATGAGTAATCTTATGGGCAGGATTTATGAAGAAAGCAGTATTTTCCTGCGGCCTATGACGGAGGATGATACCGATCTGATCATAGGCTGGAGAAACAGAGACGCGGTCAGAACAAATTTTATCTATAGGGAACTTTTTACAAGGCAGTCCCATGAACGATGGGTGGAAACCATGGTAAAAACAGGGCGGGTCGTGCAGATGATCATCTGCGAGCATACAAACCCGGACGGAGAGCGCCAACAAGACAATCCGGTTGGCTCTGTTTATATCAGGGATATCGATCATGCTCATCACAAAGGCGAATACGGTATTTTTATCGGAGAGGAAAATGCGAGGGGACGTGGGATCGGCACCTTGGCAGCCAAGCTGATGATACGGTATGCTTTTGAGGAACTGGGGCTGCACAAACTCTTTCTGCGGGTGTTTGCCGACAATGCCGCAGCGCTTGGCAGCTATGAAAAGGCAGGGTTTCAAAGGGAAGCCTATTTGAAAGACGATGTCTGTATTGATGGGATTTATCGGGATATCGTGTTGATGGCAGTGATTAACGAGAAGTGAGGAATGACAATGAAGAAGGTCAGTTTTGTAATTCCCTGCTACCGCTCAGTGGCTACGATTTGCGGGGTAGTGGAAGAAATAGAAAACACAATGGCGGGGCTGGGAAGGTATGAGTATGAGATCATACTGGTAAATGACTGCTCACCGGATAATACCTTTGAAATCATTCGAAAGCTTTGTAGTGAAAAGCCCCATGTGAAAGGAATTGATTTTGCCAAAAATTTCGGACAGCATGCGGCGCTGATGGCCGGGCTGCGCCAGGCGGTGGGAGAATACGTGGTGTGTCTGGATGACGACGGACAGACGCCGGCTGATGAGGCAGGTAAGCTTTTGGAAAAGCTGGAAGAGGGTTATGATGCAGTCTATGCCAGTTATGCCCATAAAAAGCATTCTCTGTTCCGTAATCTGGGAAGCAGAATGAATGACTTGATGACGAGAGCGATGCTGGGAAAGCCAAGGGAACTGTATGTTTCCAGTTATTTTGCAGTAAAAAGATATATTGTGGACGACATGATACGGTATGAGAACGCCTATCCCTATGTCATTGGATTGGTACTGCGGGCCACCAAGAACATTGCCAATGTACCGGTGGACCATCGGGAAAGGCTGGCAGGGCGTTCCGGCTATACCCTTAAAAAGCTGTTGAATTTGTGGATGAACGGCTTCACCGCCTTTTCTATACTGCCCCTGCGGATTGCCACCACGATAGGCGTTTTATGTGCCTGCGGCGGCTTTGGATACGGCATTTATACCATTGTGAAAAAATTTATCAATCCCAATGTGCCAATGGGATTCAGTTCCCTGATGGCAGCACTTGTCTTTATTGGCGGCATGCTGATGATCATGCTTGGTTTGATCGGAGAATACATTGGAAGAATTTATATCAGTCTGAACAACTCTCCCCAGTATGTGATCAAGGAACGGCTGAATATGTAATTGCCGGAGAATTACGAAAGATAAGGAATTGGAGGATATAGAGAGATGCTTTTTAATTCTCAAGAATTCATCTTTCTTTTTTTGCCGATTGTACTGTTGGGTTATTATGGACTCCATCGTTTAAACCTGCACAATGGGGCGAAATCGTTTTTGCTTGGCGCGTCTCTGTTTTTTTACGGATACTATAATATCTCGTATGTAGCCCTCCTTTTGGGAAGTATTGTTTTTAATTACCTGCTGCACCGGATGATGCTGTGGGAAACTATAAGCATAAGAGCAAAAAAAAGTTTTTTAGGTATCGGAATTGCATTGAACCTGCTGCTTTTATTTTATTTTAAGTATTATAATTTCTTTGTGGAAAATATCAATGCGCTGTTTCGAGCGGACATTGTGACCAAAGACATTGTTCTGCCGTTGGGAATCAGTTTTTTTACTTTTCAGCAGATTTCGTTTTTGGCGGACAGTTATCAAACGGGGGCTGAAAAATATTCTTTACTGGATTATGGTGTGTTTGTATCTTTTTTTCCGCAGTTGATCGCAGGACCCATTGTGCTGCATCAAGAGCTGATACCGCAGCTTAGGGATGAGAAGAGATGGCGTTTTCATACGGATAATATGGAAATCGGGCTGAAATACTTTATCATTGGGTTGGCGAAAAAGACTTTGCTGGCAGACCGTTTAGGCAGCATAGTCACATTGGGATATACCTATCCCATTCACTGGAATACACCGGGGGCATTGCTGATCATACTTTCTTATTCTTTGCAGATTTATTTTGATTTTAGCGGTTACAGTGATATGGCAATTGGTCTGGGTAGAATGTTTGGACTGGAAATTCCCATTAATTTTAATTCCCCTTATAAGGCCGCCAACATCAAAGAATTTTGGGACCGCTGGCATATGACAATGACCCGTTTTTTTACCAAGTATGTGTATATTCCTCTGGGGGGAAGCCGCAAAGGCAAGTATCGGACGTACATAAATGTACTGCTTGTATTTACAATAAGCGGTTTATGGCATGGCGCCGCATGGAATTTTGTATTGTGGGGATGTATGCATGGCGTAGCTTTGGTGCTGTACCGTATCTTCAAAAAATATATTGATAAATTACCCCAAATATTAGGACGTCTTGCAACCTTCTTGTTTGTGAGTCTGGCATGGGTGGTTTTTCGGGCGGACAGTCTCGGAGCCGCAAAAAGGATGCTTATGAGTCTGCTGGCAGGAGGTTTTGGAGGCAGTAATCTGAATTTATATTATGCTTTTCTCGGAGATGGGGCACAATTGGTGCTTTCACAGATACCGTATCCGGTTGTAGTATATGAGCTGTGTGCGGCGCTTTTCTGTGTCGGCGGTCTGGCAGCTGCGTTGCTGCTTGTGAACTTCGGGCGTTCTTCGCATGAAACAGTTTTACGAAATCAAAGAAGTTCCGGGTTTTTATATGGTTTTTTAGCAGCTTTATGTATTATGACTTTTATGGAAGTATCAGTATTTTTATATTTTAATTTTTAAAGTTAAAATCTTGGGGGTTTTGATGCAAAAGATAAGTTCAGGAAAGTTCTGTATACAATTTTTTGTGGGATTACTATCTGTGCTTGCCATTATTGGTGGGGTTATTTTCTTGATAGATCCGTTTTACCATTATCACACACCGATATTAGGTACGAAGGCATACTTGTATAATCAGGTATATCAGACTCCGGGGGCGGCGTCTCATTTTGAATATGACAGTGCGATTGTGGGAACAAGTATGACGGAAAATTTTAGAATTTCCTGGTTTGAAGAGATCGGTCTTAACACGATGAAGTTATCCTATTCCGGAGCTAGATGCACTGACATTCGAAGTGTCTTAGATAAGGTGTATGAAAGTGAAAATGAAATACAATATATTATGCTGGATATTAATGATTATCAGCTGACTTCCAAGCCGGAAGAGCGGTTTGCGGATCTGCCGGAATATTTATATGATAATGTCTGGTGGACAGATACGCAATATTTATTTAACGGGGATGCTTTTTGGATGGCTGCCGGAAGAGTGTTAGAAGCAGTAACGGGCAATCAACCCGACTTAGATAACGCTTACACTTGGGAGGATCCGACGCTGTTTTCCGAAGAGACCATTAAAATCATTTATCGGGAGGATATCCGACGTTTACAAGAATTAATGGAAAAAGGAGAAATAGAGGAGTATAATGAAGAAAGGTTTTCTCAATGGGAGGAGAATCTGAACTATATTATTCCCGTAATAGAAGCACATCCGGAAACACAGTTTGTAATATTTTATCCGCCCTATAGCGTGGTATATTGGGAACAGCAGTTACTGTCAGGACGATTGGATGGTTTGCTGGATATGTATGCGGCATCAGCCAAGAGACTGATGCAAATGGAAAATGTAAGGGTTTATGTATTTTTTGGAGAAAAGGAAATTATCTCCGATTTAAATAATTACAGAGACTACTGCCATTATTCGCCTCAAATCAACCGCTATATTTTTGAATGTATAAGAGACGGAGAAAATGAGATGACAGAAGAAAAGGTAGATTCTTATTTTGAAGAATTAGGAGATTATATCAGACAGTATCCGTATGAAAAGATATGGGAAGAGTAAAATTGGAGGATAGAGATAATTAAGGAGCAGACAATGGAAACGGAACAATTGCAAAGTTTAGGCCATAAACGCATGGCAAATTTGGAACTGCTGCGTCTGACTGCCATGTTCCTTGTAGTCATACTGCATGTGCTGGGAAAAGGCGGGGGATTGGTGGCGCTTACCAATGAGCGGTTGTATGGGGCAGGGTATCTGGCTTGGGGCATGGAAGCTCTGGCAATTGTGGCAGTGAATGTCTATATGCTTATGAGCGGCTATTTTCTGGCGGAAAGTTCTTTTAAGGTAAAACGACTGTTTCAGTTGTTTATGCAGGTATGGTTTTACAGTATCGGTATCGGACTTATAGCAGCAGCTTTCGGATATCTTCCGGAGGGTGGTTTCGGCATTCACTATCTGCTGATGCTTTTCTTTCCCGTTTCCATGAACCATTACTGGTTCATGACCGCCTATGTTTTTATGTATGTATTTACTCCGCTCCTATCCGCAGGGGTAAGGAGGCTTGATAAAAAACATCTGCAGATGGTAATCGTGCTGTTAGTGCTGCTCTTTTCTGTGGTGAAATCCGTGGTGCCGAGCAGACTGGATACGGATATGCAGGGGTACGACTGTATCTGGTACATGTGCGTCTTTGTCATAGCTGCCTATATTCGGCGCTATGGTATCCCGTTTTTTAAGAACATGGTAAGGAGCATTGTTGTATATCTGCTGGCAACCGGCTGCATTTTTGGTATTACCATGATACTGCGGCTTATGTATTTGCAGACAGGAAGATTGGATACAATATTGACAGTCTGCTATAATTATAATCATCTGCTGGTGTTGGCGGCTTCCATTGCGTTTTTTTATATATTTATTCATATACGGATTTATGACGGTGTATTCGGCCGATTTGTCTGCCGGATAGCTCCTTATACACTGGGAGTATATCTGTGGCACGAGCATATTGCCATTCGGTATGAGTGGCAGCAGTGGTTCTATGATTGGGTGGGTGTGCCGGAAGGTGCGGTACAGTTATTATTAAAAACCATTCTGGCAGCAATCGCGGTATTTGTTATTGGTATTTTGCTGGATATGATGCGAGCTCTGTGTTTTGGATTTGTGAATCGGCTGTTTTCCCATGCAGGCTTCTACAGATCATTACAGCAGTGGTTGGAAAGACTGACTATACAACCTCAGAAGGACAGTGTCAATGAATAAGGAAAAGAGCGCCCGTGTTCTGCGGGTATGTTATAATTATATATTTCCGCTTCTGCTTTTTCTCTATCCCCTTAGGCATATCCATTGGGGATTGGATCTGTGGGATACGGGCTATAATTATGCGAATTTCCGCTACATGGGACTGCATCATATGGACCCTATGTGGCTTTTTTCCACTTATCTTGCTAACGGCGTGGGGCATTTTCTGACCCTTCTGCCCGGCGGGCATACACTGCTTTTCATGAACCTGTATACGGGACTGTTTGTAAGTTTAACGGTACTGCTTACATATTTCTTTTGTACAAAAAGATTTGGAATGCCGGCGCCATTGGTTTTCTGGGGGGAGATTATTGCCGCAAGTCTCTGCTGGTGCCCTACAGCCTTGCTTTATAACTATTTGACCTATTTGTTAATGCTTATCTGTCTGTTGCTGCTTTATGAGGGGTTGGCGATGGATAAGGCCCGCTTTCTGGTATTGGCCGGTGTGACGCTGGGAGCAAATGTGTTTACGCGCTTTTCCAATCTGCCCGAGGCAGCGTTTATTATAGCAGTATGGGCTTACGGCATTATCTGCCGTAAAAAACCGCTTAAGGTGCTTAAGGAAACGGGCTTTTGTATTTTGGGATATGTAGCGGCGCTGGGAGTGGGATTGGGATATATAGGTCTTCGTTACGGTCTGAACGCCTATGTGGAAGGAATCAGACGGCTCTTTGCCATGACCGATACGGCTACGGACTATAAACCCACGAATATGCTCTACAGTATGTATCTGGGTTATCGGAAAAATCTTCACTGGTTTCTTCTGCTATTAGCATTTCTGTTTGCGGGAATGATATTCTGTTATGTGATGCCCCGGAAACTTAAAAGAGTGAAAGCAGTACTCTGTGCGGCGCTGGCATTTTTTGTTGTGGCATGGCTGTATTATCAGAAATTCTGCAGCCTGCACTTTGATGGATACGATGCTATGAGGCTCCCTGGCATTGTGTTTTTGATGCTGACGCTTACGGTCTGTGGTATCCGTATTCTGCAGCCTTCCGTGGATAAAAAAGAAAAATTGCTGGCAGGGATAGTTTTTCTTGTAGTACTGTTGACTTCTCTGGGCAGTAATAACGGACTTTTGCCCAGCATCAACAATTTGTTTCTGGCCCTGCCCTACATTCTCTACTGTTTTTACAGGCTTTGTAAAAAGAAGGATGGGGAGGGACGGCTTTCCCTGCTGCCGCTCAAAGCGGTATGGGGCGGATTCCTGGCGCTTTTCTTGTTTCAAAGTCTGGGATTCGGAATGGCTTTTGCCTTCGTGGAGGCGCATGGAGCAGAAAACTTAGTTGCAAAAGTTGAAAATAACGATGTATTAAAAGGCGTGTACATGAGCCCGGAACGGGCCGATTGGCTGCGCGGTATCAGCGCCTATGTGCAGGAAGAGGAACTTGCCGGCAGGGAAGTGATTCTATACGGATCGATCCCGTCGTTGAGTTTTTATCTGGAGATGCCGTCCGCATTCAATCCATGGAGTGATTTGACTTCCTACGGCGAAAGTGTTATGGTACAAGCACTAAAAGAAGTTGACCAAGCAGTTTTGGCAGGTGAAGGACCGCCGGTTATTATTTTGGATAGAAGGTTCCTGCTTTACAGGCAGGGTGGAGAAAACGCGCTGGAGCAGGCTGGTTATTCCGTTGCGGATATTAATAAAGTAAAATGGGATACCAAGCAGGAGCTGATTTGGGCATTTATGGAGAAGTGGGAATACGAGGAAACCTATTCCGACGATAAATTTGTCCTATACCGGACAGAAAAGAGGATTTATGATTAATTTTAACGTGCCGCCCCATACGGGCAAGGAAATGGAATATATCGGACAGGCAGTGGCAAATCAGAAAATCTGCGGAGACGGAGAATTTACCCAAAAGTGCAATGCCTGGATAGAGAAAAAGACGGGTACCGGAAAATGTCTGCTTACAACCTCCTGTACCCATGCTACCGAGATGGCGGCGTTGCTTGCGGATATTCAGCCCGGGGATGAGGCAATCATGCCCGCCTATACCTTTGTGTCTACAGCGGATGCTTTTGTACTTCGGGGCGGCGTGCCGGTATTTGTGGATATCCGTCCCGATACCATGAACTTGGATGAGAAGTTGATCGAGGCAGCCATTACTGATAGGACCCGGGCCATTGTGCCCGTGCACTATGCGGGAGTGGGCTGTGAGATGGATACTATTATGGACATCGCCAAACGGCATAATCTGATGGTGATAGAAGATGCTGCTCAGGGAATTATGTCAACTTATAAAGGAAAGGCTTTGGGAACTTTTGGAGAATTTGGCTGCTTTTCTTTCCATGAAACCAAGAATTTCAGCATGGGTGAGGGCGGAGCGCTGTTGATCAGGGATGAAAAATATGTAGAAGAGGCAGAAATTATCCGGGAGAAAGGGACCAACCGTTCTAAGTATTACAGAGGACAGATAGACAAGTACACATGGATCAATTATGGTTCCTCCTACCTACCCAGTGATATGAACGCAGCTTATTTATACGCGCAGTTGGAACAGGCAGAAGAAATCACTGATGCCAGAAAAGCCTGCTGGAACCGATACTATGAGAACCTAATGCCTCTGGCGGAGGTGGGAAAAATGGAACTGCCCTATGTTCCTGAACACTGTGAACACAATGCTCATATGTTTTACATCAAAACAGCGGATATAGAAGAGCGCAGCAGGTTGATCCAATTCCTGAAGGAGAATGAGATTTTAGCGGTATTTCATTATATTCCTCTGCATACAGCGCCGGCAGGCTTAAAGTTCGGACGTTTCCATGGAGAGGACAAATACACTACCAAGGAAAGTGAAAGACTGCTGCGGCTGCCCATGTACTATGGACTGAGACCGCAACAGGTGGACTGTATCTGTGAAAAAATAAAGGAATTCTATGCGGACTAAAGCAGAAGAAGTATGATGCAGCCGCTTAAGGTTATTCGGTAAGGCCGGTTTGCAATGCTTCCTCCATACGCTCAGCCACAAGAACTTTTCCATCCGCATTCAGATGAATATTATCAATAAGATAGTCTGCAGCGATATCTTCATGAATAGCACCGTAAAAGCAGTCTACAAAGGAAACTTCCAAAAGATCGGCAACAGCAGATTCTTGAATCACGTATGCGGACAATTTGCTTCCTCCGTAAACTTTGCTGTCACTGCTGATATAACTGCCGTCCTCTGCCACACCGAAAGCATAGGTAGGAGACATGACCACGATACGAATCCAGGGGTAATGTCCCTTGATCAGTTCAATGCCAGCGGCCACGGCCCCTGCAAAGGTCTGAGGATCAGCCGCATTCTCCGGATTCGTCACCGGGCGGCCATCCAAAAAGTCGCTGCCGTCATACATGACATAGATCACATCCACGGTGCGGAAATCAAGTTTTTCTAAGGTTTCAATAGATTTCTGCAGTTCTTCGGGAATCTCCTCCATATTCTCATAAGCCAAATCCACGATCTGCCGGTTGTCCATAGTAAAGACGGTGGTCAGCCAGTAGAAACTGAAAACGTCCATGGGATACTCGGTACATTGCGGGGTGGCATTGAAAGAGGACATATGGGAATCCTCAATGGCGCAGTTATATACGGTGGCACCGACAGCTTCTGCAAAAAGGTTACAGGGATTGTCTGGAGAATCCTTGTCATCTGCAAAGACGTTGCCCAGAAAGAGGACGGTCGTCACACCGTCGTCTGCCGGAAAGGTCCCATCGTCTTCCGCCCAGAGGGGAATAATATTGTCATAAGTTTGAAGTTCTGCATTTCCTGGTACGGGAATAGCGTCAATTTCTTCCTGGGTTATATAGCGGCCGAACCTTACGAATTTCATAACGATCATGATCAAGACCATGATGATGACAAGAAGCATGATCAGATGTATATTCAGTTTAAATTTCTTTTTTTCCATAAAAATCACCTTTTCCATAGTCTGTTATATGGACTCATTGTACTATTATCCCAAAAAAAAGTCCAGTCAAGTCAGGCGGATTTAATAAAATATAAAGGAATGATACAAAGAAGATACAAAAATAGGGAAAATGGGATATATGTGGAAAAATGAGAAGCCGATTAAGAAAAAAATAAGAATTAACGGCGTTTGAAGGCGCTTTTTGCCTTGCTGGAAGAGCTTTGAAATGATATAATATTACATGATTACTGCTTATGAAAAATCGAAAGGTACGTGATAAAATGAAAAAACTTTTTGGACGTAACAGACAGTATGAAGAAGATATGGATTTAGAGGGTTTGGACACTTCTTATGAAGAAACAGAGGAATATTACGAAGAGGGCGCTTATGATGGAGAAGAGCCCTTTGAGGGAGAGTTTTATGAGGAAGAAGGCTTTTATGAAAGTGAGGAAGGGGTAGAGGCTTTCGAGACGGAAGCTGTCTATGAAGGAGAAGAAGAGGTTTTCGAGGCAGAAGCCATTTATGAAGGAGAAGAAGAGGCTTTCGAGGCAGAAGCCGTTTATGAAGGAGAAGAAGAGGTTTTCGAGGCAGAAGCCGTTTATGAAGGAGAAGAAGAGGCTTTTGAGGCAGAAGCCGTTTATGAAGGAGAAGAAGAGGCTTTTGAGGCAGAAGCCGTTTATGAAGGAGAAGAAGAGGTCTTCGAGGCAGAAACTGTCTATGAGGGCGAAGAGTTCTATGAAGAAGCTGATGCAGGGGAAGAAGTTTATTTCGAAGGGGCTCCTGAGGAAGCGGACTATATCGAATTGGAGGATCTTTCTGAAGACGGCGAGGTCTATTTTGAGGAGGATGAATCCGCCTGCGAGGAGAACGAAGAGGAAGCAATTCTGGCATGGAGTGATATGCCGGATAAAAATATATTTCAAAAAATATGGTACTCTATGATTCATATGAGCACCATGGACAGATTAATAACCACAACGGGTGTACTGGTGCTGATACTGGCTCTGGTTGCAGGAGGGGTTTTTGCCAGTGCGCGGATGTCAGATACAGAAGTGGCTTCTTTTGATATGGTAGGCGCCCAGCTGGACGGGATCACCCTGATAGGTGAGCATGGCCTGACTGCGGTAGCGGACGCGGAACTTGCAAAAATACAAGCGGCAAATGCTATTGAAAACGAGGATGGTGAAGAAGGCAGCCAAGGCGGAGAATATCAGGAGAATGATTACAAGAGAGAGGTAGAGGTGACCTTGAACATGACCTCTATCGAGAAGGATCTGAAACTGAAATTTGTTAACAGCAGCACGAAGAAGCTGATTGCCAATGTTCCTTTTTCCGTTACGGTGAAAACGCCGGATGGAAAGACCGAAACATGGACGGACGACGATATGGACGGCATTATCTATAAAAGCGATATCACGCCCGGCAGTTATTCGGTGGCGATGAATGCTTTGACTGACAGCAAATATGCGGGCTATATTATTTCTACAGAATCCAAGAAGGTAACCGTTCGCAAGGAGATCGCCTATGAAAAGGTAGATGTATCGGATGAAATTAAAAATGAATCTGAATTAGCACAGAAAGAGGACGCTGAGAATGAGTTGGAGGTCGAGTCCGAACTGGTGGATACCGTGGCTTGGGTGGAATCCACCGTGACGCCCGGAAAAGTGGTCTGGACGGAAGTTCCCAGAGCCAGTCTCAATGTAGATACTTCCTTATTCGCACAGGGAGGTCCTATTATGAAGACGGCTGCCGAGGCTTCGGTAGGAGTGCTTTTGGGGCAGGCGGAGCAGCTTGCAGCCAATATGCCGGATGGGGGAATCAGTACAATTACGGCGGATGAAATTTCTCCCAATTCATCCGCCGCACCGGAAACAAGCGCTTCTCCCGAGACCAGCCCTTCCACAAGTCCGGAGAATCCTACACCCAGTCCTTCCACAAGTCCGGAGAACCCTACTCCCAGTCCTTCCACAAGTCCGGAGAATCCTACTCCCAGCCATTCGCCGGAGGAGCCGGATCAGGGTACCGTGACGGAACTGACATTACATGAGACCTCGCTTTCTCTGGTAGTGGGTCAAGAGAAAACTTTGGAAGTAACTGTTAAGCCTGAAACAGAAAAAGATAAGCTGAACTGGACAAGTGACAAGCCTTCGGTAGCTACGGTAGAAAACGGCAAAGTGACCGCTGTTGCTGCAGGAACCGCGGAGATTACGGTAAAAGCAGGAGATATGACTGCCAAATGTACCGTTACGGTAACGGATGCGAATGTGAGTATTACGATAGACCCCGCATCCACAAGCGTTTTAAGCGGGGAATCCAAGGATCTGACCATAACAATAACCGGCGGCAGCGCTTCGGGGCAGGCTACGATAAAAACCAGCGATAAGAATATTGCGACCCTATCCACGGAGACGCTTGCGGCGGACGGAAAGACAACCGTTAAGGTGACAGGTGTGGGAGCCGGAACAGCAACCATTACCGTCACATATAAGGTCGGCAATGTGGAGAAGAGTGCAACTGCCACTGTGAAAGTTCTTTCCAAGGACAATAAGCTGGTTGATAAAAATAATAACCAGATTTGGGTAAAGGCAGCCGAAGACAAATATGTAGAAGCTACTTATGCAGATTACTACAATACTGCCATTACAACATTTTACCTGCGTACTGAAGCGGCGCCGAGATATACGGGCTGGCAGAGCATTGACGGCAAGATGTACTATTTTGACGCAAATGGAAACAAAGTGACCGGTGAGCAGGTCATACAGGGTGCAAAATACACTTTTGCCAGCGACGGGTCCCTGGTAGTGGGCAGCGGCAGCTTCGGTATCGACGTTTCCAAATGGAACGGAAAGATTGACTGGAACGCTGTGAAAAATTCCGGTGTAAGCTATGTGATCATTCGCTGCGGCTACAGAGGCTACGGCAGCGGCGCGTTGGTGGTTGATCCGTATTTCGAACAGAATATCAAAGGCGCTACGGCAGCAGGCATTAAGGTGGGGGTTTATTTCTTCTCCCAGGCAGTCAATAAGAACGAGGCTGTAGAGGAGGCGTCCATGGTGCTGCAGTTGGTGAGAGGTTATACCATATCTTATCCGATCTTCTTAGATGTAGAGTATTCAGGCGCAGCAGGCAATACAGGCCGTGCAGATAAACTGGATGTGGCAACACGGACAGAGATTATCAAGGCTTTCTGCGAAACCATCCGGAATTCCGGTTATACGGCAGGTGTTTACGCCAACAAGAGCTGGCTGACCAGTATGATTGATACCAGTCAGCTGTCCAAGTATAAGATTTGGCTGGCGCAGTATGCAGCGGCGCCTACCTATACGGGAAGATATGATATGTGGCAGTATAAATCTACCGGAAGGGTAACGGGCATCAACGGAGATGTGGATCTGAATTTGAGTTATCTGGGATATTAGTTCCGAAAAGTGAAAAGAAAAATAAAGGAGCAGGACGAGAGAAAGCATATGAGAACTTATTTGGTAACGGGCGGAGCGGGTTTTATCGGTTCTAATTACATTCATTACATGTTTAAAAAATACGGGGACGAGATTCGTATTATCAATGTGGATGTGCTGACTTATGCGGGAAATCCCGAAAATTTAAAAGATGTGGAAAACCGTGACAACTATACTTTTGTGAAAGCCGATATCTGCGATAAAGAGGCCATCCGAAAGGTGTTTGCCGAAAACGATATTGACAGGGTAGTGCATTTTGCGGCGGAAAGCCATGTGGACAGAAGCATCCGCAATCCGGAGGTTTTTGTGCAGACCAATGTGCTGGGAACCGCGGTGATGTTAAACTGTGCAAAGGAAGCCTGGGAGCTGCCGGAGGGCGGTTTTAGGGAGGGAAAGAAGTTCCTGCATGTATCCACGGATGAAGTATATGGTTCTTTGCCGGAGGACGGGAACGCGTTTTTCTATGAGACCACACCCTATGATCCCCACAGCCCTTATTCCGCCAGCAAGGCCTCTTCGGACATGCTGGTGAAGGCTTATATGGATACTTATCATTTTCCGGCAAATATCACCAACTGTTCCAATAATTACGGACCGTACCAGTTCCCGGAAAAGTTCATTCCTCTGATGATCAACAATGCGCTGCAGGGAAAGAAACTTCCGGTATACGGAGACGGTAAGAATGTACGGGACTGGCTGTATGTGGAGGACCATGCGAAGGCGATTGACATGGTACAGGAACAGGGCAGATTATTTGAGACCTATAACATCGGCGGACACAATGAGAAGCAGAATATTGAAATCCTGCATATTATTCTGGATACGCTGCGGGAAATGCTGCCGGATAACGATCCCCGCAAGGCACATGTTACGCAGGAACTGATTTCCTATGTGGAGGACCGCAAGGGGCATGACAGGCGCTATGCCATTGCACCGGATAAGATCAAGGCAGAGATCGGGTGGTATCCAGAAACCATGTTCAAAGACGGCATTAAAAAGACCATAGCATGGTATTTTGAGCATGAAGACTGGATGAAGCATGTGACTAGTGGAGATTATCAGAAGTATTATGAAGAGATGTACGAGAAATAAAATTGCATATGAATGGCTGACGCCATGTATCGCTCTATGCTGTGGATTATTGCTCGCCGCCTGTGGCGGAGTAAACGGTGATAATTCGAATATGCCGCAAGAGTCCATATCAGCAAACGAAGAGCAGGCAGAAGAAAGTACGCAGGAGACTGCATTGGCAGAAAACCCGGAGGACGAGGCAGCAGAACCGGCTAAGACCTCGTTCACGCTCGAGGAGTTTCTGGAATTGGAAAAAATAGCAAATCTTACACCGGGAGAACAGGAGACGGCGCTGCGGATTTATGACATCCTTGAGAGCGGCGACATGACGCTGGTAGATCTGTTGATAGCGGATATGGACGAGAACGGGCAGGACGATATGGTGGTCACGTTACGGGATGCCGATGAGGGAGACTCTTATGGTTATGGATGCATTTATGTTTATATCAATGAGGAAGAACCCTACCGCTTTTATAACGAGAATTGGCCCTACCGCTTCGGCGTACATGTGCAATGGGGAGATCTGACCGGAGATGGCAGAATGGAGCTGGTTTTAGATACCGTGGGAATCGGCAACGGCGCCGCGGGGGATAATTATGTGGCAGTGATAAGCGATACCGGCGAGGGTTTAAAAGAGCTGGACTTTCCCCCGATTCCCGAAGAGATGGAAACGGAATTCTCGGTGGGTGTTCTGATGGATGTGTACATGGAAACAGAGGCGGACACTTATTCGGTTTATTGTCCTTATTTGGATGAGAGCATTACCCTTCACACGCCTAATGCAGATCCGGAGCGGCAGGCTCTGATTCTGGAGCCGCTTTTGGCAGGAGGCAATGTCAGAGGTTTTTATCTGCCGGAATTTGTTGAATATGAAGGCCAGAATGCCCTTCGGGTAGAAGAGTATCTGAACGGAGAGGGCGGAGTGGTTCACTGTATCGGAATAGCCTCTTTTATCATTGTATGGGATGAGGATGGGACAAGCAGGATTGCCGACTGGTGGGTAGAACCCAGTGGATACTGATAATTGATGGAAGGAGAATTGTTTTTACATGAAAGGAATTATATTGGCGGGAGGTTCCGGAACGAGGCTTTATCCTTTGACTAAGGCTATTTCCAAGCAGATCATGCCGGTCTATGATAAACCCATGATCTATTATCCCCTTTCCACCTTAATGTTAGCGGGGATCCGGGAGGTTTTGATCATATCCACACCCAGAGATCTGCCGGTATTTGAGGAGCTTTTAGGGGACGGCAGCCAGTTGGGCATGCAGATTTCCTACGCGATACAGGAGGAACCCAGGGGATTGGCCGACGCCTTTATTGTCGGGGCAGATTTTATCGGAACAGACAGGGTGGCATTAGTACTGGGGGATAATATTTTTTACGGACAGAGTTTTTCTAAGGTTTTGAAGGAGGTCGCCGCGAGAGAGAAGGGGGCGACAATTTTCGGCTATTATGTGCGTGATCCCAGAGAATACGGCGTGGTGGAATTTGATGAGAACGGAAAGGCCCTTTCCATTGAGGAGAAACCTGAGCATCCTAAGAGTAACTATGCAGTTCCCGGACTCTATTTTTATGATAATGACGTGGTGGAGATCGCAAAGAATGTCAAGCCCTCGGCCAGAGGGGAAATTGAAATTACCAGCGTCAATAATGCATATCTTAAGCGGGGCGACTTAAGAGTGGAAACGCTGGGAAGAGGTTTTGCATGGCTGGATACGGGCAGCCACGACGCATTGTTGGACGCTGCGGACTTTGTGGCTGCTTTTCAAAAGCGGCAGGGCTTGTATATTTCCTGTATCGAAGAGATTGCATATAAGCGGGGTTTTATTACCAAAGATCAGCTGCTTAAGCTGGCGGAACCCCTTATGAAAACCAATTACGGTAAATACTTAGTAGAGGTTGCAAATGGACTCTAAGCTGAAACGGCTCACAATCATAGCGGCTGCTTCCGTTATCGTATTCACTTTTTTGCTGGTCATTTTTTTAAACTCGGCAAAACGCCCCGTTAACGTGGAGCGGGTGGATGAAACTACGGAAACGATGACGGAAACAGAACCGGAATCGGGACTTATTTATGAAAACGGCATGATTGGAAACGATTTGTCCGCTTTCATGCGCGACGATACCTTTTTTGATCCGGAATCAAATCCCTTTCTGGACCGGCTTTTGGAAGGGCAGAACCGTCTTTCTTTGATTGTCACCAGTATTGAAAAGGATTTGCGCATACAGATTGTGGACAGTGATAATGTTCCGGTTACCGGGGAAAGCTTTTTTGTAGAGCTGGAGGGACTGGGCGAATATAAGGATTTGGATCAGGACGGGATCATCTATATTGGAAATCTGCCGGCGGGAGATTACCAGGTAAGCTTAAAGCCCTTAGAGGGTTATAGGGTGCCTGCGGGCAGCACCAGAGTCCGGGTGAAGGACAAGGTGGAATATCTGGTAATTGAGGATATTTCTCTGCTCATCATGACTGAAGCAGATATCGACGCAGAGGCGGAAGACAGCGCCCAGACTGTGGATGATAAAGACAATACCGAAGTGACCGAACTGAGGAGTTTATCCAGCAAAGCGATACTGGGTATTGATGTATCCAAGTGGCAGGGAGAGATCGACTGGAAACTGGTGAGGGATGCCGGCATAGAATATGCGATCATTCGCTGCGGTTACCGAGGTTCCGTGACAGGAAGCCTTGTGGAAGATCCGTATTTTGAGCAAAATATAAAAGGCGCTTTGGCTGCAGGAGTCAAGGTGGGCGTCTACTTCTTTACCCAGGCCACGAACGAAGTCGAAGCGGTGGAAGAGGCCAGTATGGTGGTGAGCCTGATACGGGATTACGATATAGAATATCCCGTGTTTATTGATACGGAAGGCGCGGGTGGCAATGGACGCGCGGACGATCTGGATGTGGAAACACGTACCATGGTGTGTGACGCTTTTTGCAGGACAGTGGAAAATGCCGGTTATGAGGCGGGCGTATATGCCAGCCGGAACTGGTATAACAGCAGACTGGATACAGCTTCTTTAGAAAGATATGTGATATGGCTGGCGGAATACCGCAGTGTACCAATATATAAAGGTTACTATCAGATGTGGCAGTATACCTCCGGGGGCAGTGTGAACGGCATTGCCGGAAATGTGGATCTGAATATCAGCTATCTTGGATATTAAGGAGGAGTTTAGATGGGTAAGCTTACGGTAGAAACATGTATAATAGAAGGCGTCAAAATTATCACGCCTCAGGTATTCGGGGATGAGAGAGGCTATTTTACGGAAACCTATAACTACAATGATTACAAGGCAGCAGGGATTGATCAGATTTTTGTGCAGGACAATCAGTCGGCTTCCAAAAGGGGCGTGCTGCGGGGACTGCATTTTCAGAAGGAGTTTCCGCAGGACAAGCTGGTTCGGGTCATAAAGGGTGAGGTTTTTGACGTGGTAGTGGATCTGCGGCCCGGCTCTGCGACTTTTGGACAGTGGTATGGAGAAATTTTGAGCGAAGTAAACAAAAAGCAGCTTTTCGTTCCTAAGAATTTTGCCCATGGTTTTTTGGTGCTTTCGGATTATGCGGAATTTTGCTATAAATGCTCGGATTTTTATCATCCGGGGGATGAGGGCGGTATTATATGGAATGATGCCGAGATTGGCATTAAGTGGCCGCTGCAGGAAGGGGCAGAGCTGATTTTCTCCGAAAAGGACACGAAATGGGGGAGCCTGAAAGAGTTTCGGGAGCAGATGCGATAGGAGCGCCTATGAAAGAAAAAATATCAAAGAGAGTGGGCAGTACGCTCTTCTGTGCGATTGCCCTGTTGATGGCTGCCATCATTATCATGCATCATAATCCTGCTGCAAACCAGCAGGAAGAGATATTAAAAAAGGTGATTTCCTGTACGGTGATTGCCTTTTCCTGTGTTGTTTTTATTGTTCTGTATGAGAAAGTGACCACTTTGCCCATCGAACTGTATCAAAACCGTCATCTGATCTGGAAACTGGCCAAGAATGACTTCAAGAAGCGCTATGCCGGCTCTTATCTGGGAATGGTCTGGGCCATGATACAGCCCGTCGTCACGGTGGTGATGTATTGGCTGGTATTCGATGTTATCATGCACGGTGCCGGACGGGCTATGCGCGGGGATGAGGAGATTTCTTTTGTATTGTTTTTGACCTCGGGGCTGGTGCCCTGGTTCTTTTTTACGGAAGCCTGGACCAATGGAACCCATGCATTGCTGGAATATAATTATTTGGTGAAAAAGGTGGTTTTCAAAATAAGTATTCTTCCGATTATCAAGGTCATCGGCGCAACCTTTATCCACGCTTTTTTTGCTTGTATTTTAGTGTTGATCGCTGCTTTCTACGGCTATTTTCCCACTATTTATATGCTGCAGATATTCTACTATAGTTTCTGTACTTTCATACTGGTATTGGCGTTGAGTTATACTACCTGCGCCCTGATGGTATTCATGCGGGATATTGCTCAGATTCTGGCTATTATTTTGCAGATTGGCATGTGGGCCACGCCCATTATGTGGGATTTTGGGGCCATCGGTGAAGGCTGGGCTAAGTTCCTGAAGCTAAACCCCATGGTATATATTGTAAACGGCTATCGGGATGCAATCTATGGGCATTCCTGGTTTTTTGAGGATTTCTTTTCCACCATGTATTTCTGGATTATTACGGTGGTACTGTTTGGCATCGGCGCCATTACCTTTAAGAAACTGAAGATACATTTTGCGGATGTGCTGTAAAGAAAGCAATAACGGGACGGAGTGAATATGGAGAAGGAAATAAAGAAGCCTGCCATACGGGTGAGCGGGCTGAAAAAAGTATATAAGCTGTATGATAAGCCTTCTGACAGAATGAAAGAGGCTTTTGGCCTTAGAAAAGGCAGATTTAAGGAGCACTATGCCTTAAACGGCGTGGATATGGAGATTTTTCAAGGGGAAACAGTGGGTATTATCGGGACGAACGGATCGGGTAAATCCACCATTCTCAAAATAATAACAGGCGTTTTGAATCCTACGGAGGGACAGGTTGAGGTAAATGGAAGGATATCTGCTCTGTTGGAGTTGGGCGCCGGCTTTAATATGGAGTATAACGGCATTGAAAATGTGTACTTAAACGGTACAATGATGGGTTTTACGGAAAAGGAAATCGATGAAAAACTGCCGGAAATTTTAAAGTTTGCGGACATAGGGGACTATGTATATCAACCGGTGAAAACTTATTCCAGCGGTATGTTTGTGCGGCTTGCTTTTGCTGTTGCTATCAATATCGAACCGGAAATTCTCATTGTGGATGAAGCTCTTTCCGTAGGCGATGTATTCTTTCAGGCTAAATGCTACCAAAAGTTTGAAGAGTTTAAGAAAATGGGAAAAACCATTGTTTTTGTCAGCCATGAGCTGAGCAGCATCAGCAAATACTGCGACAGGGTTTATCTGCTGAATCAGGGAAACCTGTTAGGAGAGGGAAGCCCTAAAGAAATGATTGACGCTTTTAAGCAGGTGCTTGTCGGGCAGTATGAAATTAATGGCGAAGCAGGAGGGGCGCATTTGGAAGGTGCCGTGAACCCCGAGTTGCTGGAATACGGCACCAAACAGGCAGAGATTACGGAGTTTTATATTACAGATGAAAAAGAAATTAAAACAACAGCTGTTATAAAAAATACTCCTTTTACCATACACATGCGTGTAAAATTTCATGATAGAATTACGGCGCCTATTTTTGCTTTTTCTTTTAAGAATATCAAGGGAACGGAGATCACCGGTACTAACAGCATGATAGAGAAAGCGTTCTTGGAGCCTGTGAATGCGGGAGAGGAAAAGGAAATCACTTTCCGCCAGACTATGAGCCTGCAGGGGGGAGAATATCTGTTGTCCTTAGGAGTGACCGGCTATCATGGAAGTGATTTTCAGGTGTATCACAGACTTTATGATGTGCTGAATGTGACCGTAGTGTCTGATAAGGATACGGTTGGATTTTACGATATGGGATCTCAGGTGACGGTGGCTGCGGCGAAAAATCCTGCTTCCAGAGTGATTGCCTATCGTCAGGAGGCTTAGGAAAGGTATGGCGGCAATGACTGAACAGATTGGAAAAGTACAACTGGATTATACTTTTTATCCCGGAGAGGACCTCTACTGTGACGGGCAGATAGAGGAAGAGCTGTTAAATATTACTAAAAACTATGCGGAGATAGAATATCCGCGGATAATAGAGGAAAAGGCCAGCTGGCCCGTGCTCTATCACCTCTCTTTGCTGCGGGAAAATATAGTGGATTGGATTCCCATGCGGGGAGATGAAAAAGTGCTGGAGATAGGAAGCGGCTGCGGCGCTATTACGGGAGCGCTGGCAAGAAAAGCCGGTCAGGTGGTCTGTGTGGATTTATCCAAAAAGCGCAGTATGATAAATGCCAACAGGCACAGCGAATGTGATAATGTCACTATCCATGTAGGCAATTTTAAGGATATAGAGCCCTCACTGCCCAAGGATTTTGATTATATTTTTCTGATTGGGGTATTTGAATACGGTCAGAGTTATATGGGAAGTGAGAAACCTTTTGAAGAATTTCTGCAGATTGTCATGAAGCATCTGGCAAAAGGCGGACGCGTGGTGATTGCTATCGAGAATAAATACGGCTTAAAGTATTTTGCAGGCTGCAGGGAAGATCATTTGGGCACGTATTTTTCCGGCATTGAGAACTATGCCGGGGGAGGCGGCGTCAGGACCTTTTCCAGAAAAGGTCTGGAAAAACTTTTTGCTGCATGCGGAATTAAAAAATATCATTTTTACTATCCCTACCCCGATTACAAATTCATGACGAGCCTGTATTCCGACGATCACCTGCCGGACAAGGGAGAGTTGTTTGATAACATGCGTAATTTTGATAGGGACAGAATGCTCTTGTTTAATGAGAAAGACGCTTTTGACGGCATCGTAGAGGACAATCTTTTTTCCGTATTTGCAAATTCCTATCTGGTGGTCATCGGAAACGGTATGGATTTAAAATATGCCAAATATTCCAATGACCGCGCACCGGAGTATCGTATCCGTACCGAAATATGGCAGGATAAGGAAGGGACTGTAACAGTTAAAAAACATCCGTTATCAAAAGATGCAAAAGAGCATATCAGAGGGATGGCGCTGGCCTATGAAAATCTGAAAGAACGATATAAGGGCGGCCGGTTGGAAATCAACAAATGTGAGCTACATGAAAAAGAGGATGCTATATGGTGTTCTTTTGAATTTTTGGAAGGGCGGCCGTTGTCGGTATTAATGGACGAATGTCTGGAAAAAGGGGAACTGGAGCGATTTCATGAGCTGTTTCGGGAATATGTGGAACGCATTGGCTACCATGCGGATTATCCGGTGGCGGATTTTGACTTGATTTTCGGTAATATTATAGTCAAAGACGATACTTGGACTGTAATAGATTACGAATGGACCTTCGGCAAGGAGGTAGAGGCAAAGGAATTGGCATTTAGGGCTATTTACTGCTATCTACTGGAGGATGAAAAGCGGAATAAATTAAATCTGGACTTAATTTTAAATGAATTACAGCTGTCACCTAAAGAGGCGGAGTATTACAGGGAACAGGAGCAGGAGTTCCAGAAATTTGTGACAGGTAAAAACCGTTCCATGGCAGAAGTTCGCAGTCTGCTGGGAAAACGGATCATGCAGCCCCTAAAATGGCTGGAAAAGCTGGAGAACGACGCATTGCTAAACAGGGTGCAGGTTTATGAGGACAGAGGGGAAGGGTTTTCTGAGGAAGAATCCTATTTCGTGCCGGATGCTTATCAGGGTGAACAGGAAATTGAACTGGAATTGAAAGTGGACGGCAATGTGCGGGCTTTGCGCATTGATCCCTCCATGGATGCCTGTGTGGTCAGGGTAGCCGAACTAACTTGGAACGGGGAACGCATTCCTCTTCGGAATAAGAAAGTCTTCTCGACCAACGGAAAACGGCTAAAAACAGCGGATGGAGCCGTGTTCCCCACAAAAGATCCCAATCTTTGCATTCAGGTGAGCAGGCTGAACTGTCGGTCTGAAAATATACTCTGTGCTAAGCTGGAAATCGCTCGTTTGCCATTGCCTGTGGCGGAAGCAATGGCGTCGTCGGTGAAAAAGCTGGTCTAAGGGTGTATTTTTGCTTCCAAAGTGTGGGAAAATCTGGTATACTATAGCAGGATTTATTTATAGTATGATATAAATCATAAAAGTAAAACAGGAGGAAGAGCTATGAGTTATATGAGTACGTTCCAGTTTTGGCTGGAAAATGACTACTTTGACGAGGATACCAAGAAAGAACTTCTGGCTATCCGAAATGATGAAAAAGAAATTGAAGACCGCTTCTATAAGGATTTGGAATTTGGAACTGGCGGACTCAGAGGCGTAATCGGCGCGGGCACGAACCGCATGAATGTATATACGGTCAGAAAAGCCACACAGGGGCTTGCTAATTACATATTGAAGCAGGGAGGAAGCGAAAAGGGTGTGGCCATTGCCTATGATTCCAGAAGAATGTCTCCGGAGTTTGCGGATACTGCGGCGCTCTGTCTGGCTGCAAACGGCATTAAAGCTTATGTGTTTGAAGAACTTCGTCCCACACCGGAGCTTTCTTTTGCGCTCCGTAAATTGGGTTGTATTTCGGGTATTGTGGTTACGGCCAGTCATAACCCGCCCGAGTATAACGGTTACAAGGTATATTGGGAGGACGGCGCCCAGATTACCGCACCCAAGGATAAGGAGATCATTGCGGAAGTAAACGCCATTACGGACTATAATACCGTGAAGACTATGAATAAGAAAGTGGCGATGGAGTCCGGACTTTATCAGGTTATTGGCAGAGAAATTGATGATGCTTATATGACAGAGTTAAAGAAGCAGATCATTCATCCGGAAGTCATTGAAAAAGTGGCAAATGACATCAAAATTGTATACACACCTCTCTGCGGTACCGGAAACAAGCCCGTCAGAAGAGTGCTTTCCGAACTGGGCTTCCAGAATGTTTATGTAGTGCCCGAGCAGGAGAAACCCGATCCGAACTTTACCACACTGGAATATCCCAATCCCGAGGATCCCAAAGCGTTTACCTACGCCCTGCGTCTGGCCAAGGAGAAGGATGCGGACATCGTGCTGGCTACCGACCCTGATGCCGACCGTCTGGGTGTGTACGCAAAGGATACAAAGACCGGCGAGTATGTACCGTTTACAGGTAATATGTCCGGTATGCTGATTGCGGAATATATTTTGAGGGAAAGATTCCAATACGGGATCATGCCTAAAAATCCGGCATTGGTAACGACTATTGTAACTACCAATATGGCGGATGTGATCACAAAAGCCTACGGTGTCAAAATGATCGAGGTGCTGACCGGGTTTAAGTATATCGGTGAGCAGATCAAACTCTTTGAGCAGACCGGCTCCAATAACTATGTATTTGGCTTGGAGGAGAGCTATGGCTGTCTGGCGGGCACCCATGCAAGGGATAAAGATGCCTGCGTGGCTGTTATGTGCCTTTGTGAGGTAGCGGCTTACTGTAAGAATGAGGGCAAGACCCTGTGGGATATGATGTTAGAGATGTACAATAAGTACGGCTACTTTAAAGAGACCCAGTACACCATAACCTTAAAGGGTGTGGACGGTGCAAAGCAGATTGCGGAAATCATGGACAAGCTGCGCAAAAATCCTCCTAAGGCGTTCGGTGATCTCAAAGTACTGCGTTTCAGAGACTATCAGGAAGATAAGATTCTGGATATGGAAACCGGCGAGGTAACGCCCACCGGACTGCCTAAGTCCAACGTCCTTTATTTTGAACTTCCCGACAATTTCTGGTGCTGTGCACGTCCCTCCGGTACGGAGCCCAAGATTAAATTCTACATGGGCGTGAAGGGCAGCAGCCTGGAGGATGCAGAGGCCAAGGTCGTAAAACTGACGGAAGATTTAAAGGCTTTGTTATAAAGTTTTATAAAAGGGAGATACTAGTCTGCGGGATTTTGTGCTCGTGGGATCAAGGCTGTGGGAGTAAAATTCCGCAGCCTTAATTTTTACAGCTATGATAAGCAAATGATACAAAAATGATACAAAAACTACTTATCCTATACAGCAGAACAAAAAAGAAAGTCCTGACGGGGTTCGGGGTATGGACAAGGAGATAAAGCATGGATAACAACGGCAGACGCACCAATGGACAAACGGCGTCTAAAACAAACACAACTAAAAAGGCGGGGAGCAGAAAGAAAAGCAAGGTGGTAATCTTTGCGGTGGAAATTCTGGTGCTGGCAGTACTGATAGGCGCACTGTGGATTTTAAAAGACTTTGGAACGAAGAGTGAGGGCGGCACACAGGAAGGCGGAGAAGGCAGCGGATTTTTGATGCAGGTTGACTTTAAGGAAGCGGATATCGCCATTAACGAAGAGGTCGAAAATAACGAAATCATGCAGGGCTATCGTAATATTGCGTTATTTGGCGTGGATTCCAGAACGGGAGCTTTGACCAAGGGTACTTTGAGTGATGCCATTATCATCGCCTCCATCAATCTGGATACCGGAGATGTAAAGCTGGTGAGCGTATACCGCGATACTTATTTGAACCTGTGCCGCGATACCGACTCGGATTCGTCAAATGACAAATATGGAAAATGCAATGCGGCATACAGTAACGGCGGTGCAGAACAGGCTATCAGGATGCTGAATATGAATCTGGATATGGATATTCAGGATTTTGTGACTGTTGGATTTGGCGGCTTGACAGCTACCATTGATGCGTTGGGAGGCATCTATCTGGATGTGGATGAGGAAGAGTTAAGGCATATCAATAATTACCAGAAGACCATGGCGGAGGATATGCATATCTCTTATACACCGGTGGAGACAACGGGTTATCAGCTCTTAAACGGTCTGCAGGCAACCGCTTACTGCCGAATTCGTTACAGAGTGGGGAATGACTTTGCAAGAGCAGCGTCTCAGCGAGAAGTGATCCAAGCCATTGCAGATACCGCAAAACAAGCGGATTTAAAGACATTAGTCGGTGTTGTTGATTCCGTATCCGAATATGTATATACTTCATTCAGCAAGGAAGAGATTGTGGGTCTGCTGGGAGATATTGCAAAATACAATATTGTGGATCAGACCGGTTTTCCAAAAGATGATATGCGGGGGGCCGATACCTTGGGATCTGCAGGCAGCTGTGTCTTTGCCATCAATCTGGATGATAATGTGAAATGGCTGCACAAATATCTTTTTGAAGAAGAGAATTATCAGCCTTCTGCGCGGGTGGTGGAATATTCCAAAGTGGTGCATGATTTTGTATCAAAGTATGTGAATATTGATTAGAATCGGATATTGATAAAAACCCAATTATAGATTAAAATAAATAGTTGTAGGGCAAAAGGAGCCGTTATACGGCTCCTTTTTAAAAATATCCGCATATAATGCATTGAGAAAGGTGAAAAATCGGCAGACAGGTGATAGTATGTGTGGAATTGTAGGATATATCGGAAGCAGGGAGGCAGCTCCCATTGTATTGGACGGACTCTCCAAACTGGAGTACAGGGGCTATGATTCGGCTGGTCTGGCAATACTGAATAACGGAGAAATCCAAATTACAAAAGCCATGGGAAGACTCAAAGTTTTGGAGAACCTTACCCACGGCGGAGAGACTATGCCGGGCAGCGCAGGTATAGGGCATACCCGCTGGGCAACCCACGGAGCTCCCAGCGATATGAATTCTCACCCTCATTTCAACAAGGAAAGAACGATTGCCGTAGTACATAACGGCATCATTGAGAACTATATTGCACTTAAGAAGAAAATGCAGGATAAAGGCTATGAGTTTGTATCCGAAACAGATACGGAGGTACTGGCACATCTGCTGGATTACTACTACAAGGGCAATCCACTGGAGGCCATCACCAAGGTGCTGCATCGTGTGGAGGGTTCCTATGCCTTGGGCATTCTTTTTTCAGAGCATCCGGGGGATATTTATGCGGTGCGTAAGGACAGTCCCCTGATCGCAGGACAGAATGAAGAAGGCTGTTTCATTGCTTCCGACGTGCCGGCGATTTTAAAGTATACCCGCAAGGTATACTATGTGGATAATCAGGAAGTTGTAAAGCTGTCCAAGGATAAACTGCATTTTTATTCCGTGGACGGTGAAGAGCTGGAAAAGGAAGCCGTAACCATAGGCTGGGATGCCAATGCGGCGGAAAAAGAAGGCTATGAACACTTTATGCTCAAGGAAATCTACGAACAGCCCAAAACCGTAACGGATACTGTTTCTCCCCGGCTCAAGGACGGGGAAATCGTAATAGAAGAACTGAATATGACGGACGAGGAAATCAGGAATATTAAACGGATTCATATTGTGGCCTGCGGTTCGGCCTATCATACGGGAGTTGCCGCCAAATATATTTTGGAAGGTCTGGTAAGGATTCCGGTGGAGGTGGACGTGGCCTCCGAGTTCCGTTATCGAAGCCCCATTCTACAGGAAGGCTCCATGGTAATTGTCATCAGCCAGTCAGGAGAAACGGCAGATACATTGGCCGCCCTGCGGGAGGCCAAAAAACAAGGCTACAAGGTACTGGGCATTGTGAACGTGGTAGGCAGCTCTATAGCCAGGGAGGCAGACAATGTCATGTACACATGGGCCGGACCTGAAATTGCCGTAGCTACGACGAAAGCCTACAGCGCTCAGCTATCGGCCCTCTATCTGTTAGCTATGAAGTTGGGCAGGACCATAGGCACTATCGGAGATGAATTGTTTGGGGAACTGCTGGAAGATCTGCGAAAACTGCCTAACCAGATAGAGCTGCTGTTGGGACAGAAAGAGAAAATTCAGCGTTTTGCCAACCGCTATGTGGGAGCCAAAGACATTTTCTTTATCGGAAGAGGAATTGATTACGCAATTTCCCTGGAGGGTTCACTAAAGCTAAAAGAAACATCCTATGTACATTCGGAGGCATATCCTGCGGGAGAATTGAAACATGGCCCCATTTCCTTGATCGAGGACGGCACCTTGGTTGTTGCGGTATCCACGCAGCCGATATTGTATCAAAAAACGATCAGCAATATGGTGGAAGTAAAGGCAAGGGGCGCTTTTGTCATGGCGGTCACTTGTGAGGGAAACAAAGCGATAGAAAAAGCAGCGGACTATGTGTTATACATACCGGAGAGCAATCCGTATTTTACGAATTCTCTGGCAATCATCCCGCTGCAGTTATTCAGCTACTATGTGGCTGTAGGTAAGGGTTGTGATGTGGATAAGCCCAGAAATCTGGCAAAATCCGTGACTGTAGAGTAAAAACGGATTTATGGGATATGGGATAGAAGCAAGAGGGATGGAGTATGTGGGAATGTCATTTTGCCAATGAGCCGGTGGATTTTAAGCTGTTCTGGCTGAGATTATACCAAAAACTGAACATCCTTTGCCTGGGCGTCCTGATTGGAGGACTGCTCGTGGGCGGCGGGTATTTTGTAAAACGGACCCTGTTTGCCCCGCAGCCGGAATATGCGGTAGAGGCGGAAACCTATCTGGAATACATTCTTAGGGAAGATGAGCCCTTGGGGTGGGTGGCTTTCACGGCTCCGGCCTGGGAGGCGATCATCCGCTCCCAGGAGTTCATGGAGGATATCCAGTCCCAATTGGGAGGGACGATCACAATAGAGGAATTACAGGAAGCGGTAAGAGAGGTAGAGATTCCGGATGCACGCATTATTAAGACTACTGTGGTAACGGCGGATCCGGAACTCTCTCTGGCGATAAGCCGTGCTTTGCAGACAGCGATTGCCAATTTCGGAGACAAACAGCGTGAAATTGAATCCACCCGCAGAATCTCTGACCCCGGTCAGGCAAAGCGGGTACTCGCGGATGACCGCACGCTGCGTGCCGTTTTGTTTGGCATGATATTAGGCGGCTGTATTACCCTGTTTGGAATCTGCCTTTCCCTTGCGTTAGACGATACGGTGCGGGTACCGGAAACCTTTGAAAAACGGTACAAGCTTCCCATGCTGGGAGCCCTTGGCATGGAGGAAACAGGAGCAAACCTGCAGTATCTGTTCAAGGATAAAAAGCAGATTGCGGTAACGGGGATGGAAGGCATTCCCGTGGAAGAAGCCGCTTCCTCTTTACAGCAGTTGTTACCGGAAGGAACGGAGCTGGCCCTGTTGCCTGCGGAAATAAAGGAAACGGAGAAACTTCGTACTTTGGATGGAATAATCCTGATTGTGGGAGCGGGAATCCATTCCGGTAAAAGTATAGAGCATACGATCACCTTTTTACAAAAACAGGGAACGATGGTCACAGCGGCTCTTTTGTGGGCGCCGGAGGAAAGGCTGCTTAAGCGTTATTATGGACTAAATAAAGCAAAACGGAGATAATTATGAAGGTAGAGCTGTTGGTCTCGGCGCTGAATCAGGATCCTAAGGAACTGGCGGAGAAAATGCATATTGCCTCGGATGCCGTTATCATCAACCAGTGTGATAGAAAAGAGCAGGAAGAGTTTCTGAGGCTGGGAAGACGCATTCGCTGCTTTTGCTTTGCGGAGCGGGGCGTGGGCAGAAGTCGTAATCATGCGATAGAAAAGGCAGAGGGAGACATCTGCCTTTTTGCAGACGAAGATATTTGCTATTATGAGGGGTATGAGCAGGCCATCTTAGGGGCCTTTGCGGCGCATCCGCAGGCGGACATGCTGCTGTTCAATGTGCAGGCAGCGCCCGGACGGGAAACCTATCATATAGAAAGTTTCGGACGGGTGCACTGGTATAATTGCGGGCGCTACGGTGCAGTAAGCTTTGCCCTGCGCAGACAGGTATTTAAAAAAAGCGGTGTTCGGTTTTCTCTGTTATTTGGCGGGGGTGCCAAGTACAGCAACGGAGAGGACAGCTTGTTTATTCAGGAACTTTTAAGGCGTGGCTGCAAGATCTATCGGGTACCTGTGGATATCGGCAGGGAAATAGAGCGTTCATCCACTTGGTTTCAGGGCTACAACGACAAGTTCTTTTTTGACAGGGGCGTACTCTATGCCTTTTTGTATGGTCCTTTCGCGGACCTCATGGCATGGCGCTTTTTACTTGCCCACAAGAAAGTATTGTGTAAGGAAAAGTCGGTAAAGGAAGCCCATATGCTGATGAAAAGAGGAATCAAGGAAGGCAGGAAGGAAAAGAAGGCATGATTCTGTACCTCAGCTTGACGGCGGCGGTGCTCGTTTTGGCCGTCTTTGTGAACAATCAAATCAAGTCAGGCGCCGGCATTGTGACCAGACAGCAGTTATGCGGTTATGTGCTGCTTGCGGGCATGTTTCTTTTACTTGCCGGCGTGTCCGCGTGCCGTTTAGGTGTGGGAAATGACTACGGAGAATATCTGCAAATATTTGAAAATCTCTCACAGAGCAGGCATGTTTCCACGGAAATCGGTTTTAATGCGGTAGTCTTATTGGTTCAGTATTTCTTTGGTACGGGAGATGTGGCTGCAAGGGTTATTTTTGCAGTCTTTGCCTTTGGGACGGTCTTCTTTTTTCTGCGTGCCATCTATGACCAGAGTAAATGGTTTTGGTATTCCATATTTCTGTTTATGATGCAGGGCTATTTCTTTAACAGTATGACGCAGGTGCGATACTATTTTGTACTGTCGATTGCCCTGTATGCCATGAAATATGTGCAGCAGAAACGCTGGACGGTTTTTGTTCTCTGGATTTTATTTGCGGCATTGTTTCATAAGACGGTTCTTTTTGTTCTGCCGGTCTATTTTGCCGCCACCTGGGCATTTAAGAAATGGCACGCGCTGCCGATAGCGGGCTTTTGCGCGACTCTTTTACTGTTTCCCGAATTTTATCGCAGACTGATTTTTTTGATATACCCTTTTTATGAAAATTCTCTTTTTGATACGGGAACAACTTCCGTGATAAATATTGTGAAATCCCTGGGTGTGCTGGTGCTGTGCCTTTTATATTACAAACAGGCCATCCAAGGAGACGAAGTAAACCGGTTCTACTTTTACTTAAATATCGGAGCTTTATTATTGTATATATGCTGTTCCTTTATGCCGGTCATCTCCAGGATGGGCTACTATATGAATATTTCCAATCTGTTTCTGATTCCGGGAGTTCTGCAGAAAATACCGGATAAGAAGCAGAAGCTGTTTTTTGTCACAGCAACAACAGCGGCGTTTGCCCTATACTTTGCTGCATTTCTCTATAAGGCGTACGAGATGGATATTCGTCTGTTACCCTACACGGACTGGATATTCCACTGACGGGAAGGCAAGGGAGGAAGCATATGGGAGACTGTAGATTTTCAATCATTGTGGTTTGTTTAAATGCAGGAAGTAAACTGGAGCAGACCATTGATAGTATACGAAAACAGACCTATGACACCTATGAAATTCTGATAAAAGACGGAGGCAGCACCGATGGCTCCATAGAGGCGCTTTTTGCACAAGAGAAGGATTCAAAGAGGCTGAAACTGATACAGGAGAAGGACGGCGGCATCTATGAGGCCATGAATCAGGCCGTCCTGCATGCGGTGGGCGACTATGTATTGTTTTTAAATTGTGGGGACAGTTTTGCGGCGGATGACGTACTGCAAAGAACCGCAGCATATATTCAGGATGATCCCGGCAAGGGAATCTACTATGGGGATACCTTTTGGGAGCAGACAGGTGTGACGGCAATGGCGCCAAAAAGCATTACACCTTTTATCTGTTATCGGAATATTCCCTGCCATCAGGCATGTTTTTACGAGAGGACATTGTTTGCTGAGAAGTCCTATGATCCTGTCTATCGGATCAGGGCAGATTATGACCACTTTCTCTGGTGCGTATTAAAGAAAGGTATTTCACCTGCTTATATGGGCTTTACCGTGGCAAGCTACGAGGGCGGCGGCTTTTCGGAAACTAAAAAAAATAGGAAAAAAAGTAAGGTTGAGCATAAAAAAATTACAGCAGGCTATTTGTCTAAAAAGCAGCTGATTTGTTATCGTGCTTATATGGTATGCAGTCTGGCGCCGCTTCGCAGGTGGATGGCAGAAAGCAAGACCTTTTCCGGGCTGTATCAAAAACTGAAGAAGAGGTGGTATGGATGAGAATTCTATGGCTTTGCAATATTATACCGCCCATGATAGCCGAGGCATTGAAGCTGCCTGCAAGCAATAAGGAGGGCTGGATCAGCGGCCTTTTGGAGGAATGGAGGCAGCATAGTGCGGATGGGGATATGGAATTGGGTATCTGCTTTCCGCTGGCACCAAGATCCATACCGGATGAAGTGCTGAACGAGCTTTCCTGCGAACGAGCTATCCCTCTTGCCGGAGAGACACAGGGGATTCATTATTATGGTTTTTTTGAGGATACCGTAAGACCGGAATACTATGATGTGGATCTGGAGAAACAGCTTACCCATATATTAAACAGCTTTGACCCCCATCTGGTACATGTTTTCGGGACAGAATATCCCCATGCCCTTGCCATGGCAAAATGTATTGGCGGCAGGCGCCTTTTGGTGGGCATCCAAGGACTGTGCAGCCGGATAGCGGACTGTTACGGCGCAGGATTGCCGAAGCGGATACAGAGACGTTATTTGCTGCGGGATCTGCTAAAAGGAGATAATATCGCAAGACAGCAGAAAAAGTTTATGCGGCGTGGGGAGATGGAAGTGCGCTGTCTACAGCTTGCACCCCATGTTACCGGCAGGACAGCCTGGGACAGGGCTGCGGTAAAGGAAATCAACCCCGCTGCCGGATACTATGCAATGAATGAGACTTTGCGCCCCGAATTTTATGGGGCGTGTTGGAAAAGGGAAGACTGTGAAACCTATAGCATATTCTTAAGCCAGGGGAATTATCCTCTGAAGGGTCTGCATCTTCTTTTAGAAGCATTGCCGAGGATTAAAGAGCGTTATCCCCGGGTAAAGGTCTATGTTGCGGGAGATGTGATCACCCGGTACGAAACCTTAAAAGAAAAGCTGAAGATTGGTTCCTACGGGCAGTATTGCCTAAAACTGATCAACCATTTGGGACTGAAGGATACGGTGTGCTTTGTAGGGCGTTTGAACAGTGAAGAAATGCGGAACCGCTACCTGCAAAGTCATGTGTTTTTATCTGCTTCCGTATTGGAAAATTCCTCCAATTCCGTGGGGGAGGCCATGCTGCTTGGCATGCCGGTAGTAAGTTCTGACGTGGGCGGAATTTCCAGCTTGCTGACGGACAAGAAGGAAGGATTTTTGTACCCCTGCATGGATAGGGAGGCCCTTGCGGAAGCCATATGCAAAATGTTTGCGGATGACGCCTGTGCAGCGGAATGCGGCAGACTGGCAAGAGAGCGTGCCTTAAAGACCCATGACCCCATAAGAAATTATGAGAGACTGCTGGAAATCTATGATGCACTTTGTAAAGAGGAGCGATCATGAGAGTAACCTTTGTTTCCAATTACATCAATCATCATCAGATGCCTTTTTGTGAAGCTATGTATGAGAGGCTGAAAGAAGAATATTGCTTTATTCAGACAGAGCCCATGGAGGAAGAGCGGGTAAAGATGGGCTGGGATGCGTCCCTTGCAGAGCTTCCTTATGTGCGAAAGTACTATGAGGAGGAAGTTGTTTGCAAAGAACTGATCGAGCAAAGCGATGTGGTGTTGTTCGGCGGTGTGGAGGATGAAAGTTATATTACGGAGCGCCTAAAAAGCGGAAAGCCCGTGGTTCGTTTAAGCGAGCGCATTTACAAGGAAGGGCAATGGAAAGCGGTTTCCCCCAGAGGGCTTCTCAAAAAGTACAAAGATCATACCCACTATCGAAGCAAACCGGTATACCTGCTCTGCTGTGGCGGTTATGTGGCAAGCGATTTTCACATTGTCCGGGCGTATCCGGAGAAAATGTTTCAGTGGGGATACTTCCCGGAACTGGTTAAGCAGGATATTGACGAACTGCTTTTAAAAAAACGCAGCAGGCGGGAGAGGGAAGGAAAGTTCTCGTTGTTGTGGGCGGGACGATTTATTGACTGGAAGCACCCGGAACATGCAATAGAAGCTGCCGCGAGGCTGAAACAGGACGGCTTTGCCTTTACCCTCACCATGGTGGGCGGCGGAGAAATGGAAGAGACATTAAGAGCGCTGGCAGAGCAGAATGGGCTTGCAGATATGGTGCGCTTTACGGGCTATTTAAAACCTGCTGAGGTTAGGAAGCAGATGGAACAGGCGGATGTGTATCTTTTTACCAGCGATTACAAAGAAGGCTGGGGTGCGGTCTTAAACGAGGCTATGAACAGCGGCTGTGCGGTGGTTGCAAACTGCGCTGTTGGGGCTGCTCCCTTTTTATTAAAACCGGGAAGAAACGGTTTGATCTATCCAAACGGCAGACAGGATCTGCTTTATGAGAGACTGACCCTGCTGTTTAGGGAACCGGAGCACATGGAAGCTTTAGGGAGAGAAGCCTACCGTACCATAGCCGGAGAATGGAATGCGGCGGAAGCCGCAAAACGGCTGATATCGTTTTTACAGGATTTGACAAAGGGCGGGGTCAACCCTGCAAAGCAAGGGATTTTAAGTCCGGCGCCAATCATTTCCCCAAAGAAGATGTATCAATATATGACAAATATGTTAGAAAAAGGAAAGTCGCTGTAATCGAGTGATTCGTGGAAAGGAACACATGGAATGGAAGGTCCTTTGATCAGTATCATCATACCGGTTTACAATATTATGGACTGTCTGCCAAGGTGCGTGGCCTCTGTTTGTGCGCAGACCTATAGGAATCTGGAACTTATTTTAGTGGATGACGGCTCCGACGACGGCACGGGCGAACTCTGCGACAGGTTGGCTGAAGGAGATGAGCGGATACGGGTCTTCCATAAGGAAAACGGGGGTTCCTCTTCTGCCCGAAATATGGGCATTGACAATGCACAGGGCGAGTATCTTGGTTTTGTGGACAGCGATGATTATATTGAACCGGATATGTACGAAAGGCTGCTTACCGTGCTTTTGGAACGGGGCGGATCAGCAGCCCAGATCGGAAGGGATGAGGAGGATGAAAACGGTGTGCGGCTGGCGGACATCTGTGTACCGCCGAAAGAACTGACCTGCTATACGCCGGAAGAATTTTTGCGGGAACTACTGCTGCATAAAGGAGATTGCTCCTTTTGCACCAAGCTGTTGGCAAGGGACTTATTTTTACAGGCAAGATTTCCGGAGGGAGCGTTAAACGAGGATTTTTATCTCATAGTGCATCTTTTACAAAAAACGGAGTGCATCTACAGTCTGCCGGGTTACGGTTATCATGTGTATTACCGGGTGGGCAGTAATACCAGAAAAAAGAGCAGGGAGGAATTTTCGCGGGTCTATGCCGACTGTGTGGACAATGCGGATATGGTTCTTAGACTGGTGCGAAAACGGTATCCCGCACTTACAAAAATTGCCCTGCGATTCGGGCTCTATCAGCGATTGGAGTATCTTCTGCATATTCCCATCAGACAGATGAGGCGGGACAATACGGGGTATTGTGCATGCGTGAAGTTTATCCGCACGCATATGGGGACAGTGTTTGCGTCCCGGTATCTGACCGCAAAAAATAAACTTTATCTGTTATTGTTGGGAACGGCGCCCAAAACGGTCCGCAGACTGCACGCAGGAATCAGAAAGCTTTGATTGAGTTTTATTTGAATTAATACTATAATGGGAATCAGAAAGGTATGGTAATCGGGATGCAGGGCAAGGAAAGAATTTACGTCTGTCATACTTACTACCATGTGTATGTAACGTTTTTAAAGGAACTGAATCTGCCACGGAATAAAAGAGGACAGGCTACGCTGGTTTTAAGCAGTCTGTCCATCGATTTTGAGAATCTGAAGGAGCGCGTGGAGGCTACGGGACTGTTTGCGGAAGTCTTGGAATTTGATGAGAAACGGGAGGATTTTTTCCCTGAACTGGCAAAGTATAGGAAGGATAAAGGGAATCCTTTTTTTAATCTCTTATCCCGTATCAAGTTCACAAGGCGATATGCAAAACTGGAAGAACCCTATATCCCGGTGAATTTCAAAGAATACGATGATATTTATGTATATTGTGATTCCGATCCCATAGGATATTACCTAAATCAGAATAAGATTTATTATCATGCCTTAGAGGATGGCTTAAACTGTTTAAAAAATTTTGATGCGGCCCGCTATGATAATCGGGGTATGTTCAAATTAAAGGCTTTTCTTTCCAGCAGGCTGAATCTGATCTTTGTGCAAAATGGTTATGGAAAATACTGTTTGGATATGGAGGTCAACGACAGCTCTTTGATCAAATATCCCTGTCCCAAATATATTGATGAGCCCCGTCAGGCACTGGTGGATGGATTGACGGAAGAAGACAAGGAACTGATCATGAGAGCATTTATCCGGGATATGGACAGGCTGAAAGAGCAGCTTGCCTGCATCGGAGAGAATACGGATAAGATTTTGATTCTGACCGATCCGGTATGTGAGTTTTCCGTCAGAGAGCAGATTTTCAGAGATATTATCAAACGCTACGAAGCCGAGGGAACTGTCTTTTTAAAACCTCATCCCAGAGACGGGCTGGATTATAGGAAGCTGTTTTCGGACTACCTGCAATTTGACGCTACGATTCCTATGGAGATGTTGAACTTTTTCCCTGTACGCTTTAAAAAAGTTGTGGCGGTACTTACGGAAATCAAGGCTATCCGCTTTGCGGACGAGATGGTGCGGCTGGGACCGGATTTTTTGGATGCTTATGAGGACCCGGCGATTCACAGACAGAATGAGCAGATATAGAGGAAAATAAAGATGATTAAAAAGGCCGCTAAGAAAATAAATCAAACGATTCTTTGGCTGGATAATGCTCCTCTCTGGGGGTTCTTTTTCTTATTATTTCTTATAGTATTTTTGTTGTTTCCGATTTTAAGAGAAGGCAGTGTATTTGAGTATCATGATCAATTGGATGAATACATGATGAACACTGTCCTGACAGCAAGACATTTAGGTGAGGGACTTGAGGTTCTGCCGGAGATGATGGGTGGAATCAACGCAAGCGGCCTGCAGCCTGCCGGAGTGCTGTTTGTTCCTTTGTTTTGTGTTCTTCCGGCATTTTGGGCATTTGTTCTGCAATATGCGATAGTCTTTGCCGCAGGTTTTTTTGGAATGTATCTATGCGTGAAAGAGATGACAGAAAGCAGCGTCTTGGCGCTTATGGCGGCAGGATGTTTTTGTATGCTTCCCCTATATCCGATTTACGGATTGTCGGAAATGGGAATTCCGTTGGTGCTCTACAGCTTTATAAAATTGTGGAAGGGTGCGAAACCATGGACCTGCTTACTGATGCTTCTGTTTTTTGCACTCGCAAGTCATTTGGTATATACGGGATATACAGTGTTGGGGTTGTGGGCTGTAGGACTGCTTATTTCTCTTTTTCGTAAACGTAAAAGCGGATGGCTGGCCGCCGCGTTCTTTTTATTGCTGGCAGTATATATACTGGAGAATTATCATTTATTTGCGGAACTATTTCTGGGTGGAAGTAATTATGTGAGCCATAGAGAAGAGATGGTGACTTATGCCATGCCTTTTTTTCAAACAGTGTGGGATGTATTTGTATCCAGCGCCCAGCATGCTCCGTCCTTGCATAAGTACCTGATCATACCCATAGCAGCCATTTTGGCAGCAGGCGGGTTTTTAATAAAAAATATGAGTCAGGAAATGCGCGTGATATATTACAAGGCGTTAGGCGGCGCCTTATTTCTGATAGGTATTGCTTTGTTTTATGGAATCTGTAAATGGCAGCCCATCGTAGATATTAAAAATGATCTTAGCGGTTTTCTGCACTATTTTCAAATAGAGAGGCTCTATTGGCTGTATCCTGCAGGATGGTATCTGGAGATGGCGTTGTGTTTCTCACTGTTGTGGAAATTAAAAGCAAACGGCAGGCGTGCGGTACTCATAAACGCGCCTCTGCTTAAATTGGCAGTCATTTTTATGCTGCTCTGCCCTACCTTATTGCTGATTGCAAAGCGGTCCGTCTTTTATATGAATTTCAGTCAGTATATGAAAGGTTCCGGCAATACTGGGTATATTTCATGGGAAAGTTATTATGCGGAAGATCTGATGCAGGAGCTGGAAGATGTTATCGGCAGAGACATCAGTACCTATAGGATAGCAAATTTGGGAATCAGTCCGTCGCCGTCACTAATGCACGGGTTTTATACCGTTGACGGATATTCCAATAACTATTCGTTAGACTATAAGCATGCTTTTAGGCAGATTATTGCGAAGGAACTGGAAAAAGACGAGCCGACCCGGCTGTATTTTGATAATTGGGGGAATCGCTGCTATTTGTTTAATGGAATCACGGGAAGCGCCTGGATGCTGGGAAAGGATTCTCAGATTGTCTATGAAAAACCGGAGTTTGATATGGAAGCATTAAAAGCATTGGGCTGTGAATATCTTTTTTCCTGCGGTGTGATTGAAAATGCGGAAGAACTGGGGCTTTCCTGTCTGGGATATTATGAGACGGAAAGCAGTTACTGGGGGATATGGCTCTACAAACTACAATAGTATTTACCGGAATTTTATGGTAGAATGACATGGGAAGCCAAGCGGAACGGAGGATAATCTGTGATAAAGATCATTAAAAAACTGCGTATACTCTTAGACGGCAGACAAAAACGCATTATGGCAGGCTTGATCGTGCTGATGGTGATCGGTGCGTTTTTGCAGACTGCCGGAGTGGGTATGTTAGTTCAGGTAGTAAATATGGTCATTGATCCGGAAGCAGTGGCAAACAGCCGGATAGGGGCTAAAATCTATGAATTGTTTGGAATGGACAGCTACAGTAATTTTTCCGTTACGGTAATGGCTCTGCTGATTTTTATCTTCGTGGTAAAGAATATTTTTCTGTATGTTCAGCAGAAGCTGACCTTTTCCTTTGTATATACCAACCAGTTCCGGACTTCGGAGCGCATGATGCGCAATTACCTGCGCCGGGACTATGAATTCTATCTGAATGCGGATACGGCAGTGGTTCAGCGCAGCATCACTTCTGATGTAAATAATATGTATGCTTTGATTCTTGCGCTGTTACAGCTTTTATCCGATGGAGTGGTATCCCTGTTCATTGTCAGCTACTGCTTTATTACTAACGGCACCATGACCGTGGTACTTGCAGTGGTGCTGATCGTGCTGATGCTGCTGGTTAAAAAGGTGTTAAAGCCTATCATGTATAAAGCTGGCAAGGATAATCAGGATTACTACAGCAGTCTGTTTAAATGGATATCCCAAACCGTGCAGGGTATCAAGGAAGTTAAGGTCAGTGGTAAGGAGCAATATTTTGTAGGAGAATATATAAAAAGCGGGAAAGGCTACGTGGATGCGGTGCAGCGATACAGCCTCTATAATAACATTCCCAAGCTTTTGATGGAGACTGCTTGTGTCGCGGCAATGGTGGGCTACATGATCTTTCAGGTGGTGACAGGCGTTGGAACGGAAGATATGCTGGGGACCCTTTCTACCCTTGCTGCCGCAGCCTTTGTACTGCTTCCCTGCGTGAACCGAATCAATAACCAAATCAATTCCATTGCTTACTTTGAGCCGTTTTTCATGGGGGTCAGCGACAATCTGCAGGACGAGATACAGGGGGATAGGGTGGATATGTCCGAATTCTCCATGGATTGCGATAAACTGCCTGTAAAAGAATGTATTGAACTTAAGGATATCACATATGCGTATCCGGGTACGGACAAGTTGATCTTTAACCGGGCCGCTCTGACAATCCCGGTTGGTGCGGCAGTCGGTATTGTAGGGACTTCCGGTGCGGGTAAAACGACGGTGGTAGATATTCTGTTAGGTCTTTTAAAAGTACAGTCCGGCAAAATTTTTGCGGACGGTGTAAATGTGAAGGAACATTATCGAGAATGGTTAAAAAATATCGGATACATCCCGCAGATGATATTTATGCTGGATGATACCATCCGAAAGAATGTGGCTTTCGGTGTGCCTGAGGATCAAATTGATGAAGAGCGGATTTGGGAGGTGTTAAAGGAAGCACAGCTGGATGAATTTGTAAAAACACTTCCTGATGGTTTGGATACCGGAATCGGAGAGCGGGGAATCAGGCTTTCCGGCGGGCAGCGCCAGCGAATCGGCATTGCCAGGGCCCTGTATGGTGATCCGGAAGTTTTAATTTTGGATGAAGCAACATCGGCCCTTGACAACGATACTGAAGCAGCCATTATGGATTCCATTAACCGGTTTCATGGAAAAAAGACTTTGGTGATCATTGCGCACAGGCTGCAGACCATTGAAAAATGCGATATGGTCTACCGGGTGGAAAACGGTGAGGTTCTCAGAGAGAAATAACAAGGGCTTTGTGTAAAAGCTAAGTGAGGGAACTGGGTATGAAACTGAGCATAGTAGTGCCTGTTTATAATATGGCGGCGGATGGAAAACTGCATTATTGTATGGATTCCCTGCTGGCGCAAACCCTGACGGATTATGAGATCATTGCGGTGGATGATGCATCCACGGATCATTCATTGGAAATCCTGCGGGAGTATGAAAGAAAATATCCGGGGCGTGTACGGGTGATCGAGTCCGCAGAGAATCACCATCAGGGCGGTGCCAGAAACTTAGGAATCAGGGCGGCGCAGGGAGAATATCTGGGACTGATGGACAGTGATGACTGGGCTTCTCCGGAGATGTTTTCTAAACTCTTAAAAAAGGCTGAGGAGACCGGCGCGGATGTGGTGGGCTGCGATTACAGTCTGGTAGAGAGCCATACCATGGAGCCCGGAAAAGTGATCCGGATCAATACGTCTGAGCAGACAGGGAAGCTTAACACGGAAAAAAAGAGACTGCTCCTATTACAATCCGGCAGTATGGTGGTAAAAATTTATCGCAGGGAAATCATCATAAAAAACGAGCTTTGGTTTCCGCAGGATATTTTTTACGAGGATAACTGCATGTCCCCGATCTGGCTGCTTTTCTGCACACATTTTGAACGGGTAGAGGAGCCGTTATACTATTATTATCAACATGAAGTTTCCACAGTGCATACGGTTTCTTTAAGCAGATGCAGAGATCGGATGAAGGCCATGGAGCTTTTGATAGAAAAAAGTAAAAAATACGGATTTTACGAGGATTATCGCCCCGAACTGGAATTTAAATTTACGGAGCTATATCTTGTAAATACTCTATTTAGCTGTATGAGCGGCATTATGAAAAGAAAATTCCGTTTTGTGGGAGAACTTTGCCGGGGACAGAAACAATATTTTCCCTACTTTCAAGATAATGCCTATTATCGTGATCGCATAGGTGCGGAAGAACAGAAGCTGATTCGTATTTTGATGAGATCCCGTATGTTGTTTTTTGCGTACTATTATGTGCTGCGCGCTTACAGGCAGCTTCGAAAGCGATTCTCAAGAAATAGAAAGGTGTACTAATATGGAAAACAAGAAGACGGCGGTTGCGATTATAACAGCAAGAGGCGGCAGCAAGCGTATTCCCAGAAAAAATGTCAGGCCCTTTTTAGGAAAACCGATTATTTTGTATTCCATACAGGCTGCTTTATCGTCCGGTATCTTTGATGAAGTAATGGTATCAACCGACGATACGGAGATTGCAGAACTGGCAAAGAAAGCGGGGGCGACGGTGCCTTTTCTGCGAAGTGAAGCAACCGCAAACGACCATGCCTCGACTGCAGATGTACTGTTGGAGGTTTTGGATTCATACAAAAAGCAGGGCAGGAACTTTGATTATGCCTGTTGTATCTATCCTACCGCACCGTTTGTATCCGGAGAAAAGCTAAGCAAGGCCATGACTATGATAAAAGAAGCGGAGGCGGACAGCCTGCTTCCCGTGGTACGTTTCAGTTTTCCGCCTCAAAGGAGCGTGGTTCTTCGGGACGGGGGGCTGGCCTTTCGGTGGCCGGAGCATATGAATTCCCGCTCTCAAGACTTGGAACCCTTTTATCATGACGCGGGACAGTTTTACTGTCTGCGCGTGAGCAGTTTTTTGGAGCAGAAACGTATGGTGATGGATAAGACCATTCCTTTTGAACTGCCTGAACTGGAGGTACAGGATATTGATAACCCTGAGGATTGGGAGATTGCGGAAGTAAAATATCGGATTTTATATGGGGAGTAGAAGTTATGGAACAAAAGAGGTCGGTCTATCTGGATTTTTTACGGGTAGCAGCGTGTGTTTTGGTAGTCTGTGGTCATGTGTCCGCTTCTTTTATACAGGAAATTCCGGTAGAGGAGCTTAACTTTAAAATAATGAATACCTTCGATTGTTTTGCGGTACTGGGAGTGCCTGTCTTTGTTATGATCAGCGGTGCGCTGATGCTCTCAGAGCGGTATGAAGAGAATATTCGAAAGCTGTACGGAAAAAAGCTGCTGCGGCTGGCTGTTCTATATATTTTCTGGCTATTGTTTTATAATACGATTACGTTTATTGAAGGCGGTGTGGCATTAAATTTTGAAAATGTGAAGCAGGAGATCCTGCTGGATACATTGCTGGGTAAAGGGGTGTACCACCTGTGGTTTTTACCCATGCTGATCTCCCTGTATTTTATCACGCCTTTTATTCGGGCTTTTACCGCAGACCTGAAAAAATGCCTGTTATTCCTCGGATTGTATTTTTTCTTTGGGATTCTGATTCCCACGGCATTGCTGTTTGAGTTTCCCTACCGGACGATCGTGGCAAGCTTGTATGACCGTTTTGATAACTATCTGTTTATGGGTTATCTGGGATATTATGTGTTGGGACATGTTTTACATGAGTTTCTGCCCAGACTGAAAGGAAGGTTTCTTCTTGGTATTGCGGCTGTAGGATTGTTATCCTTCGGTATAGAGGTATATGTCTGCAATCTGTATTCCGAAAGAGGCGGAGAACTTTCTACGATCTTAAATAATCCTTTGCTGCTTACGGCATTTCTTTCTACCACGGCGCTTTTTATTTTGGCGAAGCATCTGACATACCGGAGGGAAAGGTTTTGGAAGTGGCTGGGGCGTTATACCTTAGGAATTTATTTGCTGCACCCTTTTCTGCTTGGGCTGGGTGTAAAATTTGGATGGACCACGCTGTTTGCCCCGGCCATTATTGCGATTCCGCTTTCGGTGGTGTTGATGACAATATTGACCTTTATTCCGGTATATCTGTTTTCTAAGATTCCCGGAGTGCGGAAATTGATATAGATTATAAGGAGTATGAATATGGAAGTCATTAATATCGGCGGACGAAAGATCGGGTCAGGATACCCGGCATACATCATTGCGGAAATGTCCGCAAACCATGCAGGCAGCATGGAACGCGCCAAGGAGATCATCCGTAAGGCCAAGGAGTGCGGTGCAGACTGTATTAAGATCCAGACCTATACGGCGGATACCATTACCATAGATTGTCATAATTCGTATTTTCAGATAGAAGACGGCACTTGGGAAGGGGAAAACCTCTATAGCCTGTACAATAAGGCTTATACGCCCTGGGAGTGGCAGGCAGAGCTAAAAGCGGAGGCAGAACGGGTCGGCATTGACTTTTTTTCCACACCTTTCGATTTTTCGGCTGTGGACTTTTTGGAAGGAATCGGTGTGGGATTTTATAAGATCGCTTCTTTTGAGTTGCGGGATATTCCCCTTCTGCGCTATGTGGCACGGACAAAGAAGCCCATGATTCTTTCCACGGGTATGGCTTCCTATGCAGAGATAGCGGAGGCAGTGGAAACCATACGGGGTGAGGGTAACGAACAGATTGCCCTGTTACGCTGCGCCAGCGCCTATCCGGCAATCGCAGACAGTATGAATCTCGCTACCATGCAGGATATGGGAGCGCGTTTTGGAGTGCCGGTGGGACTCTCGGACCATTCCTTGGGAAGTTTGGCCGCGGTCACTGCCGTGGCAATGGGCGGCAGTATTATTGAAAAGCATTTCTGCCTCGGACGGGACATTGAAAATCCGGATTCTTCTTTTTCCATGGAACCTGCGGAATTTGCAGCAATGGTACGGGATATCAGACAGGCGGAAAAGGCAAAGGGCATTGTATATTACGGTGCGACGGAGCAGGAAAAAGAAAATACTGTGTTCCGCAAATCCTTGTTTGTGGTGAAGGATGTAAAACAGGGTGAAGTCTTTACCAAAGAAAATATCCGGGTGATCCGACCGGGATATGGGCTGCATCCCAGAGAATATGAGCATGTGTTAGGCAAATGCAGCAAGGAGGATCTGGAACGTGGAACTCCTCTTACAGCTTCGGTAGTAGAAGACTATGTGACACTAATGTCAGCAACGAAAGAACAGGAAGAGCTGGTACTTATCTGGGCAAACGAGGAAGAGACTAGAAAACAGTCCTTTTCCACGGAGCCAATCTCAAAGGAAGCGCATCACGCTTGGTACAGTGCGGCGCTTACTTCTAAAACGCGCCGCCTCTATATCTGCTATCACGGAGAAACTCCGGTAGGACTGTTTCGTTTTGATCTGTTGTCCGATGAGGAAGCGGAGATCAGCTATCAGATTGATGCAAGATTCCGGGGCAGGGGCTATGCAGGCGACATGCTTCAGGCAGGAGAAGCGCTTTTGCAGGAGAGGTATCCTATGTTAAAAAAGCTTTCCGCAAGAGTAAAACCGGGAAATACTGCATCCTGTAAGCTGTTGCAAAAATTGGACTACGAAGAGAAGAAGCGGGATGAAAGCTGTCTTTTGTATGAGAAAACACTGTAGGTACGATAGATAGAAAAGACGACAAATAGGAGGGAATGTATGATCTGGATACGGGCGGATGCCAACAGAGAAATCGGAGCAGGGCATATCATGCGCTGTCTTTCCATAGCGGAAGCGCTGCGGGATATGGGAGAAGAGATACTCTTTCTTGTGGCGGATGAAACGGCGGTGAAGCTGTTTGAGGAGCGCGGGCAGGCGTATAGAGTACTGAACGCTGATTATCGCAAATTAGAGCAGGAACTGCCGGGGCTGCTTTCTTTACTACAGGAAGAAAAGCCCGGTCTGCTTTTGATCGACAGCTATTTTGTTACGGAAAAATATCTGCGGGAGGTGGGGAAGCAGGTGAAAACAGCCTGTCTGGATGACTGTGGAGAGCTTCCCTATCCGGTGGATATCCTGATCAATTATAATATATACGGAGATCAGATTGATTACAGGGGGGCGCTTGCGGATAATGGATCCGCCGCTGATATGCGGTTGCTTCTCGGATCCTTCTACACACCGCTCAGACCGGAATTTTCTCAAGTGAAGTATGTGGTAAAAGATCAGGTGGAAAAGGTGTTGGTCACCATGGGCGGAAGTGACCGGTATAATTTGACGGGACAGCTTTTGCGGCATGTGCTGAAGGATGAAGAAGCCCGCAGACTGCATTATCATGTGGTCAGCGGAGCCTTTAATCCATACCTCTCGTATTTGACAGAGATGTCAGATAGATACAAAAATATTCATATTCACCAGAATGTGCGCAATATGGCGGAATTGATGTGCGATTGCGATCTGGCCGTAACGGCGGCCGGTTCTACGGTATATGAACTCTGTGCAGTGGGCTTACCCATCCTATGCTTTTCCTTTACGGAAAATCAAAGGCGGATTGCGGATACCTTTAAGAAAAAATCAATAGCAGGTTTTAGCGGTGATTACAAGAAGGATGGGCAGGCAATGTTTTCCGGGCTACTGCCCAAACTGAAAGAGCTGACGGGGGATGCGGTGTTAAGAAAGGAACTGAGTCAAAGAGGCAGGGAATTGATAGACGGAAAGGGAGCTAAGTATTTGGCTGCCAGACTATTGGAATGATGAGGGGAAAAGAGAGATGAGGGAAGTCATAAAAAGAAATAAGATATTGCTTATCTGCTTTCTATTTAATTTTCTGTTGGGTGTAGTTACATTCTTGCCGTTTATGATTGCCGAGGGAGGCAGATTTTCCCTGGGCGTGGATTATGATCATATTATAATGCCTACATTTAGGATCACTAGAGATGCTATTTGGAAAGGGGATATTTTTTGGAATTGGGAATTTGATCTGGGGACGGATTTTATAGGATTAAGCGGTTATCTTGTGTTAGGTTCTCCCTTTTTCTGGTTGTCAGTACTTTTTCCGAATATAGATTATCTTTATTTAGGGGGCTGGCTTTTTATTTTAAAATATGCCGTGACAGGAATGATGGCCGGAGTATATCTACGGCGCTTTCTACAAAAAGAAAAATATGTGCTTTTGGGCAGTATCCTGTATGCTTTTTCTGGTTTTCAAGCGGTTAATGTGATGTTTGGCAGTTTCCACGATGCAGTAGCACTATTCCCGCTTTTATTATGGGGATTAGAGACTTTGCTTACAGACGGAAAAAAGGGACGTTTTGCAATTGCTGTTGCGATCAATGCTCTAGTAAATTACTATCTGTTCGTAGGAGAAGTGGTCTTTTGTATATTGTATTTTATCTTTCGTTTTTGGTGGGAAGAACGAAAGTATTATAAAAAAATCCCTGTCTGTATTGGAGAAGGCATTTTAGGAATAACCATTGCTGGGGGGGTATGGATTCCGTCCATCTTGTTTAGCTTACAAAACCCAAGAAGCGGGCAGTTTCTGCCATTGAGTAATTGGCTGCCTTTAAACAGCATTGAACTGTTGAAACTTTGTCGTACTTTCTTTTTTCCCGGAGAAATGATGCAGGCATGGTCATCTGTCATGAAAGCAGACTGGTCATCCAGTTCCGCTTATCTGCCGTTTGTAGGAATGACGCTGGTCTTTGTTTACTTATGGAGAAATATAAAAAAGAAAGACTGGTTAAAACGCATGTGTGTAGTGTGTTTGGTTTTTATGTGTATCCCGGTTTTAAGCAGTATGTTTACTTTATTTACGGATCATTACAGCCGCTGGTACTATATGCCTTTGCTGCTTTTTTCGCTAGCGTCTGTACGAGTACTGGAAAATGCTTCTGAATATCCAATCCAAAAGGGTGCTGCAATTATGCTGACATTTCTGGTAATGATCTTAGTAGGATTTTCTGTATGGAATCATTTCCGTTATCAGATCATATATGAGGAAACGGCATATTGGATTTTAAATAGTACGGCCATTATTGGAGTACTTATTATTTGGCTGTTGCCCAAGTTTCTCTCGCAGGAAAAAATCTTATTTAAGACCGTTTTTTGTTTGACTGCTGTTTTTTCCGTATTTACAACAGCATATACCTGCTTCCGTTATCAAGAGATAAGAGGATATGAGGTAACGGAGTATGAATATCATATGGAAGTCTGTGAAAATCTGGGAAAGTTGGTGGATGTAGAAAGAGAGCCCTATCGCATGGTGAATATAGACAATCGTATTGCTGCTTCAGCAAAAATTCCGGCAGTGGGTTCTAGTTTTAATACGGTGCAGGGTTCAGTCTTTATTCTATGGAATGTGTTGGGAGAGGACAGAAGAGTGGTCTGTCCGCCTATTCCGGAAGGTTTCTATAATCTGACAGGTGCTAAGTACGAATTTAGTTCTCAGATTATTACAGAAGAAGGGTATCGTTTGTTGGGACAGGAAGAAACTCCTATTAAAACATATTACTTATACGAAAAAGAGGAATCCCGTTCCATAGGTACGACCTACGATGCTTATATTAAAGAAAGTGAGTTTTTACAGTTAGAAAAGGAAGAACGAGCTTTGGTAATGCTGGAAGCGGTTGTCATAGCGGATGAAGAGGAAGTTCTTGTTGGAAATGTATTGAAGCCATGGAATGGCAGTGAAGGGCAACATGGGGATATTAATAACTATCTGCGGGATGAAAGAGGATTCTCCTGTACAGTCCAAACAGGTGAGCAGTGTGCTCTGTTGTTTAGTGTTCCCTATGCAGATGGCTGGAGTGCCTACATAAATGGGGAAAAAGTTCCAATACTTGAGACGGCAGGATTTATGACGATCATGGTAGAACCGGGAGAAAGTGAAATAAGGTTTTCCTATTTTAACAAGGCTGTATTCTGGGGTCTCTTATCTTCCCTTCTGGGTCTTGTCATTTGGGCAATACTGATTAAAAGAAGCTGGACCGGAGTCAGAGTGTAGTGAGCGGAAAGTTTGACGGTACTACCTGAATATGCTATATTGAACAGAAGAAAGCTGGGAAAAAGAGGAATAAAGAAAGTATGGAAAAACTGGCGATTGACGGTGGAAAACCGGTCAGAAGCACGAAATTGTTTTATGGGCATCAGTATATCGACGATGCGGATGTAGCAGCGGTGACCCAGGTGTTAAGAAGCGATTATCTCACCTGCGGGCCCAAGATCACGGAGTTAGAGCAGCGGCTTTGCGAACTGACCGGGGCTAAATATGCGGTGGTAGTCAGCAACGGGACAGCTGCGCTGCATATTGCCTGTCAGGCAGCAGGCGTTTCTGAGGGGGATGAAGTGATCACCACCCCCATTACCTTTGCAGCATCGGCAAACTGCGCGCTGTACTGTGGAGCGAAGCCTGTATTTGCGGATATCAATGAGAGCACTTATAATATCGACCCCAAAAGCGTGGAGGAGCATTTTTCCGAGCGTACGAAAGCTGTGGTTGCCGTAGATTTTACCGGACAGGCTGTAGAGTTGGAACCGCTCCTTAAGCTGTGTAAAGAAAAAGGAGCCATACTTATCGAGGATGGGGCACATTCTATTGGAACCTCTTATAACGGACGGATGGTAGGCTCCGTTGCGGACATGACCACCTTCAGCTTTCACCCGGTCAAGACCGTCACCGGCGGAGAAGGCGGTGCGGTTCTCACAAATAATGAGGAATACTATAAAAAACTGGTGCTCTATCGGGCGCATGGAATTACCAGAGAGCCTTCCCTGCTTGAAAAGCCCTGTGAAGGCGGCTGGTACTATGAGCAGATCGCACTGGGCATGAACTATCGGATGACGGATATTCAGGCGGCATTGATCATCAGCCAGTTGGATAAGTTACCGCTGTTTCGTGAACGGAGGAAAGCGATTGTTGCACGGTATAACGAGGCTTTCCGGACCATGCCGGAACTTTCGGTACAGGAGGAGATTCCGGAATCGGATACCACCAGACATCTGTATATTCTTCGCATCCGGCCGGAAAAACTGACCATAGACAGAAAGCAGTTCTTTGATGCTATGGCGGCGGAAAACATCTGCTGCAATGTACATTATATCCCGGTATACTATCATCCTTACTATGAAAAGCTGGGCTATCAAAAGGGGCTTTGTCCAAAGGCGGAAAAGTTGTATGAGGAGATACTGAGCTTGCCCTTATACTATGGACTGACTGACCAGGATGTGGAAGATGTTATCGAAGCGGTCAGAAAAATAGTAGAAAATTGCAGAAAATAAGAAACTGAAAGAATAGAACATGCGTATAACAGAGAAACTGAAACAAAACGAAAATAAAATATGGGCGCTTAGCTTTTCTCTTTTACTTTGTATCCTTTTAAGTATACGGTTTGATTTTTATTATGACTTAAATGATGATGTGCTGATGAAGGATATTTTGGCCGGTGCATATACCGGCCAGCCGGAGAGCAGGAATATTCAGATGCTTTTCCCCATTAGCTGGTTTTTGAGCGGCCTATACCGACTGGTTAGAACTCTGCCCTGGTATGGTATTTTTATATGTGGGTGTCAGTTCTTCTGTATTTACCTTCTGACGGAAAGGCTGCTTGGGTTTTTTTCGAAAAAATGGAGCAAGGCGGCTGCAGTTTCTCTGGAAGCCCTTGTGTTGTTGGCGCTGATTTTATGGGAGCTTATTTTTGTGCAATATACGGTGACCTGTACCCTGCTTGCGGCAACGGCAGCTTTTTTATTTTTAACGACTGATTCTTCCGGTACGGCAGGAGCGTTTTTACGTCGTAATCTGCCAAGTGTTTTTTTGGTTGCGCTTTCTTATCTGATACGCTCGGAAATGCTGCTTTTGGTGCTGCCCCTGATCTGCGTGACCGGACTTTGCAGATGGATGGCAGATAAACCGTTTTGGACCAAAGAAAACGCCAAAAAATATTTTTTGGTTTTCGGTGTGCTTCTGTCAGGAATTATTCTGGGACAGAGTGTGCACATGTTGGGTTATAGCAGCCCTAAGTGGCGGGAGTTTACGGTCTATTTTGACAATCGGACGGAGTTGTATGATTTTCAATTCGTTCCAGCCTATGAAGGAAATGAAGCCTTTTATGAGAGTGTTGGGATGAGCAAAAGCGGACAGACGCTTTTGGCGAATTACAACTTTGGCATGGATGAGGAAATAAACGCAGAACTGTTAGGGAAAGTTGCAGATTATGCCGGAGAGATAAAAAAGGAGATGCTAAGTTCCCGGGATAGGTTTAAGCAGGCCGTCTCCAATTACCGCTACAGAACCTTCCATGAGACGGACTATCCTTGGAATCTGTTTGTGCTGGGTATGTATGCCATAGTATTGGTTTCTGCTCTGTGGAACCGGCATTTTCGATATATCTTAGAGTTGTTTCTTTTAGGTATGGTAAGGACGGGGCTTTGGATGTTTATCTTATACCGTGGTCGTTCTCCGGAGCGTATTACCCACTCACTGTATTTGATGGAATTTGTAATTCTATTGGGTATGCTCTTATGGGAGAGTAAAAAGGAAAACAGATTGCCCTTACCCGTCAAGGCGGGAATCATGGCGTTCCTTGCCGTTTTGGGATTATTGGGAATTGGTGGAAGCTTTCAAAAGACCTGGACGGAATATCTGCGTAGAGAGCAGGTAAATACTGAGTTGCAGGCATTGCAGTCCTATACGCGTCAGTATCTGGAGAATTTTTATTTTGTGGATGTATATTCTACGGTAGCCTATTCGGAAAAGATGTTTGCAGATGTGGATAACAGCCTTTCCAATTATGATATCATGGGGGGATGGGCATCCAAGAGTCCTTTAAATGAAAAGAAATTCCGGGCGTTTCACATTGATACCATGGAAGAAGCTATTCTGACAATGGAGAATGTCTATGTGATCGTAAAGGAGCCGGAGCCGAATCTTCCTTTGCTGGAGGATTGGATGCGGGACTATTATGGTGAGAGGGGAATCTCAGTTACTTTACAAAAGGTGGATGTTATCAGGACGGCAGAAAAAGAGGTATTTTATGTATATACTGTAAGGGACGAGGCGGGTGCTTCGGTTGAAAGCGATTAGGGGTTGTGATATAATGAAAAAGATATATGGAACATTTTTCCATAGAAGAATATTTTATGTATAATATGCCATAGGAGTGGGACATGCGGGAGTTGGAATATCCCTTTGACGGGGAACTGATTTTAAAAAAAGCAAAAAGCATAAAGAAAACGCTCCTTTCCGATGGCAGTAAGCGGCTTACCAAGAAAATTGCCGTGCTGGGAGGCAGTACTACCCATGATATCATTAAAATACTGGAGCTTTTTTTACTAAATCATGGGATAGAACCGATATTCTATGAGTCTGAGTATGGGCAATATTTTCAGGACGCCATGTTTCCCGGCGAGGAGCTGGCGGAATTTACGCCGGATATTGTTTATATTCATACCGGCAATAGAAATATAAATGAATATCCCGCCATGAACGCTTCTGAAGCAGAGGTAGAGGAACTATTGGAAAGTACGCTTGCCCGTTTTCGCTCTATGTGGGAAGCCTTAAGGGAACGTTTTGGCTGCGTGATCATTCAAAATAATTTTGAACCGCCCTATTATCGTCTGATGGGAAATAGGGAGGCAGTGGACATCCACGGCAGACAGTATTTCTTAAACCGTTTAAATGAAGGGTTTTACCGCTATGCCAGAGAAAATCAACATTTCCATATCAACGACATCCAGTATCTTTCCTCCTGCTATGGGCTGGATAAATGGTCTGATCCTTTTTACTGGCATATGTACAAATATGCACTCTGCCTGCCGGCAATCCCTTACTTAAGCTTTAATGTGGCAAATATGATTAAGGCTATTTACGGTAAAAATAAAAAGGCGCTTGTGCTGGATCTGGATAATACCCTATGGGGCGGCGTAGTAGGTGATGACGGTCCTGAAAATCTGGAGATCGGACAGGAGACATCCATGGGGCAGGTCTATACGGAGTTTCAGTCCTACTTAAAACAGCAGAAGGACATCGGCGTTTTATTAAACGTCAGCTCTAAGAACGAAGAGGAAAATGCATTGGCAGGTCTATCTCATCCGGACGGAGTGTTAAGACCGGAAGACTTTATCCTGATCAAAGCAAATTGGGAACCTAAGAGTGAAAATGTGGCAAAGATCGCTTCCGAACTGGATATTTTGCCGGAGAGTCTGGTCTTTGTGGATGATAATCCTGCTGAGCGGGAAATCGTGCGCGGGCAGATGCCCGGCACGGCGGTGCCGGAAATGGAAAGTCCGGAGCAGTTTATCCGTATTCTGGACAGGTCCGGCTTTTTTGAAGTAACGGCGCTTTCCGAGGACGATAAGCAGCGCGGTGAAATGTATAAAGCCAATCTGGAGCGGAAGAAGCAGCAGGAGAGCTTTGGCAGCTATGAAGAGTATCTTGCGTCTTTGCAGATGGTAGGAACTATCAGACCCTTTGAGCCACTGTATATGGCAAGAATTGCCCAGCTGACCAACAAGAGCAATCAGTTCAATCTGACCACGAAACGCTATACGCAGGCCCAGATTGAACAGACGGCTGCAGATCCCGCCTATATCACCCTCTACGGCAAGTTAGAGGACAAGTTTGGGGACAACGGTGTGGTATCCGTGGTGATCGGCAGGAAGGAAGAGGATACGCTGCATATCGAGCTTTGGCTGATGAGCTGCCGGGTGTTAAAGCGGGATATGGAATTTGCTATGATGGATGTGCTGGTGCACCAATGCCTGCAAGATGGTATCAAGAAGATCAAAGGCTATTACTATCCAACAGCGAAGAATAAAATGGTGGAAAAGTTTTACGAGATACAGGGGTTTACTTTGGAAAGCTGGGATGAAGAGGGAAATACGGTGTGGAACTTTGAGCCGGATACCTCCTATCAGGATAAAAATAAAGCAATAACATTGCAGAAAATTTGAAACGGGTCCGAAGTGGCAGAAAGAGAGAATTATGACAAGAGAAACAATTTATGAAAGGCTGAATGCAGTATTTCAGGATGTGTTCGATGATGAGGAGATCACGGTAAACGATGCAACCACCTCTGCCGATATTGAGGACTGGGATTCTTTAGAACACATCAATCTGGTGGCGGCTGTGGAAAAAGAATTCGGCCTCAAATTTACCATGGGGCAGGTAGTTACCATGAAAAACGTGGGAGAGATGGTGGATATCATTCTAAAGAGTATCGGCTAGGAGACAGATATGAGCATTACTTCATTTGCGTTTTTGTGCTCATTTGCAGTTGTCTTGGCACTGTATTATCTGATTCCCAAGCGAATACAATGGATGTTTCTGCTCCTTGTGAGCATCCTGTATTTTTTGACGGCAGGTGAGCCATGGCTGATGCTTTATCCGGCAGCAGCAATCACAATTGTATATGCGGGAGCGTTATATATTGACGGAGTGAAAGAGCCAAAAAGGAGAAAAACGGCACTTTCACTTGTTGTCGTTTTTTGCCTGCTTCTGCTCATAATACTTAAATACTGCAATTTTGGTATTTATACCTACAACGCCCTTGCCATGCGGATATTTCCGGGAAGCAGTCTGCTTACCACCGTACAGCTGCCGGTACCTTTAGGTATTTCTTTTTATACCTTGGCGCTTTTGGGTTATTTGTTTGACGTATATTATGAGATCGGCAAACCTCAGCGAAATTTCCTGAAATTTGCGCTGTTCGGCCTTTATTTTCCTGTGATCGTCTCCGGTCCCATCCTACGCTATCGGGATATGGAGGATCAACTGTATGCATCTCACAAAATGGATTTTAAGCAGGTTACCTATGGCTTACAGAGAATGGTATGGGGATTCTTCAAGAAGCTGGTAATTGCAGAGCGGCTGGCTTTGATAGTGGGGACTGTTTTTGGAAACTATCGGTCCTATGCCGGTCTTTATATTCCCCTTGCTGCAATCGGTTTTGCCTTTCAGCTGTATACGGACTTTTCCGGCGGCATGGATATTGTACTGGGACTTTCCGAGGCTTTAGGCATCCGAGTGGCCGAAAATTTCCGTACGCCGTATTTTTCTCGTTCCATACAGGAATTCTGGAGAAGATGGCATATTACGCTGGGAGAATGGTTAAAAGACTATTTATTCTATCCCCTTCTGCGCACAGCGACATTCGGACATCTGCAGGAAGCGTGTAAAAAGCGTTTTGGGAAGAAGACGGGAAAGAAAATTGCCACCTTTGTCCCCATGTTTTTATTGTGGTTTGCCGTGGGTATGTGGCATGGCGGCGCCTGGAAGTTTATCATAGGTTCCGGACTTTTGCACTGGTGCTATATTGTATGCGGTGAACTGCTTATACCTCTTTGGACAAAGATAAAAGCATTTTTCCGCCTGGGAGCGGACAGCTTATTCTTGAAGGGCTGGCAGCAGCTGCGCACCTTTCTTCTGGTCTGTGCGGGCTTTGTCTTTTTCAGGGCGGAGAGCTTCAGCGAGGGGTGCCGTATGTATGGAGCTATGTTTTCTGTATGGAACCCACAAATCCTTTGGGACGGTTCCCTGCTGTCTTTAGGATTGGATGCTATTGAGGCCGGCCTGGCAATATTGGCGCTTATAGTGCTGCTCACCGTATCCCTCCTGCAACAGAAAGAAGGACTGCGGGATCGAATCGCCCGCAGGAATATTGTAGTACGTTGGGTAATCTGGTACGCGTTGCTCTTTAGCGTGATCCTGTTTGGCTATTACGGACCGGAATACAGTGCTGCAGAGTTCATTTATCAGGGATTTTAGGAGGTGCATGGATGAAGAATACGGTAAAAGCGATTACGTTCATATTGCTGTTTTTTATCATGCTGCAGTCCCTTACTTATATGCTACGTACCAACGGACATATCAAGGAGATTTTTTTAGGTTTTTATGCAGAACCGGACGATACTATTGATGTGGTGATGATTGGTTCCAGTCCGGTACATCCCTGTTTTGCGGCCCCCAAATTATGGGGAGAATATGGCATTACGGCGTATCCGCTTTCCAGCAATGTACAGCGCCCGAAAGCGTCAATTTATCTGGTGAAAGAAGCTTTAAAGACCCAGAGCCCTTCTGTATTTATTTTTGAGTTACGTCAATTTACATCGACGGATTCGGATATGATGGTGAATATGGCATTTACCAGAGGCGTGACGGACAATTTAAAGTATTCCATAAACAGGATAAATCTGATCCGTGCCATGGTGCCGGAAGACGATAGGTATTCCTATTATTTTGATATTTTAAAATATCATTCAAATTGGAAAACCTTGATACTTCCGGATCAATATACGGCATTTGCCTACGAAAGGCTGCATCCGCTAAAAGGACTCACTATTCATGATGAGGTGGGGCCGGGAGAAATGAGGGATTACAGTACGATTACGGAAGAACTTGCCATTCCTCCGGAACAGGAGGAAGCTTTATATGAATTGATGGCATATTTACAGGAAAATGATCTGCAGGCATTGTTTATTGTATTACCCATGCAGCTCACGGAAGAACTTGCTATGAAATTCAATTATATGGAACGCATCATTACCGAAAACGGTGGAACTTTTCTGGATATGAACGATTATTATGATGAGATCGGACTGGATTTTGCAACGGATTTTTATGACGGAGGTTCCCATACCAACGCATCCGGTTCGGAAAAGTGTACGGCATTTTTAGGCACATATCTGGATCAGTATTATGATCTTGAAGATAAGCGCGGACAGAAAGATTATGCGGAGTGGGATAAGGCATATGCCTATTGGATGGAATGTCAGACTGTGGCTTTGGAGATTATAGAAGATAAGGTGGCCAACAACGACTATGGGGTGGGAGAAACAAAATGAATCACTTTAGCTTTGAGGAAATTAAAGTAGGAATGGAAGAATCTTTCCAAACTGAAGTAACGCAGGAAAAAATGGATGCTTTCCGGATGATTACAGGAGATGAAAATCCTCTGCATACCAGTAAGGCATTTGCCGGAGCAAAGGGGTACCATTCCTGCGTTGCCTATGGAATGCTGACGGCATCCTTTTTGTCCACGCTGGCAGGAGTCTATCTCCCCGGTGAAAAAAGCCTGATTCACAGTGTGGAAAGCAAATTCATTAAACCGGTCTTTCCGGGTGATGTATTGCTTGTATCGGGCAGGGTAAAGGAGAAGAACGATCTGTTTTCCGTTATTACTTTACAGGTCAGTATCACTAACCAAAAGGGAGAAAAAGTACTGCGGGGCAGTATGCAGATAGGAGTATTGGAAGATGAAAAATGAAACGTATTTGATCATGGGAGCCTCTTCGGATATCGGAATTGCCTTTTTGCGGGATCTGGATGAAAGGATGCAGAAAGAAGGCGGACAGGCTCTTGTATTAGCCCATTATGCAAACAGTGAGGAAAGGCTTTTGCGGTTACAGAAAGAAGTTACCGCACTGCAGCTTGTTCTTTTAAAGGCCGACCTGTCTGTAGAGCAGGAAGTGGAAAAATTGCTGGTCGATGCGGCAGCGCACTGCGAGGCGCCGGAGTATATCCTGCACCTGCCGGCGGCAAAATTCCGCTATGTGAAATTGAAGCAGTTTTCATGGGAGGATGTGCGAAACGATATGGAAATTCAGGTACATTCTCTGGCAAGAACTGCCCAGTTTTTCTTTCCCAAAATGGCAAAGAAAGGCAGCGGCAAGGTGGTAGTGATGTTGAGTGCCTGCACACTGGGCATGCCGCCCAAATTCTTGTCCCAATATACGGTGGTAAAATACGCATTGCTGGGACTGATGAAGAGCCTTGCCGGCGAATATGCAGAAAAGGGGCTGAACATCAACGGTATTTCTCCCAATATGATCGAAACCCGGTTTTTAAGCGAGATTGACGAACGGTTGATTGAACTGAATAAAGAAAGCAGTACACTGGGCCGAAATGTCTGCGTGGAAGAGGCAGTGGCAGCAATCCGCTTTCTGCTGTCAGAAGGCGCCGGATATATGAACGGTGTCAATCTGAACCTGACCGGTGGTGACAGGTGAGAATTCATTGTAAAGAATGGCTGATTGTGGTATACTATACAAAGATATTTTTTAGAAGGGAGCATATCAATGCCGGTGAATGTACCGTTTAAAAGAGTTATACAGACCATGCTTATCTCACTGGCGGTATTTGCAATCCTGCTGGTCTGGCCCCTAAATGTCTGGAGCAGTTATTCCTATGTAGGTGAGATATATCCCGATTCCATACAAATTGTGCAGCCTGAAGGCCCTATTTCTCAGGCATTCACACCGGAGTCAAACAATCTGTCCTATATCTGCTTTTATATTTACAATGAAGATCCTTATTTCCCGGGCGGGAAATTGGTTTTTCGATTATTTGACGCGACGGGTAAACTGGAAGAGAAAGAATATGATATTGAAGAGTTGACAATCCCCGGACTTTGCCGGATTCCTGTAGAAACGGAACTGAGTACGGAGAACGGATACTATTTTAGTATTGAAAATCCGGATGCAGAGCTTTTGTATTCCATGGAGGACGGTATCAACGTGGATATACAGTATGTCTATAAGCAGGAGCACCTGACTTGGCAGGGGATGGGACGGATTGTGCTGATTCTTATTATTGCCATGGGACTTTGCCTGCTTGCAGAGTTCTTGCTGCGCGGCGTACAGGGGAGCTTTCGGTTTGATTTGGGCTTTCGATCCGCTGTAGGGCTGGTGGTATCCTGCATTTGTCTTTGGTTCTTATGGAATGTTTTCCCGGCGAAAAAGTTTACGACTGATCCGCTCAATATTGTGGTACTGGCAGCAGGGATTCTCCTGCTTGCTGCCTATTGCCTGTATGGGCTGTTCCATAAAAAGGAAGAGCAGGCGGAGGATGTCATTTCTTGGAAGCAGATAGCCGAAAAGCTGCCCGGACTACTGCAGACACTTGTCTTTGCCGGCGTGATGGCAGGCTGCGTTAATTATTTGAATGCCCTGAATCTGGTGGAGCAGAAGCTTGCGGCAAATCTTGTTTATTGCTGCTTTGCACTTGCCATAATCTGCAGTTTTACAAGAAAAGAACTGTTTAACTGGTATAATCTTGTGTACACTGTGATCGCTGTGACCGCGGGGATTTTTTATTGCTACCCCTACAGGGAAGATTTGGAACAATTGGAAATTATAAAAGGAAATGCATGGTGCGTTGCCCTATGGGGGATTGTGCTGTGTAATATCATTCGTCTGCTGATCTCAGACAGAAAAAATCGGCGCCGGATATCCGGCATCTACACGGCAGCGATCGTTTTGCTGCTTATGAGCTGGATTTTTAACAGAAATGAGCGGACCTGGCCTATTGAGGCCGCTTTGTTTTTTGGACTTTTTGCTGTTCGGATGTTGTTCAAAGGGGAAAGGGTAGTTTATCTCAGTCATTTTCGTGACGGGATTTTTCTGCATTTTGTGTGGATCAGTGGATATGCTTTCTTATATCGCCCTTTTCACTCTTACATGCGTGTGCGGCATGGGGGGATATTTCATACCGTAACGGCGGCAGCAGTATATGATTGTCTGGTGCTGGTGCTCGCAGTAGGAAGTTTCTTAGTAAAATATGCAAAAGGGAAATCCCTATCCTGCCTGTGGAAAGAAATCGGTATGGCAGGACTTGCGGCGGGTTTTCTATTTTTGACTGCTTCCAGGACCGGAATATATGCAGCAATTGCATTGATCTTATTGCTTCTGGCGGCGACGGCATTCACCGAATTTCAGGACAAGCTGGCAGGATTAGCAAAACGGCTTGGTATCCTTTGCCTGACAGTGACCGCATTTATAGTGATCGTGTTTTCTGCGTGCCGTTTGGGGCCGGCTGTGGTCAGCAAGCCTTTTACTTATGAGATAGAATGGTCTTTGGCGGCCATTAAGGCAGGAGAGCCATGGGATTCTTACCTCTTTATTACAGTGCAGCGGTTTTTGACGGTTTTTAGCGGCAAGTTTACTCATTATGATGCTATGGAGTCGGAGGACGGGGATGTTGCAGAGTATAGCGATTCACAGGCACAGCAGGGTATGACGACCGGAAACCTTTTAACGGACGAAATGGCTGGATTAGGGGGCAGTATAGATTACAGCAACGGAAGATTGGAAATTTTTCGAGGATATTTTCAGGAATTGGATTGGAAAGGGCATGTAGGTGTGGAGTTACCGGAAGGCTCCGATATAAAGGCAGGACATGCTCATAATGTATATTTGCAGGTGGCATATGATTTTGGAATTGCCGCCGGGATAGGGTTTGTAGTATTTTGCATTTTTGCTGGAATAAGAAGTGTTTTATATTATTTAAGGCACAAAGAAGAAGTCACTTCCATTCTGCCGGTTTTGGTTCTGGGTGTCTATGGCATATGCGGACTTGTGGAGTGGGTGTATCTGCCATGCATTCCTACCGGCTTTGCATTCTTCTTTGTAATAGTAATGATGATTCCGAAAGAAGAAAAGAAACAGGAAGGTTAACATGAAGAAGTCGATAAATACGGCGTTATTGTATAGAAGAATAGTTTTGCTGATCTATGATGTACTTGCGGTAACGGTATCTACAGTGATGGCATTGATGATCCGTTATGATTTGAGCTATGCAAGTATTGATCCGATCTTTTTGGATTCGGTATATTCCTTTTTACCGGTTACTTTGGTGATTACGATCCTGATCTTCATGTTGCTTCGGCTCTATAACAGTTTATGGGCATTTGCCAGCGTAAACGAGTTACAGAATATAGTAGTGGCATGTGGGGCTGCCATGGTCTTAAATGGCATTGGACTGGCATTATTTCATAAGCCGGTGCCCCGCAGTTTTCCTTTTATATTTTTCTGTCTGTTAGTGGGACTTACCTTTGCCAGCCGGTTTAGTTACCGATTTTTGCGCAATTTAAAACAGAGAGAAAAGCGTAAGGAGATGGGCACCAATATCATGATAATCGGTGCAGGCGACGCGGCCAATATGATCATCAAGGAGATTGTATCAAGCAGCTATACTCATATACGTATTCGCTGTATCATAGATGATGATTCCAACAAGCATGGAAGATATATTCAGGGAATCAAAGTTATAGGCGGCAGAGAGAAGATCAAGGAGGCTGTAGATGCTTATGATATTGATGAGATATTTATTGCTATGCCTTCTGTATCCAGGTCTGTCATCAGCGAGTTTATTGACATTTGCAAGGATACGGAATGTAAGATTCGGACTCTGCCCGGCATGTATCAGTTGGTGAACGGTGAGGTCAATGTCAGCCAGTTAAAAGATGTAGATGTGGAGGATCTTTTAGGAAGAGATCCTATCGTAGTTGATTTAGAGTCCATTTTAGGATATGTAAAGGGGCGCCGTGTACTGGTAACGGGGGGCGGCGGTTCCATCGGCAGTGAGCTTTGCAGGCAGATTGCTGCGCATAAACCGTCCAAACTTATTGTCGTAGATATTTATGAGAATAATGCTTATGATATTCAACAGGAACTCAAACAGAAGTATCCAGAGCTGGAGCTTGTAGTGCTGATTGCGTCCGTGAGAAATACGTACCGTATGAACCGGATTTTTGAAACTTACCGGCCGGAAATCGTATATCATGCAGCAGCACATAAGCATGTTCCGCTCATGGAAGACAGCCCTAACGAAGCAATCAAAAATAATGTCATGGGAACCTGGAAGACGGCTTTGGCGGCAGCCAATAACGGAGTGAAAAAGTTTGTGCTGATTTCCACGGATAAAGCAGTCAATCCTACCAATATTATGGGAGCTTCCAAACGTATCTGCGAGATGATCATACAGACCTGCAATAAGCACTATGATACAGAGTTTGTAGCAGTACGCTTCGGTAATGTGTTGGGCAGTAACGGCAGTGTAATTCCTCTATTTAAAAGGCAGATTGAGGCCGGAGGACCCGTAACGGTGACACATCCCGATATTATCCGCTATTTTATGACGATTCCCGAGGCAGTTTCTTTGGTGCTGCAGGCAGGAGCCTATGCAAAAGGCGGTGAAATTTTTGTGCTTGATATGGGGGCTCCGGTCAAAATTCTGGATTTGGCAAAGAATCTTATTCGTCTGTCAGGTTTTAAAGTAGATGAAGATATCAAAATTGAATTTACAGGCCTGCGTCCGGGCGAAAAGCTTTACGAGGAGCTGTTAATGGACGAGGAAGGTTTACGGGATACAGAGAATAGCCTGATTCATATCGGACAACCTATTGAGATAGACGAGGAAGAATTTTTTGCGCAACTGAAAAAGCTGGAGGATGCGTCCCGAAATGAGGAAGAGGATATCCGTGGATTGATTCAGGAAATCGTGCCTACGTACCGCTATAAAATAAAGGGGGAGGAAATGGAAGATGAAGAATAATAAGAAAGATCGATTTGAATTTGGTAAAAATTGGAGCAGATTCTTGAACTCTCTGTCGCAGGAACGTATTGATGAAGCTGAGAAGTCTTTGAAGCAATGGTTAAATGTGGAAGACCTGACAGGAAAAAGCTTTCTTGACATTGGTTCCGGCAGCGGATTGTTTAGTCTTGCCGCAAGAAATATGGGTGCTGAAGTGTTTTCCTTTGACTATGATCAGGATAGCGTAAAGTGTACAAAATATTTAAAAAAGAAGTTTTATAAAGATGATGATAAATGGCAGATAGAACAGGGAGATGTACTCGATAAGGAGTATATTTCCAAATTCCATAAATATGACATTGTTTATTCATGGGGTGTGCTGCACCATACAGGCGACATGTATCAGGCTTTTGAAAATGTTCATGATTTGGTTTCTGATGAAGGAAAATTATTTATTGCCATATACAATGACCAGGGAAGAAGAAGCCGTGAATGGAGGAGAATAAAAAAGCTATATAACCGTTGCCCCCGCTGTTTACGAGGTTTTATATTGATACCCTGCTTTGTTAAGATATGGACCCCTATGGTGATTTACGATTTTACACAATTTAAACCGTTTCATACTTGGAGAAATTATAAATCCACTAGAGGTATGTCCCCATGGTGGGATGTGGTAGATTGGGTTGGCGGCTATCCTTTTGAGGTGGCAAAGCCGGAGGAAGTGTTTGAGTTTTTTTATAAAAAAGGTTTCACCTTAGAAAAAATAAAAACAGCAGGAAAAGGATATGGTTGTAACCAGTTTGTTTTTCGCAAAGAATAAGGAGAATTGGATACATACCGGAGGAAAAACAATGGTTTATCAGAGTGTAAAAAGAAGCATAGATTTTTTTCTTGCACTGGTTGCAACAGTGGTTTTATCTCCGCTGTTGATAGGAATTGCAATTGCAATCAAGGCAGAGTCTAAAGGACCGGTCTTATTCAGGCAGAAAAGAGTGGGCATTCATAAAAGCTTTTTTGAAATTTTTAAATTTCGAACCATGCGGACGGATACACCTAAGGATGTACCGACCCATCAGTTGGAAAATCCTGATCAATACATTACAAAGGTAGGCCATTTCTTAAGAAAGACAAGTTTGGACGAACTGCCCCAGCTTTTTAATATCATAAAAGGTGATATGGCGTTCGTGGGGCCGCGCCCCGCACTATGGAATCAGGATGATCTGGTCGCGGAGAGGGATAAATACGGTGCTAATGATGTCCTTCCAGGTTTGACCGGATGGGCACAGATTAATGGCAGGGACGAATTGGAGATTCCTGTGAAGGCCAAATTGGACGGTGAATACATTAGGAAGATGGGCCCTTTCTTTGACCTGCTCTGTATCTGGGGAACCGTATTTAGCGTACTGCGCAGTGACGGCGTGGTAGAGGGTGGCACCGGAACGCTGAATATGGAAAATCAGGAAAGAAAAACGGCAAAGAAGGACTAAAACAGTATGAAGAGGGTCTTGATCACGGGAGCAAACAGCTACGTGGGAAGCAGCGTGAAGAAATGGTTGAGCGCTTATGGAAAAGCCTATGCAGTAGATACAATAAGCTTAAGGGATAAGAATTGGAAAAAAAGTTCCTTTGCCGATTATGACGCGGTCTTCCACGTGGCGGGTATCGCGCATGTATCGGCAGATGAGCGCCTGCGTGAGCAGTATTTTGCGATCAACCGAGATCTGACGATAGAGACGGCGAAAAAAGCGAAAGCAGATGGTGTTAAACAGTTTATCTTTATGAGCAGTATCATCGTGTACGGCAACAGCAGCGCGGCAGGGAAGGAAAAATGGATTACATCCCGCACGAAGCCCGAACCCGCGGATTTTTACGGACAGAGTAAACTGGAAGCGGAGGAAGGCATTCTTGCATTGGAGAAAGATGGGTTTCAGGTAGCGGTGGTACGGGCTCCTATGATATACGGTCCGGGATCAAAGGGGAATTATCCAAGGCTTTCCAAATTGGCGAGGAAAACGCCGCTGTTCCCTTCCTTGCAGAATCACCGGAGCATGCTGTATATCGACAATTTATGCGAATTTATCAGGTTGCTGTTAGAAGATGGCAGCGGCGGTATTTACTACCCGCAAAATAAGGAATATGTATCTACAGGAGAGATGGTGCGCTGCATTGCTGATTGCCATGGGAAGAAGCTCTATCTGGTCGGCTGGCTGAATCCTTTAGTACGGTTTGCCGGATGCTTCTTAGGTCTTGTCAACAAGGTCTTTGGCAGCATGGCCTACAGAAAAGATATGTCGTCCCACTGGGAATATGCTTATTGTGTGACCGACTTTGCAGAGTCCATAAAGCAGACGGAAGGAAAAAGAAATGGAGCAGGAAAAACGCACGGTGGTGCTGATCGGTAATCATCATGTGGTCATCTATAATTTTCGAAAGGAACTGATCGAACGGCTGCTTTCGGAGAACTATCGGGTCATAGTACTGCTTCCTTATTCGGTGGAGGCGGAAAAGATCAAGGCGCTGGGATGCGAGATCGTGGATGTTTCGGTGGACAGACGGGGAAAGAATCCCTTCAGGGATTTTAAGTTGTTCTCCACCTATCGGAAACTGCTTAGGCAGATCAAACCGAATGTGGTACTCACTTATACGATCAAACCCAATATTTATGGCGGGCTTGCGTGCAGAAGCTTGAAAATTCCTTGTTTTTGCACGGTAACGGGAATCGGACAGGGGCTTTTTAACGGTGGTTTTCTGACAGAGGTTCTTTTCTTTTTATACCGGGCTGCGACAAAGAAAGCACGTCAGGTGTTTTTTCAAAATGAAGAAGACCGTCAATTGTTTGAAAATCGTAGAGTAGCTATAGGGAAACATCAACTGGTAAATGGCTCGGGAGTAAATCTGGAGCAGTTTTCTTATAAAGAGTATCCAAAGGAAGAGCCAATCCGATTACTGTCTCTGGCAAGACTTGCCAGAATCAAGGGGACTACGGAACTGTTGGAAGCGGTAGTCAGGGTGAAAAAACATTTTCCTGAGGTGGAATTCCATTTACTGGGATTTTTAGAAGATGATTATAAAGATCAGTTGGAAAAAATGATAAAAGAAGAGCTGGTGTGCTACCATGGTATGCAGGAAGATGTGATCCCTTTCTTAGAAAGCAGCCATTGTCTGATACATCCTTCCTATTCCGAGGGAATCTCCAACGTTTGTCTGGAAGCGGCGGCTATCGGACGTCCCATTATCGCTTCCGATATTCCCGGTTGCAGGGAGTGCGTGGAGGATGGGACAACAGGGCTTTTGGTAAAGATGAAAGATGCAGATGATCTGGCAGAAAAAATTGAAAAGTTTCTTCTCTTATCATATAATGAGAGAAAACATATGGGAGAGCTTGGCAGAAAGAAAGTTGAGCAGGAGTTTTCACGGGAAAAAGTTGTAGATGCCTATCTAAAAGAAATCCGAAAAATAGACTTAAGAGAGAAAAGGTGAGCAGGATGAATTTGTATGAAAAGCTGTTAAGCGGTGAGGAAAAATTATCTTTGGTGGGGCTTGGCTATGTGGGAATGCCCATAGCGGTAGCTTTTGCCAAAAAAATTAAAGTGGTTGGCTTTGATCTGAACGAGAAAAAGATTGCATTGTATCAAAACGGTATCGATCCTACCAACGAAGTTGGGAATGAGGTTATTAAAAATACTGCGGTGGAGTTTACGGCAGACGCTTCCAAGTTAAAAGAAGCGAAATTTCATATTGTAGCGGTACCCACACCGGTCAACGACGACCATACACCGGATTTGTCCCCTGTGGAGGGCGCAAGCCGTATCTTGGGACAGAATCTGACCAAGGGCTCCATTGTGGTATTTGAATCCACCGTATATCCCGGTGTTACAGAGGAAATCTGTGTGCCGATTTTAGAAGCGGAATCGGGATTAAAATGCGGCGTGGATTTTAAGATCGGCTACTCTCCCGAAAGAATCAATCCGGGCGATAAAGTACATAGACTGGAGACCATTACCAAGATCGTGTCCGGTATGGACGAGGAAACCTTGGATGAAGTGGCCAAGGTTTATGAACTGGTAGTAGAAGCCGGTGTCTATCGCGCGGAATCTATCAAGGTGGCCGAGGCTGCCAAGGTAATCGAAAACAGCCAGCGTGATATTAATATCGCTTTTATGAACGAACTTTCCATCATTTTCAATAAAATGGGAATTGATACTCAGGCGGTATTAAAAGCAGCGGGAACAAAATGGAATTTTTTGAAATTCTATCCGGGTCTGGTTGGCGGGCACTGTATCGGTGTAGATCCCTACTATTTGACCTATAAAGCGGAGTCCTTGGGTTATCACTCTCAGATTATTTTGGCGGGCCGTCGCATCAATGACGACATGGGAAAATATGTGGCAGAGAGCTTAGTTAAGAACTTAATTAAGGCAAGTATTCCGGTGCGTGGCGCTAAGGTTGCCATATTGGGTTTTACCTTTAAAGAGAATTGTCCTGATACCCGGAATACGAAGGTGATCGATATTTATAAGGAACTGGGAGAATACGGCATTACGCCGATTGTAGTGGATCCGGCAGCCGATGCAGAAGAAGCGAAACGGCTTTACGGAATCAGTTTTGAATCCATGGAGGCTGTAAAGGATATGGATGCGGTACTGGTTGCCGTGGCACACACGGAGTTTCTTTCTTTCGATAAGAAGCAGATTGACGGTTTCTTTAAACCTTCCCATGACAAGAAGGTATTTTTGGATATCAAAGGACTTTTTGACCGGAAAGCGTATTCCGGTGAAGAGTATTTATACTGGAGATTATAGAAAGAAGGTAGGAGTAATATGAGCTATAGAGAACTGCAGTTTGAAAAAGACAGCGTATTTTTGGTAACGGGGGGAGCCGGATTTATCGGCTCCAATCTCTGTGAAGCCGTTTTGGATATGGGTTATACAGTCAGGTGTCTGGACAACCTTTCCACCGGAAAATATGAAAATATAGAACCTTTTGAAAAAAATGAGCGGTTTACCTTTATAAAGGGAGATATTCGGGATTTGGATACCTGTATGGAAGCCTGCAAGGGTGTGGACTATGTTCTCAATCAGGCGGCATGGGGCAGTGTGCCAAGGAGCATCGAGATGCCGCTTTTATACGAGGAAATCAATATTCGAGGGACTCTTAACATGATGGAGGCGGCAAGGCAGAATAATGTGAAGAAATTTGTATATGCCTCCAGTTCTTCCGTATATGGGGATCATCCTGTGCTGCCTAAAAAGGAAGGTGTTGAAGGCAAGGTACTTTCCCCTTATGCATTGACAAAACGTGTGGACGAAGAATATGGACGGCTCTATAAAGTACTGTACGGTCTGGATACCTATGGCCTTCGCTATTTTAATGTTTTTGGCAGGCGTCAGAATCCGGAGGGAGCGTATGCGGCGGTCATTCCAAAATTTATTAAACAGCTATTGAATGATGAGGTTCCTACCATCAATGGAGACGGAAAGCAGTCCAGAGATTTTACCTATGTGGAAAATGTAATAGAGGCCAATTTAAAAGCCTGTCTCGCTTCTTCTGAAGCAGCCGGCGAAGCTTTTAATATCGGTGCGGGCGGCAGAGAGTATTTGATAGATGTGTATCATACACTCTGTGAGGCACTGGGCAAGAACATAGAGCCTAAATTCGGACCGGGCCGTGCAGGTGATATCCGGGATTCTAACGCTGATATCAGCAAAGCGCGGGAGCTTTTAGGCTATGACCCGGAGTATGATTTTGCAAAAGGCGTTGCTCTGGCAATCGATTGGTATAAGGAAAATCTGTAGAGGGAATTGTATGAAATATCAGGTTGTTGTTTTTGGGGTGAAGGATACCTCGGAGACCATTGTATCTTATATTCAGGAGAATATCTGTCCGGTGGACCTTGTGATTACCATCAGTCCGGAAGTGACAAAAAAGAATCAGGTATCGGGTTATAAGGGGCTTGCCATACTGACAGAAAAGTACGGCATACCGGTCCATGAAGCGGACAGCTATTTTCTTACGGATGAAAAGACGGAAAGGCTGTTTGCCGAAAATGAATTTGATATCGGCATATCTATGGGATGGCAGCGCCTGATTCCGGTTTCCGTGTTGAACCGTTTCCGCTGCGGTATTTACGGTTTTCATGGCAATTGCGGCTATCTGCCCTTTGGACGGGGACGGTCCCCATTAAATTGGTCCATCATATTGGGGGATTCCCGGTTCAACCTGAATCTGTTCCGCTATGATGAAAAAGCGGACAGTCCGAATATATTCTCCACGGAAATGTTTTCTCTCACACCTCATGATGATATCAGGACGGCACAGTATAAAAATATGTTATGCTCCAAGAGGCTGATCAAGAAGCTTTTGGAAGCGTATAAAAATGACAATATCGTCATAAAGACTACATCCAAGGATTTTGATTCTTGGTATGAAAAGCGGACGGCCGCAGACGGGAAATTGGATTTCCATGCCAGAACACGCGAATTGTATAATTTGATCCGCGGTGTAGCAGCGCCCTTTCCCGGAGCTTTTGCCTTTGTGGATAATATGCGCGTCATTATTTGGGAAGCGATTCCTTTTGACGAAATGCTGGATTTTTCTGAGTATGCACCGGGTGAGATCATCGATGTATTTGACGGTCACCCCGTGGTGCGCACCGTGGACGGTTCCCTGCTGATACGCAGATATGAATCGGAGCAGGAGTTGAAAGCGGGAGATATCTTGGAGTAGCGAAAGGGATTACCGGTATGAAACTTACGATCCGTATGGATGATATTTCGCCGGATATGGATTGGGAAAAATTTCTGGCGTTTAAGGCACTGTTGGATGCAAATGGGGTTAAACCTCTGATTGGGGTGGTGCCGGATAATCAGGATGAGAATCTGCATAGAGCGGATTCACAAAATGACTTTTGGGGCTATATCAAAGAATTACAGGAAAATGGCTGGATTATTGCGTTGCATGGCTTCCGGCATGTATATACAACGAAACGGGGGGGACTTTTTCCGCTCAATCATTTCTCGGAATTTGCCGGGATTTCTTTGGAAAAACAGAAATCCATGCTGAAACAAGGTAATGAAATTTTGAAGAATCATGGCATTGAGACGGATATTTTTATGGCCCCTGCCCATTCCTATGACAGGAATACCTTGCTGGCCTTGCGGGATATTGGTTATACAAAGCTGACGGATGGCTTTGGAAACAGTCCATACAAATGGAAAGGCATGACCTTTTATCCGATTTCTTTTTTGCAGAGCAGGAGTTTTAAAAAGAAAACAGGAATCACCACTCTGGTAGTGCACACGAATGAACTGCATAAGACGGATTTGGAACGCTATCAAAAGCTTTTTGAGTCGCATAAGCAGGAACTGCGTTCTTATGGCGAATATTTGAAGGAGCCGGTAAAGAACCGGAGCGCTTTGGGTCATTTAGGGGAATACATGCTGGCTGCAGCAAAACACTATTTGGTAAAGCTGAAGGGATAGGAGTGTGCAAAAGTGCAGGAACCGATAAGGGTGCTTCATGTATTCGGCGGTCTAAGTCTCGGTGGCGCGGAAAGCCGTGTGATGGATTTATATCGCCATATAGACAGGGAAAAGCTGCAGTTTGATTTTTTAGTCCATTCTGCAAAAGAAGAACATTTTGATAGAGAGATTAAGGAACTGGGAGGGCGGATTTACCGTGTTCCCCGTTTTAAGTTTTATAACTGGTTAAAGTATAAAAAGGCGTTGAAACGCTTTTTTTATGAACATCCTGAGTTCAGGGCGGTACATGGGCATATGACAAGTACAGCTTCCATTTATCTGCCCATTGCAAAAAAATCAGGAATTCCGATTACCATAGCACACGCCAGAAGTGCGGGAGTTCCTGCCGGCGCCAAAGGAGTTTTGACAAAATGGCTGAGGCGTTCTCTAAAGAACAAAACAGACTATTGCCTGGCGTGCTCGAAAGAGGCGGGGGAGGCTGTTTTTGGAAAGGAATGTATGCGGCAGGGAAAAGTTGAGGTGATCCCAAATGCCATTGCTGTTCCTAAATATGACTACAGTCCTGAAATGCGGCAGCAAATGAGGCAGAAACTGTGTGTAGAGGATAAGCTGGTAATCGGGCATGTAGGCAGTTTTCGTGCTCCCAAAAATCATACTTTTTTAATTGAGATATTTGGGGAAATACACAGACGTAGAGTGGATGCCGTGCTGCTGCTTTTAGGAGAAGGCGAACTGCAAGAAAAGATCAAAGAGCAGGTAGAAAAGGAGGGGCTTACAGAATCCGTTCGATTTCTGGGTAACCGCTCGCCGGTCAGTGATTATTATCAGGCTATGGACTTTTTGGTATTTCCTTCTCTTTTTGAGGGCTTGCCGGGAACTGTAATAGAAGCACAGACGGCGGGACTGCGCTGCCTGATTTCTGATACGATTTCGGGAGAAGTAAACATTACGGAACTTGTAAAAACCTATAGTTTGGGACTACCTGCCGCAGAATGGGCGGAATATGTGCTTGCAAACTGCGAATATGAGAGAAAGAGTCAGGTGAATGAAGTAAGCGCGGCCGGATTTGATATTTTAGAACAGATAAAACGATATGAAAGGATTTATGGAATATAACCATGATACAAATAACTTATCATAAAAAGGGAATCCGCATAACGCAGATCTGGTTTTCTGAAAATATTTTTAAAAGTGAAAATCTCAAAACAGATATTCTTTTTTATCATGGCGTATCTCAAGCACAAGCAGATAATAAATGTTTGTTTACTGAATTTCATACTTTGATCAGCAATCTGGACCTGCCGGAGGAGGAACTTTTATCCCGTATCAATAAAAACGTGCGGTATGAGATTCGCCGCAATTGTAAGGAAGAAGCGGAATATCGGGTATTTCCCTCTGCAGAACTGCAGCAGAAACCGGAGATTATTACGCAATTTGCAGATATGTATGAGGCAATGTATCGGCAAAAAGGTCAGAAAGCCGTATTTAACAGAATACAATTTTTAGAGTACTTGAAGCAAAATGCTATACTATTAACCGCTATTTATCAGGAAGAACTTCCTTTGGTATTCCATTCCTATATTGTGGGAGAAAAGCAAGTCAGGCTTTTGCACTCGGTATCTGATTTCCGCAGCGGAGAAACGGATGCCAATTTGGTTGCCAGAGCAAATAAAAGACTTCATTGGGAGGATATGCTTTTATTTAAGAAGCAGGGAAAGAAAATCTATGATTGGGGCGGTGTATCCAGTTTGGAGGAACCTAACGGAATTGATGCCTTTAAGTTCAAATTTGGAGGGGAACCGCTCACTTACTATAATGCATATCGAGGCAGTTCCTTTTTAGGAAAAGCAGCAGTAGCAATGATGAAGAGGAGAAACGGAAAAAGTAACCATGCAGGATAAAGAGAAAAAACAAAAAAAGGTAATGCTCATGGTTCCGCTTTTGGATCAGGGTGGATTAGAGAGAATCTGTGCATTTACGGCAAAATGCCTCAATGATAAATGTGAGCTTTGTCTTGTAGTATTCAGTACGAAGAATATGTTTTATGATATAGGTGATGTGGAACTCATTGATCTGGGACTTGGCAGCAGACCGACTAAGCCGGGTAAGATCATAAATGTTTTTAAAAGAGTGCATGCGGTGAAGAAAATCAAACGGCAGAGGCAGATTGATATCACGTACAGCTTTGGACCCACAGCTAATTTGGTCAATGTTCTATCGCGTGTAAAAGATAAAATATGGGTTGGCATCCGGGGATACGGAGCATTGCAGAGTGACAGAAATATGAGGCTTCTTTGTAAGAAGGCGGATACTGTTATCTGTTGTACGAAGATCATGCGGGATGATGTAAATGCTATTTATCATCCTAAAGAAGCAGAATGTTTGTATAATCCTTGCGAGACGGAAAAGAACAGGCAAATGAGCAGGGAAGCGGTAGAGGAACGGCATATGACCTTTTTTGACGGAAGCAGCCCTATTATCGTTTCCATGAGCAGAGCAGATGACGTAAAAGGTTTTTGGCATCTGATCAAAGCGGTAGCGCTGATCAAACGTGAAATCCCGGAAGTAAAACTGATGATTATCGGAGATGGAGATTTTTCCGAATATGAAAAGCTGGCGGTGGAGCTGGGGATAGGAAATGATGTGCTGTTTACGGGCTTGCAGAAAAACCCGTTTACTTATTTAGAGAAGGCTTCCTTGTACGCCATGTGTTCGTATACGGAAGGGTTCCCCAATTCTTTGGTGGAAGCCATGTCGGTAGGCCTCCCGGTTATAGCCGCAAACTGTAAAACGGGACCGGCTGAGATACTGTCAGAGGACTATAAAAAAGTAGAGGACCAAAAGCAGGTTCATGAATGTGAGTATGGCATACTGGTTCCGCTCATGAATCCGGTTAAAAATCTGGATGCGTCTGTTGTTGAAGAGGAGGAAAGGATTTTTGCAAAAGAGGCGGTAAAGATATTAAAAAATCCGGAATATCTTATAAAACTACAAGAGAGGGCTCAGAAACGCAGTGATACATTTTCCGCGGATCAGTATATAGAAAAGCTGGTTTGGAAAATTGAGCAAGTTTGACGGGATATGGGGATTATGATATATTAGAAAAGTATAGTGATAAGGGAAAGTAAGGATGGATTTAAGGGATAAAGATACTGCAAAAGAAAAAGAGAAAAGAACCTTAAACAAAAGAAGTCTTTGTGTTTTAGGCGTCAGTCTGTTGTTCTATCTTTTTTGGTTTGTTGTGGATGGTGTGATAATCTCTGTGGATGCACAGAGTTATATTGACGGATACTATAGCAGAGAACCTTTATACCCGAGTATTCTTTTCGTGCTTAGATTACTGTTTGGGACAAGCAGTTATCTGTATGTGACGGTTCTGCTGCAGTGTATTTTGGCTGCGGTGGCAACCTGGCGGCTTACAGAAGTAATGGCTGCAAAATTTCATTTGGGAATCCTATCGATAGCGGCTATAGAAGGGATCCAATTTGCTGTTGTGCTGCTGTGCCGATTTGCGGCAGGAAGAAAAAGTACCTATTGTAATTCAATCGAATCAGAAGGCATGGCAATTCCGTTATTTATTTTATTTATTTTGGCGTTGTTACAGTTTCTTTGGAACTCAGAATATAAAAAGCTTGTCGGAGTTACTTTTTATGCAATTTGTCTGATTTGTATCAGAAAGCAAATGCTTATGGTGTTGCCGTTTCTGGTGTTGGTTTATTTGGGGGCAGGAATATTCCGGAAATTTAATTGGAGAAAGTATCTCATAGTTTTCTGTTCCGTTTTAGCGACGACGGGGATAGCGCAGGGGATAAATTATCTATACAATTTTGCCTTACGAGGGGAGTTTATGCAGCCTACAAAGAATTTTGCTTTTTTGGCTGTGACGACGCTCTATAGTTCGGATTCTGAGGATATAGAAAGTGTTGAAGACGAAAACTTGCGGTCATTGTTTAAAATTATTGTTTCGCAGATAGAGGATTGTGAATACAGCTATAAATATGCACCCGCAGGTTGGGAACAGCTTGCCCATCATTACGCGGATAACTATGATTTGATTCAATTTGAGATTGCATATCCGGCCATTTATGAATATGTAGACAGTCAGAAGCCTGTTTCTACCAATGACAGGGAAAAAGCAGCAGATGCATTGACAGAATCCATTATTAAGGAACTGATGCCAAAGTGTTGGGTTAATATGTTGCGAGTTGCAACTTCAAATATGTATATGGGACTTTGCAATACAGTATCCAAGGCAAGCACTGTACTGAACTGGTATAATATATTATTTTATTTACTATATGCGGGTTTGATTATCAGAAATATAATAAAAAAGAAAAACAGGGATATTAATTGCTTAGCACTTGTGATAGCAGTTGCTGTGGCTGTCAACGTTGGTGCGGTAGGAATCACTATTTTTGCACAGACAAGGTATATGATTTATAATATGCCGCTTATCTATGTGTCAATGTATTTATTATTATGGTCATATGCAAAGGAAAAGCGGACTGTTCAAAGCCGATAGCTATTATAGGAGAAATGATGCGTAAAGTAGTATTTCATTTGAATTGTTTGGAGCAGGGAGGCGCAGAGCGGGTAGTTACGACTTTGGCTAACCGCTTTGTCAACGATGGATATGAAGTATTCATTGCAACAGAATACTTTGCGGAAAATGAATTTATCATCGATGAACGAATTAAAAGAGTACATGTGGGATTGACGCAGAAGCAGGAAAAGGCGAACCGTATTCGAAAGTTTCTTTTCAGAATTAAAAACCTGCGGGATTTTTTGAAACGGGAAAAACCGGATATTATTATTGCCTTTGCACTGAAAGCAAATTACCGGGCGGTCATGGCAACTGCTTTCACAAAAATTCCGGCCATTATATCCGTGCGTACAAATCCCTATAATCATTATACGACTTTTAAGGACAAGCTGTTGACAACACTGCTTTTTTCAAGAGCCGAGGGCAATGTGTTTCAGACCGAAGGGGCTCGAAACTTTTTTTCCAAAGGAATACAAAAGAGATCGAGAATCATTTTAAATCCCATCAATGAAAAATATATCGGGACACCGAAACCGGCAGCAAGAAGGAAAGCTGTAGTACAGTCAGGACGTCTTGTAGGATTTAAAAATCAGTTGATGTTGATCGACGCCTTTGTATCCGTGCACGAAAAACATTCGGATTATATACTGGAGATTTATGGAGGGGATTCCAAAGACGGAACCAAAGAACTTTTGGAGCAGAGCATTGCAGAGCATGCTGCAGGCAGCTATATTTCTCTGATGGGCGCCAGTGATGAATTGGAAAAACAGTTGGTGGATGCGGCAGTATTTGCGTTTTCCTCCGACTGGGAGGGACTGCCCAATGCGCTGATGGAAGCCATGGCGTTGGGACTCCCCATCGTTGCCACCGACTGTCCCTGCGGCGGGCCTAGGACTCTGATTACGGATGAAGAAAATGGGTTGCTAGTGCCTGTAGGAGATGCAGGGGCAATGGCCGCCGGAATTAACCGTTTGATTGAGGATATAGAGCTGGCGGAGCGACTGGGGGATCAGGCACGAAACATAGAGAAAAGAGCCAATGTAGAATTCATCTGCAGTCAGTGGAAAGAATATATTGAAACCTTATGTGGAGAGAAAAGATAAGGAGAGCATCATGTTTTCATTTGAGGATTATCGGGAAATACTAAGAATTGTTAAAAGCACAGGTCTACAAGCCTCTTATAAAGAGGCATTAGAACGTGACAGATTCATTATTATGCGGCATGATGTGGAATATAGTGTGGAGCGTGCTTATGAGTTGGCAAAAGTAGAGACGAGTATGGATTTCGTCTCTACCTACTTTTTTCAGTGGACCAATAACTCCTACAATATTCTTTCCCGTAAGAATATGGATATGGTAAAGGATATGCATGAAAGAGGACATCAGATCGGGCTGCATTATGCTTTAAACGGCATGACTGATATGGAACAAATCAGAAAGCAGATCATAAAAGAAATGCAGATATTAAGCGAAATGTTCGGTTTTGCGGTGGATATCTTTTCCGTACACAGACCCTCTAAGGATGTGCTGCGTGAAAATATTAAACTGCCGGGTATCATAAATGCTTATCAGGATGATTTCTTTACTTTTGCGGAGAATGTGACTGAAGAGACGCCGGTAGTGGTGAAATACCTGTCGGATGCCAACCATATCTGGCGCTATGGATATCCCGATGAGAAGAATATTCTTTCTCATGACAAGGTACAAATCCTGACCCACCCTTTTGCATGGACCAAGAAAGGCTATGATAATTTTGAAAATTATAAGTCTTTGGTACAGGAAAAGACAACGGAAGTGATAGACAGCATCGATAAAGAATGTAAGGACTTCGTAGAGTATAAAGACTGGTTTTTGGAGAATGCGATCCTGCACTTATAGGAGAACGGACATATGCGGACAAACGTTCATATAGAACATATTGCAGGTGTGGATTACCCTGAGTGGGATGAAGAGTTCTGTTACGGACCCTCACAGGAATATCCGGAATTTGCATCAGGAAGTAAAAAAGAAATAGGGACAAAGGAAAACCATGTGTATGGAATGGTCAGAGATACCCTAGCTGCACTGGGAATGGATAAAGAGTATTTTGGAACCGAGGATTGGAATCCCTTTTCAGAATTTGCAGCACCGGGAGACACTGTTTTGGTCAAACCCAATATGGTTTATCATGAAAACAGGAATGCCAACCAGGGGATGGATTGTCTGGTCACACATCCTTCCATTGTGCGGGCCGTATTGGATTATGTCATTCTGGCGTTAAAAGGCAACGGAAAGATTATTCTTGCTGACGCACCTGTGCAAGGATGCGACTTTGAAGTATTGGTAAAAGAATTGCATTATGACAAGATAGTGGAATATTACCAAAAGAAGCATATTCAAATTTCCTTGGTGGATCTGCGTCAATTGGGAGAGGCGGGTATTGCAAAGATAAGCTCCCATTTTACGGCTGATGAAGATGTGGTGGTGGATATCGGTGCAAGCAGTGCCTTCAGTTATTCTAAGAATCTGCGTATTACCAATTATCTTCCGGAATATATGGAAGAATATCATAATGAAAATGCGCATAAATATTCGGTTGCTAAAGTCGTGATGGACGCGGATGTGATCATCAACCTTCCCAAGCCCAAAACACATAGGAAGGCCGGGATGACGGCATCCCTTAAAAATATGGTGGGATGCGTGGCAAAAAAAGAATGCCTGCCCCATCATACGAAAGGCAGCAAGCAAGAGGCAGGCGATGAATACTTAGAGTATTCTGTTTTTAAAAAGTGGAGAACCACACTGCGGGAAAAAAATGACAGAAGAGCGGCTGCAGGGAAAAAGGAATCAAAGTTATACGATATCACTGACAGGTTACTGCGTAGGGCAGCCGCAATCCGGCGTACCGATGCATATGCGGAGGGAAGCTGGTATGGCAACGATACTTTGTGGAGAACCGTTTGCGATATTAACAGAGTAGTCATGTATGCTGACAGAAAGGGGATTTTGACGGATACTCCGCAGAGGAAAATGTTCATATTGGCGGATATGATCATAGCCGGGGAGGGTGAGGGACCCCTTTCTCCTTCGCCAAAGCAGGTCGGAATGCTAGTAGGCGGCTGGGAACAGATTGCGGTAGATAAGGTGATTTCCGCATTGATGGGATTTATGCCGGAAGATTTCCCTGTCATAAAAAATGCAGCTTTTGGGACAAGATTTCAATTACCGGAAAATGAATTTACCATATCAGCGAACGACCTGACATTTCGGGATAAATGCTTGGAAGAAATAAGGAAAGAAGTAGTGCCGTTTGTTCCTACATCCGGTTGGGCAGAGCGGTTGGAGAAAAAAGATGAAAAAGATGTTGATCATCAAGGATATTAAAAATTGGTTTTGGGTGACCTTTCCCAATTGGACTACACCGGTTTCATTGGATGTGGAACATATTATTCATTTTTTTGAAAAGACAGGTTATCAGGTTGAACTCACCTCATATAAGGAGTTTGACTTTTCCAAGAATTATAGTGGATATGTGGTTCTTTATACTTCCGCGGAAGATTATTGCGGAGGCTCCAAAGATTTTATGGAGGATGTATTGGTACATCTGATGAATCAGGGTGCGGTTCTGCTGCCGGAATTCAAGTATTTTCGTGCGCACCATAATAAGGTCATGATGGAGATCCTACGGGACGAATTTAAGGAAGAAAAGCTAAGGACGATTCATTCTCAGGTATGGTCATCCTACGAGCAATTAAAAGAGGCATCCTTTACGCAGTATCCGATCATTGTAAAACGGGCGGGCGGAGCAGGCGGAACGGGAGTGTTTTTAGCACATGATGAAAAGGAACTATACAAGTATGCGGAGAAGGTATCCCGTATGACCAATCTGCTGCAATTTTATTACCTGTCATGCAGAAATATCAGAAGAAGGCTGCGCAGAAGAGAACAGTTTCTGATCCATAACAGTAAATTTCTTACGCAGAATTATATTCCGAGATTAGATGGGGATTATAAGGTACTTGTATTTGGGACGCATTATTTTGTATTACACCGTTTGAACAGAAAGGATGATTTTCGCGCCAGTGGCAGCGGTGCCTTTACCCATGAAGAAGATGACAAAATAGATATGATATTGGACTTTGCCAAGCTCTGCACACAGGAAATAAAAGCACCCTGGCTTTCTTTAGATATCTGCCATGACGGTACAGCCTGCCACTTGATAGAGTTTCAATGCATAACATTTGGCTTTAAGGCAATGAGTCTGTCAGAGCATCATTACGTACAAAAAGACGGACGTTGGGAAATTGTGGAGGGACGTGTTGTTCCGGAGGAAGAATTTTGCTATGGAGTACAGTGTTATCTGGAAATGAGAGGTTGAGGATACATGTGTGGCATATGCGGATTTATCAGTAAAGATACGATCAGAACAGAACAATTAAAGAGAATAAATGATACCATGTACCACAGAGGTCCGGATGACAGTGGGGAAGAAATCTATCCCGCAGAGGATGGGTACAGCGTGGGACTGGCACAGAGGAGACTTTCTATTCTGGATCTGTCTGCACTCGGACATCAGCCCATGCATTCGGTTAATAAGAGAGTGTCTGTGGTATTCAACGGAGAAATCTACAATTTTAAAGAATTAAAGGAAGAATTGACGGATTATCCCTTTTGTTCGGCCTGCGATACGGAGGTCATCATTGCGGCCTATTTGAAATGGGGGATCGATTGCGTCAGCCGCTTCAACGGCATGTTTGCGATTGCTCTTTTTGACAGAGAAACTCAGAATGTATATCTGGTCAGGGACAGGATCGGAAAAAAGCCGCTTTATTATTGGCTTGCTGAAGAGAATATGGTGTTTGCTTCTGAAATGAAGCCCCTTATGGAATATCCGGGCTTTAAGAAAAAAATCAGGACGGACGTATTATCCCGGTATCTGTATCATCAGTATATCAATGCACCGGATACTATTTTTGAGGATGTATATAAACTGGAACCCGGAACTGTTCTACAATTTCATAAAGGGCAGGTGAAGATCCGCAAATATTGGGATGTGAAAAAGGTATATGCGGAGAAGAGAAAGGATCCGGTAACGGATTATGGGCAGGCTAAGGAGGAATTAAAGGAGCTTTTAAAACGTGCGGTAGGACTGCGCATGATCTCAGATGTGCCGTTAGGCACATTTTTAAGCGGAGGTTATGATTCTTCCCTTATTACGGCTATTGCACAGAGTCTGTCCGAAGAACCAGTGAAGACCTATTCCATTGGATTTCATGAAGAGAAATATAATGAAGCCGTATATGCAAAAGAGGTCGCAGAGTATCTGGGAACCAAACATACGGAGTATTACATTGGGGAACAGGAAATGTTTGATTTGGTGGAGAGCATTCCCAAGTACTATGACGAGCCGTTTGCTGACAGTTCACAGATCCCCTCCATGTTGGTAGCAAAGCTGGCAAAGAAGGATGTTACCGTTGTGCTCTCCGGAGACGGAGGCGACGAGTTCTTCTGCGGTTACGGAATCTATGACAAAGTAGGACAGGCGCAGAAGGTGGACATGTTGGGAGGAATCACTTACGGCATTCTTAATCTTCCCGGACTGCGGCAGACGGGCATTTTAAATAAGATGCCATTTAAAATAAGGATCATTGCGGGCAATCGGGAAAAGGAAACCAAAACCCAGTTTGGGACAAGCAATTATCTGGAAACGGCATGCCGTATGGTGAAGGGAGAAAGAATACCGGTTCTATACCATGTGGAAAGCAGTTATGGAGAAAAGAACTGGCAGGCAAGAAGGATGCTCTTGGATATGGATACCTACCTGCCGGGAGATATCCTCTGTAAAGTGGACAGGGCATCCATGAAATATTCTCTGGAAGCACGCTGCCCGATCTTGGATAAAGATGTCATGGAGTATTCCTACAGAATACAGCATTCTTTTAAGTATGATGACCGGATAAAAAAGAAGATATTAAAGGATATTGCTTACGACTATATCCCGAAAGAACTTTTGGAAAGACCCAAGAAGGGTTTTAGCGTTCCTATGGGGAAATGGCTGAGAGGCCCCTTGAAGGAGCAGTTGTTGGATATGAGTTCAAGAGGGTTTGTTGAAAAGCAGGGGATTTTTGATGAAGACTTTTTGGGAAAAGTAGTACGGACCTATATGGAATTCGGAGACGCAGGTCCTTCCACCGGCGGAAATTACTCCAAAATATTATGGGCTTATTTTGTATTCCAGCAATGGTACAATGTATATATGAGATGAGGAGAATGATATGGGAGTCCATCCATTAAAAAGGTTTATTTATCATCATGCGCTTACTGCTAAGTTATATAATGTTATTCGCAACTATCGGCGTAACAGGTATAATAAGCTGAGCGACGAAGAATTTGCCAAATGGATGTATCATAAAAAAACCGGCAGAGAATTAAATTTGGAAAATCCGGTTACCTACGATGATAAGCTGTGGTACTTAAAACTGCATGTGAGAGATCCCCTGTTGACAATCTGCACCGATAAATACCGGGTGCGGGAATATGTAACGCAATGCGGTCTGGAGCATATCCTGAACGAGCTGTATGGGGCGTATGATTCTTTTGATAAAATTCCATTTGAAGAACTGCCGGATAAATTCATTATCAAATGTAACCATACCTCAGGATGCAACGCGATTTTTGACAGAAGCAAGCCCTTTGACTATACTTATCATAAAAATGAATTTACGTACTGGATGCGTCGGAATTATTTTTGGTCAAGCCGGGAGTGGAACTATAAGAATATAGACCGCAAAATTATTTGTGAGAAAATAATGGTACAGCCCGGTAAATCCTGTTTAGACGATTATAAATTCATGTGTTTTGGGGGCGAAGTCAAGCTTGTTTTTGGAGAAACGGGTATTTGTATGCCGGATGGCGACCACAACCCCGATTCTGTGCGCAACGTGTACGACAGAGATTACAATCTCATAGAAGGTGCAAGATTTACCAGAGAAAATTTCCCGCCGGAGATGTTACCGAAGCCAAAGAATTTTGAAAAAATGGTAGAGTATGCGGAACGCTTATCCAAACCTTTCAGGCATGTGCGGGTGGACCTATATAATCTGGACGGAGAGATTTACTTTGGCGAGATGACCTTTTATCATCAGGGCTGCTGCAGCAGGGTTTTTCCGGAGGAATTATATTATGAGGCCGGAAGCTGGATAGATATTAACGGTCTCTGACATTATTTTGAATGCGGGTGAAGCAAAGTGGAAAAACAGAAAAGAAGTATAGTCTTTTATTGCGGTTCCTTGGCTAGAGGCGGTACGGAGCGGGTAATAGTAAATTTGGCGGAACATTTTCACAAAATCGGTTATCGGGTTTTTATTGTTACCCAATTTAAGGCCGAAGCAGAATATGCTATCAGTTCCGATATTACACGGATTCTTTCCGATCTGACAGTAGAAGAGAACGGCAGAAATCGTGTTATTAATTTTCTGAACCGATTAAAAAAGCTGCGGCGAATCTTTAAAGCCTTACAGCCGGATATGGTGTTTTCCTGTGTTGGAAAAAATAATTTTATGGCATTGACGGCGAGTACTTTTTTAAAGACAAAAGTGGTGGTTTCTGTCAGGGCAGAGCCTTGTGTGGAGTACTATACAAAGTTGATGCGCTTTTTGGCAAAAACAATGTTTATATTTGCTGACGGAATCGTTTTGCAGACCAAACAGGCAGGAGAATTTTTCCCAAGACCCATCAGAAGAAAAGCAGTCATACTGCCAAATTCTCTGAATCCCCGTTTTCAGCGTCCAAGGTATGAAGGCGAGAGAGAAAAGGAAATTGTGGCGGTGGGAAGACTGGATGAAAATAAGAACCATGCCATGTTGATCCGGGCTTTCGGAAAGATCGCGAAGGATTTCCCTGATTATCGGGTTGTGATATACGGGGATGGAACGGGACACCGGGATCTGGAAAAGATGATCAATAAGCTTAACTTAAGCGATAAGGTCGTCTTGGCTGGACGGACGGATGCCGTAGAAGAAAAGATTTATAAGAGCAGTCTCTTTGTATTGACCTCAGACGCCGAAGGGATGCCCAATGCCCTGTTAGAAGCAATGGCTTTAGGGCTGCCAGTGATTTCTACGGATTGTCCCTGTGGAGGTCCCAGAGAATTGATACAAGACGGTGTAAACGGTTATTTGATTCCGGTGCGGGACGAGGAAGCATTGTATGAACGGTTACGATATTGCCTGACACACATGTCGGAAATGGGCGAGATAGGAAGAAGGGCAGCAGAGATTCAGAAGCGGCTGAATCCTGAGAAAGTAAATAAAAAATGGGAAGCATATTTTAACAGGGTGATGAGTGATAAGGGGAAGAGATGTTGATTTCGGTCATCGTTGCAGTATATAATATTGAAAAGTATCTTGGTCGTTGTATTGACTCCATTCGTGCTCAGACCTATAAGGAATTGGAAGTCCTTTTGGTAGACGATGGATCAACTGATAATTCAGGAAAAATATGTGACGTTTATGCCGAAAAGGATAGCCGGATTCGTGTGATACATCGTGAAAACGGTGGTCTGAGCGCTGCAAGGAACACAGGAATAGATCAGGCAACAGGAGAGTATATTGCTTTTGTGGATGGGGATGACTGGCTGGAGCCAGCAATGTATCAAAACCTCATAGATGCAGCGATTGCCAATGAAGCACAGTTGGTGGCATGCCGATATCGTCGGGTATTCCCGGATTGTATCAGGGACGGTTCTACCGGAAAGATAACTGTTTTTCGAGAACCCTACAGTATGCTGCTGCAGCAGCTGAAAGAAGATGAAGCCTATATGATCCAGCATGCTGCATGGAATAAACTGTATCATCGGAGTCTGTTGGAAACTCTGCGATTTCCGGAAGGAAAGTGGTTTGAAGATATTGTTTTCTCGGCGAAGGTCTTAAGTAAAATAACTTGCGGAGTTTATGTGGATACGGCAGGTTATAATTATGTATGCGTCCGCGAGGGCAGTATCATGAATGCGGGATTTACAGAACGTCAATTCACCGATTTGATACCTGCCGTGTTAGAGAAAGAAGCTTTTTTAGAGATGCTTGCCGATCCGGAACCGCTGGCGACACATCGATATCACTTTTATAAATGGCTGTTGCTTTGCTATCGGGGTCTATACAGGAAAGAAAATCGAGGCTTGCGTTATCATGCAAAGGAACTGGTGTCTTTGTTGAAAAGCAGGAAGGATACTTTTCCAAGCGTATATGCGATAGAAGATGCAAAAAAAACAGATGAGTGGAAAGTAAGGATATTTTTGTTGTCTCCCCGGCTCTTTCGGTGGATCATGGCAGTGAACGATGCATTGATATTACCGATTCGTCTGAAAGGATTGAAAAAATAATATGCTGATACTTCAGATGGGCGGCGGACTCGGCAATCAGATGTTTCAATATGCTCTGTACCGTGCGCTTAAGGAAAAGGGAAGAGAGGTCTGTATCGACGATACGACCATGTATGACAAGATTGACAGACATGACAATCGGCTGGAGGAGATTTTTCCGCTGACCTATTGCCGTGCTCTAAAAAGTGAATATGATCGGCTGACGGATTCTTCACTTGCACCTTGGAATCGTGTAAGACGTAAGCTCTTTGGCAGAAAAGAAAAACTCTATAAAGAGCCGGATGCCATTACCTTTGAGGAGAAGGTCTTTCAGGAAACGGACTGCTATCTGATCGGCTATTGGCAGAGCGGGCGGTATTTTGAACAGATCGAGGAAAAGCTGCGTCAGGACTTTTATTTTGACTTTGAAAGATTTTCAGATAAGGCATATGGCTATCTAAGGCAGATCGAGCAGTCTCCTGCAGTCAGCCTGCATGTACGAAGAGGCGACTATCTGGAGGAAAAATTTGCTCCCCTTTACGGAGGAATCTGCACGGAGACTTATTATAAATCAGCAATAAACTACTTTCGTCAAAAAAATGTGAATACGGTATTTTATCTCTTTACCGATGATACGGAATGGGGCAGGGACTTTGCAGGAACGGAAATGGTGTTGGTAGAGGGCACTACGGCAGAAGAAGATATGGCGCTGATGAGCCGCTGCAAGAACCATATCCTTGCCAACAGCAGCTTTAGCTTTTGGGGTGCATGGCTGGACCCTGCGCCGGATAAAGAAGTGATCATGCCGTCAAAATGGCTGAACACCTCAGAGAGTCAGGATATTTATTATGGCTTATGCAGCCTTAAGATAGATGCGGCAGGTAATATCGTTTGGAAAAAGGAGTAGCGGAATGAAGGTTGCGATTCTTTATATCTGTACAGGAAAATATAAAGTCTTCTGGAAAGAATTTTACGAAAGCTTCGAGCGAAATTTTCTGCCTAACTGTGAAAAAGCCTATTTTGTCTATACCGATGCGGGGAAGCTTGTATATGGGGACAGGGACAATGTTTGTCTGATCCCCCAGAAGAATCTGGGCTGGCCGGACAACACATTACTGCGCTTTGCTCTCTTTACCAGAGAAGAAGCACGCTGGCAGGATTATGACTATACTTTTTTCATCAATGCCAACTTCTACTGTGTGGAAAAGATCACGGAAGAAGAATTTCTTCCGGTAAAAGAAAATCTGCTGGCGGTGGAGCATGCCAGTCATCAGGGCAGAAAGCCTGCCGATATGACTTATGACCGCAACCCGGCAAGCACGGCCTGTGTGCGGGAGGATGAGGGAGAATACTATTGCATGGGTGGTCTCAACGGAGGGAAAACATCTGCCTATATGGAAATGGTACACTCTTTAAAGAAAAATGTTGGGATAGATAATGCTGCCGGCATAGTAGCGCAATGGCACGACGAATCCCATTTGAACCGTTATCTGATCGGGCGAAAGGATGTTAAGGTACTGCCGCCCTGCTATGGGTATCCCGAGGGCTGGGATCTACCCTATGAGCCAAGGCTTTTGATACGGGATAAAAGTAAGTATTTTGATGTGGAAGCGGTCAAGGCAGGCAGTCCGGTGGGGAGAATAAAGTTATATCTGGGGAGACTGAAAAGCAAGATCGCCATTCGGACCAGAATCAAGGCTGTCCTAAACCTATTTAAAAAAGGAGAGTAAGTGTGCCATATATCAGTGTTATTGTACCGGTATATAATGCGGAAAAGAGTATAGAACGGTGCGTGGGAAGCGTTATAAAACAGAGCTTCACTGAATGGGAGCTTCTGCTGATAAATGACGGTTCCAAGGATAAAAGTGCAGTGATTTGTGACGCTTTCGCATTACAAGATGCTCGGATCAGGGTATTTCATAAGGAGAATGGAGGCGTCTCTTCTGCCAGAAACCGGGGGATGGAATTGACAAAAGGGCGCTATATTCTTTTTTTGGACAGTGATGATTATCTGCCGGAAAACTATCTGGAAGCATTGACCCGTCAGCAGGAGGCATGGGGAGAAGATGCGTTTTGCTGGACTGCTCTGCGGACAATCAGTGAGAATCATCAAGTGAAAGAAGAGGTTTTTGCTTATGGAGAAGAACCCTGCAGTACCGTAAGACGCAGTGATGTTTTGAAGTTGTCGGCACGTTACCTGCTTAATTCTCCGGTAAATAAACTCTACAAAATGGAACTTATTCGGGCACATTCCCTGCGCATGCCGGAGGATATCTGTATTGCGGAGGATCTGTGGTTTAATCTACAGTACCTGGATGCCATGGGAGACTGTCCCATAGTGGTCTTGAATCAGGTGACCTATTATTATGTCCGTAACGGAGAAGTCTCTCTGGATCATGGTTATAGGAGCAATTATTATAAGATCCATAAACAGGTTCTTTCAAAACTTCTTTGCTACAGTCGAAAATGGCAGGCATCATCGGAGGATATGGCGCTTTATTATGCACGGTACTGGGAGTATATGCAGAATGCCTTTTCTAATCTGGACTTGGAGGACTGCCCCTTAAATAGGTGGCAGAAGTTTTGGGAAAAGGGAAGGATATTGCGGGATAAACTGTTTCAAAAAAGTCTTACTTTTCAAAAAGGAAAAATGGGAAGAGGCAGTTATCTGATGATGAGAAGCAGGATATATCTGTTAGTATGGCTGTATCACTGTCTGCGGCAAAGGAGTTTGCATGGAAAAAATTAGTGTTATCATTCCCATTTATAAGGTAGAAGCTTATCTGGAAAAATGCATTGATTCCGTGCAGAAGCAGAGTTATCGAAATCTGGAGATCATATTGGTGGATGATGGATCGCCGGATGACTGCGGCAAGATCTGTGACCGCTATGCAGGCGAGGATACCCGGATCAAAGTATTGCATAAGGAAAACGGCGGGCTTTCCGACGCACGCAATAAAGGGCTGGACGCAGCAACGGGCGAGTATATTTTTTTCGTGGACAGCGACGACTTTATTCATCCTGATATGATTAGGATTTTATATCAAAATCTTCAGGCGGCAGAGGCGGATATTTCGGTATGCGGTTTTTTACCGGTGTTGGAAGGGAAAGAGGAACTCCAAACATCGTCAGAAGAAAATAGAACAGAGATATTTGAGAGAGAAGAGGTTATGCATTGCCTACAGCACCGTAATCTGCTGACGGTAGTGGCATGGAATAAACTGTATAAGAGTAGTCTGTTTGCAGAACTGCGATATCCTAAAGGAAAACTCCATGAAGATGAGTTTCTGATACATCGGCTCTTGCATCTCTGTACGAAGATCGTTTTCACTGACAGAAAGCTATACTATTATCTGCAGCGAAGCAGCAGCATCATGGGAGAATTGAAGTGGAGCAGCGTGGCGGACGGCTGGCAGGCTTATGAAGAGAGGCTTGCTTTCCTGCAAGATCATGGATATGGGCAAATGACAGTATGGACTAAATTGCATATGCTCCATTATATATGCAAGTTTTATGAGAAACTTGAGCAAAACAAAGAGGCGGAAGAATTGCTTTTAATATGGCAAAAGCGGTTTGTGGAGTTGTATGAGGAACTTCTGGATGCAGGTGCGATGTCGGATGAGCAAAAACAATTTTACAAATATTTTGTAATCAGCCCCAAATTATATTATAATAAAAAGGTTAAGACAGAAAAAAGAGTGAAGCGTATAAACCGAATGAAAGGAATCATGAAAAAACTTCTTAGAAAATAAGAGGCAGCCTGATATGGAAGAAAAATGGACAACCGTATTACAACCGAAGAAAAAGTGGCTGGATCTCAATATCCGGGAACTGTTTTCCTATAAGGATCTGATATTTCTGTTTGTAAAACGCAATTATGTGACCAAATATAAGCAGACGATCTTAGGACCCCTGTGGCTGGTGATCAGCCCTCTTTTGACAACTCTGATGTTCGTGCTCGTGTTCGGGAATATTGCCGGACTTTCCACAGATGGCGCACCGCAGATGGCATTTTACATGGCAGGTAATCTCGTATGGGCTTATTTTGCCTATTGTGTGAATCAGACCTCCAATACCTTTGTTCAGAATGCGGGGGTTTTCGGAAAGGTCTATTTTCCCCGTATGGTGGTGCCAATCTCCACTGTACTGACCGGACTGTTGGATTTTTTCATTCAGTTTTTGCTGCTGGGAATCATTCTGGTGATCTATGCCATATCGGGAACGGCGATAGCTATCAATGTATGGGCGCTGACCACGCCGATTTTGGTATTGCAGCTTGCGCTGCTGGGATTGGGCGTAGGGATTATTGTATCCTCTCTTACCACTAAATACCGTGACTTGACAATCTTAGTAACCTTCGGCGTGCAGTTATGGATGTATGCCAGTCCGGTGGTCTATGCTGTCGGACAAATACCGGAACGCTATCACTTTATATATCTGTTAAATCCGGTAGCCCCTGTTATCACTATCTTCCGATATGCATTCTTAGGAACGGGTTATGTGCCCCTGCTTTCGTGGGGCATTAGCTGGATTACCACGATTGTGGTAGTGACCATAGGATTTATGTTATTTAGCCGGATAGAAAAAACTTTTATGGATACCGTATAAGCAGAGGAATAAAATGCAGGAAACCGTAATTAAAATCGACAATTTAAAAAAACGTTATCGGCTGGGATTGATCGGCAGCGGAACCCTGACGGAAGATCTTCAAAGCTGGTGGGCGCGGGTGTGCAAGAAAGAGGATCCTAATATAAAGATTGGCACTCAGATTTCCGATGCCAAGGGGTTTTGGGCATTAAATGGGATCAATCTGGAAGTGAAGCGGGGAGAAACCTTAGGAATTATCGGCGCTAACGGTGCAGGGAAGTCCACCCTTTTAAAAATCTTGTCCAGAGTCACTGCACCTACAGAGGGAGAGGTGCGGATTAAGGGACGAATCTCCAGTATGCTGGAGGTGGGTACCGGCTTTCATGGAGAACTGACCGGCAGGGAAAACATTTATTTAAACGGTGCTATCTTAGGTATGAGCCGTAAAGAAGTGGATAAAAAAATAGAAGACATTATTGAATTTTCCGAATGCCGTAAGTTTATTGATACGCCTGTAAAGAGATATTCCTCCGGCATGTATGTGAAGTTGGCCTTTGCCGTGGCGGCACACCTGGATTCCGAGATTCTGGTCATGGATGAAGTGCTGGCGGTAGGCGATATGAAATTTCAGGAAAAATGCCTGGGGAAAATGGGAGATGTGGCGGATAAAGAGGGCAGGACGGTCCTGTATGTCAGCCATAACATGAGTACTATCCAGCAGTTATGCAGCCGCTGTATTGTTCTGGATAAAGGCCGGATCATCTATGACGGCAATGTGGAGGAAGCAATCCGCATCTATATGGGAACGGTGGAGCAATCCCCTGTAAAGATCGATCTGGCAGGACTGTCCCGTTCGGAGGAGCATGCGGGCAGGGTTGCCTTCATGCAGGAGCTGGAGCTTTTGGATAAACAGGATAGTGTATGCGCACGCAACGAAAAGTTGAATTTTCGCCTGCGCTATACTGTGGAGCAGGAAAATTTACAGATGTATATCCGGATCATCCTTCGTTATGCGGATGGCACACCGGTCAGCATGGTCACTACGGGCGAAACCTTTTCCGGCAGGGTGGGAAAGGAAGAAAAGGTGGTGTTTTCCTTGGATACTGAGTATATTGTGCCGGGAAAATACACCATGAGCATTATTCTGTATGAAGTAAACCAGTTTGGTACCTACAGGAACTGTGACGGAGTTAAGGACGCTTACTGTTTTGAAATCCAAGAGGATAAGGAATACGCACATAAGATGGATTGGAGTCATAGATATTGGGGACACGTAGCACTAAAAGAATTGGAAGTCATTTCAAGATCATAATGGCAGGCATTCTTCTGCTTCTGGCGGCAGTTCTGGCAGCAGGAGTGTTTTTTCTGCGCAGACCCGTTGTTAAAAAAGCACATATCAGTGTTGATGACGCGACAATGATCTTTCAGAATATCTGCCTGAATGAATATGACAGTATTTTTGACAACCCTATTCTGGGAAAGCTGAAAGAACTGCATGATCAGTATGGAATCCGGGTGACCCTATATGTGTATTATGAACTGGAGGAGTTTTCTCTGGCGGATATGTCCTTGGATTATCGAAATGAATTCGAAGAGAATGCGGATTGGCTGAGAATTGGTTTTCATAGCGATACAGAAGAATATAGTGATTTACAGGAAGCATCCATAGGGGATTTTATGAAAGCATATGCCCGGACGCAGGAGGCGATAAGGGAGTTTGCAGGAGACGCTTCCATAACAAAGGTCCTTCGACTGCATTATTGGTATGCCACCTCAAATATGGTGGATTTTTTACATACACAGGGTATTGAGGGGCTTTTATGCAGTGATAAAAAAGAGCCAAGCTACGATTTAACCATAGAAGAGTCCAAGAGGCTTTATGCATCCAGGGACGGTACCTGTGAAAAAAATGAGATGACTTATTATGCCACGGATATTCGTTTGGAGAATGCGGAAAATGTAGAAGCGGTGCTGGAGGAACATAGAAAGGATCGGATTATCGTGGTTTTTACCCATGCATGGTGTTTTATGGAAAATGGCGATAAGCTGGAAGAAGTAGTGAGAGCGCTTTCAGAAGCCGGTTATTCTTTTGAGTGGCTGGAAGGCGATGAAGAATAAAGAGGGATATTGTGAGGATGATCAAGCGCGCAACGGCGATATTTTGGAATCGTGTATGTTATCCGCTGTACTGCGTTACCATAAAGGCGGTGCGGGACAAGCACAGGGTACGGGAGAAATACAGCATACAAAGAGGACGACTCAATGTAGTTATTTTTGGCAGTCCTAACCATGGTAATCTGGGAGATTATGCTATTTTGGAAGCAGAAAAGAAATTGTTGGCAAAGCTGCTTCCGAAAGCGAATCTGTTTGATGTCAATATGACGGATTTTGCCCATGAAATAAAGGCATTACGCAGTCTGCTAACCAAAAAAGATCTGCTATTTTTAACCGGTGGCGGAAATTTGGGAAATCAGTATCCGGATGATGAAGAGATTCGGCGCAGGGTAATACAGTGTTTTCCTTATAATAAAATTCTTTTGTTTCCGCAGACCATGTATTTTACTAAGGATGAAGCGGGCAAGAAGGAACGGGAAAAGACAGCGGTTATCTATAACAATCATAAGAAACTTTGGCTGGCAGCAAGAGACGAATACTCTTATGAAGAAATGCGAAAGATTTTTCGGGGAAAGGTCACTCTGCTGCCGGATGTGGTGTTGACTTTAAGCTATCTACGGCGATATGAAAGAAAAGGAGCGCTGTTACTCTTACGAAGCGATGTGGAAAGTGTGCTGGAGGCAGCGCAAAAAGAGGAACTGACAACAATATTGAAATCGCGATATGGAACCGTGGAAGAAACCGATACCGAAATTCCGGTTGGCAGGGATTTATCAGGATTGAAGGATGCCTTACAGGAAAAAATGGAGCAGATCGCAAAGGCAGAATTCGTAATAACGGACAGGCTCCACGGTATGGTCTTTGCTGCGATTACCGGGACACCCTGTGCGGTGCTTCCCAATTACAACCATAAGGTACAGGAAACCTATAAATGGCTTTGCGAGCTGGACTATATAGAACTGCTTAAGAATCCGCAGGAATTAAGGGAGAGCATGGACAGATTGGGACGGAAAACAGACTGTATCTATCATGCGGAAAAATTTCGACAGCAGTACAATGCTTTTTTAAGGGAGTTTATCAATGGATAAAATTAAAAGATATGTAGAGTGTTATATTCCCATTACTACCTGTAATATACAATGTCATTACTGCTATATTGCAAGGCAGGAAAAATGGAAGAATGAAATTGTGCCTATAGGGCATTCTCCCGAGGAGATCAGAAGAGCATTGTCTAAGAAACGGCTGGGCGGTACCTGCCTGTTAAATATGTGTGCCGGCGGAGAAACTCTGTTGTGTCCGGATTTGCCGAAAATCGTGGAAGCGCTTTTGGCGGAGGGGCATTACGTGATGCTTGTGACAAACGGCACCATTGATAAAACCTTTGATCGATTGGTCAGTTTACCCAAAGAGCTTTTACGCCATCTGATTTTTAAATTCTCCTATCACTATCTGGAACAGCACCGTTTAAAGCTTACGGACCGTTTTTTTGCCAATATCCAAAAGATGCGCAAGGCGGGCTGTTCTTTTACTCTGGAAATCACGCCAAACGATGAACTGGTTCCTCATATTCCTGCGATCAAAGAGGAAGTACGGCAGTATCTGGGAGCACTGTGCCATATCACCATTGTCAGGGATGATATTACGGCAGGCATCCCTATTTTAACGGAGTTATCAGATGGGGAGTTTTATGAAACCTGGGGAGTTTTTGATTCTCCATTATTTGATTTTAAGAAAACGATCTTCGGAAAGCATCAAGACGGTTTTTGCTATGCGGGTGATTGGAGTGTCTATGTCAATCTGGGAACCGGTACTATGACCCAGTGTTATGAGGGCAGGGAGCTTGATAATATTTATTCCAATCCGGATAAACCGCTGCATTTTGAAGCTGTGGGAAACCGCTGCAGGACTGCTCACTGCTATAATGGGCACGCTTTTTTGGCATTGGGGGACATTCCGGAGTTGGATACGCCCACCTATGCCCGACTGCGAAACCGCAGGGACGAGCAGGGAGAGACATGGCTGACGGAGGATGTAGAGACCTTTTTGTCGGGAAAACTGAAGGATTCCAACAAGGAATATTCCGCTTTTAAAAAGTGGTATATCAACCGTAAAAAATAAGCCTGCGGAAGGAAAAGTAAGTGGCATTTTTAAGTATTATCGTACCAGCGTACAATGTGGAAAATTATATCAGAGAATGTGTGGACAGTATTCTGGCGCAGACTTTTACCGATTTTGAACTGATTCTGGTGGATGACGGCTCTACCGATTCCACAGGCAGAATCTGTGATGACTATGCCGGGAAGGATTCCCGCATCCGGGTTCTGCACAAGGAAAACGGAGGCTTGGTCAGTGCTAGAAAGGCAGGACTTTCAGATGCAACAGGTGAGTATGCAACTTATGTGGACGGTGATGACTGGATTGCTCCGAGCTGGTTTGCGGATCTCTGTAATACAGCAAAGAAAGAGGATGCCGATATAGTCATTGCAGACTTTACCATAGCAAGAGAAAAATACAGGGAACCATTTACCCAGATTATGGAAGGCGGAATTTTTGTAGAGGATAAGATCCGAAAGGATATCTATTCTTGTATGCTATGTAAAGGGGAATACTTTTCCTTTGGTTTTCAGCCTTCTCTTTGGAGCAAGCTATTTCGCAGAGAATTGCTTGTTCCGTATCAGACGGCCGTGGATGAAAGGATACGGCTTGGAGAGGATGCAGCGTGTTTTTATCCCTGTGTGCTGGAAGCGAAAAAGGTAGTTTATCTAAAAGGATATCATGGGTATTTTTATAGGATGAGGGAAACTTCTATATCGCATGCCATTGTGAGATCTTTTTATACGGAAGAGATATTCCTGTTGATTACACATCTGGAAAAAAGCTTTTCAGAAAAAGAGGAACTATGGGGACTTTTAGAAGAACAGCTTTGGGCATATGCCTGCTATATGTTGGACAATATGCTGACGCCTCATTTGCGATTTAAGGAATTGTTTTGGGGAAAAGAACTGACCTTGCAGTTTAAGCGTATAGCAAGTAGCCATATCGGTAAAAATGTGGTAGAATACGGTAAAAAAGTAAGAACTTCGTCGAGGATGAAGCGGATTTTAAAAACAATGGAAATTCCCGGTCTGCGAAACAAACTGGAACTGTATCTATTCTGTATATATGAAAACTGGCAGAATAGAAAATTGGTGAGGAATAATGTTTGAAGGTATAAAAAGAAAAATAAAAGAATGGGGAATAAAGCATGATCGTTTTGACCGCTATGTACTGATCTTGTTGGGAATGGGTCTGCTGCCGTTACTGATGATCGGAAGGTATAATGTAATGTCGGCGGATGACTATGCCATAGGGAAGCAGGTGCATCATATCTGGCTGGGTGCCGGAAGCGTTTCACAGGTTCTGCATTATATAATTTCTTATGTGAAAATGACCTACCAAACATGGAGAGGAAGTTTTACTATCAATTCTTTGGATGGCTTGAATCCGGGGTTTTTTTCTGAAAATCTGACCTGGCTGACGCCGGTCCTTATGTTGGGAATGCCGTTGCTTAGCACTTATTGGTTTATAAACGCAATATTGAAGAAATATTATGATTTCGGTAAGCGGGAACTCCTTTTTCTTTGGGGGGTTATTGCTTTTTTGCTGCTGCAGACCTTGCCCTCACCAGTGGAAGCGCTTTATTGGTACGCAGGTGCGGTCGCTTATACTTTTCTCCACTATTCCATGCTGCTTTTATTTGTATTCCTTTTTGAGAGCGAGCGGATGGAAAAAGGCAGAAATAAAGCGATTGTAGGAATTGTGATTGCTTTGTATGCTTTTATTATGGGCGGCTGCCAGTATGGAACCGTGCTTCAATGTGTGTTGTGGTATATCATATATCTGGTTGCGGAAAGAAAGCGCTTATCCTGGCAAAAACTGCTGTCGTTTTTTATGCTGCTTGCAGGGTTTGGAATCAACATTATGGCGCCGGGAAATGCGGTCAGACAATCCGAAACAATGGGAATGTCTCCCATTAAGGCTATTATATTTTCCTTTATGAATTCATTTCACTATATCAGAAGCTGGTTCTCCCCATTGTTAATAGTCTGTTTGTTGGCTGCGCTGCCCGTTATCTGGCAGATCGTGAAAAATCAGAGGGTGAAGGGCTTTACTTATCCGCTCCCTCTTCTGATTAGTGCGGGCAGCTATTGTCTGTTTGCGGCGGCATTTACGCCGTCTCTGTACGGAGTAGGAAATGTGGACGCAGGAAGATTGCAGAATCAGATACAAAGCATCTTTTATATAATGATATGGATAAATGCCTTTTATTGGACAGGCTGGGTACAGGATCGAATGCAGAAGGCGGAAACGGGATTTTGGCAGGATTGCGCTACGGTCAAGAATATTTTAAAAAAGTATTTATGGATGTACCGCTGGCTGACTTTTGCGGGTATACTTTTAGTGATAGTGGGAACGGCGGATAAGAATACCTTTTCTTCCATGTCAGCACTGCGGTCATTGTTGAACGGCGAAGCACAGGCATATTATGAGCAGGCGCAGGAGCGTCTAGCGCTGTATCAGGATGAAAGTATGGAGATTGTGGAGATAGAACCTTTTCGTGTACAACCTAAAGTACTGTTCTTTACGGATATCGTAGAAGAGAGCAATGCCAACTATTGGATTAATGAAAATATAGCGGAGTATTACGATAAAGAAAAGGTATTGTTGATAAAGAAGGGAGAATAAGAACCATGGTGTGGTTTTTAAATCTTGTCGAACACATTAAAAATCGTATTCCCGGATTTAATAAGATTTCCAGACAGGCGGTTCTGACCGGAGTAATTCTCTTTTTATGCGCGGCATCCTTGCTGCCGCTTTTATTGGCGGGCTTTTATAATCACATGTCCGGAGATGACTGGTACAATGCAATGTTTGTACATGAACAGATGTTTTCCGGGCACTTTTCCGTAATAGGACTGCTTGGAGATATCTGGGAAGATCTGGTGGATCTGTATTCCCGTTGGTCCTTTACCTATACAGGCTACTTTCTGTGCTATATTATGCCGGCGGGATTTTCGGAAAACAATGGTTGGATGCATACGGTGTTCTTGCTGCTTTGTGCAGTGGGCTGCATGTATGTCTTTTTTACAAAGGTGCTGAGGAGGTTGTTATCAGCGGGGAAAATGGAAAGTAGGCTGGCAGCCTGTTTGCTTACTTTTGTAATGATACAGTACATGCCCTCTGCTTTCGATGCGTTTTACTGGTGGTCGGGAGCCATCAATAATGTTGTGGGATTTTCCATTTCCTTGTTGGATATCGCTTTTTTGATCAAGCTGTACCAAGAGCCAAATGCCATAAAACCTTATAAATGGTTTGTCTTTGGACTGGCGTTGTTCCTCATCACGGGAACAAACTGGGGTTCGGTAGTAGTGCTGCTTTCCTGTATGATCCTGGTTTTGTTGGATCTGTGGATTTATAAAAAAGCAAACATCAGGCAACGCATTATGTATTCTATCTGCTTTGTGTTTTATATTGCCTGCATCCTGTTTGCAATGACGGCACCCGGAAATGCCAGAAGAGCTTTGGCATTGAAGGAATACGGCGCACCTGATCCGGCGCCTGTCAAAGCAATTTTGCGAGCTTATATTGAGGGATTAAAGCTGCTGTGGGAGAACCTGAATCCGGTACTGCTTCTGGTGATCCTGTTAGCTTGTCTTCTTTTGCTGCCACGGCTGAGAGACCGGAGCATAAGCTTTAAAAATCCCTTTGCTATGTTATTTGTCTCCTACAGTATTTTTGTTGCTTCCTTTGTCCCGACCCTATATGCAGAGGGGATTCCCGGAGAAGGGAGGATCAGAAATATTCAGTATTGGTATGCTGTGATTTTTCTGACTTGGAATGCCTGCTATTTTCTGGGATGGTATCTGCAAAAAGAAAATATTCGTACGGAATGGAATGGACTGACTTCCCATAAGGAAGAGATCGTATTATTGGGGCTTATCGTATGCTTCTTGTTTATGCTGAAAGGAGAGAATGAACCTGTAGCTAAGGTCGCCATGAAAGATTATCTGTTAGGTAATTTGCAGCAGTTTGACCGAGAGTTGGATGAGAGAGAGCTTTTGTATCAGGAAGGAATCGGAGGAGATATTTCTGTGGAGAGACTGACCGTGATCCCCCAGCTTTTTGATGGCTATACAGATGTTCGCCCGGATGATAAATTTTGGATCAATACGAATATCAGAGAATACTATCATCTTAAAACCATGGATGTAAAATAAGAAAAAGGGGTATAGCATGAAAGTTGTTATTTTAGCAGGTGGTTACGGAACCCGCATCAGTGAAGAAAGCTATTTAAAGCCGAAACCCATGATCGAGATCGGGGGCAAGCCCATACTTTGGCATATTATGAAGGAGTACTCTCATTACGGTTTCAATGAGTTTGTGATCTGCTGTGGCTATAAACAGCATGTGATCAAGGAATGGTTTGCTGATTATTATTTACATAACAGCGACGTGACCTTTGATTTCACGGATAATAACAGAATGACCGTGCATAGCAATGTGACGGAGCCATGGAAGGTAACTTTAGTAGATACAGGTCTGGATACCATGACCGGAGGAAGAGTGAAGCGGGTACAGAAATATGTAGGGAATGAAACCTTTATGCTCACTTACGGAGATGGAGTATCGGATATTGATATTGGAAGGTTGTATCAATTTCATAAAGAGCAGGGGAGGCTGGCAACTCTTACCGCCATCAATATGAAGCAGCGTTTCGGAGTCATAGATATTGATAAAGACAATGCCATTACTTCTTTTCGGGAAAAAGGTTCCGAAGATGGAAACCGGATCAACGGCGGCTATATGGTACTGGAGCCTAAGGTATTTGAACTGCTTATGGATGATTCTACCGTTTTTGAAAAAGGACCTTTGGAAAAGCTTTCTGCTATGGCACAGTTATCTGCTTATAAGTATGACGGCTTTTGGCAGTGCATGGATACCAAAAGAGAAAAGGATGAATTGGAAGAATTGTGGGAGTCCGGGAGGGCACCATGGAAGGTGTGGTAATAATGAGGAGGTATTATGAGAAATGCTTGATGATATTGCAAACTGGAAAAAGCAGCTTTTGAGGTAAGGAAACACTTATCACGATTATGCTATGGCAATATCAAATGAAATATAATCTCCAAGATCCATCAGATGAAAACAGGGACAGATTTGTACCGGATTAATAAAAGTGTAGCGGCTTATTATCAGAAAGAAAAGTTTTGTTAAGTCGCTCACAATGAAAGGAGAGTCAAAAGATGAGTAGGCAAAATGAAATGTATTATGAATTATCAGATGCTGCATATATGTTACAGGGGCAGCCAATGTTTAAAATTTTAGCTAAGATTAAAGAAATGGAACGAGCAGGTGAAAATATAATTCACTTTGAAATTGGAGATCCCGACTTCTCGACCCCGCAAAATATTATTGATGCAGGCGTAAAGGCATTAAATAGCGGATATACACATTATTCGGATTCTATGGGGGATTATGACTTCAGGGAGATCGTAGCTGATAATAATCTGCAATCGCGAGGTTTTCGGCCAGATATTGACCAAGTATTAGTAGTTCCAGGAGCTAACGCATTGATTTATTATGCAGTACGTTGTCTGGTTAATCCGGGTGATGAAGTGATTGTACAGGATCCCTGTTTTCCAACGTATTTATCTGTTTTTAATTTTTGTGGAGTTAAGCCGGTTGGAGTTCCGTTATACGAAAAGAATGAATTTAGACTTAATCCTAAAGATTTAGAAGCTAGAATAACTGAAAAGACGAGGTTGATTATTATTAATAGTCCTCATAATCCAACAGGGGCGACAATGAAACCAGAGGAATTAGAGGAAATTGGTAAAATTGCTTTAAAACACCGCATTTATCTATATTCTGACGAAATATATGCAAGATTAAATTATGGAGATATTCCTTTTTACAGTCCTTCCGTTTTGGATAAATGCAAAGAGTACATTATTGTAGCGAATGGTTTTTCTAAAGCATTTGCTATGACAGGATGGCGCTTAGGTGTAGGAATTGGTCCACAAAAGGTTATTGAAAAGATGGGCCTGCTGCTGCAAACAATTTCTTCTTGTGTGCCAAGTTTTATTCAACGAGCAGGAATAGAGGCGATTCAAGGTAAACAGGACGCAGTAGTAGCAATGATGAATGAGTATAAAGCACGAAGGGATTTGTTGGTAACGGGATTGAATCAAATTAATAATATAGAATGTTTAAATCCGGGTGGTGCTTTTTATGTTTTTCCCAATATTAAAAAAACAGGCTTGACCAGTGAACAATTTGCACAGCAATTATTGCAAAAAGGAAAGGTTGGGGTATGTGCGGGGAGCGATTTTGGTTCATGCGGTGAAGGTTATATACGTCTTTGCTATGCGACATCAAGACAGAATATAATTGAGGGAATTAAAAGAATAAAATATTTTGTGGAAAGTCTTTAGGAGGGAAAGAAATGAGAGTATGTGATTTGATAGCAGACTATATTTATAATAATGGAATAAAAGATGTTTTTATGGTTTCTGGCGGCGGTTTGATGTTTCTTACAGATGGATTGGCTTGTAATTCAAAACTGAATAAAGTTTGTTGTCATCATGAACAGGCTGTTGCTATGGCGGCAGTATCTTATGCAAAATATAAAGGTATAGGTTGTGCGTATGTCACAACGGGATGTGGAGGGACCAATACGGTGACGGGAGTTTTGAATGCATGGCAGGATAATACTCCCTGTGTGTTTATTTCGGGACAATGTAAGAGAAAAGAGACTCTGGAATACATTGGACTTCCCATCCGCCAGATTGGAGTTCAAGAAGCAGATATTATAGCAATTGTCAGGTCGATTACAAAATATGCGGTAATGGTTAATCATGCAGAGGATGTCCTATATCATTTGGAAAAAGCATTTTATTTAGCAAAAAATGGAAGGCCGGGTCCTGTATGGCTCGATATTCCTATGGATATTCAATCAGCAGAAGTAGATGAGTCAAGGCTAAAACATTTTGATCCTACAGAATTAAAACCGATAAAAACAAAACCTAGTGTAAAAGAAGTAGAAGGATTAATTCATGATTTAGAGAAGGCACTGCGCCCAGTCTTTATTGTTGGTCAAGGTGTACGTCTATCTGGGGCTACAGAAGAGCTATATGAATTAGTTCATAAGTATAATATCCCTGTTGTTTTTTCAAGGCTGGGCACAGATGTGATGCCTACAATGGATAATTTGAATATTGGAAGGATTGGAAACAAGGGGACAAGAGCTGCAAATTTTGCAGTACAAAATGCAGATTTAGTAATAGCGATTGGAAGTCGGTTAAGCGTCAGCAGTACAGGACAGGAATATGAGTATTTTGCCAGAGAGGCAAAAGTAATCGCAATTGATATAGATAAGTATGAACATTTGAAAAATACAGTTCACATTGAACAGATTATTCAGGCTGATGCAAAGGAGGTGTTGTTAAAATTATTGGAAGAACCTTGGGATAAAGACTATAGAGACTGGGCAAACAAGTGCTTGGAGTGGAAAGAAAAGTATCCTGTGTGTCTGCCTGAGTATTATGAGGATGATACCCAAGGGATAAATATGTATTTGTTTGTGGAGGAACTATCAAAATATCTTAAGGATGATTCAGTATTGATCGGAGATGCCGGATCAGCAGTGTACGTTCCACCTCAGGGGATAAAGACATTTAGCAAGGATCAAAGATATATTACAAGCGGCGGACAAGCGGAAATGGGATATACACTTCCGGCTACAATAGGTGTTTGTGTTGCACGGGGAGGTAAAGAAGTTTTAGGAATCACCGGGGATGGCAGTTTTCAAATGAACATACAGGAGTTACAAACATTGGTATATCACCATTTTCCGGTAAAATTGTTTGTGTGGAATAATGATGGTTATTTGTCTATAAGAGCAACGCAGAATAAATTTTTTGACGGGAGATTTATAGGTACAGACAATACTTCTGGTATTTCTTTTCCTGAAATCAAGAAAATTGCTGAAGCATATGGAATAGATTACTTTAAAATCGAAACAATTCAAGACATAAAGGAGCAGATGCCCCAAATCATGTCAAAAACAGGTCCTGTGTTATGTGAAGTAAAAACGATACGTGATCAGGAGGTAATACCGACAGTAAGTTCTAAACAAATGGCGGATGGAAGGTTGATTTCTATGCCAATAGAGGATATGTATCCATTTTTGCCAAGAGAAGAGTTTAATGAGAATATGATTGTGGAACCCATTCGAGAGGGGACATAAAGATGAAAAGGATTGTAGAGGTAGAACTGCATAAATTAAAAGATATTCAGAAAAATCCCCATGATTGTGGTACATTTTTCCGTTAAAAGTATTTATTTTGAACAATAACGGATACCTGTTGATTAGTCATACACAGTGTAATTTCATGGAAGGTCGGTTGGTCGGTGAGAGTACCAAATCCGGTGTGTGGTGTCCGGATGCCATGAAGATTGCAAATGCATATGGTATTAAAGGAATCCGGATAGAAAGCGTGGATGAAATCAAAGAAAAAAAAGAAGCATTAGCTTATGAAGGACCGATTATCTGCGAAGTCATGACACTGGAATGGCAGCTTTTGATTCCTCGTGTTGCTTCGGATAAATTGCCTGATGGGACATTAAGGTCCAGAAATTATGAAGATATGTTCCCGTATCTTCCGGAAGCAGAAGTCAAAGCCAATATGGTAGCGAAGAGATTGGAATGAAAGTTGAGGTAATATGAAAAGGGTAGCGATAACTGGAGCAACCAGTATGATCGGCATTGCTTTGGTCAACCAATGTATTGAGAATGAAGTTGAGGTACTGGCAATTGTAAGGAGAAAATCAAAGCATTTACATCGCTTACAAAAGTCAGATCTGTTGAAGATTTATGAATGTGACTTAGATCAACTGGATTCTATGGAGAAAGATGATAAGTGTTGCGACGTATTTTATCATCTAGCATGGGACTATACGATAAAAAAGGACAGAGACAACCCAATTCTTCAGGAAACCAATATTAAATACACCCTGCAGGCAGTGGAACTTGCCAGAAGACTGGGTTGCACTAAGTTTATCGGAGCCGGATCACAGGCAGAATACGGAAAAGTGGACTCCGTGATCGGACCGGATACTCAGGAATCTCCTCTGATTGCATACGGAATGGCAAAGTGTGCAGCAGGAAAGCTGAGCCGGAAATTGTGCGAACAGTATGGAATGGAGTATGTTTGGGCGAGGATCTTTAGCGTATACGGTCGCTATGACAGCGAGGAGACAATGATCTCCTATGCAATCAGCTGCTTTTTGGAAAATAAGACCGCAAGGTTTTCGGCAGCAATGCAGAATTGGGACTATTTATCTGAAAAGGATGCTGGAAAAATCTTTTATCTGTTGGGAAAATGTGCGGTGAAAAGTGGTGTCTATTGTATAGCCCATGGAAAAGCCAGACCTCTTAGGAGTTTTATCGAGGAAATCAGAGCCGCTTTTCCTGCCGGGACAAGATGTGAATTTGCAAAAGAGGAAGATTCAAAAGATGTGATCGGTCTACAGGCAGATATCAGCGGGTTGATTTCAGCCATAGGATATACACCGGAAATTACGTTTGAAGAAGGAATTAAAGATGTGATAAAGTACAAGAGGCAATCTACCCTGTAAAGGAGGCGGCATTATGAAAAAAATCAGCATGCTGATTCCCACGTACAATGAAATAGAGAATGTGGAGCCTTTGAGCATAGCGGTGGAAGAAGAGTTAAAAAAGCTGTCCCGGTATGATTATGAGATCATATTTATCGATAATGATTCCAAAGACGGCACAAGGGACAAGCTGCGTGAGTTATGCGCGGAAAATAAAAAGATAAAAGCGATTTTCAATGCTAAAAATTTCGGACAGAACAATTCACCTTTTTATGGATTGCAGCAGGCGACAGGTGACTGTGTGATCTTAATGTGCGCTGATTTTCAAGACCCGGTGGATATGATCCCGAAGCTGGTAGCAGAGTGGGAGAACGGTTATAAAATTGTCAGTGCCATCAAAACCTCAAGTCGGGAGAATAAGTTCATACGCTTTTTGCGAACCTGTTACTATAAACTGATCAAGAAGTTTTCTGAGGTAGAGCAGATAGAGCATTTTACCGGGTTTGGATTGTATGACAAAGCTTTTATCCAAGTTTTGAGGAAACTTGAGGATCCGACCCCTTTTCTTAGAGGGATTGTGGCGGAATTAGGGTTCAAGAGAAAAGAGATTCCCTACGAACAGCAGAGACGTAGGGCAGGAAAGACAAAAAACAATTTTTATTCTCTTTATGATATCGCTATGCTGAGTTTTACCTCCTATACCAAGGTTGGCTTGCGATTAGCCACCTTTATGGGATTTATTATTGCTTTTTTCAGTGTAATTGTAGCGCTTGTTTATTTTATATTAAAACTTGTATTTTGGAATACCTTTAATATGGGAACAGCTCCTATTCTGATCGGGATGTTTTTTTTGGGAGCCGTACAGCTTTTGTTCTTAGGACTGATAGGAGAATATATTTTAAGTATCAACCAGCGAGTCATGAAAAGGCCGTTAGTCATTGAGGAAGAGCGTATCAATTTTGAAGAGGAGCAGCAGGATGCTTGATTTTTACAGAGGAAAGAAAGTGCTCATAACGGGACACACAGGCTTTAAGGGTAGTTGGATGTGCCGGATGCTGTTAGAGGCAGGAGCGGAGGTCTATGGTTATGCCCTGCCGCCGGCGGAAGAAGAAAGTCTGTTTGCGCTGGCAGGACTGCAGGAAGAAATGGATTCCACTTTAGCGGATATCCGTGACATGAATCGGTTAGCCGAAACTTTTGAAAGGGTCAAACCGCAGATCGTGATCCACATGGCGGCGCAGCCGCTGGTGCGAACCTCCTATGAGAATCCCGTGTATACCTATGATGTGAATGTTATGGGAACCGTACATGTGCTGGAATGCGTCAGAAAGACAGAATCCGTAAAATCATTTGTAAATGTTACCACGGACAAGGTATATCTGAACCGGGAATGGGATTGGGGATATCGCGAGAATGAGGAACTAAACGGCTTCGATCCGTATTCCAACAGTAAGTCCTGTTCGGAACTGGTCACCTCCTGTTATCGGAACTCCTTTTTTGCGGAAAATCAGGTTGCGATCACCACGGTGAGAGCTGGCAATGTGATCGGCGGTGGCGACTTTGCAAAGGACCGCATTGTACCTGACTGTATACGGGCAGCCATGAGCGGACAGGAGATCGTAGTGCGTAATCCCTATTCCATAAGACCCTATCAGCATGTGTTGGAGCCGGTCACCGCATATCTGATGATTGCGAAGAAGCAATACGAGGATGGCAGCTATGCTGGAAGCTATAATATAGGACCTGAGGAAGCTGACTGCTTAACAACGGGAAGGCTGGCGGATCTTTTCTGTGAGACATGGCAGGAGCTCTTTGGAGATAGGATAACTTGGGTAAACAAATATGACGGTGGTCCCCATGAGGCAGGTATCTTAAAACTGGACTGTGCCAAAATAAAAAGAATCTTCGGCTGGAGTCCCGTTTGGAATTCTTCTACCGCGGTAAGAAAAATCGTGGAGTGGCAGAGGGATTATCTAAACGGAATAAAAGCAGATGAGTGTATGGGCAGGCAGATAAAAGAGTATTTGGCGCAGACGACCAAGTGGAAAGAGGCATAGGATGTTTGAAGGATTATCAGAAGCACAGGCAAGAGAAGAGATCTTGAAAACTGTGGAGGAATACTGTGATAAATATCATGGACAAAAAAAGAAGTTTCAGGCAGGGGACAGGATTCCTTATGCTTCCCGGGTCTATGATCGGGATGAAATGCGGAACCTGGTGGATAGCTCCTTGGAATTTTGGCTCACAGCAGGCAGATATACGGATGAATTCGAAAAGAGATTCGCGGAATATCTGGGCGTCCGTTTTTGTTCTTTAGTGAACTCCGGTTCTTCTGCGAACCTAATCGCTTTTATGGCATTGACTTCTCCCTTATTGGGGGATCGTGCCATTGGAAGGGGAGATGAAGTCATAACCGTAGCCGCGGGATTTCCCACCACAGTAGCCCCCATCATTCAATATGGAGCTGTGCCGGTTTTTATTGATGTGACAATTCCCCAGTACAATTTGGATGTTTCCATGTTAGAGAAAGCGCTGTCCCCAAAAACGAAGGCGGTCATGGCAGCCCATACGCTGGGTAACCCCTTTGACCTGGGTGCTGTAAAAGCTTTTTGTGACAAGCATGGACTGTGGCTGGTAGAGGATAATTGCGATGCTTTGGGGTCTGCCTATACGCTGAATGGGCAGAAGAAACTGACGGGGACCATTGGGGATATCGGTACCTCCAGTTTTTATCCGCCCCATCATATGACTATGGGAGAGGGCGGCGCTGTCTATACGAGCGATCCGCTTTTACACAAGATCATTCGTTCCTATAGGGATTGGGGACGGGACTGCGTATGTCCATCCGGCAGGGATAATCTGTGCGGACATCGGTTTGACGGACAGTACGGAGAACTGCCGAAAGGCTATGATCATAAATATGTGTATTCCCATTTCGGGTATAATTTGAAAGCTACGGATATGCAGGCAGCGATCGGCTGTGCCCAGCTTGCAAAATTTCCGACCTTTGTGGAAAGAAGAAAGCATAATTTTGCAAGGTTAAAAGCGGCTTTGCAGCCCGTTGCAGGTAAACTGATCTTACCGGAAGCCGCGGGGAACGCTGACCCGAGTTGGTTTGGTTTCCTGATTACCTGCAGGGAGGGTGTGGACAGAAACCGAGTGGTCAGATATGTGGAAGAAAAGGGTATCCAGACGCGCATGCTCTTTGCGGGAAATCTGATCAAACACCCTTGCTTTGATGAAATGCGGAAAAGCGGCAAGGGATATCGTGTGGTGGGAGAACTGAAAAATACCGACCGCATTATGCAGGACACCTTCTGGGTGGGTGTTTATCCCGGCATGACGGATGATATGCTGGATTATATGGCGGAGTGTATCAAAGAGGCAGTAGCCCTGTAATTGGATATGTGGAGAAAGTAAAATGCTTTTTAATTCCTACCTGTTTATTTTGTTTTTTCTTCCGGCCACCCTGTGTGGCTTCTTTTTGCTGGGAAAATCCTCTAAATTCGAGCCGGCAAAGATCTGGCTGATAATTGCTTCTCTATGGTTTTATGCTTACTTAAATCTGTACTATGCAGTCCTTTTGGTAGGAAGCGCACTGGTTAATTTTGGGGTGCAGCGTCTTTTAGGAAAGCAGGATAATAAAAGGTCAAAAAAACAGATTCTAACTATAGGGATTATTTTTAACCTGGCTGTTTTGTTTTATTTTAAATATTATAATTTCTTCATAGACAATATAAATGCGGTTTTGAAGACCAACTTGCCGCTTGCATCATTTTTGCTGACCGTGGGAATCAGTTTTATCACTTTTCAGCAGATATCCTATCTGGTGGATTGTTACCGGGAGGAAAATCTGCGGCACAGTTTTCTGGATTATGCTGTTTATATCAGTTTTTTCCCTAAGATCAGTTCCGGTCCTATTACACAGTTTCGGGAACTTTTGCCTCAATTACAGGATACCGGTATCCTAAAACCCCGCTTTGAAAATCTTTCCAAGGGGCTTTATCAGTTTGCGATAGGGTTGGCCAAAAAGGTATTGTTGGCGGATACTCTGGCTAAACTTGTGGAGATTGGATTCTCCAATATTGCCGGACTGCATACGGGGAGCGCACTGTTAGTGATGCTTTGCTATTCCCTGCAGCTTTATTATGATTTCAGCGGGTATAGTGACATGGCGATCGGCGTGGCTTTGATGTTGAATATCAAGCTGCCTGTCAATTTCAAATCTCCTTATAAAGCGAAATCCGTTTCGGATTTTTGGTCAAGATGGCATATTACGCTGACGCAGTTTTTTACAAAATATGTGTATATTCCCCTTGGAGGCAACAGAAAGGGCTTAAAGAGGACCTGTATCAATATTTTACTCGTATTTTTGTTGAGCGGACTGTGGCATGGAGCCAATTGGACCTTTCTTGTGTGGGGACTTTTGCATGGTCTGCTTATGGTGTTTGAACGCATGACAGATAGGAAAATAGAAAAGCTGCCCTTTGTGGGGTGGATGTTTACTTTTTTGTTTGTGAATGTGGCATGGGTCATTTTCCGTGCGGACAGCTTGACGGATGCGGGGCTCTTTTTTAGTCGGATTTTTGTACCGGGAACCGGAGGAGTAGAAACTTCTCTTATGACGGCAATGAATGAGCTTGTGGAAATCCGTATATTATGCCGCTTGGGGCTGCAGGGACTGGTGGACAGACTGCCGGGGGCAGTACTGCTCATGATCGTTCTTGTCGCATTGTTCCTTGCGATTTTTACAAAAAACGGGCAGGAGAGAGTCGAAGGTTTTTGTTATAAAAAAAGGCAGATGGCTGTAACGGTACTGTTCCTTGTTTGGAGTATCGTTTCTTTGTCCGGTGTGAGTGTATTTTTATATTCTAATTTTTAGGTATGCAGGATGAAAGAAAAGAAATGGTTTTTCAGTACAATTATATGCATTGTGATATGCTTGGGATTATTTGCGGCAGTGGTAATCGTGACGGATCCGTATTTTCATTTTCACGCACCCTTGCAGTGGCTATCCTACGATATGAGTGATGAACGGTATGCCAATGACGGGATCAGCAGGCATTTTGAGTATGATGCCATTATCACCGGCTCATCCATGATGCAGAATTTTAAAACTTCGGAGTTTGATGAACTGTTTGCCTGCAATGCGATTAAGCTGCCCTATGCGGGGGCGGTATATCAGGAAATTTCTCAGAGCCTGCAGAGAGCTTTTTCTTATCAGGAAGGCATTAGGGTTGTAGTGTGGGGCCTTGACGGTTCAGGTTTAATTAAAGAGGCGGATTATCAGAGCTATGAGAATTTTCCGACTTATCTGTATGATGAGAATCCCTTTAATGATGTATACTATGTGCTGAATAAGGACGTTATGTGTCATAGAACTATGCATAATCTTCTGATGACGATGGCAGGAATACCATCTACCACTTTTGATGAATATTCATCATGGGAATATGAGAATGGTTATGCAGCCGTGATGCGTAATTATGATCGGCAGCAGGATGTTGTCCCCGATGCAGGCCTTACGGAAGAAGAGCGAAGAATGGTGGAAGAGAATATCAGGGAGAACGTGTGTACCGTCATAGAACAAAACCCTGATACTACTTTTTATCTCTTCTTCCCCCCCTATAGTGTGGTATATTGGGATAACTGGTATCGGGACGGACGGATCAGCGCGCAGATAGAAGCGGAAGAATTGGCAGCCGGGTTGCTCTTGCAGTACGATAATGTAGAGTTATACTGCTTTTATGAGAATGAAGATTTGATCTTTAACTTGGATTATTATAGGGATCCCATACACTATATCTCTGAAATTAATTCTGAGATATTAAAGTGGATGCAGGAAGGAGCATACCGTTTAACCAAAGAAAATTATCAAGAGCATGCCGAGCGGGAGAGAGAATTGTATTTAGGATATGAATATGATGCGCTTTTCCCTGATGATTGATATTTTATAAAAATCCCATACTTTTATCACAGAAAAAACACAAATACCGGATATACTTTGTTTATCAAGTAATAGAAAAGAGGTAATTGTGATGTACGAAAATGGAAATACAACAGGCGGAGGTTATTACTATACCTCCCCGAATGAAGCGCAGGCACCTGTATATACACAGCCCCAGCCGCAGCAGAGGAGCGGGGATAAAAAGCAAAAAGGGGGATTTGGCCGTTTCTGTAAAAGGGTGCTTTTAGCCGCCTGTCTGGGACTGAGTTTCGGACTCTGCGCCGGTGTGGGACTCTACGCCATAGGTGAGAGTACAGGCCTTTTTGAAAAACTGGAAGCAGCTTATACTATGCCTGCAGAAGTTGAGATGCAGGCATCGCCGGCTCCCATAGCGGAAAAACCGGATATCAATGCGGTTACCCCTGTCGTGAATACCACCAATGTAACGGCCATCACTTCGGATGTATCCGATATGGTGGAGGAGGTTATGCCCTCCATGGTTTCCATTGTGAATACTTACACCGAGAGATATTCCTATTTTGGTCAAACTGTGGAGAAAGAAGTAGGCTTCAGCGGTTCCGGTATTATTGTGGGTGAAAACGATAAGGAGATTTTGATTGCCACAAACTATCATGTAGTGGAGGATGCCGAGAAGCTGACGGTGCATTTCATAGATGATACAGAAGCAAAAGCGATCATCAAAGGAACCGATCCTGATATGGATCTGGCAGTGATCGCGGTATCTTTTAATGAGTTGAGTACGGAAACCAGAAGGGCAATCTCTATTGCCAAGTTAGGTGATTCCGACAGCCTAAAACTGGGCGAGCCCGTCGTTGCCATCGGCAATGCTTTAGGCTATGGACAGTCGGTGAGCGGCGGCATGGTCAGTGCCCTGAACAGAGAAATTGAGTTAGAAGACGGCTCAACAGGTATTTTTATACAGACGGATGCGGCCATCAATCCGGGTAACTCCGGCGGCGCCCTGTTAAATGTAAACGGAGAGGTAATCGGTATCAATTCCAACAAGATTGGCGGCTCCCTTTATGACAACATCGGCTATGCCATCCCCATTTCGGCGGCTCAGCCCATTCTGGAAGATCTGATGTTGCGGGAAACCCGTAACAAGGTGGATGAAAGTGATATGGGATATCTGGGCATCGTACCCGAGTCCGTAACGGCGGAAGCGGCGGCAATTTACGGTATGCCGCAAGGGGTATATGTATCCCGTATGGACGAAGGAACGCCTGCGGCAGATGGCGGTATTCTGCAGGGAGATATTATTGTCAAATTTGACGGTATCAAGCTTTCCACTGCCGATGAATTAAGAGAAACATTAGAGTACTATCAGGCGGGAGAGACCGTGGAAATACAGATCATGAGAATTGAGAATGGAGAGTGGCGGGAACGGACCCTGGAGGTCGTGTTGGGAAGGAAGCCGCGTCAATAACAGCAATTTCCAGCTTTTTTAGAAAAACTTCACTTGTATAGCGAAGCGGGATTCGTTATAATGAGGGTACTGAAGTAAGAATAAAAGCATAGGAGAAGATTATGGCTGAATTCGACGATTACGATAGAGAAGACAGGGACACGGAGGATACCGATGCGGTGGATGTAGAAACGGATGCGCAGGATTCCGCCGATAAGAAAGAGGAGAAGGAGCATAAGTCCGAGTACGAGGACGTTTGCTTTATCTGCCGCAGACCGGAGAGTAAGACCGGCAAGATGTTCAGACTGCCCAACAATATTTCGGTGTGCAACGACTGTATGCATAAGACCATGGATACGGTCAGCCAGTTTGATTATCAGGGCATGTTAAGCAATCCGGCCTTTACGCAGGAGTTTAACAATTTGTCTGAGAAAGGCTTTCCCAACATCCGCTTTGTAAATATTGCAGACCTGCAGGGAGAGGGCGGTATTCCCAATAAGCAGAAGTTAAAAAAGAAAAAGCCCAAGAGCGGGGAGGAACCCGTACTGGATATCCGCAACATTCCAGCACCCCATAAGATCAAGGCCAGTCTGGACGAATATGTGGTTGGACAGGAGCATGCCAAGAAAGTAATTTCCGTGGCGGTTTATAATCACTATAAACGAGTGGCAACCGGTACCATGGATGAGATTGAAATCGAGAAATCCAATATGCTGATGGTGGGCCCCACGGGCTGTGGAAAGACCTATCTGGTAAAGACGCTGGCGAGACTTTTGGATGTGCCTTTGGCAATCGCGGACGCCACCTCGTTAACCGAGGCGGGTTACATAGGAGACGATATTGAAAGCGTTGTCTCCAAGCTGTTAGCTGCGGCAGACAATGATGTGGAAAAGGCTGAGAGAGGCATCATTTTTATTGATGAGATCGATAAGATAGCCAAGAAAAAGAATACTACTTCCCGGGATGTGAGTGGGGAATCCGTACAGCAGGGTATGTTAAAGCTCTTGGAAGGTGCGGAGGTGGAAGTACCGGTAGGTGCCAACAGTAAGAACGCCATGGTACCCCTGGCTACGATTAATACGCGCAATATTCTTTTCATCTGCGGCGGTGCTTTTCCCGATCTGGAAGACATCATCAAGGAAAGGCTCACCAAGCAAAGCTCCATGGGCTTCAATGCGGAGTTAAAGGACCGCTATGACAAGGAGAAGAATCTGCTGACCAAGGTGACGGTGGAAGATATTAAGAAGTTTGGTATGATTCCCGAGTTTATCGGCCGTCTGCCCATTATCTACGCGCTGGAAGGCTTGACGAAGGAAATGATGGTGAAGATATTAAAGGAGCCTAAGAACGCCATCTTAAAGCAGTACCAGAAGCTGCTTGAATTGGACGAAGTAAAACTGGAATTTGCGGAGGACGCGCTTGAGGCCATTGCGGAGAAGGCCATGGAGAAGGAAACCGGTGCCAGAGCCCTACGCTCCATTATTGAGGAGTTCATGCTGGATATTATGTATGAGATTCCCAAGGACGACAATATCGGTAAGGTCACCATCACCCGGGCTTACATTGAGGGAACGGGGGGCCCCGTGATCGATATCCGCGGCAATCAGGTTTCGGAATCTGAGATTCCGAGAATTCCTCAGGTGGGAAGAGCTGCATTTCAGGAATAGATAGAGAGAAACTGCATAGGATAATAAAAAACACAGGAAGCAATAAGCGCGGGCCGTTCATTGCTTCCTTTTTGTCAGTATGGATTGTAGAGAACAAATTGAATCGGATAATTATGCGGAGCTGATAGTGGGAGCGCAGGGAATAGGTTTGGACTCAATGGAGGAATATTGCCTCACAAATATCAACGAGCGCTTTAGTGTCATTACTCTTCCCCACAGCAGTATTGCCGCAGATGAGGGACTGCTCTATGTGTACGGTTATCTGCCCAAGGTCTTTGGTCTGATGGCGGAGGACTTCAGCACGGTCAGCCTGGGAAATACGGGCATCCTGCAGACCCAGGGACCGCCTCTTTCCCTAAACGGCAGGGGCGTGGTAATGGCATTTATTGATACCGGCATCCGCTTTGCGCAGGAGGAATTTTTAAACGCCGCGGGGAACACCCGGATTCTGGCACTCTGGGATCAGAATCTGACCACGGGAGAGCCGCCGGAGGGTTACCGATATGGTACGCTCTTTACCCGAGAAGATATCAATCAGGCACTGCGGGCGGAAAATCCTTATGAGGCGCTGCCTTCTTACGATGAAATCGGCCACGGAACGGAAATTGCCAGTGTGGCTGCGGGCAGTGTGGTAAATGGGGGACGTGACTTTAAAGGGGCGGCACCGGAGGCGGAGATCGTAGTGGTGAAACTGCGTCAGGTCAAAAAGAATCTCAGGGATTTTTATTTGCTGCCGGAGGGTGTACCTGCCTATGCGGAAAATGACATTATGCTGGGGGTAAAATTTGCGGAATCCTTTGCCGTAACGTTCCAGCGCCCTATAGTCATCTGTCTTGGAATTGGGAGCAATCTGGGCAATCACACCACAGGTTCCGCTCTGGCCCGCTACTTAAACGATATGGCCAATATCAGAAACCGGGGAATCGTGATCTGCGGGGGCAATGAAGGAAATGCGAGACATCATTTTAATGCGCCGGTACCTACCGAAAGAACATCATCGGGAGATGTCTATACGGATGTGGAAATCCGAGTAGGAGATGGAGAGAAGGGATTTCTTATGGAGCTGTGGGGAGACGGCCCTGATGTTTTGTCGGTTTCCTTAAGGACCCCGGGAGGAGAAAGCATCCCCCGATTCAGATTGGGAACGGGCCAGAGCCAGACCTTCACCTTTATCTATGAACGGGCCAGAGTCACGATTGACAGTGCGCTGGTGGAGCCGGGCTCCGGCGGCGAATTGATCGCTTTTCGATTTGCGGATCCCACGCCGGGAGTCTGGACTGTACGGGTCTATGCAGCAGAAAGCGGGGGCAGCGGCAGATTTCATATGTGGCTGCCCATTACGCAGTTTTTAAGCAGCGAAACTTATTTTTTAAATGCCAGTCCCTATATTACTCTGACTGATCCGGGCATAGCGGAAAATCCTATTACGGTATCCGCCTATAATGATAGCAACAATAGTTTCTATGTAAACTCGGGAAGAGGATTTCTGGCAAACGGATTGATAAAGCCGGATCTGGCGGCTCCGGGCGTGGAGGTTCCCACGGCCCTGGGCAGACGCACGGGGACCAGCCTGTCGGCAGCGCTGACTGCGGGAGGAGTGGCACAGTTCTTTCAGTGGGCAGTGGTACAGCGAAATTACCCGCTGGTACAGAATCAGGCGGTCAAGGGATACTTCATCCGCGGTGCTTCCCGGGACAGCGAGCTGGTATATCCGAACAGAGAGTGGGGGTATGGCAGACTGGATGTGCAGGGGGTGTTTGATGTGCTTGCAGGATTTTGATAAAAAGAGGTAGGAATTATTGGTTTTTTTTGCTATAATAAACATATGGCAGATTACAATTTTACGCTGGAGAAGCTACGATTTCATTTACAGAAAGAGGATACGCTGGTGTTCTATGGCTGGTATAGGGGAAATGAGTCGGACGGATGCACTCTTCGAGTGTATCTGGACAGGGATGAACTACGCCTGAATCAGCATGTCAACAGCGATATTAAAGTGCGCCAAAAATATATGCACTACATGGCGGATATCAGGGAAGAAGTCTTCGGAGAGATAAAACTGCCCCATGACTGGAGGCAGTTCCGCAGATTTCGGATTGTATGCGACCGTAGACCGGAACGCAAGATCATATCCTCCGTTTCCACGGCCAAGCTGAAACAAATGTACGGAGAGGTCGATTATGATCTGGAGGTGGAACAGGCTGTAGAAGACGGGGTAGTGATCAGCGGCTGGGCCATGGGCAGTGAACCCGTGCAGATTTTTGTGACGGATAAAAAGGGCGAAGTGGTTCCCACACGGGTAGAGCGTTTTTACCGGAAGGATATTGCGGATATCTATGAGGAGGTTAAAGAGAATTATAAGGCTGGCTTTAAACTTATTGTACATGGAAGGGAATCAAATAAATTTACCCTTTCTTTGCAAAGCGGGCAAAAGGAAAGCCGGTATGATTACCATAGAAAATTATCGGGAGCGGCTTTGAAAAGAGTGTTTAATGGGCTGTCCCATCAGCCACAGCAGAATTACCATCACTGGCGTAAGCGCCATCTGGTCAGTACGCAGGAACTGGAAAGGCAGCGCAGGGAGCCGCTGGCCTATGCACCGTTATTTTCCATTGTGATTCCATTATATCGTACACCCCAACATTATCTGAAGGAAATGCTGGATTCCGTTGTGGCGCAGACCTACACCAATTGGGAACTGTGTCTGGCGGACGGAAGCGGCAGAAATAACAGCGGCAGCATAGGGAATATGCGCTCTTTTGTAGAACATCGTTATGGGCTGGATAAGAGAGTGCGATATATTCTGTTAGACCGCAACAAGGGTATTGCAGAAAATATCAACACCGGATTGCTTATGGCGAGAGGTGATTACATAATATTTGCGGAGCATGACGATATACTGCCGCCGGAGGCTCTGTATGAATGTGCGGCTGCGTTGAATGCGGACAAAAGCATAGATATGATCTATACGGACGAGGATAAGGTGGATTTGAAGAGCCAGAAATACTTTGAACCGCGTTTCAAGCCGGAATTCAATCTTGATTTGCTGCACAGTACCAACTATATCCGCCATTTTTGTGTGATTAAAAAAACGTTATGGGAGAAGGCTGGGTGGCTTCACCCGGAATACGACGGAGCACAGGACTACGATTTTATTTTTCGATGTGTGGAATATGCAAGGCATATTCATCATATTCCCAAGGTGCTGTACCATTGGCGATGCGATTCGGCCAAAACGATCGAAACGGCTTTCAGCCGCAAAAATAGGCTTTCTGTCTGGGAGGCAGGGAAAAGAGCGCTGCAGGAACATTATGCCAGATTGGATATTCCGGCAAAAGCGGAACTGGGCACTTTTTACGGTACATACCGTACAGTTTATCGCTGGAAAGAGGAGCCCTTGATATCCATTCTGATTCCTAATCAGAACCAGACGGAAGCTTTGCTAAAATGTGTACAGTCCGTTTTGGACAAGTCCGTCTACCGAAATTTTGAATTTATCATCATAGAAAACAGCAGTACCGAAGAAGAAACCATTGCCGTATATAAGGCCATGGAAGAAGCCTGTGATAAGGTGCGAGTGGTATATTACGAGGGAGAGCCTGATTTCTCCAAACTGTATAATTTTGGAGCGAGCCATGCGGCGGGCGAGTACCTGCTTCTGTTAGAGAATCATGCGGAACTTTTTAGTCCCGATGCCCTTTGGGAGATGCTGGGCTACTGTATGAGAGGGGATGTTGGAGCTGTAGGCACCCAATTGTGCTATCCGGACAATACAATCCGGCATACAGGCACAGTGCTTGCATACGCAGTGCATACATATCCACAGAATTGTTTAGCGGTAAATACATCCTGCCTTATGACGCCCCGCAAGATTTTTGAAGATGTGGGCGGCCTGACGGGAGAAATGCAAGCCGCTAATCATATTGATTACTGCCAAAAGGTGCGTGCTTTGGGAAAATTAGTTGTCTATACGCCCTATGCGGAGTTCTATCGTTAGAGGAGTTCTTGTCGAAACAAGATTCCCATGCTATAATGCCAAAATGGCAAGACTGTAGGAGGTATTTTATGAGTAAAAAGAAAGCGGTGGTATCCTTAGGGCATGAGGCGCTTGGGTATACTACTTTAGAGCAGTGGGATGCGGTCAAGGTGACGGCGAAAGCTCTGGCTGATCTGGTAGAAGAGGATTACCAGCTGACCATCACCCACAGCAACGGTCCTCAGGTCAGTATGATTCATAAGGCTATGACGGAGCTGCGCCGTGTATATATCGATTACACACCGGCTCCCATGTGCGTCTGCTCAGCCATGAGTCAGGGCTATGTAGGCTATGATATTCAAAATTCCCTGCGTGCGGAGCTTTTAAGCCGCGGCATCAGTAAGCCGGTCAGCACCATTCTGACACAGGTAACGGTGGACCCTTACGACGAGGCATTCTATGAGCCTACCAAGAAGATCGGCAGATATATGTCTCAAGATGATGCGGAAGTAGAGATCAAGAAGGGAAACTATGTGAAGGAAGAGCCGGGCAAGGGTTATCTGCGTGTGGTGGCGGCTCCCAAGCCCATCGATATTGTAGAGATAGAAAGTATCAAAACCTTAGCGGATGCCGATCAGGTGGTCATTGCCTGCGGCGGCGGAGGCATTCCCGTTATCGAGCAGCATCACGCCCTAAAAGGCGCTTCAGCCGTGATAGAGAAGGACTGCATTGCCGGTAAATTGGCATCGGATTTAAAAGCCGACTGCCTGATCATCTTAACTTCCGTGGACTATGTATATAAGAATTTCAATACGGATAATTCAGAGGCCATCCGTCAGATGACGGTGGCAGAAGCACAGGATTACATAGCAGAAGGACAGTTTGAGGCCGGAACCATGCTGCCCAAGATTGAAGCGGCTGTAGCATATTTAAATGCGGTACCGGACGGCAGTGTGCTGATTACTTCCCTGCATCATGTAAAGGATGCCGTAAAAGGAAAAGCGGGCACATTGATTACCGCATAGTTTTGGGTTGTTATTGATTGCCGGAAGTGAGACTGTGAATGACTTCCTCAAGCACTTCAAAATAATTTTCAAAAGTCTTTCTGCAGCAGAGAGGGTCTTCGATCACGATACCCTCCGCACGCAGGCCGGTCAGGGCAAAGCCCATGGCAAGTCTATGGTCATCATATGTTTTAATAAGAGCGGGACGGGGATTACCGGGATGAACGGTAAGACCGTCCTCTTTTTCTATGCATTGAATTCCCATGGCAGTTAAATTTTCCGTGATGGCGGCAATACGGTCGCTTTCCTGATGTCGGATATGTCCGATACCCGTGATCGTGACAGGACCTTCTGCAAAGGGTGCAATAGCAGCCAGAGTGATGGCCTGATCGGAGCAAGCGGACATATCTGCTTCCACACCTTTTAAAATGCCGTCCGCAGGACCGCGCAGACAGAGCCCTTCCGAAGTTTCGGACAAGGTGCATCCCATTTTTTGAAGAATGGATAAAAATGCCACGTCGCCCTGCAGGGAGTCTTTAAACACGCCCTTTACCGTGACGGGGCAGCCTAAAATGGCCGCCAGAGCATAGAAATAGCAGGCAGCGGAGGCATCGGGCTCAATGGGGTAATCCCCTGCCCGGTAGGCCTGTCCTGCCGGTATGGTAAAGAGGCCGTCTGCGTTCTTTTCGGAGCGGACACCAAACTGAGCCATCATACGGCATGTCATGTCAATGTAGGCCATACCATGGGTGCCCTCCACCTGAATGTGCATATCCTTAGGCGCGAGGCCCGATGCGATCAGCAGTGCGCTTAAAAACTGGCTGCTGGAATTGATGTCAATAGAGATACGCTGTTTTCCAAAGCCGTGTCCTTTCAGCGTAAAGGGAAAATAGCCTTCTCTTTCTTCAAAAGAGACCTCGCAGCCCAGTTCTTTTAAGGAAGCTAACAAGGGAGCCATGGGGCGTTTTCGCATCTGCTCAGAGGCGTCAATGTGGAAGGTGCCGTCAGACACACCCAGGCAGGCGCTTAAGAAACGGGCGGCGGTACCGGCGCTTCCCACGTACAGGGACGCTTCCTGTTTGGGCAGCTTTCCTCCTAAGCCTTCCACCGTGATCGTTTTTTTCTCCTCATCTGCAACAGTCGAAAAACCCAGCTTTTGCAGACATTTTATCAAATGTCTGGAGTCGTCGGAAAACAATGCTCCCGTCAGGGTGCTTCTGCCATCGGCCAGCATAGCTAACAGCAGGGCGCGGTTGGTAATGCTCTTAGAACCGGGAACTGTCACCGAAGCGGATACATTGATAAAATTTTTCCCCGCCAGGCAGGGAACCTCGTAGGTGGAAATCATGATAGCGATTCCTTTCTGCATATGTTGTTATCATATTACTGGAAAAAGAACTTACTGTCAAAAGAATTGTTGTTTTAAAATATGCAAAAGGTAGTTGACAATGGTAAAAATAGGGTGTAAAATTTAAATCACTAAAAACCTACAGAAATAATAGGGATTAGAAGAGGAGATTAGTTATGGCTAAAGTATTAGAGAATGCAACAGAGTTAGTAGGAAATACACCTTTGTTAAAGGTAAGCCGTTATGCGGCGCAGGCGGGTGTGGAGAATGCAGTGATTTTGGTTAAACTGGAATATTTTAATCCTGCGGGAAGCGTAAAAGACAGGATTGCCTTAAATATGGTAGAGAGCGCAGAAAAAGAGGGGATTTTAAAACCCGGTGCAACCATCATTGAGCCTACCAGCGGCAATACCGGTATCGGCCTTGCCAGCGTAGCGGCAGCCAAGGGATATAAGACTATTCTGACTTTGCCGGATACCATGAGCGTAGAGAGAAGAAATATGTTAAAAGCCTACGGCGCACAGCTGGTACTTACCGAGGGAGCCAAAGGTATGAAGGGTGCCATTGCCAAAGCGGAGGAGCTGAATAAAGAGATAGAGGGCTCCGTTATTATGGGACAGTTTGACAACCCTCACAATCCTGAAGCCCATGAGCAGAAGACCGGTCCGGAAATCTGGGAAGATACCGACGGTAAAGTGGATATTTTTGTAGCCGGTGTAGGTACCGGCGGTACCATTACCGGTGTGGGCAAGTATTTAAAGAGCAAGAATCCCGCAGTCAAGATTGTGGCGGTAGAGCCTGAAGGTTCACCTGTGCTTTCGGGCGGTCAGCCCGGCCCTCACAAACTGCAGGGTATCGGTGCGGGCTTCGTGCCGAATGTACTGGATACCGACATCTATGATGAAATCATTCAGGTCGGCAATGAGGAGGCTTTTGCGGCAGGCCGTTCTATCGCAAGAAGCGAAGGCGTTTTAGTGGGGATTACTTCCGGCGCGGCGCTTCATGCAGCTACGCTTCTGGCAAAGAGACCGGAGAATGCGGGTAAGACGATCGTGGCTCTGCTTCCTGACTCAGGTGACAGATATTTCTCTACTCCCATGTTTGCAGAGGAATAAAGACAAACGATATCAATGATAGATTTGTGTTTAAGGGATATAATAGTAAAGATCCGGGACAGATGTTCCGGGTCTTTATATGTTCATACAGTAGATTACGGAGAAATGCATCCTGCATTTTCCGCCTCCTGTTTTTCTGTATGGGGCTATGGTATAATGACCTTATTCAAGGCATGTAACGGCCGAATGGCCATCTAACCATGATGCGGAGCAATCATGGTATAATGACCTTATTCAAGGCATGAAGCGGCCGGATGGCAGAAACAAGGAGTGTTTATGAAAAGATTTTTATGGAAAAATATAGCTGTAATTATAGCAGTGATATTTGCTGCAGGTTGTGCGGCTCCCAAAGCCGTGGAAAAATCTGACCCGCAGACATCTGCCATGACGACTGCCCGGGGGCAGGCAGAAACACTTTTGGGGCAGATGGAACAGTTGGCAAATAAAATAGCAGGGATTGGACAAAGCTTTGAACCGGACGAGATTGCAAAGACGGTCTTCCGCATCCGGATTACAAAGGATGTGACACTACCGATAATCAGTGTCAACACAGGCGGCGAGGAGATTCTTTCTTTAGAGGAATATGTTGTCTGCACAGTGGATGTGTTCAACTGCGAGGAAGCTTGGATTATTGAAAGTGCAAGTGCGGGAATCAGGGTGAGGGGCAATTCCAGCGCATACTATGGGGATGTCGATCAAATACGTAAAAATCCGGTGCCTTATCGAATCAAATTCGATTCCAAAACCAATCTTCTCGGTATGAACGACGGTGCGGAGTGTAAAAGCTGGGTGTTGTTAAAAAATGATTGGGATCTTATCCGCAACGATATTGCTTTCCGCTTCGGAAGGACAATCATTGGAGAGAATACTTTTTGCAGTGACGCCAGATTTGTGCATCTGTATATCAACAACAAGTTTGCCGGAGTATATTTGTTGTGCGAGCAGAGTCAGATCAATCCTAACCGTGTGGATATCACCGAGCCTGAGGAAGGGTATACGGGGACGGATATCGGTTACTATTTTGAATTGGACAATTATGCGTGGTCTGAACCGGAGAAACCTTTTATACAGCTGGATTACGGCAGATATACGGTTACAGATGTAGAGGGAGAAACCAGAGAGTTCGTGCCCGCTGAGTATTCTATCAAGAATGATGTGTTCGATCAGGAACAGATTGACTTTGCCGACAAGTACTTAAACAATGTGTTTGAGATAGTATATAGAGCATGTGAAAGGGGTGAGTATCTGACCTTTGATGAAAATTACGACCTTGTTGAAAGTGAATTTGACAATGCAGAAGATACGGTGCGTGCGGTAATGGATGTGCAGTCCGCCATAGATATGTATCTGCTGTATGAAATTGTGCATGACTACGACTGCGGAGAAGGCAGCTTTTATCTGTGTGTGGATTTTGCAAAGGACAGCAAATGTCCCAAACTGCAATTTACCTCTCCATGGGACTTTAATTGGGCCTATGATGGAAGCACGACCAGATATTGGGCAGCAGCCTTCTGTGAGCAGTCTTTTGCCGAGCAATACGGTGACCGTTCCAATCCTTGGTTTATTGTACTGATGAAACAGGATTGGTTTGCGAAGCTGGCGAGTGAGAAGTGGACCAAACTTCAAAACGAAGGGAAAATTGACGGCTGCGTGAAAGAAGAAATTCGTCTTCTGGAAGTTTATAAGGACGACTTAAACAGGGACAGCGATAGTGCTGTAGATGGCGCTTTTAGGCTGATCGAGTGGATAGAAAACAGAATTGACTGGATGGACGAAACCTTTTTAAAAAAGTAAAGTAATTCCCTTGATTTCCCCGTTCAGAAATATTATCATGATATTAATGAGCGTTAGCGAGGAAAGTATGCTTGCATATTTGACGAGCGGCGAATGTTGATCATGAATCTTTGATTCATGATATTAATAGAGAGAAAAGTATCGGAGGGTTGCTATGCTGTATATTGGAGTTGATTTGGGCACATCCGCGGTGAAACTACTGCTTATGGATGAGAAGGGGCGGATACAGAATGTGGTATCCAAGGAATATCCCCTGTTTTTCCCTCATCCGGGCTGGTCGGAGCAGAATCCGCAGGATTGGTTTACAGAAACCATGGCCGGTTTAAAAGAGCTTTTAAAAGATGCCGACAAGAGTCAGGTGGCAGGTTTAAGCTTTGGCGGTCAGATGCATGGTCTGGTAATTCTGGACGAGAAGGACGAGGTTATCCGCCCCGCCATTCTCTGGAATGACGGACGTACATATGAAGAATGTGATTATTTGAACAATGTCATCGGTAAGGAGAAGCTCTCAGCTTATACCGCCAATATTTCCTTTACCGGCTTTACCGCACCGAAGCTTCTGTGGGTAAAGAACAAGGAGCCGGAGAATTTTGCGCGTATCAAGAAGATCATGCTGCCTAAGGACTATCTGGCATATATGCTGACCGGCATACACTGCACCGACGTATCGGATGCATCCGGTATGCTGCTCTTCGATGTAAAGAACCGCTGCTGGTCTAAGGAGATGTGCGATATCTGCAGCGTGCAAGAGGAACAGCTGGCAAAGATATACGAAAGCTATGAATGCGTGGGCTGCTTAAAGCCGGAAATCGCAAAAGAGCTTGGGGTACCCGAAACAGTAAAGGTAGCTGCGGGCGCAGGCGACAATGCGGCAGCAGCGGTAGGAACCGGTACGGTGGGTGACGGACGCTGCAATATCTCTTTGGGAACCAGCGGTACTGTATTCATTGCCTCTAAGAATTTTGGTGTGGATAAATATAATGCGCTGCATTCCTTTGCCCATGCGGACGGCACCTATCATTTAATGGGCTGCATGCTGAGTGCGGCTTCCTGTAATAAATGGTGGATGGACGATATCATCGGCACCAAGGATTATGGCAAAGAACAGGAGAATATTGAAAAACTGGGTGAGAACCATGTTTATTTTCTGCCCTACCTGATGGGAGAACGTTCTCCCCACAACAATCCTAATGCCAGAGGTACTTTTGTGGGAATGACCATGGATACTTCCCGTGCGGATATGACACAGGCGGTTTTGGAAGGCGTGGCATTTGCCCTGAGGGATTCTCTGGAGGTGGCAAAGAGCTTAGGCATTCATATCGAGCGCACCAAGATCTGCGGAGGCGGTGCAAAGAGTCCGCTGTGGCGCAGAATCATTGCAAATGTGCTGAATCTGAAAGTGGATATTCTGGAAAGCGAGGAAGGACCCGCTATGGGCGGCGCCATGCTGGCGGCTGTAGCCTGCGGGGAATACGCAAGCGTTGAAGACGCTGCTGAAAAACTGGTCAAGGTCGTTGATACGGTAGAACCGGAACCGGAACTTGCGGCAAAATATGAAGAACGCTATGCACAGTTTAAGGAGATTTATCCCGCATTAAAGCCGGTATTTGAACTCATTAAATAATATCGTACAGGGTCATGCGGCAGGCAGCAGGACCTTGAGAAGGAAGTTGATATTATATTACTGCCTGCAGAATGGAGCCAAAATGGAAATTAAGAAAATAACGGATGCAGCTTTTAAGAAGTATGGCCGTATTGTGGACAATGTGGATTTTTCCGCTCTGGTGGAGAAGATGGCGGAAACACCCCTGCCGGAAGGCGTGGCTTACGAACCCTCCGTGCAGATTCTGGAAGATTTGCCACTGATGCAGGATATTTCTGTAACAGTCTATGGAGAAATGCCCGTGCAGATTGGCTACTGTAACGGACATAATACCCTGTTAAACGCACTGGAATATCATCGGGACAGTGAGATCAATGTGGCGGCGACCGATGCAGTGCTGATGTTAGGACTGTTACAGGATGTGGAGGACGATTTTACTTACGATACCGCAAAGATGGAGGCATTTCTTGTTCCTGCGGGAACCGCTGTGGAAATATATGCGACGACCCTGCACTATGCTCCCTGCGGTTTGGACAACAAGGGCTTTAAAGTAGCAATCATCCTGCCCAGAGGTACCAATTATCCTTTAAAGTCGGCTCATGCCAAGGTAGTAAACGGCAAGGCGCCTAATGAGGATGCGCTGATTACTGCGGTGAACAAATGGCTGATCGGGCATGCGGAAGGCGGACTGGATGAAGGTACCTTCCTCGGCCTTAAGGGTGAAAATCTACAGCTGTAATCTGCGGGCAGCGTTTCTCCCGACGACCCTTAAAAGACGTCGGTGCCCGGCGAGGTATTTTCGAGCCCGGCAGCCGTTACGTCTTTTGCGGAGCGGAAGCGAGTCGGAGGGAGAAAATCTGCCTCGCCGCTGGAATACAAGGAAAAACAATTATATTAAAATATAAAGAGGAGGACATACTATGTTCAATAACTTACCCCAGGTAAAGGTAGGCGTTGTGGCAGTCAGCCGCGACTGTTTCCCCGAATCCTTATCCGTCAACAGAAGAAAGGCTCTGATGGAAGCTTATACCGCAAAATACGGTGCAGACGGCGTGTATGAGTGCCCCGTATGTATTGTGGAAAGCGAAATCCACATGGTACAGGCGTTAGAGGATATCAAGAAAGCGGGCTGTAATGCTCTCTGTGTATATCTGGGCAACTTCGGTCCGGAAATATCCGAAACCCTTTTGGCAAAGCATTTTGACGGTCCCGCTATGTTCATTGCGGCGGCAGAAGAGTCTCAGAACGATCTGGTAGGCGGCAGAGGCGATGCATATTGCGGTATGTTAAATGCAAGCTACAATTTGAAACTGCGCAATGTTAAGGCGTACATACCCGAATATCCCGTAGGAACCGCTGCAGAATGTGCGGATATGCTCCATGAGTTCCTTCCTATTGCGAGGGCTATTATCGGTCTGTCCGATTTAAAGATCATCAGCTTCGGCCCCAGACCTCTTAATTTCCTGGCTTGTAATGCACCCATCAAGCAGCTGTACAATCTGGGTGTGGAAATTGAAGAGAACTCTGAGCTGGATTTGTTTGAATCATACAACAAGCATGCAAATGATGCACGTATTCCCGAGAAGATTAAAGAAATGGAAGCAGAATTGGGGAGCGGTAACTTAAAGCCTGAAGTACTGCCCAAACTGGCTCAGTATGAGCTGACCCTCTTAGATTGGATAGAGGCGCATAAGGGCTACAGAAAATATGTGGCAATCGCAGGCAAGTGCTGGCCCGCATTCCAGACCCAGTTCGGCTTTGTGCCCTGCTATGTCAACAGCCGCCTGACGGGTATGGGTATTCCTGTATCCTGTGAAGTAGATATCTACGGCTGCTTAAGCGAGTTTATCGGTACCTGTGTCAGCGAAGATGTTGTCACCCTCTTAGACATCAACAACAGTGTGCCCGACGATATGTACGAGGAGTCCATCAAGGGTAAATTCGACTACACCCACCAGGATACTTTCATGGGCTTCCACTGCGGAAATACTTGTTCCAGAAAGCTGGCTTTCTGCAATATGAAGAATCAGATGATCATGGCAAGAACCCTGCCCGAGGAAGTAACAAACGGTACGCTTGAAGGCGATATTATGCCGGGTGAAATTACTTTCTACCGTCTGCAGAGCACTGCGGACTGTAAACTGCGTGCTTATATCGCACAGGGCGAAGTTCTGCCCGTAGCTACCCGTTCCTTCGGCAGCATTGGTGTATTTGCTATCCCTGAAATGGGCAGATTTTACCGTCATGTCCTGATTGAGAAGAATTACCCCCACCACGGTGCGGTAGCTTTCGGCCATTTCGGAAAGTCCCTGTATGAAGTATTCAAATACATCGGCGTGCCGGTAGAGGATTTGAACTTCAACCAGCCTAAGGGCATGATGTATCCTACCGAGAATCCTTTTAAATAAGGGATAGTACATTTAGAAATATCGGAGCGGGCGGCTTTTGGGCCGCCCGTTTTAATTTTGAGGTATTTTATTCAATAATTGATTGCATTAAGTTGTCTTATGATTTAAAATGTAATTATTAAATTGTCACACAATAAATAACACAATAGAAGGAGGTCTGTTTATGCAAGAGCCAATAAAAATTCCATGTAAATCTAATGCCAATGTTATTTTAAACGCTATACCGGGGCATTTTGTTACGCCCAATTCCCATGTCAATTATTTCCTGGATATGACGAATCTGAAGTATAGACTTGACGAGGCTTCCGCAACGGCTAAGGCTCTCAGTGAGCAGATTACAGTTACTACTGTTGTGGACACCATTGTGTGTATTGACGGATGTGAGATCATTGGGGCATTTTTGGCACAGGATCTGACCAGAGCCGGAACTTACTCCATGAATTCCCGCAATACCATAAATATTATCACACCGGAGTTCACGAATTCCAACCAGTTTATGTTTCGGGAAAATTTTGTTCCCATGATTAAAGGGAAAAATGTGCTGCTGCTTTTGACTTCCGCAACAACAGGTAAGACCATTTTGAAAGCTACTCAGATTCTCGGTTATTATGGTGCGACCATCAGCGGCATCAGCGCTGTGTTCAGCGCTGCCAAAAGCGTAATGGGTATTCCCATCAATTCACTTTTTACTACTTCCGACATTGCGGATTACAAGACATATGCGCCGGAAGACTGCTCACTTTGCAAAGAGGGCGTTGGCATAGATGCTCTTGCTAACGGCTTTGGATATTCAAGGATTAATTGAAAAGCATACAGCTGATTTGAAGCGGAAGGGAGCGTACTGCAAAAAAGTATGCTCCCTTTTATAAAGAAAAAGCATTAGGCCGATCATACAACGCCATATCGGCATTGCCGACACATCGGAGGAAGGAGTCAGAATGACATATCACCCTGAATCCCAGCCACAATCTCTGTACGAATATATTGCAGAAAACTGTGTGGATGGGGAATTGCCAATTGATTTTTCACTGCCCCAAAAGACTGAGAAGGGGAAGATACAGTTTGCAGACGGTGCAGCGGATGGAATCGCCATGTATCATATGAGCGCGGAAATACTGGATAGTGAAGCCTTGGATGAGATGGCATCTCTCATTGACCTGATATCGGATGGGAAAATGGAAGCGGCGGATGAGGCGCTAACTGATTTTGTTGAAAAGCACACTGCACTCTCCGTCATTGACCCTTGGCAGGAATATGTAATAAAAAACCGTGAAAGACTGCAGGCAAACAATCTGTATCGTTATAGTGTGGATAAATTGTTGAATTCTTCGAAGATAAATGAAGTGAAATACGGCATGATTATGCTGGAGCTGTTTACCTTGCAGGATGAAAGGGTAAAAGACGCTGTGCGCACGGTGGGACTCAGCGACGAGTTCACGCTGTTTTCCGTCTTCATCATGCGAAAGTGGGAGAACGCAAACGATGAAATCTTCCGACTGGCGAAACATGTTCATGGCTGGGGGCGGATACATGCCATTGAGCGGCTGGAGGCATCCACTCAGGAAATATCGGACTGGCTGCTGCATGAAGGTACCAAAAATTTGATTTTACCGGCATACTCTGCACTTTCTTGTTTTGAAAAGGCAGATGTCCCCGGACGGCTGCAAAAAACGCTTTCCCGCAAGGAGTTCGTGGATATTGGGAATATTTTGGTATGTATGCTGGATGAAGGAGCCTGTGAAGGTATTTCTGTTGTGGGAGACGGTGTTTTGGAGACGTATTTGGAGCATGTGCAGAGCCAGGCTTTGGATTTTTCTGACTACCGGAGAATATCCGCATTCTTTGAATATGGATCGGAAAATGATAATCATATACTACGAGAGAATTGTGAAAAGCTGCTTCACAGTGAGGAATGCCGTAGGTTAGTGGACCAGGCACTGCAGCGGGGAGAGGGGCTGGAGTTGGCAAGTCTTCTCGGAATGGATTATCAGAAGCCATTGTTAGATTGTCTGGAGCGTCAGTTTGATGAGCATTATCATAAGGTATTTTATCTGATGAACGAGGAATCCTGCGTGGATCAGGCAATTGAACTGTTTGCCAGAAAACTGCCCCTTCAGCAGATGCAGACGGGGCCTGCAGATGAAATGGGACTCGGTAAAGAGTATGCCGATTATCGAAAACTGATTATGATCGTTCAGCAGCTTGGCGATAAGCCCGGGAAGGGCGAACAGCTTCTTCAGACTGCATTACGAGCGCCGGTCATCAATAATCGAAATATGGCTCTGACAGTGTTGGAGTCTTGGGTAGAGATGGTCGGAAGGCCGTTTAAAGAGATTTCTCCTGCATTATATGATGTACTGTTGGAAGTGAAAAGTCAGGAAATGGTGGAAACCGTAAGAGAGCGGATGGAAAAGCTTACGGTTTAAAACATTTGTTTGAATGAATTGAGATTGGTAGAAGGTATTCTCTTATAGTAAGAGCTGGGTGAGGGGTGAGGAAGTTTTGATTATATATGCAAAAATAAGAAAAAATGGGGAATATCATTCTCAAAATATTTCACATGCCGTGTTTGGCTTTCGGGAGATGGGAGCGGAAATTGTAAAATATCAGCGGATTGATGATATTTATGATGTTGTGACGGATGGTGACATTGTACTTGATTATATTGATCAGGTTCAGGCTATTTTGCGAAAATTTGATGTGGTTCCGATATGTCAGGATTATCCGGATGAATTAAAGAGATTCATGGGAAGAAATATTTGGAAGGATACGATTGACTCTATAAATACGAATCCGGAAAAATGGGGAATATTTGTAAAACCGGTCCGGGATAAAGCATTTACGGGGCATGTGATTAATTCACCGGCGGATTTGGTTGGATGTGGTAACTGCCATGAAAATTATGAAGTACTTTGCTGTGATGTAATTGATATCAAGAGAGAGTGGCGTGGATTTGTAATTTATGATGAACTGGTAGATATTAGACCATATAAAGGAGATTATCATTACCACTTTGATTCGGATGTGGTGGACCAAGTCATGGAAGCGTTTAAAACGATTCCGAATAGACCGATGGGGTGCAGCATCGATTTTGCAGTAATAGAAAAAGATGGTAAACAGCAAACTGTATTTCTCGAAATGAATGATGGATATGCTCTCGGAAATTATGGGCTGTCGCCTTTAGAGTATGCAAAACTGATTTCAGCACGATGGGCCCAGCTGTTTGGAAGAGAGGATGAATTTGACTTCAGAAGATACAGATAAAGAGGAGAAACAATTTTGATATGTTATGTGAAAAATGCAAAACAGAAATGGTGCCTGTTTGTGCCACGGGGGTACGAGGATGTATATGCCCAAGTTGTGGATGGAATATCGTGACAACCTATATAGACGAAATATATTTGATCAAACGGAATATAGTATTTGGATCAAAAATTTTACGAATATCAATAAAGATGTCATTCGCATAGTTTCCAAAATAGCAGGAGTAAATTATATTGCTGCCAGAAATATGCTTGCAAAGGATTCTGTTTGTATATTAAAAGCGAAAGCCATAGATATTAAAAAAGCAGTTAATACTTTGGAAATTACAGATGTACCCTATGAAATAATTCCGGAGTTTAAATATCGGTAAAATATAGTTTTCTTTCATGGATTTCTTAAAGATATTATTGAAAAAAGTAAGAAAAAGGCTAATAGTAAGGAAATGTTATGAAGAAACCCCTTAAAAATTCTGATAAATTCTCAAGGTTACAGTTAAAGGAGCTTGCAATGATAAGAAATCGAAAGCTTTATTAGGGATGTAGATATGGTTTGAGAAATAAGCTTAGTTTCGTCCTTTTGGTCATTGATGGGTAAATAGGTATGGTGATGATGGAAAGTGAAAAGCAAGAAATAATTGAGGCTGCAAGATTTTTAGAAGATATGGGCTACGAAAGAAATATCAATGAATATTTCATTACATATTCCGGCGACAGAATAGATTTTATTGTAGGCTACGAACGGTATTATGACGAACAAGGCGATATACATATAAAGTTTAAAAAAGAAAATAAAGTCTATTCAGTTGGATGGATTATGGTCGTTAGAGAAGGATTGAATGCAATACAACAAAGGCGAGAGAGTTATTTACTATTTCTATTGTCATATATAAGAGATAATTATGATGCTCTTATACAAATTGATTACTGTGAAGAAAGTAATCAATCAATTAAATAATTAATGTATATTTTTATAATCAAATATAAAATCATGTAGTAAAGACTGAGACAAGACGGTAATAGAATCATGGAACAATTGTGTTGCAGGGGGTGTTGATCTCTGTTCTGTTATGGAATGAGGGATGCTATGAAAAATCATAATTATGATTTTAAGGATCTGCTGACATTTGGCATTTTCTTATTTGCATTTGATTTCAAAAATGCACATGACAAAATTGCTACTATCATAAAAACTACACCTATCATATACTGGATTATTGCCGGACAGCTATGGATAGCTTGAGGTACAAATCCACCTATATTGCCAAAACTATGCGCTGCTATTGCTGGTAATAATGATTTAGTTTTTTCATAAACCAACGCAAAAATTAAGCCTCCCCAAAAAGCATGTATAACTGTTATAGTTCCACCTGCCATAAAATGAATGATTGCAAATAACACTGCGCTGAGTAATGATGAAGTAGTCACCGACATTTCTTTACGGAGTTTAGTCATAATCAGTCCTCTGAATACAACTTCTTCCACAATGGGGGCAATAATAAAAACTGACATGATAAATGCAACGATGCTGTTTCCGAGGTGATTTTCCATATCTCCCGTAAGTGCTTCGGGAATCGGTATATTTACTTGTATAATATTTGAAAATGCTGAAAAAGAAAATGCTGCCACTGCCGGAAGGATATATTTCTTGTAAGAAACGGGCCTTACTTGACATCTATCTTGAATAGCCACCCCTTTAATTTTTAATAATATTATTACAAGTATGAGATATAGCAACTGTGCCATACCACTTATTAATGCCATGTATTCCAAAGCATTTTGTATGTTCATTATAATAACTGATGATACAATTCCTATAAATAATACAAAAGAAAGCGTAATCAGAAAGCTTTCACATATGCATTTTGTTTTCTTGACCAATAATCTCACCTCCTTATTCCTTATAATCATTTGTTGTTATTGAGCAATAAGTATGCACCTATACATATTAGCGCAATTCCCAATAAGCAAAAGCCGGAATAAATATCTATTTTTTTTATAATAGACAGCACTACAACTAAAACTCCTATGGCACATGGCATCTGTTTTAGTGCGAGAGAAATCATTCCTTTACCTTTAAAAGATTTTGCGTCTGTTTGCACAGATATTCTCCTCTGCATTAGTTCGTCCAATGAAATATTTAATATCTCAGCTAATTCCGGCAAAATAGCCACATCAGGAAAAGACAAATTACGTTCCCATTTTGAAACAGCTTTATCTGTGACACCAAGTTTATCCGCTAATTCTAATTGGGTCATGCCTTTCTTCTTTCTAAGAGTCGCAACAAATTTTCCAAAAGTCTCCATTTGTTCCATAGTATGTTCTCCTTCGCTCTTAATTGGTTCAATATTATAATATTTTTTTCCCTATGTAAATCGACCGGAAGTTTAGTTAGGTAAACCTGAAGTTGGAATTGGAAAATTAAGCTTACTTGTATTTCTCTGCAATTCTAAGCATTTTCTAAAAACGGTCAAAATACTCAAAATATGTTATACTTATGAAAAAGATGAATTGAGGATTAGATAAGTATGGTTACTTTTAAGTTGATGGAAGAGACAGAGCAGATTCTTTTGTATTGGTATTACCCCAATGGTCATGAGGAAACACATGGGGTCATCATAGTTAATAAAGAGTCCGGGCAGATAGAACTTCAAATGATAGCCCCCAATGATAAGGGGCGGACCGGACGAATCCCCATGTACGCTGACCACGCAATTCGAGCAATTATGGCGTCTTGGGTAAAAGGAACTGTTCTGAAAGATGGGAATGCTGCATGGTATTAATGGCAGGGATTTGAGGGGAAGAAGAATCCTTTTATAACGAAATAAAAACATAATCGCGGAAACATTCCTAGACTTAAAAGTTAGGGATGTTTCTTTTTTAAAATGTATTTCTTAGCGAACTCTTAACACCCTTTTGGGTTTTATTTTACTTGGATTTCATGTAGGATAAATAGTGTATCTTATGATTGGAAGGGAGGATATTTAAGTAGTATGAATGAAAAATTGAAGGAAAAAATCAGGGAATCCCTTTCAAGTGTTTTACCGATTACGATGATTGTATTGGTCTTAAGTATGACCTTGGTTCCGATGGAGATCAGTACGCTGGTCTTGTTTCTTACGGGTGCTGTTTTGTTAATTATAGGAATGGGATTCTTTCAATTAGGTGCAGAAATAGCAATGACACCTCTGGGACAAGGCGTCGGCGGTAGACTGGTAAAATGTAAAAGCATTTGGCTGATGACTTTTATCTGTTTTCTGATGGGAGCCATTATTACGATTTCGGAGCCTGACCTTCAGGTGTTGGCGAATCAGGTGGCAGCCATTCCGAACATGGTACTGATTCTGACTGTGGCGGCAGGTGTGGGCGTATTCACTGTTGTGGCACTTTTGCGCATTCTGTTTAAAGTCAGCCTATCCATATTGCTGATCGGATTATACATATTTATGTTTATACTGTCTGTTTTTACACCGGCTGAGTTTATCGCGGTTGCTTTTGATGCAGGAGGTGTTACTACCGGCCCGATGACAGTGCCGTTTATTATGGCACTGGGTATCGGTCTTTCTGCTGCCAGGAGCGACAAGGATGGAAGTAATGACAGTTTTGGTCTGATTGCATTGTGCAGTGTGGGACCGATCTTGATGGTCTTGCTGCTGGGCATTTTTTATCATCCTTCAGAGGCTGTCTATACTGCGGTAGAAGTTCCGCGTCTTGTGACAACGCATGATGTGGTTAGGGAATTTTTGTCGTCAGTTCCCGATTATGGGATGGAAGTGCTGCGCAGTATTTTTCCGGTAATCGGTGTGTTTGTCATATTTGAGATTTTTACCAGAAGCTACCGCAAACGTCAGGTAACAAGAATGCTTGTGGGATTTGGATATACCGTTATCGGGCTGATCATGTTTCTGACCGGTGTTAATGTTGGATTTGCTCCTGTCGGCAGTCTACTCGGAGGAGGACTTGCTGATAGCATATTTAAATGGTTTTTGATTCCCATTGGCATTATGATAGGATATTATATTGTAAAAGCGGAGCCGGCTGTACGTGTACTCAACGAACAGGTGGAAGAGATCACCGGCGGTATGGTATCATATAAAATGATGAATGCATCCATGTCTATCGGTGTGGCATGTGCGGTGGCACTCTCGATGACACGTGTGCTGACCGGAATAAATATTTACTGGGTGATCATACCGGGATATATACTGGCATTAATTTTGAGCAGATTTGTATCGCCGGTTTTTGTTGGTATTGCTTTTGACTCCGGCGGTGTAGCCAGTGGTCCTATGACCTCGACCTTCTTGCTGCCATTGGCAATGGGTGCATGCACGGCCGTGGGAGGCAATGTAGTGACAGATGCTTTTGGTATTGTAGCCCTCGTTGCGCTGGCACCGTTGATTGCGATACAGGTTATGGGACTTGTATATGCACGCAAGACAAAAACGGCTAATCAGCCTATTCAAATGTTTTTGGAAGATACAGTTGTTGATTTTGAGGAGGAATAAATATGACGGATCAAAAGAATCCACAGATTGTTCCACGAATGATCATTACGATTACACGGGAAGAAGACCAGAAAAAACTGGAGGAAGTTTTCGATTCCATGGATATTCCGATGTGTTTTCAATTTCGCGGCAAAGGAACGGCTACATCGGAGATGATGGATATATTTGGACTACGGGGAACTACCAGACTTCTTACCGGTGCATTCCTGTGTAAAACGCAGGTCAAACCGTTGTTTGAGATGATGAATAAACAACTTGCTTTCCGACACAAGGGCGGCGGGATTGCAATTACCGTTCCGGTGATCGGGATGCAGAGTTGTGTTTTAGAAGTATTGAATAATGAAGATCAAGATGAGACAGAGTCACCGCTGAAAGGAGATGGGACAGAGATGAAGGAGAAATCAAAGTATGCATTGATATGGGTTTCCGTGATGGGCGGTTACAGCGATGACGTGGTGGATGCTGCCAGGAAAGCCGGAGCCAAAGGCGGTACCATCATGAAAGGACGCAGACGAAGTTCTGAGCACGTAAGCCATCACTTTGGTATCTCCATGCAGGAAGAGCAGGACTTTGTCATGATAGTTGTTCCCAGAGAAAAAAAGAATGATACTATGACTGCAATTATGAATGCGTGCGGTTTATTGACAAAAGCGCATGGTGTAGTGTGGGCTTTGCCGGTTGACGAAGTAATGGGATTGACAGATTAAAGTTCGCGCTAAAATCGTGTTTGGATTATGTTCAGCTTATGTTAAGAAACCCTGTTTTGGATTTCCCCGGATATTTTCTTAGCCTATAATAACATAGAGCAAGATACCAAAACATAAGAAAGAGAGGGGAAGTCTCATGAATATCGGTTTGATGCTTTTTAGTATAGTCGGAGGACTCGCCGGACTGCTTAGCATAGTTTATCTGGTGATCAGTCTGCCGGCAGTGATCATATGGAAGATTTATCGCTGTATAAGATTCGGCTACACTTTGTATCAATAAACGGTTGATTTGCATTCGTATCTATTATCATACCATAGAGCAAGCCGCAACGGAATTTTTGTCCTCTTACGGCTTGCTCCTGTCACTGTATTTTACGTTTTCTTAATATTTTCTTATCCTTTTCTTAGCGCCTTTTTAACAGTGCATGTTATTTTCCTTTTGTATGATAAAAGGTATAATATAAGTATTCAGATAAAACAACGCACAGAGGAGTCGCTTGCTATGCCCCTTACTACCAAAAGTTCGAAAACTACATTTAATTTGCAAAGTCTTATCATTCTTTTATCCGGTGTGGTCATTGCAACCCTTTTAGCTTTTTTGTTCTTTTATTTTGTCCCGGAAAACTCAGGCAACATTGCATTGATATATATTCTTGTTTTGATTATCATTGTTCGTTATACAGACGGATATCTGCCGGGATTAATCTTCTCCATTGTTGCGGTGATCTGCGTAAACTATTTGTTTACCTATCCCTATTTCGAACTAAATTTTACACTTTCGGGCTACCCCATCACTTTTTTGGAAATGCTTAGTGTAACACTTCTCATCAGTACCATGACTACGAATATTAAACATCAGGCATTGATGATTGCCAAGCAGGATAAGCTGTTATCAGAAACAGAAAAAGAAAAAATGCGCGCGAATCTTCTACGCGCAATATCGCACGATCTTCGCACGCCATTGACGAGTATTATCGGTGCAAGTTCATCCTATCTGGACAATAATATCTTTTTGGAGGAGGATGAGAAGAATGCTATTGTCACGCACATTTATGAGGATGCTAACTGGCTTTTAAACATGGTAGAAAACTTGTTGTCCGTAACCCGCATCAACAATCAGTCTTCCACTGTCAGGAAAACTGATGAGTCAGTAGAGGAAATTGTTTCTGCGGCTATCAATAGTTTAAAGAAAAGAATGCCGGGAGTCTCGGTAGATGTGGCTGTTCCGGATGAATTGCTGATACTTCCTATGGATGCCATTCTCATAGAACAGGTTCTTATCAATCTATTGGAAAATGCCATTGTCCATTCACAGAGCAGCAGGTCAATACTATGTTATGTAGATGATGACAACGAAAATGTGACTTTCCATGTAAAAGACTATGGTATCGGCATTGATCCTGAACGATTGAAAGATATTTTTGACGGTAATTCTTATATTGGTAACAGTGAATCTGATTCCAATAAAGGGATGGGTATTGGATTGTCCATATGCAAAACGATCATCACTGCACATAACGGCACCATAAATGCCAAGAATCATGGGCAGGGTACTGAATTTTACTTCTCATTGCCTAAAGGGGAAACAAGTAATGAATCTTAAACAAAAAATTCTGCTGATAGAAGATGAAAAAAATATCTGCAACTTTATTGCTACTACATTGCGGGCGCAGAACTATAAAGTCAGCTTTGCTAATAGTGCTGCAAATGGGCTATCGCTCGCCGCTTCCGGATGTCCGGATCTGATTTTGTTGGATTTGGGTTTACCGGATATGGACGGAATCAGTGTGATTCGTAATGTGCGTAAGTGGAGTCATGTTCCTATTATTGTTATTTCTGCCAGAAGTCAAGAACGGGAAAAAGTGGAAGCGTTGGACGCAGGCGCCGATGACTATATTACAAAACCTTTCGGTACCTCTGAATTAATGGCAAGAATTCGCACCGCACTTCGTCGTTTTACCATAAACAGCAGTATACCTGCTTCCGATCAGAGCCGGTACAGGGCAAAGGGACTGGTGATTGATTATGATAAGCATGTGATTACTGTGGACGGCAATATTGTTCACTTCACACAGATTGAATATAAAATATTGACTTTTCTTTCACGCAATGCCGGAAAGGTTATCACCTATGACACGTTGCTCACACATGTATGGGGACCTTATGCAGACAGTAACAATCGTATCCTGCGTGTCAACATGGCCAACATTCGCAGGAAAGTTGAGCACAATTCCGCAGACCCTCAGTATATTTTCACGGAAATCGGTATAGGATACCGGATGATTGACAACGAAAATCTGTGACGATTATTTTAATGATAGTGGTAAAATTCTGTATGAAAGATAAAAACACCGTAAAGGATATATTTCTTTAGGGTGTTTTTATGTTATAGTTTTTTCCTATATTTGATTATAGAATAATGGAATTATGCAAATATCAGAAACGATGATATGATACAAATACTTGTAAACCTATGTAATTACTATGAATATAAGGAGATACGACAATGGGAAAAATTTATAAAAGCATTACAGAACTTGTAGGACATACACCGCTTGTGGAGTTAACAAATTATGAAAAGAAACACCGGTTAAATGCTACTCTATTGGGTAAGTTGGAATATTTTAATCCGTCAGGAAGTATTAAGGACAGAGCGGCGCTTAATATGATTGAGGAAGCGGAAAAATCAGGGGCACTTAAGCCGGGACAGACTATTGTTGATAATACCAGTGGTAATACAGGTATCGCACTTGCGGCATTTGGGCATGCGAAAGGACATGAGTTTGTGACTTTTCTTGAACCCGGCGTATCAAAAGAAAGAGAAGATATTTTTAAGGCATATGGAGTGGATCAATATTGGTTCACGGATATCAGTGAGAGAGTAAAAGGAATGCTTGAAAGTGGTGCGCTTGATATATCTGTTCTGGAAGAAGATGTGCAAAAATATGCAGATGAAAACGGTTATTATTACACAGACCAATGCAGCAATTTCAACAATGCTGAGGCACACTACAAAACAACAGGACCGGAGATTTGGGACGATACGGACGGCAAGGTTGACATCGTTGTAATGCTTGGCGGAACAGGCGGAACCATATCAGGACTGAGCAAATATTTTAAGGAAAAGAATGAGAATATTCAGATTATAGGTGTACAGCCGGGAATTAAGTCGAGGCTTGACGCAAATAATGAGACCGGTAACACAATAGATGGGGTGTTCCCTCTTGAGGTAAACGGCCATTATATTATACCACTGATCAACAAGTACAACGCACAGATAGACGAAATCATTGATGTGGTAGCGGAGGATGCTTACGAGACAGCAAAAGAACTTGTGAGAACGGATGGAATTTTCCTTGGCCAATCTGCAGCGGCGGCGCTGTGGGCAGCAACGGAGGTTGCCAAGCGTCCGGAAAATGCCGGAAAAAATATCGTAATTATCATGGCTGATGATGGAACCAAATATTTGTCAACAAACTTGTACAGATAATCGTGTTGTTTTAGTAAGGTAGAGAGTGTGAGGAATGAAAGGATATGAGTAATTTCAAAATAAATTTATATAAGCCGGTTGATACGGCCGAGTATCTGGAAACGGCAATCCGGTCAGCAGAATACATAAAAAAATATGAGATAGTTACACCGGAAGGAAAATACTGGGCGATTAGTGCGACGGAAGGAAGGGAGACAGATGAAGTAGAAAGTTCATTCTTGAACCAGCGTTCGTTATATGCCGGTGCAGCAGGAATAGGCTACTTTTTAGTACAGTTATATGAGGCAACAAGCGATGAGAGTTATATGAAGGACGCAATTGCAGCCGGTGATTATCTTGTTGCAACATATAAAGAGGAAATAAGTAAAAATCCCGGTGTGCATTCAGGAACTTCCGGAGAGGGACTCTTTCTGAAGCTTTTATATGACAAGACAAAGGATGAGAAATATAAGAAACAGGCAATTAAGATAGCAGACGATATATATAATTCTGCTGCCAAGGATGAAACAGGTATTCATTGGAACGGTTTTTTTGATCTGATGGGAGACGCCGGTGCGGTTATCTATTGGCTTAAAATCGCAGAGTGGACAGGAGAAAAGAAGTATATTGAGTATGCAAAAGAGGTTCTGGATTCCATATTAAAGCTTGGTGTTTCCTATGACAACGAGGCCAGGTATTGGAAGCTTTTTGATCCCAGTGTATATTTTGGCTCATTGCCAAAAGGCGGTGTTGTACCGAATTTTGCGCATGGAACTGCAGGAATAGTATATTTACTTACAAAATACTATGAAGCTACAAAGGATGAAGATTATCTGAAAGAAGCAAAGAAAGGATTTCATTTCTTAGAAAAGATTGCGATTACGGATGAAGATGCATCCATAGTTCCATATCTTTATTTTGAAGAGGACCATAAACCATATGATGTATATTATCTGGGTTATTGTCATGGCCCTGCGGGAGATGGAATAGCGGTATATGAATTATATAGGGCAACAGGGGATGAAAAGTATTTGGCATTTTTCAAGCGATTGAGTAATGCCTTGATCAAGGCCGGTGTTCCGGAGAGACGATCCGGCGGATATTGGAATGATTGCTTATGCTGCGGCTCGGCAGGTGTGCTCTATCATTTCCTGACTGCAGCAGAAATTGATGATAAATACCTCTCTTTTGCAAAGAGAACAGCTGACAAGACTGTAACAGATGCTTATAAGGATAATGAGGGATATCGTTGGTACAATGCCTGGACGAGAATTAAGCCATGGGATGTGGATGCACATTTTGGGTTATATGTTGGTGCTGCCGGAAGTGCCAGTGCGCTTTTAGCGGCTTATGCAAAATTGGAGAATGTTGAAATCACACCATTGTTTGAGTATGAGTGATAATTGACAGGAGAGGCATGCATATGACAAGAATTATTCCATATTTGTTTCATGATAATACAAAAGAAGATTATCTGAAGTCAGCGATTGAAACGGCAGATTGGATTGCCAAATATGAGATAATAGAAGATGAAGGAAAAACATGGAAGACTTATCCAAAAGAGCAAAACGGAGCACAAGGAACATTTGTGCTTAGCAAGAAGAATTTTTATGCCGGTTCTAGTGGAATTGGTTTCTTTTTTCTAAGGTTATATCAGGTTACCGGAGATGAGAAATGGCTGGGGGAAGCGGAGGCGGCAGCAGCCTACATATTAAAGCATGAAACGGATATATCTTATTACAAAAACGTTCAGGAAAAAATAGAAAAGGATAAGGCCCATGTATACGGATGGGCATTCAGCTACAAGGTAGGACCGATCTGTGAGGGGCAATTTGTATATGCTCTTTATGAGGCAACAAAAAAAGAGGAATATAAGGCTTTTGCAATCAGACAGGCAGATGTATTTGTGGAAGCAGCAATAAGAGATGAAAATGGTATTCATTGGAGTGATGCAAGAGATATTGTCGGGGATGCAGGTGGAATTGTATATCTGATACAGGTGTATAAGCAGACCGGTGACAAAAAGTATTTGCAAACTGCTGTTGAAGCAGGCAATTACATAGAGAGATATGGGCATCAAGCCCAAAATGGCGGTACATATTATGACCTATATGATGTGTATGCAGCAGGGGAAGGTGAGAAAGGGACCGTACATGTAAACTTCTCTCATGGTTCCGCAGGTACAGGCTATTTGTGGGCAGTCCTTTACGAGGCTACAAAGGATGAAAAATATCTCAAACTTGCTGAGGATGTGGTGGAATATCTGGATGGTATTGCGCTCGGAGATGATGCTGCTGTATTATTACCTTATCAGGATCATCCGGATAAGGGCCCGGATAATCAAAAGATATATCTTGGCATGTGTGGCGGTCCCATCGGAACGACATTTTTCTTCAAGAAATTATATGAGACAACAGGAGACGATAAGTATCTGGAATGGATGAATCGACTGGCACATGGTCTGATAAAGGCCGGCGTGCCGGAAAAGAAATCCTGGGGATATTGGGGAAGCAAATGTATATGCTGTGGAGGCCCGGGGGCATTGGAATACTTTGTCATGATGTATGAGTTCACGAGGGATGAACTTTACATGGAATATGCTAAAAAAACAGCAGATATTCTGATTTCGGAGTCCAGTACAGAATTGAGTGGCAGAACATGGTTCGGCGCTTGGGATCGTACTAAACCGGAACAGGTTGTCAGTTATCTTGGATTTTATATCGGAGCAGCCGGAGCAGCAGGTTCACTTTTGAGGTTATATGGATTGCTGACAAATCAGAAAACAGCGAATTTTTTTGAATACTATCTGTGATATTAACTGACTAAGAGGAGATGGATATATGGACAGAGGACTGAACACCCGATGTTTGCACTTAGAGGAGACAGAAGGACAAATAAATAACTGTGGAGCGTTAAGCTATCCAATTTACCAGACAGCAACCTATGCACATCCGGGTGTTGGAAGAAGCATGGGATATGATTACAGCAGATTACAGAATCCTACCAGGGAGCAGCTTGAAAAGGTGGTTGCCGCCCTTGAGGGAGGAATTGATGCAGTCGCACTTTCCACGGGAATGGCTGCAATTGCACTGCTCATGGAGATATTTGAACCAGGAGATCACATCATTGCGGAGGCGGATCTTTATGGTGGAAGTATCAGATTTTTTGATAATGTTTCTAAGAAGAATCATTATGAATTCACCTATTTGAATTGTGCCGGTGATGATATCGAAGGAAGTATCAAAGCAAATACAAAGGCCATCTTTCTTGAAACCCCAACAAATCCGATGATGAATATCTCAGATATTACAAAGATTGCGGAGATTGCCAAAAAGCGTGGATTATTATTAATTGTGGACAATACATTTTTGTCACCGTATTTTCAAAATCCGCTGCAGCTTGGTGCAGATGTGGTTGTACATAGCGGAACTAAATTTTTGGGTGGACATAATGATACCCTTGCTGGATTTATTGTTACAAGCAGCCCCAAAATTCAGGAGAAGCTAAGATTTTTGATAAAGACAACAGGAGCAGGGCTTGCTCCATTTGACAGTTGGCTTATTTTACGAGGGATCAAAACCTTGGGAATTCGAATGGAAAGAGCCCAGGAAAATGCTATTCAGATTGCCCGGTGGTTGAAGGAGCAGAAAATTGTTACGAAGGTATTTTATCCGGGACTTGTGGAACATCCGGGCCATGAGATCATGAAAAAGCAGGCAAGAGGCTTTGGATCTATGATTACCTTCAACGTTGATACGAAGGAGCATGCTCTAAAAATATTAGAAAGCGTTAGAATGATTAAGTTTGCAGAGAGCCTTGGCGGAGTGGAAACCCTTATCACTTATCCGACGACGCAGACACATGCAGATGTACCGGAAGAGGTTCGGCTCAAAAATGGAATTTCACCATGTACGCTTAGAATATCGGTAGGAATTGAGGATGCTAAAGATTTGCTGGCGGAGCTGGAATCCGTTTTTGCAAAGCTGATCTGATCGCAAAATGAGATATGAATGAAATCTACAGGAGGCGGATGGATATGTCGGAGAAAAATCTGGATTTTGACAGAGTGATAGAGAGAAAAGGTACAGACTGTCTGAAATATGATTTTGCTAAAAGACGAGGTATGCCGGAGGATGTATTGCCACTATGGGTAGCTGATATGGACTTTAAAACTTCATCGTATGTAGAAGATGCAATCATTGAGAGAGCAAAACATGGCATTTTTGGATATAGTGAGGTGCAGGATACTTATTTTAATGCAGTAGCAGGCTGGATGAAACGACATCACGGGTGGGATGTAAAAGAAAGCTGGCTTATTAAGACGCCGGGAGTTGTATTTGCGCTTGCTATGGCGGTAAAGGCATATACGGATGTAGGAGATGCTATACTGATACAGCAGCCGGTATACTATCCTTTCTCAGAAGTAATTGAGGATAATGGAAGAGTAATAGTAAGCAATGATTTATACATTGGGGAAGACAACAGGTATCATATTGATCTGAAAGATTTTGAGGAAAAAATAATTAACCATCATATAAAGTTATTTTTATTGTGCAATCCCCAGAATCCCACCGGTCGTGTCTTTACCAAAGAAGAATTAACCGGAATGGGAGATATATGTTTAAAACACGGTGTTATCGTGGTGAGTGATGAAATTCACAATGATTTTATATGGAAGGGGAGTCATACGATATTTGCTGCTGTTAAAAAAGAATATGAAGATATTTGTATCATATGTACATCGGCAAGTAAAACCTTTAATCTTGCAAGTATGTTGATTTCTAACATATTTATTCCTAACCATGAATTAAAAGCAAAATTCCGTAAAGAAGTTGATGCGGCAGGTATTAGCCAACTGAGTATTTTAGGTCTTGCTGCTACGCAGGCGGCCTATGAACATGGGGATGAGTGGTATCAGGCAATGCATTCTTATGTACGGGATAATATTGATTATATTAAAAGATATGTCGAGGAAAATATGCCCGGTGTGACAGTAGTTGATGGTGAAGGAACTTACCTTGTGTGGTTGAATTTTAAGAATACAGGCATTGATGCAGAGGAACTCGATAGGCGCATTATACATGACGCAAAGCTGTGGCTTGATAGTGGCAGAATATTTGGAACTGCCGGAAAAGGCTTTCAACGTATTAATGTGGCTGCTCCAAGAAGTGTGATTACAGAGTGTTTAAACAGAATCAAAGGAATTTTATAATAGCATCACGGAACAACCATATTTCATCAATAAATATATTCAAACTCTGTTGACTGAGGCAAGATCGGTGGCTTTTTGCTTGCCGATTTGGTATAGATAATGTTCCCAACAGAATCATAATCATAAAATTTATGGGGCGCCTTTACATAGATATTGTCTGCATAGACATATCTGTCCTCATAGGCAAACCACATGCCTTCCTCTATTTCCACCTTTTTGTGTGCTCCACGGTCGAAGGCATAGCAATATTTTTCCGCTTCCTTTTTATCCGTGGCGGAGAGATACATGACATAGTTATCCTGAGTACAGTCTATGGCAATGTATTCTTCAGTTACCGTAAAAGTAATGTCCTCCTCCGTGATCACATACTCAGTGACCACATCTTCTTCCATAGTTCTTTCGTAGGCATTGTACAGCAAACAGAAGCCGTCCTGCTCCAAGACCTGATTCCTGATGTAGCTGTAATCGCTAGGCGAGCTCTGCGAATACTTTATCCGAAGAATTTCCTCCGACAGGCTTGGCATAATAGAATAACTAAACCCTTCTCTGCCTGCCTGACAGAGTCCGTGTTCTTCCCCGATATGGTAGAACGTGGCGGAGAGCAGGGCAGGAAAAGGGGCATCCTGTTCCGTGATTCCGGAAGGGAAGTCTTCCCCTTTATATTGGATTTCTATAAAAACAGTATAGTCTTCCGTATCCTGTAAAATCTCCCGGAGCAGTTCCTCTGCGGAAGCTCTCAGGGGGAAAACATTTCGAACGGCCCGAATGTCTAAATCCCTGCCTGTGGATCTGTCATTGATCGGCAGATAATAGATTTTAAGATCATCTACATCTGCCTCCGAAGCATCGATAGCAAAACCCTGCAAAAGCGCTTCTTTCAGTCCCTCTGTAATTTCCGGCAGGTAGACGGAGGTATAGACTGCTTCTGTTTCCGTGTTGACCAGGAAGCTATAGGTCTGGCCCTGCCAGGAAAACTGTCCGCTGGCAAACTCCGTCAGCTCATAGCCGCTGCCGTCAGGCGCGACATCTGTTTCGACCTGAATATGCTCTATCTTTGCACCGCTGTACTCATTGTCAAGAAAGTTCGAGACCACGCCGCGTGCTATTTCTAAAAAGGCGCGCTCTTCCTCCGGGGAGAAGTTGTCCGGAATGCAGCCACTGAGAAGTAAAATAAGGGACAATATCACCGTCAATAAATTTACGCATTTTTTTGTTTTCTTGGGTTTCTGCAATGTGTTTAGTGTGTTCTTCATAGTTATTAGAATACAATCTTTGGAATGAAAGGGCAAGGGTGATTTACCGGCTGAAATGGCAGCGTGGGTGGTTCAGATACTGTCGAATGGATGGTTCAGACACCGCTCAAGATATTGACATGGCTCATCTTTAGGCGGTAATATATAGATATCACTTGTGTGGAAGGATAGTACATATGAAATTAGATCTGACGGATATGCTCTATGCCCTGTCGTTTGCACTTGACGAGGTAGAAACAGAATTACTGGGAATTGATACAGGGCATGGTAAGCGTGTGACATGTCTTGCGCTTTTAATGGGCGAGGAAGCAGGGTTTCGGGAAGAAGAAATGCGGGATTTCGCAGGTTGCTGCATCCTTCATGATAACGCATTGACGGAGTTTATTCATGAGGAACTCATAAACAGCGAAATGCCCCAAGCTTTATCCGTGCAGGTTTCCGATATCATCGACGGACAAGGGACTAAGATGAATCATTATCATTGTGTGATCGGGGAGCAGAATATCCGCCTGATGCCATTCCGTACGGATGTAAAGAATATCATTCTCTATCACCACGAAAATGCGGACGGGAGCGGGGCTTTGGGAATGACGGCTTCTGAGACGCCTCTGAAAGCACAGATACTGCATTTAGCGGATATCGTAGACATGAAAAGCCGCCTGGGGACTATGACGAAGGCGGAATTTGAAGAGCTTCGCAGATGGGTACAGAGTAAAGCGGGAACTCTCTTTTCTAAAGAAGCCGTGGAATTGTTTTTGAAAGCTGTAGATTATGATAAGGTTGTTTTTGTGCGGAATAAGGGTGTACTTCCCTATCTGCGTGAGAAGGTGAAAACAACGGTTTGTGATTATACTGATGAGGAAATCCGCAATATCGTAGGATTGTTTGCAAAAATAGTAGACTACAAGTCTGAATTTACGCAAACCCATTCAACGGGAGTTGCCGAAAAGTCGGAAATCATGGCGAAGTACTATGGTTATGATGCCGAAAAGGCAATCCGTTACTATTTTGCGGGAGCACTGCACGATATAGGCAAGCTGGTGGTGGTAAACGATATTTTAGAAAAGCCGGGAAAGCTTACCGAAAATGAATTTGCGGAAATGAAAAATCACGCTGCCGCAACTCATTACATATTGGGCCAGATAAAGGAAATTTCGGATATTGTAAAATGGGCCGGCAATCATCACGAAAAGCTGAACGGAAACGGTTATCCGCAGGGCCTGACCGCGGATGAGTTAAGCTTTGAGGAGCGGCTTATGGCCTGCATTGACATCTATCAGGCGCTGACAGAAAAGCGACCCTACAAGGACGGAATGAGCCATGAGAAATCCATATCGATCATGATGGAGATGGCGCAGCGCAACGAACTGGACGAGCGCATTGTGCGGGATATGGATAGGGTTATGGGCGATCAAGTGCCGGTCTAGAAGCAGCAGACAAAACCGCTTTTTGGGATAAGGAAAGGAATAGACATGGCATTTGCGCATTTACATGTCCATACGGAATACTCCTTGTTGGACGGCTCCAATAAAATAAAGGAATATGTGAAGCGGGTAAAAGAACTGGGTATGGACAGTGCAGCCATTACGGATCATGGCGTCATGTACGGCGTTATAGATTTTTACAGGGAAGCCAAGGCTGCCGGTATTAAACCCATTCTGGGCTGCGAGGTCTATGTGGCGCCAAACTCCCGCTTCGATAAGGAACTGACCGGAGGCGAGGACAGATATTACCATTTGGTGCTATTGGCAGAGAACAATACGGGCTATGCCAATTTGATGAAGATCGTCAGCAGGGGCTTTACAGAAGGGTACTACTATAAGCCCCGCGTGGATATGGAACTGTTAAATCAATATCACGAGGGGATTATTGCTCTGTCGGCCTGCCTGGCAGGAGAGGTACAGCGGTATATTGTAAAAGGTCTGGTAGACGAGGCAAGGAAGATGGCCTTGAAATACGAGGCCTGTTTTGGTAAGGGCAATTATTTCCTGGAAATGCAGGATCACGGGATTCCGGAGCAGAGATTGGTCAATACCGAGTTGATGAAGCTCAGCAGGGAATTAGATATTCCCTTGGTGGTGACCAACGATGTGCATTATACCTATGCGAAGGATGCAGATTCCCATGATATACTGCTCTGTCTGCAGACAGGCAAAAAGCTGGCGGATACGGACCGTATGCGTTACGAGGGCGGTCAGTACTATGTCAAGAGTGAGGAAGAGATGAAAGGTCTCTTTCCCTATGCCTGGGAAGCAGTGGAAAATACACAGAGTATTGCGGACAGGTGCAATGTAGAGATTGAGTTCGGCGTGACCAAACTGCCTAAGTATGATGTGCCTGAAGGATATGACTCTTGGAGTTATTTAAATAAGCTTTGTGATGAAGGGCTGGCGCTGCGCTATGGAGACGGCAGTGCACCGGCCGGAGATACCGGGCAGACGCTTAGAGAGCGGCTGGATTATGAACTGGCTGTTATCCGTACCATGGGGTATGTGGACTATTTCCTCATTGTATGGGATTTTATCAACTATGCAAAAGAGAACGGCATTCCCGTAGGGCCCGGCAGAGGCTCCGCAGCGGGAAGTATTGTGGCATACTGTTTGAAGATTACGAATATTGATCCCATCCGCTATAATCTGCTCTTTGAGCGTTTCTTAAATCCGGAGCGTGTTTCCATGCCCGATATCGACGTGGATTTCTGCTTTGAAAGAAGGCAGGAAGTTATTGACTATGTGGGGCGCAAATACGGTGCGGACAAGGTGGTGCAGATTGTCACTTTCGGTACACTGGCGGCTAAGGGTGTGATAAGAGATGTGGGGCGGGTAATGGATTTACCCTACGCCTATGTGGATTCCATTGCCAAGATGGTGCCAAACGAACTGAATATCACCATAGACAGGGCGCTGGAAATTAATCCCGAGTTCCGTAAACTCTACACTGAGGATGAGCAGATGAAGCATCTGATAGATATGTGCAGGAGGCTGGAGGGACTGCCCCGCCACACCTCCATGCATGCGGCGGGCGTGGTAATCTGCCAGAAATCAGCAGATGAGTTCGTGCCGCTCTCCAGAGGTGCCGACGGTTCCATTACGACGCAGTTTACCATGACGACCTTGGAGGAACTGGGTCTGTTAAAGATGGACTTTTTAGGACTGCGTACCCTGACCGTTATTGATGATGCGGTCAAGATGATAGAGAAAGATACGGGCCTTCACATTGATATTGACAATATAGATTATGATGATAAAAAGGTTCTGGATTCCCTGGGCACCGGCAGGACGGACGGCGTGTTCCAGCTGGAAAGTGCGGGTATGAGAAGCTTCATGAAGGAATTAAAGCCCCAGAATCTGGAGGATATTATTGCAGGTGTTTCCTTATATCGGCCGGGACCCATGGACTTTATCCCCAAATATGTAAAGGGCAAGAACAGCGGCGAGGAGATTACCTATGCCTGCCCCCAGTTAGAGCCCATTCTGGCGCCTACTTACGGTTGTATCGTTTATCAGGAGCAGGTAATGCAGATAGTCCGGGATTTAGGCGGTTATACCTTGGGGCGCAGCGATCTGGTGCGGCGTGCCATGAGTAAAAAGAAACAGTCCGTCATGGAAAAGGAGAGAGAGAACTTTATCCATGGCAATCCCGAGGAAGGGGTGCCCGGCTGCGTAGCCAAGGGCATTGATGAGAAAGTGGCGGGCGACATCTATGAGACCATGATGGATTTTGCAAAATATGCCTTTAATAAATCCCATGCAGCCTGTTATGCGGTGGTAGCTTATCAGACTGCCTACTTAAAATACTACTATCCGGTGGAATTTATGGCAGCCTTATTGACTTCCGTGATCGACAATGGAAAGAAGGTGTCCGAGTACGTGCAGGTCTGTCGAAGCATGGGAATTAAGATTCTGCCGCCTGACATTAATCATGGGGAGAGCGGTTTTTCCGTAGCAGACGGATGTATCCGTTATGCGTTGACCGCTATAAAGAATGTGGGCTGGCCCATGATCAAAGCCGTGGTGGAAGAGAGAACGGTCAGAGGACAATTCCTGAATTTAAAGGATTTTGTTAGCAGAATGGCTGATAAGGAGCTGAATAAAAGGGCCATTGAGAATTTTATTAAAGCGGGAGCGTTAGATAGTCTGGGAGGAACCCGTAAGCAGCTGATGACAGTGTATGTGCAGGTTGTGGACAGCATACAGAAGGACAAGAAAAACAATATGGCAGGACAGCTTTCCCTCTTTGATATGGTGGAGGAAGAAGACAGGTCCGATTTTGATGTGCAGCTTCCGGAGGTGGGAGAGTATTCTAAGGAGATGCTGTTAAATTTTGAAAAAGAGGTACTGGGTATCTATGTCAGCGGGCACCCTTTGGAGGAGTATGAAGGCATCTTTAGAAAAAAGATCACTGCTACCACAGCGGAATTTGCCCTTGACGAGGAAACGGGCACGGTACAGATTGCTGACGGCTCCACGGCTACCATCGGGGGATTGATTGCGGAGAAAACCATTAAATACACCAAGAATGACAAGGTCATGGCCTTTCTTACCGTAGAAGACTTGGTGGGCACGGTGGAAGTAGTGGTATTTCCCAGAGATTATGAGAAAAATGCAGCGTTCTTAACGGAAGATTCTAAGGTTTTCGTAACCGGCAGGGTATCTGTGGAAGAAGACAAGGACGGAAAGCTGATCTGCGAACGTATTACGCCTTTTGAACAGTTGAACAAAACAATTTGGATCAAATTTCCGGACAGGGAAGCCTATCAGGCTGCGGAAGCAGAGCTGTTTGCAGCAATTGCGGAGTCGGAAGGCAATGACGGTATTACCATTTACATCGAAAATCCCAAGGCCATGAAGGAACTGCCCCGCAACAGAAATGTAAAGGCCGATGAGGCGCTGATAAATACCCTCTATGGACTCTTCGGAGAAGAGAATGTGAAAGTGGTGACGAAATAAAATCATAAAGTGATTGAAAATGCTGTTAAAAAGGATTAAAATATAGGAAATAGTTAGGAGGTTGAGTCATGGCGGACCAGATTAAAACAATCGGCGTATTGACAAGCGGCGGAGATGCGCCCGGCATGAATGCTGCTATCCGTGCAGTGGTGCGTACCGCAATTGCCAGAGGATTGAAGGTAAAAGGAATCGAAAGAGGCTATATGGGGCTGCTGCATGAAGAAATCAAGGATATGCAGACTAGGGACGTTTCCGATATTATCCAGAGGGGCGGTACCGTTTTGGGTACGGCGAGATGTCCGGAATTCGTGAAGCCTGAGATACAGCAGAAAGCGGCGGATATCTGTAAGAAACATGGTATTCAAGGTCTGGTAGTCATTGGCGGAGACGGTTCCTACCGTGGTGCGCAGGCATTGGCAAGACAGGGTATCAATACGATCGGTCTGCCGGGTACCATAGATTTGGATATTTCCTGCACGGACTATACGATTGGTTTTGATACGGCAATCAATACCGCTATGGAAGCTATAGATAAGGTCAGGGATACCTCTTCTTCCCATGAGCGCTGCAGTATTATCGAGGTTATGGGCAGGAATGCGGGCTATATAGCGTTATGGTGCGGCATTGCCAACGGCGCGGAGGATATTCTGATTCCCGAAAATTACGACTATGATGAACAGGCCATAGTGAACAATATTATAGAAAAACGTAAGATGGGTAAGAAACATCACATCATCATCAATGCGGAGGGCATCGGCCACTCCAATTCCATGGCAAAGCGAATCGAAGCTGCCACAGGTGTGGAAACTCGTGCGACCATCTTAGGACATATGCAGCGTGGCGGAAGTCCTACCTGTAAAGACCGTTACTATGCTTCTGTTATGGGTGCCTATGCAGTGGATCTGTTGATTCAGGGCAAGACCAAGAGAGTAGTTGGTTATAAGAACGGAGCATTCCAGGATTTTGACATTGAAGAAGCACTGGCAATGAAGAAGGATATTCCGGAGTATTCTCTGGAAGTCAGCAGGGTATTGTCCAGATAGTATTGATTAAATTGTGATTTAAGAACCTTGAAGTGCCATGGAAGTACGGCTTTCGGGGTTCTTTTTCTTACATGGAGGTTAGCTGTATGATAACCAGTACATCCAATCCGCATATTAAACAGCTGATACAGTGGCAGAACAAAGCAAAGGAGCGCCGCAGAGACGGCGTGTTTGTGGCGGAGGGACTGAAGATGTTGGAGGAAGCGCCGCCCCGACTGATCCGTGATATTTATATTGTACAGGCTTTGGCAGAGCGGCTGCAGAATGGAAAAACAGAAAAAGAGCGGGCGTTATGGAATAAAATATCGGAAGCCGGATATGAAACAGTAACGGAAGAAGTGATGAGAAAAGCCGCGGACACGCAATCGCCCCAGGGGGTGCTAACGGTATTGGAACAGCCTGCCTATGACCGGGAACAGATATTATTAAAAGACAATGGCTTGTATCTGCTTTTAGAAGACCTGCAGGATCCAGGCAATCTGGGAACCATCCTAAGAACAGGGGAAGGAGCGGGTATAACATGCGTTATTATGACGAAGGGTACTGTGGACATCTTCAATCCTAAGACGATCCGTTCTACGATGGGGTCGATTTACCGGGTGCCGTTTCTGTATGTGGATTCGCTGGCAGAGATACTCCCTGTCATGAAGACGGCCGGTATTGCCACCTATGCCGCTCATCTGCAGGGAGAGGAAAGTTATGACAGCTTTTCCTTTTGTGGAAGTACCGCATTTCTCATAGGAAACGAAGGAAACGGTTTAAAAAGGGAAACGGCGGCTTTGGCGGATTCCTTTTTAAAGATTCCCATGGAGGGCAGGGTCGAATCGTTGAATGCGGCGGTTTCAGCGGCCCTTTTGATGTATGAAGCATATAGGCAGCGAAGGCAGTGTGAAAAATAAATTTTTACATGGCTTGTGCACAAGACATTGCACAGGCTGCGGAAAGGTGTGGTGCGTATGAAAATAGGATTTATCGGTTTGGGAAATATGGCAAATGCTATGATTGCAGGCATGTTAAAACAGAATTTAGTCAAACCGGAGGAGATATACGGAGCCTCCAAAACAAAAGCGACGGCTGAGAAAATGCAGCAGCGCTACGGAATTTGTGCAGGAACGGACAACCGGATTGTCGCAATGGAGGCGGACTATCTCTTTTTGGCAGTTAAGCCGATTTACTTCCCCGAGGTGATCACGGAGATTCAAGATGCGGTGGATGCAAATACGGTGGTGATCAGTATCGCTGCAGGTAAGACTATAGCATATATAGAAGAACTCTTCGGAAGAAGCATCAAGCTGCTGCGCTGTATGCCCAATACGCCGGCGCTGGTGGGTGAGGGCTGCACCGCTTATACAAGGGGACTACAGGTGACGGATGCGGAGGCGGAGCAGGTGGAGAAATTGTTGAAATCTTTCGGGACAGTGAGCCTTGTGCCGGAAACCCTGATGGATGCGGTGGTAGGTGTCAGCGGCAGTTCTCCCGCCTATGTGTTCCTTTTTATAGAAGCCATGGCAGATGCGGCGGTTCTGGCTGGCATGCCCAGAAAGCAGGCCTATGAGATGGCGGCACAGTCCGTACTGGGCAGCGCCAAAATGGTTTTGGAGACTGGGCAGCATCCCGGTGTATTAAAAGATATGGTATGCTCTCCGGGCGGCACCACGATTGAAGCCGTCAGAGTGTTGGAAGAGCGGGGAATGCGGGCCGCGGTTATGGATGCCATGGAGGCGTGTATCAAAAAATCGGAAAATATGTAAGCGCTACCAAAGCAAAACTTGACAAATGAAAAGACCTCTGCTATCATAGCTTTTGTAACAAATTTTAACAATTTTGTAATAAATGTAATAAAATCGGCATATTCTAGAAAAGAATAGAATATCTGATATTTCCGGTAAATGGGGATTGTCGGAAAGAAAATTTACATTTGGAGGTAAGTTAAGATGGCAAGAGGCAGAAGGCGGCTTGTGTCGCTCACCGGTTTGTGCCTGGCACTGATTCTGGTGATGCAGACAAGTTTGTATGCGGATGCTGGCAGCGGTAAGAATTACCTGAGCGGATTTAACGGAGGTGTATCGGCAATCCTGGACCCCAGTGCAACGGACACCTCAGACTTATTGAATGCTACAGCGGCGGAACTCAATCTGGACTTGAATGCAATTTCGCAGAAAGAAGAATCCACGCTGGTTATGGCAAATGTTAGCAACGCATTGAATGTCCGTACGGAACCGGATGCAGATGCCGAGAAGGCCGGTAAGCTGTATAAGGATTGCGGCGGAACGATTTTGGAAAGAAGAGATGGCTGGACGAGACTTCAGTCGGGGGATTTAATAGGCTGGGCCAATGACGAATATCTGTTGTTCGGTGAGGACGCGGAAGCGTTGGCGTCCAGTGTAGGTGTTACGGTAGCCCATATGGATACGGGGCTGAAAGTCAGAGAAGAGCCCAGTACGGAGGCCGAGATTTTGGGTATTCTTCCCAAGGGCGATGAGGTTGAAGTGATCTCCACCGGAGAAGACGGATGGGCATGCATCAATTATGAAGGCACGGATGGTTATGTATCCATGGATTATGTGACCATTGAGTTCAAAATCGATGCCGGAGAGACCATGGCGGCTATTAAAGAGCGGGAGGCTGCGGAAGCGGAAGCCAAGCGCCACGTCAATTATGGACAGTATACCGCAGATGCGGATATGACGATGCTGTTGGCGGCGTTGATTCAGTGCGAAGCCGGCGGTGAAAGCTATGAAGGACAGCTGGCTGTAGGCGCGGTTGTCATGAACCGTGTCAGAAGTGCCGCATATCCGGATACCATCCATGGCGTTATCTATGCGTCCGGTCAGTTTACACCTGCCCAGAGCGGTAAGGTAAACAGGGTATTGGAGTCCGGCAAGATTAAGCAGAGCTGTATCGATGCAGCCACGGAAGCAATTTCCGGTGTGTCCAATGTAGGCGATCTGACCCACTTTAGACGTAATAACGGACGGGAAGGTCTGGTTATCGGAAATCATGTATTTTATTAATGTTTACTGCAAAAGGGGCGGGATTACCTGCCCCTTTTTGTATGAAAAGTGCAGGTTTTGGAATATTAAATTTATAAAACGTGCGCATAAAAGTATGGACGGAAACAAAGAGCTGTAGTAAGATTAGGATAAAGACAAAACCAAGAGAAGGACTCTGGAGAGTCTTTAGAAAAGAGGGAATCATTATGCAGGACAAAATGTTGTTTGTTTGGCTGTTGCTTTTGATTTTGTTTATAATAGTAGAGTTGGCTACAATGGGACTTACCACGATCTGGTTTGCCGTGGGTGCGCTGGTAGCGGCATTGACAGCGGCGGTAAATGCGCCTCTGGTAGTGCAGGTGGGATTATTTTTGATCGTTTCCATTGTTCTAATGCTCTTTACCAGACCGCTTGCGGTGCGCTTTTTCAACAAGGAGCGCATTAAGACAAATGTGGAGAGTCTGGTGGGCCGACAGGCCATTGTCATCAGTGAGATTGACAATCTGGAGGGCATCGGACAGGTGACGGTGGGCGGACAGGAATGGACGGCCCGCAGTTTGGATGAGAACGGTAAGATTCCGGTAGGTACCGTGGTGTTTGTACGGGCTATTAACGGCGTAAAGCTGCTTGTGGAGCCTAAGTTGTAAAGGTAATTTTTATTTTAAAATAAAACAAAAGATATCTTAATGAAAAGAGATAAGAAAGAGAGGACTTCATATGGAATGGATCATCATCATTCTGATTGTATTACTGTTGGCGATACTGGTATCCTGTATCAAGATTGTACCCCAGGCACAGGCCTATGTGGTAGAAAGACTGGGCGCTTATCAGGGCACTTGGTCGGTGGGACTGCATATCAAGCTTCCTTTTTTGGATAAGGTTGCCAGAAGGGTCAATTTGAAAGAGCAGGTAGCGGATTTCCCGCCCCAGCCCGTTATTACCAAAGATAACGTAACCATGAGAATCGATACCGTAGTGTTCTATCAGATTACGGACCCCAGACTCTTCACCTATGGCGTGGAGAATCCCATGATGGCGATTGAGAATCTGACTGCTACTACCCTGCGTAACATTATCGGTGATCTGGAACTGGATGAAACCCTGACTTCCCGTGAGACCATCAATACCCAGATGCGTGCAGCTCTGGATATTGCAACGGACCCTTGGGGTATCAAGGTAAACCGTGTGGAGCTTAAGAATATCATTCCTCCCGCAGAGATTCAGAATGCCATGGAAAGACAGATGAAAGCAGAACGTGAAAGACGTGAAGCCGTAACCAGGGCGGAAGGTGAGAAGAAGGCGCAGATTCTTTCCGCAGAAGGTGAGAAGCAGTCCGCAATCCTGCGTGCCGAGGCAGAAAAGCAGTCCGCAATCCTGCGTGCGGAAGCAGAAAAAGAAAAGATGATCCGTGAGGCGGAAGGTCAGGCTGAGGCAATCATGAAGGTACAACAGGCGAATGCAGACAGTATCCGTATGATCAAAGAAGCCGGTGCAGACGAGGCGGTTTTAAAGATTAAGAGTCTGGAAGCTTTTGAAAAGGCTGCTGACGGCAAAGCTACCAAGATTTTACTGCCTGCAGATCTGCAGGGTATTGCATCTTTGGCTACCACTTTCAGAGAGATGAGTGATAAGTAGACATAAAGAAAAAGACAGAATGCAGATGCGGAGAGGGTGCATAGGACACTTCCCATGAGAAGCTGTCCCTGCCCCTCTTTTTCAATGGGAGGACAAGATGAATTTAAAGGGACGTCATTTTTTAAAGCTGTTGGATTATACTCCGGAGGAAATTACGTATTTACTGGATTTAGCAGCAGATTTAAAGGAAAAGAAAAAGAAAGGGATCTTGGTGGACACTCTGCGGGGCAAGAACGTGGCGCTGATTTTTGAAAAGACCAGCACCCGTACCAGATGCTCCTTTGAGGTGGCAGCCCATGATCTGGGAATGGGAACCACTTATCTGGACCCATCGAGTTCGCAGATAGGTAAAAAGGAGAGTATTGCCGATACGGCCCGGGTTTTAGGCAGTATGTACGATGGCATTGAGTATCGGGGCTATGGGCAGGAAATTGTGGAGGAACTGGCAAAACATGCGGGAGTACCGGTATGGAACGGTCTGACAAATGAATTCCATCCCACCCAGATGTTAGCGGACCTGCTGACGATCAGAGAGCATTTCGGTCATACCAAGGGCATTAAACTGACTTATATGGGCGACGCCCGCTACAATATGGGAAATTCCCTGATGGTGACCTGTGCCAAGATGGGTATGCATTTTACCGCCTGCACCTCGGGGAACTATTTCCCGGACGAAAAGCTGGTGGAAACCTGCAGAGAAATTGCAAAGCAGAGCGGAGGCAGTATCAACCTGACCGAAAATGTGGAAGAAGGAACAAAAGGCGCAGATGTGATCTATACGGATGTATGGGTATCCATGGGCGAGCCGGACGAGGTATGGGAAAGCCGTATCCGTGAGTTATCCCCTTATCAGGTCAATAAAAAGGTAATGGACAATGCGGGGGAACAGGCTGTTTTTATGCACTGTCTGCCGGCTTTCCATGATCTGAAAACTAAGATTGGTGCCGAAATGGGGGAGAAATTCGGCATTACGGAAATGGAAGTGACGGATGAAGTATTTGAGTCTCCGCGGTCCCTTGTATTTGCGGAAGCGGAGAATCGGATGCATACTATCAAAGCCGTAATGGCGGCAACCTTATGAAATCGCAGATATTGGCCCTGCTGCGGGAAAGCGACGGCTATCTGTCAGGTCAGGATTTGTGTAAACGTTTCGGGGTGACCAGAGCAGCTATCTGGAAGGCGATAGGGCAGTTGAAAAAAGAAGGGTATGATATAGAAGCGGTAAGAAACAGGGGATACCGGTTGGTGACATTGCCGGACGTATTGAGCAGGAATGAGCTGGAGAGCCGCCTGCATACGAAATGGGCCGGACAGAAACTGGAATATCACGATTCTTTGGGGTCTACCAATGTACGGGCCAAAATATTGGCTGAGGAAGGCGCACCGGAGGGAATGCTGGTAGTAGCGGACGCGCAGACAGCGGGCCGGGGCAGGCGGGGCAGAAGCTGGACTTCTCCTGCCGGGAAAAATCTGTATTTTACGATTCTGCTGCGGCCGAATTTTATACCGGATAAAGCCTCCATGCTGACCCTGCTCATGGCGTTGGCCGTGCAGGAGGCAATCGAGGAAATCTGCGGCTGCGGGACACAGATCAAATGGCCCAACGATATTATTTTAAATGGCAAAAAGATAACGGGTATCCTGACGGAGATGAACGTGCAGAGCGATTATATCGACAATGTGGTGATCGGTGTGGGTGTGAACGTCAAAGTGCAGGAGTTTGAGCCGGAGCTGGCTGACAGGGCCACTTCTTTAGAGGCGGAAATCAATAAAAGCATATCCCGGGCGCTTCTGTTAGAAAAGATCATGGAGCATTTTGAAAAAAACTATGCTCTGTTTTTAAAACAAATGGATTTGTCCCCATTTGTGGAGCAATATAATGCCTGTTTGGTAAATATGGACAATGCGGTACAGGTATTGGATCCTGCCGGAGCTTATAACGGCGTAGCAGAAGGTATCAATAAAAAGGGAGAACTGCTGGTGCGCCTGCCCGACGGACAGGTTAAGGAGATCTATGCGGGAGAGGTATCGGTAAGGGGAGTATACGGCTATGTGTAAGGAGAAGGAAGAAAAAGTGGTGCTCTGCGGCGCCAATTCCTATGAAATGAAGTATTATTTCAATGAAAAATTTAATGGCATTCCCGATTCCATTAAGGACGAGCTGCACATTCTCTGCGTGCTGTTTACGGAAGAAGTGGGAGGGGTATTTACCATCGGCTTTGATGAGGACGGAAGCGTGGTACTGGAAACCAATGCCGACGACGATGATATTTACTATGATGAGATCAGCAGCGGACTGATGGTATCCGAGGTGCGCAGGAAACGCAGCGAACTGCTGGAAAGCTTAAGTCTGTATTACCGTGTTTTCATTCTGCATGAGGATATGAGCAGTATACTGGAGGAGAATTGATATGATTCTGGTGATCGATGTAGGCAATACCAATATCACATTCGGGGTGTTTGAAGGGGAGAACTTAAAGGCGACTTTTCATATTACCACAAAATCCCCCAGAACCTCCGATGAATACGGTGTTTTACTGGAGGAACTGCTGCGGATACGGGGGATTGGATTCTCCGAGATAGAGGGAACCATTATCGCCAGCGTGGTTTCGGATGTGATGCATTCCCTGACGGGAGCCATTGTAAATTATATCGGCCATACGCCACTAGTGGTGGGGCCGGGCGTCAAAACGGGCATCCGTATTGTGACGGAAAATCCACGGGCCATCGGTGCTGACAGAATTGCGGATGCGGTAGCGGCCTATGAAAAATACGGCGGACCGGTACTGGTCATTGATTTCGGAACGGGTACCACCTATGATCTGGTGAGTGCCGACGGCAGTTTTTTAGCAGGCATCACAGCGCCGGGTATGCGCATCAGTATAGAGGCGCTGGCGGAGCGGACGGCTATGCTGCCCCGCATTGAGATAAAAAAGCCCAAGAGTATTCTGGCGCAGGAAACGGTGAGCAGTATGCAGGCCGGGCTCTTTTACGGGCAGATCGGACAGACGGAGTACATTATCAAAAAAGTCAAAGAGGAGAGCGGCGAACAGGATCTGAAAGTGGTTGCAACCGGCGGCCTCGGCAGGTTGATCGCGGGAGAAACGGACAGCATCCAAGTTTATGACAGCGCTCTGACTTTGGATGGACTGCGGCTTATTTTCGAGAAAAACAAAAAACAGGAACGCGGAGCATGAAATTAAGAATCGGCAAGGTAGAACTGGATAATCAGGTTATCTTAGCGCCCATGGCGGGGGTGACGGACTTACCCTTCCGCCTGCTGTGCAAGGAGCAGGGAGCAGGACTGTTATGCATGGAAATGGTCAGCGCCAAGGCAATTTACTATAACAGTAAAAATACCAAAGAGCTGATGGCTATTTGGCCGGAAGAAGGTCCCGTGTCCCTGCAACTGTTCGGTTCGGATGCGGACATCATGGCTGAAATGGCAAAGCGGATTGAAGAGCGGCCTTTTGCGATATTGGATATCAATATGGGCTGTCCCGTACCCAAGGTGGCTGGCAACGGAGAGGGTTCAGCTTTAATGAAGAATCCCCGACTGGTGGAGGAGATCGTAAGCAAGGTTTCTAAAGCCATCTCCAAGCCGGTGACAGTGAAGCTGCGGAAAGGTTTTGACGAAGCCCACGTCAATGTGGTGGAAATCGCAAAAATAGCTGAAAATGCGGGAGCGGCGGCTGTGGCAGTACACGGCAGGACCAGAGAGCAGTACTATTCCGGTAAGGCGGACTGGGACTGTATACGGGCGGTAAAGGAAGCGGTACATATTCCCGTTATCGGAAACGGGGATGTGACGGATGCTTATGCCGCAAAGGCAATGCTTGAAGAAACCGGATGTGACGGCATTATGGTAGGACGGGCTGCCCAGGGAAATCCTTGGATATTCAGAGAGATTGTCGGTTATCTGGAGAACGGACAGATACCAAGGCGCCCCACTCCGGGAGAAGTGAAGGCCCTGATCAGGCGGCATGCCGGGCTGCAACTGGAAGTAAAAGGAGAGTATACCGGGGTTCGGGAAATGCGCAAGCATTTGGCTTGGTATACCGCCGGATATCCGCATTCGGCCAAATATCGGCAGATGATAAATTCCATGGAGACAATGGAGGAGCTTTTGTCAGGTTTAGATATGATTTTTCAGGATTAAGAAAATAGGAATAAGAACAAAACGACTGCATATCTTAAATGGGGGTATACCATGGAAGATTTGACAGTCGTTTATTTTATGATGGAATCGAATATGCCGGCGAAAAAAAGTCGTTTTGGGAAATGGCAGTTTTATGTAACGGAGGAGGAACTGTCCATGGAGCGTTCCATGGAACGGTCCCAGAGGAATTCCGTGGGCAGTTCCTTGCAGACAGGCCGTATCAGGCGTATCACTGTACATTTTCCCGGCACTTACCGGAAGAAAAGGGCATGGTCTGAGGAAGCGCTGCGGGAATATGAAGGGCTGCTGCCCATTCCGCCCCAGAGGGGGACAGTCTGCTATCTGTACGAGGATGCGGTGCTGAGTCTGCTGCGCAGAGCCCAGGAACCCCTGCCTTTTCCTTGGCTTAGGAGTATGTTAGAATATTACAAAGCTGCACCGGATAATCTCTTTGTGCTGGAGGATAAGGAAATAGATACGGAGGAATTGGCATGGCAGTATGTCAGAAAAGCCCGTTGTATCAGCGTGGTTACGGAGAGACCGGAGGAACTTACCGGACTGCAGGAGAATCTGCAGGAGGAATACGGGTTTTTGTTAGGAGTCTGGGAAAATGCCGGAAAGCTGTATGTGCCAGCCCGGGGCCGGACGGTCTTCGTAGCGGGAAGCAGACTCTACGGCTTAAAACCCTCCGCTCTGCCTGCGGACAGCCTGTTCTTCTGTACGGATAGGGGAGAAGGGAAAAAGCTCTGCAGACGGGCGGACGGAGTCCGATATGTGGATGTCCACACCTTTTTACGGGATTGTGCACGGGAGAGAAGATTCCCGGATGCCATTTCTGCGGAAAATACGCCCCGACCTTGACACTCTCGGCAAAAAACAGTATAATACCTACGTTAATTTAGGTATCATAGGATTTGAACCTAAAGAAGGTAACTACAGAAAAAATAAAGAAAGATAGAAAGGCGCACAACATGGAATCCAAGAAAAATATCTTGACTTACGAGGGTTTGAGAAAATATGAAGATGAACTGCATGAACTGAAAGTAGTAAAGCGGCAGGAGGTTGCCCAGAAGATCAAAGAGGCCAGAGAGCAGGGCGACTTATCCGAAAATGCGGAATATGACGCAGCCAAGGACGAACAGAGGGATATTGAGGCCCGCATCGAGGAATTGGAAAAAATATTAAAGAATGCGGAAGTTGTGGTAGAAGACGAAGTAGATTTAGATAAAATAAATATCGGCTGCAAGGTGAGGATTCTGGATTTGGAATACAGCGAGGAGCTGGAGTACAAGATTGTGGGCTCAACCGAAGCAAACAGTCTGAAAGGAAAAATTTCAAATGAGAGCCCGGTAGGAAAAGCGTTGATCGGCAGCAAACTGGGAGATGTGGTAGAGGTAGAAACCCAGGCAGGCGTACTGCAGTACAAGGTACTGGAGATTCAGAGATCCAATTAAAGGAGTAAAATCGTGGGAGATACACAGAATAAGAACGAGCAGGGAAATAATGCAGTGCAGGAGCAGGATATTAACCAGCTGTTAAAGGTAAGACGGGAGAAACTGGCCGCTTTACAGGAGGCAGGAAAGAATCCTTTTTTGCATACTAAATATGATGTGAGCCATCATAGTCAGGAAATCAAGGATAACTACGAGAGTCTGGAAGGCAAGACGGTCAGTATCGCAGGCCGTATCATGCAGAAGCGCGTGATGGGAAAAGCCTCTTTCTGTAATGTACAGGATTTAGTGGGCAACATCCAGTCCTATGTGGCAAGGGACTCTATCGGCGAAGAACCCTACGCTGACTTTAAAAAGTACGATGTGGGAGATATTGTCGGTATCAAGGGAGAAGTATTCAAGACCAAGACGGGTGAGATTTCCGTTCATGCGGCGGAGGTAGTGCTCTTAAGCAAGAGCCTGCAGATTCTGCCGGAGAAATTCCATGGACTCACCAATACCGATATCCGCTACAGACAGCGGTATACCGATCTGATCATGAATCCCGATGTAAAAGAAACCTTTGTGAAGCGCTCCAAGGTTTTAAGCGCCATCCGCAGATATCTGGATGAACAGGGCTTTATGGAAGTGGAAACGCCCATGCTGGTGGCCAATGCAGGCGGTGCGGCAGCCAGACCCTTTGAGACTCATTATAATGCGTTGGATGAGGACGTAAAGCTGCGTATTTCTTTGGAGTTATACTTAAAACGTCTGATCGTGGGCGGTATGGAAAAGGTCTATGAGATCGGCCGCGTGTTCCGAAATGAAGGTCTTGATACCAGACACAATCCGGAATTTACCCTGATGGAACTCTATCAGGCTTATACAGACTATTACGGCATGATGGATTTAACGGAAAATCTCTTCCGCTATGTGGCACAGGAAGTATGTGGCACCACCTTAGTTCCTTATGCGGAGGAAATGATAGATTTAGGCAAGCCTTTTGCACGTCTGACTATGGTAGACGCAGTCAAGCAGTATGCGGGCGTGGATTTTGAACAGATTCCGGATACGGAAGCGGCAAAGAAGCTGGCTGATGAGAAAGGCATTCATTACGAAGCGCGCCACACAAAGGGCGACATTTTGAATCTGTTCTTTGAAGAATTTGTGGAAGAGCATCTGATTCAGCCCACTTTCGTGATGGATCATCCGGTGGAGGTATCTCCTCTGACCAAGCGCAAGCCGGACAAGCCGGATTATGTGGAGCGTTTTGAACTCTTTATCTACGGCAGAGAAATGTGTAATGCTTATTCCGAATTAAACGATCCCATCGACCAGCGGGAGCGTTTTAAGGCGCAGGAAGCCGCATTGGCAGCAGGCGATGAGGAGGCAAATACCACGGATGAGGACTTCTTAAACGCATTGGAGATCGGCATGCCCCCTACCGGCGGCATCGGTTACGGCATCGACAGACTGGTGATGTTACTCACCAACTCCCCGGCTATCAGGGATGTGCTGTTGTTCCCGACAATGAGAACATTGGATTGAGAAAGCCAGTAAAATCAGGGTTCTGATATTTTATTAAGGCTGCAGGCGATTCAAAGAAGGATTATAAACCCAACTTAAACCCAATTATTGAAAAATGATAGAAAGTTGACTTAAAAGGACTGATTATATTTTAATCAGTCCTTTAATTTTGTGGGTTTAAGTGATATAATATATTCTATATATCTTTTTGATAAAATGGGAGGAATTATATGCGAATTGCATTTAGTTATAATCATCTTCATGCAGAAGAATTTTTATATTACAGAAAAAAAGCATTAATTGATGAAATTGAAAAGTGCCTTCGAGATATAGATGCTAACAAGTATTTAAAAATAAGCTGTGATAAGGCTAATCTTGGATTGATATATTATGATCAAAAAGCATTAAATACAGTTATAAAAGAAACATTAACAGCCTCAGGATGGAATGAATATAAAATATCTTATTATGTAACTAATGATGAACGAACATCTAAAATTGTCGTGAAGGAGACAGACGCTGAGGTTCAGAAAAAAATCATCAAAGACAATGGATTTGAACCACTTAACTCATTTAATCAGGTAGATTTTCTTAAAGAAAGAGTAGCTGTTGAAGTTCAGTTCGGTAAATATTTTAGTGTTGCATATGACTTACATGTAAAGCATACGTTTTTCTATTTAAGGGATGATATTGATGTTGGAATAGAAATAATCCCTACACATAAAATGATGTTGTGTATGGATACTGGTGTTGCTTGGTTTGAAAATGAAGTAACCAATGTTATCCGTGAAGGTAGGAATAACCCATCGGTACCAATTTATATTTTGGGGATAGAGTCAGATGACCATATCGATACTGATCCATGTACATATACAAATAAAGAATTAGCAGATATATTGTCTCATTCTGATATTGGAAAATTAAAGTCGCAGATGAAAAGAGCAAAATTGGAAGATACAGAAAAATGGGATAGACAAAAGAAAAAGGCACAAGAAAAAGTTGATAAAATTCAAGGAGAAATGGATCAGTTAAATGACAAGTATTTAGAATTAAAGAAACAAGGTTTAGAGGATTCTAGTAGAGAAATTGCAGAGTTAATAAACAAAAACGAAAAGTTACAACTAAAACGTGATGAAGCATACAGTAAGTATTGTGAAATTGATGAAAATCCTCCAGCACGTTTAAATAGAGTGTGTAAGTTAGAAGAAGTATTGCAGGACTAGGAGAAAGAATGGAACTCAAAGGATTTAAGTATGAAAAGAAAGATGCTCTTAAGTTTCTAAAAAAACAAAAGAACAAGAGCATTAAACTTATTATCACATCACCACCATATAACGTAGGAAAAGAATATGAAACCGTAACATCATTAAATGAATATCTGAACAATTTAAAACCGATTATAAAAGAATTGGTTAGAGTTCTATCCGATGACGGAAGCATTTGTTGGGAAGTAGGTAATTATATTGATCCATTAACAAGTGAGGTTTATCCTTTAGATATTTATTTTTATAGAATGTTCAAGGAAATGGGATTACAACTCAGAAACAGGATAATCTGGCATTTTGGACATGGGCTACAATGTGAGAAAAGATTTTCTGGAAGATATGAGACTATCCTATGGTTTACAAAGTCGGATCAGTATACATTTAATCTTGACGATGTAAGAATTCCATCGAAATATCCAGGAAAAAGAGCGTATAAAGGCGAGAATAAGGGCAAGTTGTCTGGAAATCCAAAAGGTAAAAATCCTGAAGACTTATGGAAGGCAACGGTTGATAGATTATATGATGATTGGGATTGTAAAATATGGGATGTTCCGAATGTTAAATCTCAGCATCCGGAAAAAACTATACATCCTTGTCAGTTTCCAATTGAATTAGTTGAAAGATGCGTTCTGGCATTAACAAATGAAAACGATATTGTATATGATCCATTCGCAGGTGTTGGCAGTTCATTAATTGCAGCCCTAAAAAATAATAGGCAGGCATATGGGACGGAATTAATACAAGAGTATATTGATATAGGTAAAGAAAGAATAGACAAGTTGTCGAAAGATACACTAAAAACTAGACCAATATATCAAAAAATATATGAACCTTCTGGAAAAGATGCTGTTTCGAAATATCCTGTTGAGTGGATGCAAAAGCGTATAGAAGAATTAGAAAAGCTAGAGAAACAGATAAAAAAAGAAAAAAGAGAGATAAAGAAAGTAATTCAGCAACAATGAAAATTAGAGGAATAAGTACCAATGAACAAATAAGGAGAATGATGAAGATAATACTTTTATTTTTCTTCTGGGAGCGGACTATATATTTCAATTATATGAGACTTTTGGAACAAGACTATTTTTAAAAAATATAAGAAATCCGTTGACGGTTTTACAACACGCCTTTGTGGGTTGGGAATAAATATTAAAGTAATTCAATTAGTATTAGGACATTCTGATATAAGTACAATATTAGATATTTGTGCGGACGCTGCGAAAGGCTTAAAGAGAATGGAAATGCAGTCCTTCGAGGATTTCTTAAAAAAAGAGGATTGATCCTATAAATCCACACTAAACTTAACTTAAACCTATTTTATGAAATTGTATGAGAAACAATGAAAGAACATAAAATAGCGACTAAGGTTCCCCACAATGCGAACGCTCGACAACTAAAATTACTAAAAAGGCACTTTCCGGCTATGGAGAGTGCCTTTTTCTAAGTTTATCTGTGCAGAGTGATTTTATAATTTTCCGTCTCCGCCACAGGCTTGACATTTCACAACGCCATTGGAGCAATGAGTGCAGTAGATTTTTCCCTTATTACAGCCGGAAGCAGTGCAGGTGACCATGCCACGCCCGTAACATGTTGTGCAGGTATGAACGGTTGAAGTGCCATAGCCATATGAAATATACGTCCCTTCTCCGCCGCATGAGTGGCATTTCACCTGCCCGGCGCCGTCGCATTTCCAACATAGTTTAAAACCGGCACCGGAACAGGAACTGCAGGTTTTTACGCCTGATCCGTGACAACTGGTGCATTGATCCGAACCGGTATAAACGGTGCCTGTAGAAATGTCTGTTCCGCCGGCACCGCCATAGCTGCCGGCATTGCTATAACCGTCGCTGCCATAGGCGAAGATGCCTTCTATAATATAATGGTTAGATCCTTTAGATGCTTCAAAATAGAAGGAAAATGCTAAACAGGAATCGTCATTTGCCAATATTTCAACTTCTGCCGCGTCCATATCACTGGCCGGCATGGGTGTAATCATAATGTCTCCTGTTCCTAAGGAAGTGCCGTCAATATGAACGAAATACATAAAATTAGCGCCTGCTTTGGCCTGTGCTTCAAAATCTGATTTGCGTAGAATGTCTCCGGCTTGAATGGCTTCCGGAACAAAAACCAAGTTAATATAATCGTTATCATAGTCCCCCCAGCCCGTAATCCTAAAGTAGTATTTTCCCCTTTCGAATTTAGGGTTTGCAAACATCTTTAAGGACGAGTATTCAGGATCCGATGAGCCGATGGTCTTGATGCAGCTGACATAAGCAAACCCCGGTTCCACGGTAAATGTTTCTCCGTAGCTGTTAGTCATGCTGTAACTGCCGGAGTCTGTGCTTGTGTCGGTGGCGGAATCTGAGCCGTAGGCGGAATCTGGCTCATAAGCAAAATCCGTATTGGAAGCAGAATCTGAATCGTACGCAGAACCCGAATCGGCATTGGATTGCATATTGCTGTTGGAAGGCGTACTTGTGCTGCCGGTATCAAAGGTTGTTTCTTGTTTGTTCAAATCTGCAACATAGTTGTTATTGCTTACGTTACTACATCCGGCTAAAACAGCAGCGGCAGTTATTGCAGCTAATGCGATTGTAAATAACTTTTTCATAATTGATCCTCCTCTTTTAGTATGAAATGGCATATTACATTTTTTGTAAGGATGTCTAAATAAAACTAAGGCATAATTAATCTTAGCAGTTTTTAAATGTGATTTGTTCTGCAAGCTGCGGACTTTTTGTGATGATTAAACATGATCCGTATGCAATGGAGATTATCAAATCAGTTGCATGGATGGTATGAAATAGCTTATAATATTAAAAATAGATTAGAAGGGACGGATAGCATTATGAATTATCGTGAATTTGGCAAGACCGGCGAGAAGATTTCAGCACTTGGTTTCGGGTGTATGCGTTTTCCGGAATATAAAAAGAATGAACAGAACTATGTGGATCTGGACAAGGTGGACGAAATGATCGCATATGCATACGAGAATGGTGTAAACTATTTTGATACCGCTCCTTACTACTGCAACTCTAACAGTGAAGGCGCTCTCGGTCATGCAGTAAGGGATTTTCGCGATAAGATTCTTATCTCTACTAAATGTCCAATGGATGCGGGCATGGGTCCGGACGGTTACCGCAGGCATCTGGAAGGAAGTCTGGAGCGTCTTGGCACGGATTATGTGGATTTTTACCATTTCTGGGGAATCAACCGTGACTGTTATGATAACATGATTTTGAAGGAAGGTCTTCTGGAAGCAGCGGCAAAGGCGAAAGAAGAGGGATTGATCCGCCATGTTTCCTTCTCCTTCCATGATGATCCCAGTGCAATCAAGTACATTGTTGATACCTCAGAGGAACGGGGTGTGAAGATGGAATCCATGCTGTGTCAGTACAATCTCCTCGACCGTTCCAATGAGGAAATGATTCAGTATGTGAATGAAAAGGGACTTGGCACCGTGGCTATGGGGCCTGTCGGCGGCGGCAGGCTTGCGGCACCGACTGATCTGTATGCTAAGCTCACAGGCAAGTCTTCCATCGCTACTTATGAGTTGGCGTTCAGGTTCTGTCTGGGCAATCCCAACCTAAACTGCGCACTTTCCGGCATGCAGAATCTGGATATGGTACAAAAGAACGTGAAGCTTGCGTCCGGTGAAACCGAGTTCTCTGAGGAAGAATGGAAGCAGTTGGGCGCGGCAATGGAAGAGATCAAAAAATTCTCCGAGTTATACTGTACCGGATGTAAGTACTGCCAGCCCTGTCCGGTGGAGATCAATATCCCGCATATTTTCGAAATGTATACATATTACAATGTGTACGGTTTGAAGGATCACGCTATGTACATGATGCGCGATTATCTGAAGCACAACGGGAAAACTTTTGCAGATTGTAAAAAGTGCGGCATATGTGAAAAGAAATGTCCCCAGCATCTGGCAATCCGGGAAAATCTGGATAAGGTCTGCAAGATTCTCTGTGAATAAAGAAGATATTGAGAATATCTTAAGAATCTTTGTTTTCCATTGCATTTTCATGATGAAAGTGAGAAGATTGGAGAAAAGCCGAATTAGAATATGGAGGAGAGTAATATGAAAAAATTAAGCAAAGGAGTATTATTATTATGCCTTGGTATTTTTCTTTTATATCAATATAAGGCAACGGCTCAGGCGAAGGAAGCCGATACAAGGCCTAATTACACTATTTACGTGAATACCACGGAGAATGTGGTCACCGTCATGGAAGAAAAAGCAGACGGCACAAGCGAGGTCGTGAAGGCGATGGTCTGCTCCTGCGGCGCTCCCGGACATGCGACACCGCAGGGTACTTTTTCTACATCTGACTATTATGACTGGCGCATACTGGTAGATGGAAGCTATGGAAGATATGCGGTGAGATTCAATGGACACATTTTGTTTCACTCGGTACCCTATCTTGAGAAAAGTCCGGATACTTTGGAATGGGAGCTGTACAATCAGCTGGGAGAGAACGCGTCCCTTGGCTGTGTCCGGCTGACAACTGAGGATATAAAGTGGATTCATGACAATTGCAAGGTGGGCACCACTGTTGTGGTATATTCGGGCAGCGAGATTGTGGGAAATGTTATCAAGCCAACGGCACCCAAAATAGACGAGGATTCCCCCTATCGAAACTGGGATCCCACCGACGCTTCCGATATCAACCCGTGGTTTGGGGGCTCGGGAATCATTCCGCAGAAAGGCAGTCTTAAGACCTTTGATCATATCGGTTATGCAGATAGATATGCGGACTTAAAAGCAGCTTTTGGCTATGACAAGGCAGCTCTGTATGAGCATTATATTACATACGGTATCAATGAAGGCAGAATTGCCGAGTTTTCTGAAGGCCCGGAAACCTTTAACTATATTGCCTATGCAGATCGGTATGCGGATTTAAAAGCAGCTTTCGGTTATGACAGGGCTTCTCTGTATGAGCACTATATTACATATGGCATAAGCGAAGGCAGAATTGCCGAGTTTTATTGATGCCCATAGGCGGAGTAGCGAAGAAAGGGTAGAAACGTGAATTTTCTGAAAAAGGGAATCAAGCAGATTCTGGTGGAAAAACAGCATAAAAAGTATGCCAAGCAGGTTTCTGCCCGGAAACTGTCCTACCCGGAATGGATTAAAAGGCAGGAAGAAAAAATAGAAACAGAAAATATTGCGGCAGAAGCATTTTCCTATCTGTTTTTAAGTTTAGCCGAGTGTGAAAATGAGGATTTTTTATCCGTTTTGGAGCATAGTGATGCGGACATTGTTCTTTTAGCTGTTTCTGAGGGGGAGTTGTCAGAGAAAGCGATCCCTCTCATTTGTCAGGAATTTAGTTTAAATAAAGATTTAATCATAGCATATGGTGACGAGGACGTGTTAGAAGACGGCGTTAGAAGGTCCCCTTGGTTTAAACCCGATTGGTCCCCGGATACTTTTTTGTCCGGTTTCTATTTTGGCAGTCTGGTCGCGGTGAAAAAAATAAAAATAACAGATGTAATCAAACGTAAAAAGACTGATGATGGTACGGAAAGTGATGGATTCAAGATTTCTTCCCTCTATCTCCTTCTTAAAGAACTTCTGGTGGAGGAGAACTACTTTGCGGTAAGAAATGAATCTGCTGTAAAAGTTTCTCACATTTCCGAGATCCTGTTTCATACGAAAAGAGAGGGTTATGAGCAGATTAAAGACTGGAAGCTGCCGGAAACAGCCGGGGGAGGCCGGATGCCGGATTGGTGCCGGAATCAGGATAACAACCGGAACCATTTGATATCCGTGATCATACCCTCTAAGGATAACCCGCAGGTTCTGTTTACTTGTGTCAGCTCCTTTTTGAAGATAACGAAAAGTGAAATTCCTTATGAGATTCTGATCATTGATAATGGAAGCGGGGAGGAGAACAGACAGGCTGTTTTGCGGGAAATTGAGACCTATCGTCAGCAAACATCGAATGTTGGGGGATTTCATGGGATAAGCTATCACTATGAACCCATGAATTTTAACTTTTCCCGTATGTGTAATCTGGGGGCGGAGAAAGCAAAAGGCGATCTGCTGCTGTTTTTCAATGATGATATGGAAATATGCTCATCTGACTGGCTTACGCTGCTTGCGGACAAGGCGCTTCTTCCCTATGCGGGAGCTATAGGCGCCAAGCTGCTTTACCCGGATTCGGATATCATTCAACATGCGGGCGTTACAAATCTGAGGGTGGGGCCGGTTCATAAGCTGCAGTTCCTTTCCAATAAAGAGGATCATTATTACGGAAGAAACCGGGGCGTACACAATATGCTGGCAGTGACGGGCGCATGCCTCATGGTGAGGACCGAGGTATTTCACCGGGTGGGCGGATTTGCCGAGGAACTGGCGGTGGCCTTTAATGATGTGGACCTGTGCTACCGAATTTATGAGGCAGGATACTATAATATTCAGAGGAATGATGTAACATTATACCATCATGAATCCTTAAGCAGAGGAAATGACGGAAAATCTGAAGAAAAGCACAGGCGGCTAATGACAGAAAGAGATATTCTCTGTGAAAGGCATCCCAATATTTACGGAAGGGATCCTTTTTATCACAAATATCTGATGGCGGACTTACTGACGGTGGCGGAATATGCACCGGCTTATTGCTATCAGGCATCATGGGATATGCCTTGGGCAAAAGTAAAAAGTTGGGAAAGGCTGCCGGAGAATATGAAACAGGATCCCTGCGTGATGGTTGGTGTGGAGACTGCCATGGATATCCGCAAATGGAAGTACGGCACAGTTTCAACATCTCGGGAATTCAAGGAGGATTTGGAGGAATGCGGCTATTATTTTCAGGGCTATTCTTTTGTGATAGGTGCGGATAATGCCTGCTATAAAAGAATGCTTTTGTTGCAAAATAAAATATCAGATGTAATTATATGCGTTCCCGTGGTGGATGAATGGCGTCCGGATATCAAAAAGAATGCGGACGACCAGTTAAATGTAGATTTAACAGGGTTTGCCGTCAGAGTGAGAACGGAGGATATTCCAGCGGGACATTATCGGCTGGGTATACTGGCGGAGGATAAATGCTCCAGACAAAAACTTGTGAACTGGAGTAATTGGCCATTTGAGAAATAATAACAAAGCGGAGGTTTAAATGGACTATAAGGAAGCCTACGAGAAAGAACGGATTAAAACAGCGGATTTAGCGGAGCGAGTGGCTGTTCTGGAGGCGCAAAATGAGGATTTAACTTTTAAATTGAACAGAATTAGGAATAATCCACTGTGGAAGCTTACCGCTCCTTTGCGGAAGTTTGTGCATTTTATCATTCGCCAGAGAACCCGGCTGAAAAACTGTGGCGGCCTGCGGGGTGTGATTGCAAAACTGAAGTACAAAAAGATTGAAAAAAAGGCGATGAGGCGGTACGGTACGAAAAGCTTCCCCGATGAGGCGCAACGTGAAAAGGAAAGGGAAGCAAAGTTCCCCCATATGGTAAAGTTCAGTATTCTGGTTCCTCTTTACAATACGCCGGAGCCATTTTTAAGAGAGATGCTGGATTCCGTCATGGCGCAGACTTATGAAAACTGGGAATTATGTCTGGCGGATGGCTCTGACCGGGAGCATGAGTATGTGGGGAAGATCGTGGAGGAATATGCAGTCCGGGATGGGCAGCGCAGGATTAAATATCAAAAGCTTGCAAAAAACGGCGGTATTTCCGAAAATACCAACGAATGTCTGAAACTGGCCGCTGGAGAGTATATCGGTCTTTTCGACCATGACGATATCCTTCATCCCAGTACGCTCTATGAATATGTAAAGGCCGTAAACGAGCAGGATGCGGATTACATATACTGCGACGAAATTACCTTTAAGAGCGGCAATATCAATCATATGCTCACCATGCATTTCAAGCCTGATTATGCGGTGGACAACCTGCGGGCAAATAATTATATCTGCCATTTCAGCGTGTTCAAACGGGAATTGCTGGAGGGGACGGAATTGTTCCGCTCCAAGTTTGACGGCAGTCAGGACCACGATATGATCCTAAGGCTGACCGACAGGGCAGGGAAGGTAGTTCATGTGCCCAGGCCTCTTTACTACTGGAGGTCCCATGCGGGCAGCGTGGCTTCCGGCATTGGTGCCAAGCCCTATGCGGTAGAAGCGGCGAAGGGAGCGGTGGCCGATCATTTAAGTCGTCACGGTTTTGCCCATTTCCAGATCACTTCGACCAGAGCCTTTGAAACGATTTTTAAGATTCGGTATCAGATTTTAGGTAAGCCGAAAGTTTCTATTGTGATAGCCAACAAGGATCATGTGGAGGATCTGAAAAGCTGTATTGCTTCCATTGTAGAGAAGTCCACTTATGAAAACTATGAGATCGTGGTAGTGGAGAATAACAGCGAAGAGGCGGATACTTTTTCCTATTATAAAGAACTTGCACAAAATCCGAACATAAAAGTAGTTACCTTTGAAAGCAAGGGCGCTTTCAACTATTCAGCCGTGAATAATTTTGGCGTAAAATGCAGTGACGGTGAATATGTGCTGCTTCTTAATAATGATATCCGGGTCATTACCGTTAATTGGATGGAGGAGCTTTTGATGTATGCGCAAAGGCCGGATGTAGGTGCGGTAGGCGCAAAGCTTTACTATGAAAATAAAACCATCCAGCATGCCGGCGTGGTGCTGGGATTGGGTGCGCATCGCACGGCAGGGCACAGCCACTACGGGCAGCACAGGGAGAATCTGGGATATATGGGAAGACTCTGCTATGCGCAGAATGTCTCGGCGGTGACAGGAGCCTGCCTCATGGTAAAAAGAGAATTGTTTGACAGGGCAGGCGGTCTGGAAGAGGAATTTGCGATTTCTTTAAACGACGTGGATTTCTGCCTGAAACTGAGGGAAATGGGACTTTTAAATGTATTTACTCCCTTTGCGGAGCTGTATCATTTAGAATCCGCTTCCCGGGGATTGGACGATCAGGGGGACAAGGCCGCCCGATACAATGACGAGTCGGAAAGGTTCCGCAAAAAGTGGCAGAAAGTCTTAGAGAAGGGGGATCCCTATTATAATCCCAACTTTTCTCTGGACAGAAGCGATTTTACATTGAAAGTATAGGAAGATTGCAGAAAGTAATGAAAGGATTGCGGCTGAGCATGCCCCAAATTGTAAACCTGAATAATCTGAAAAAGACCATACATTATTTAAGGAAAAACGGCATAAAACAGGCGTACTACGCAGCCAGAGAACGAACGGAGAGAATAAAGAAAGAATCTTATCGCTATGAACCGCTGTCGGAAGGAAAGCTGCAGGCACAGAGGGAGAAGGCGAGGGCTTTTTCCTGCCGGTTCAGTATTCTGGTACCGGCTTACGAGACACCAAAGGAGTATTTGAGAGCCATGGTGGATTCGGTGCTGAATCAGACCTACGGAAATTTTGAATTGATCATTGCGGATGCAAGCGAAAGTGACAGTGTGGAAAAGGTCGCGGCCTCTTATCATGACGAGCGGATACTTTACAGAAGGTTAAATGAGAACGGGGGAATTTCCGCCAACACCAATCAGGCCCTAAAGGATGCAACGGGGGATTACGCGGCGCTGCTTGACCATGACGATCTGCTGACGCCGGATGCGCTTTACGAGATGGCTTTTTGCATTGAGGAGTCGGGCAAAAAGGGAATAAAGCTGCAGATGTTATATTCCGATGAAGATAAATACGACGCAAAAACCCATCGCTTTTATGAGAGGCATAAAAAGAGTCCGTTCAATCTGGACCTGCTCTTAAGCAACAATTATATTTGCCACTTCCTTGTCATGGAACGGTCCCTGATGCAAAAGCTGGGCTTTCGCAGCGGCTGCGACGGCGCGCAGGATTTTGATCTGGTGCTTAGGGCTGTGCATCAGATGCGGGGAGATGAGGAAACGAATGACGCCGGGAAACTGCCCATTGCCCATGTTCCCAAAGTATTGTACCACTGGCGTTCTCACGCGGCGTCTACGGCAGAGAATCCGGAAAGCAAACGGTATGCCTATGAAGCTGGAAAGCGCGCGGTGGAAGATTTCTTAAAAATGAGCGGATGGAAAGGCCGGGTCAGTCATTTACGGCATCTCGGTTTTTACCGGGTGGATTACGAGCCCGATCTTTTTGCTAACCGGCCGGATGTGGGGCTGGTAGGAGGAAAGCTTTTAAATAAGAAAAATCGGGTGGCGGGAGGTATTTATACTGCCGGGGGCAAAGCTCTGTATGCAGGACTCCATAAAGAGTACAGCGGCTATATGCACCGGGCCGTTCTGCAGCAGGAAGCTGGAATCATTGACGTTAGATGTATGATAGCATCCCCCGAGGCAAAGAAGGTATGGGAAGAATTGGTGGGAGTGCCTTACCGTGAAGATCCTATAACGGGAAGACTGGATTATAGAAAGTGCCTAAAAGAAGACGCGGACTATCTGGGTATCAGCAGAAAATTTTGCAAGAGGATTCGAGAAAAAAACATGAGGATCGTATGGGATCCCGCTATGACGGAAAAGATATAAGAGAAAATTATTTTTACTGTTTTTGAGGATGAACACTAAAGTTCATCCTTTTTTTTACGATATATATAATAACAAGTCGTACAGATTTATGGAAAGGAGGAGTCCAATATGCGTATTGAAGCATATAATCAGGTACAACAGCTTTACAACACAAAGAAGCCGGGACAGCTTAGGAAGACTGCAGGCGCAAGATTTTCGGATCAGTTACAGATCAGCAGTCTCGGAAAGGATATCCAGACAGCAAAGACCGCGGTCGCTGCAAGCCCTGATGTCAGGGAAGACGTAACGGCTCCTATCAAAGCAAGTATCGCTGCCGGCACCTATCAGGTCAGTGCAGAGAGCTTTGCAGACAAATTATTGGAAAAGTATGAAGAAATGAGGTAATCCCGGTGGCAAGCCTGATCGAGAATCTGATAAGTATATTAGAACGGGAAATCGTAGAATACGAGGCACTGCTGGGATTATCTAAAAAAAAGACTCCGGTCATTGTGGCCGGAGATTTAAAGCAATTAGAGCAAATCACGGATGAAGAGCAGTTGGTGGCAAGCAGAATTACCAATCTGGATAACCAGAGGATGGCGGTAATTAAGGATATTGCCAACGTTACAAACAAGGATGTTGAAAGCCTGAAGTTAGCCAATATAATCGAGATGCTGGCAAACAGGCCCCAGGAGAGTGGGAAACTTGCAGAGGTACACGATAAGCTGAAAATCGTTTTAGGCAGTATGCAGCAGGTAAATGAACAGAACAAAGAGTTGATTGCCCATTCGCTGGAAATGATTGAATTTGATATGAATCTGCTGCAGGCCATGAAGGCTGCACCGGAAACCGCAAACTATAACAAAGGCGCTTATAGCGCGGGAGATGTTATAGGGACCGGTCCCGGCGGATTCGACGCAAAGAGTTAAGTCCTGGGCGGGAGAATTCCTGCCTTGTAACGTGAGGTGATAGTTATGTCATTGTTTGGAAGCTTATACGTAGGAAATTCCGGATTGCAGACGCATCAGAACGCGCTGAATGCAACGGCGCATAATCTTACCAATGTAGATACTACCGGTTTTACCAGACAGCAGACGCTGTTAGGTACCAGGCAGTATATTACCCTATCTAAAAACACCGCCGCAGTGTCATATAAGCAGTACGGTCTCGGGGTTAATTTTTCCATGGTCAGACAAGTGAGAGATGTATTCTTAGACAAGACATACCGCAGAGAATCAGGGCGCAGTATGTTTTATGAAGTGTCTGCGGATGCATTGGATGAAGTGCAGACCCTGTTAGGTGAATTTAACGGTAAGGATTTTCAGACCTCTATGGACAATCTCTGGACCGCGGTTCAGGAGTTGGCAAAGGATCCTTCCAGTTCCGTTACGCAGGGTCTTTTGGTGCAGCGCGCCGTGGAATTTATAAATCGTGCTTCTTCCGTATATGACGATCTGGTATCCTATCAGGACAGCCTGAACGCGCAGGTAAAGCAGCAGGTAGATACCATCAATAAATACGGAAAACAGATATTGGAATTAAATAGAGAAATTTCAAAAATAGAGGCCGGCGGCATCGAGCATGCCAATGACCTTAGAGATATGAGAAATCAGATTCTGGATGAACTTAGCAAACTCTGCAATATCAGCTATTCAGAAAATGCTATGTGTGAAGTTTCCGTTCAGATAGAAGGAAACGATTTTATAAAAGGAGGACTCTGCTACGAAATCGGTCTGGATATAGACACCAAAACAGGTTTCTACACCCCTTTCTGGCCCACGAACGCAGAGTACACCATCATGGCGGACGGCACCAAGAAATATGATATTACCAACGCCAAAGTATTCAATTTAAATCAGACTATTTCTTCCGTGCTGGGTACGGATATCGGCGGACTAAAGGCAGCCCTCTTAGCAAGAGGTGACCACAGAGCCAACTACTCCGATATTCAAAAGGACTACGACAGTATATCCCAGTCCATCATGATGAATATTCAGGCGGAGTTTGACCAGATGATTCATAACGTGGTCACCAAGATAAACGAAGTACTGGCCAAGGCCAGCGATCCTGAGCGGGGTTATTTGTGTGACAAGGACGGTTCACCCTTGCAGCTCTTCCAAAAGATCACCACGGACGGTTATGTGAAAGAGACGGATCAAAACGGCAATGAAGTCTGGGTTTATCAGGAAGAAGATTTTGATCACCCTGACAGTATGTATACACTGCGGAACCTGAAGGTCAACAGCAATCTGCTGCAGGAGCCCTCTATGTTGGGCTTCATGACAGTGGATGGCAAGGCTGATTACGCTACGGCCGAAGCTTTAAAAGCAGTTTTCACCGAAAACAGCTATACGCTGAATCCCAATGTAGAGACAAAGACAAACTTTGTAGGCTATTATAAAGATCTGGTATCGCAGGTAGCTACTTCCGGTTCTGTATTCTATAGCATTTTTGAGAACCAATCAGCCACAGTGGAGGCCACCTGTGCAGCGAGGGAACAGGTCGTAGGAGTATCCTCCGATGAGGAACTTTCCAATATGATCAAATTCCAGAACGGTTATAATGCAGCCAGCCGCTATATCAACGTTGTCAGCGAGATGCTGGAGCACCTTATTAACTCACTGGGTTATTAACATCCTAAAGGCATAAAGGAGGAATCGGGATGCCATCTCAATTTTTTGGATTGAATATTGCATATAAGGGACTGCTTGCATCCAATGCAGCTTTAAATACTACTTCCAACAACATTGCCAATGTACAGACAGTAGGCTACAGCCGTCAGCAGGTATTGCAGCAGGCCAGTGACGCACTGCGGGTATTCCAGACCTACGGCTGTGCGGGCGCGGGCGTGGATACGCTGGCAATTGAGCGTGTGCGGGACGAATTCTATGACCACAAGTTCTGGGAGGCCAATACCAATTACGGTGAGTACAACATGAAGGCTTACTATATGGCCCAGCTGGAAAACTACTTTGCGGATGACCAGTTCAATCAAGGTTTTAAGACCATTTTTGATAGATTTATGGTACAGGGTCTGCAGGAGATTTTAAAGAATGCGGGCGCTACGACGACGAAAGCCCAGTTTGTCGGCTATGGTGACAACCTGACGGACTATTTTAACGAATTGGCAACCAATCTGGAAAAGGTACAGAAGGACACCAACGATGAACTCAAGATGAGAATTGATCAGATCAATTCTCTGGCACAGGAGATTGCCACACTGAACAAACAGATCAACGTGATCGAACTGACGGGCAGCAAGGCTAACGAACTGCGCGACAGGAGAACGCTTCTGCTGGATCAGCTTTCCGAGATAGTGGATATTGAAACGCAGGAGATTCCCATTGTAGATAGCAACAATCCGGACAGAGAAACCGGTGCGCATCGATTCATTGTAAAGATCGGAGGCGGTGAGCTGCTTTTAGACACCGGAGACTACAACGAGCTGGAATGCGTAGCACGTAAAAGTTACGAAAAGGTCAACCAGACGGATATCGACGGACTCTATGATGTATACTGGAAGAACAGTGACAGCAAGTTAAACCTCTATAGCAAGACTTTAGGGGGTGCGCTTCAGGGTCTGGTAGAGATGCGTGACGGTAATAACGGCGAGAATTTCACCGGTACGGTTACCGGAATCGGCAGCAAGGCAGTGACGGATCCGGACGGCGTTACCAGAAATCACGACACCGTAACCATACAGGTGGGCAAAAGCTATCTGCAGGATATGAACAAATGTAATCTTTCCGACAGCGGCGGTATCATCAATGTGGGCAATCAGGAGTTCTATTATGATTCCTGGTCCTATACCGTAAGCTATGATGATAACGGGGAACCGGTTTATTCCTACACCTTTGTGCTTTCCGGCAGTGATTTAAACTCCAGACACATTACCAATGACAGAGTAGGAAAGAACGCTTCCGTCGGAATAAATATCAGTTATCAGGGTATTCCCTACTATATGAGCCAGATGAACGAATGGGTGCGTACCTTTGCCCAGAAATTCAATGATATCTTAAACAGCGGCTATAACGCTTACAACAAGCGGGGCTGCAATATGTTCACCGGTGATCATATGGCGAATGATGAGCAGTACGATTTCCCGGATGAGTTCAGGTATGACTGGTACTACGGTAAGACCAGGGATGAGATGTTAGCAAGCCTGCAAGAGAAATATTACGATCAGGCTTATGCGGATAAGTATCAGGAGTTCTTTGATGAATCTTACGATCAGGCCGACTTGACTCCTGATCCTCAGGAGCTTGCAGATTTAACGGCGGATTTAACGGCACAGTTAGAGCAGGATTATCTGGACAAGAATCCCGGCGCCACCATAACGCAGGATCAGCATGATGCTTTTGCCCAGCAGGCAGCACAGCAGGCAACAGAACAGCTTACCAATGAGAAAATAAATGAAGCGAGAAAAGCGGCGGATGAATATGCTGCAGAACAGATGAAGAATCCCAATGTGCTGGCACAGCTTGAACAGGATGCGTCAGATGCTGCGAAAGCTGCTCTTGACGGAAATGGTTTTACCATGAGCTCCGCAGATGACAGCTACTACCGGCTGACCGCCAAGAATTTTGCAATTCTGTCCGCACTGATACAGGATGCGGATCTGCTGGCTACCAGAAAGAAGGCCTCCGATGGCGTGGATCAGTACGATCTGCTGACCCAACTGGGACGTATGGCGACCGATAAGACCATGATGAGCTTTAGGGGCTGCAATGCCGGTGAGTTTTTACAGTGTATACTTTCGGATGTGGCGTTAAACGCGAGCAATGCCAATACCTTCTGTGAAAATTACCGGAACATCACCACCACCATTGACAACCAGAGAGAATCCATCTCCGGTGTGGACGAGGATGAAGAAGCAGTGAATCTGGTCAAGTATCAGAACGCGTATAATCTGGCGGCCAAAATGGTACAGACGCTGACTGAAATATATGACAGACTTATTTTACAGACCGGTGTATAAGGTCAGGAAGGAGAATCAAGATGCGTATAACCAATAAGATTATGCAGAACAACAATCTGACCAATATCAATCGTAACAAGATCATGCAGGATAAACTGAGCACCCAGATGTCTACTGAGAAAAAGGTGAATAAACCCTCGGACGATCCGGTTGTAGCGATCCGTGCTCTGCGTCTTCGTACCAATGTAACGGAGGCTACCCAGTATTATACCAAGAACATTCCCGATGCGGAGAGCTGGCTGAACATCACGGAAGGCGCTCTGCAGAATCTCTCCAAGGTGATTACCAGTATGATCGGACAGTGCACCAAGGGCGCTAACGGGGATCTGACCTCGTCGGACAGAGAGATCATTTTAGAGCAGTTAAAGGCGCTGCGGGATGAAATCTATTCCACTGCGGACGTGGATTATGCAGGCAGGTATGTATTCTCCGGCTATCGGACCGATACCTCCATCAGTTTTCCCTATAAGCAGCAGAAGCATTACGAAATTACCCAGCAGTTTGACAATAACGCGATTGACAGCGTGACCTACGTAAAGACGACCTCCGACAATGGAGGCGTTGGGGATGTCCGGGATATGGACGTTAGCAACTACGGCGGTATTACCGTAGTAGAGGATGATATAGAGCCCGTAGAGGTGCACAGAATCCGGCTGGCCTATAAGGATTTAGACGGAGCAGTGCCCACCATCAGTCATGTGACGGGCAGGGATGCGGACGGCAATTTGGAGACCGAGGAGTTAGGACCCGCTACCATAGTGAGTGCTTATGACGTGCCCAACGCTTACGAGCTTGCGGCAAATGATCCGGACGGTATTTATTTTGTTCCCGAAACCGGCGAGCTGATCTTAGGCGACAATGTTTATAATCAGATGATGTCCTATAAGGATCAGGGATCCACATCTTCCGTAAATGAAGGGGAGATCCGCATCACTTACGAGAAGACAAACTGGGAGAAGGGTGATCTGCGCCCCGAGCACTATTATGCATGCTCCGCTGAGGACGCTGTGCACGGCACCATCGACTACAATCAGGACTATCTGGAAGGTATAGATGTAGCAAGGCAGGAGATTGAGTATGATGTGGGATTCAACCAGAAGATCAGAGTCAATACCACGGCTGACGAATGCTTTGATCCGGCTATCGGCAGGGAAGTGGATGATCTGATCAGCGCTTTGGAAGACCTGCAGAGTCTGGAAAAGATTGCAAACGATCTGGGCGGTCTGTTGGAGAACGAAGCGGATGAAGGTACGATAGCTACCCTTGAATCCAGGCTCAAAGCAGTTAATAAGTCTCTGACCCTTGTAAAGAATAAAGTGCAGAAAATGTTTGAACGTGGTATCACCACATTCCAGGGACATTTGGACGCGACCAATCTGGCAATCACCAACTGCGGTACCAGAAGTTCCAAATTGGAGCTGATAGAAAACCGTATGATGAATCAGAAGACTACTTATGAAACCCTGCAGTCAGAGAATGAGGATATTGATATTACCGAAGTGGCAATTAACTTGACCAGTGCGGAGCTGACCTATGAAGCGGCGCTGATGGCAACCGGTAAGATTTCGCAGACCAGTCTGCTGAATTTCATATAAAAAGCTGTCCGAAGACAGCGGAAAAGAGGAACTATGAAGGTAAATACTAAAATCTTTGGGGAAGTTGATATTGCGGATGAGAAGCTCATAGAATTCACCGGCGGTATTGTGGGATTTCCGGAGCTGACCACGTTTGCTCTGATTCATGATGAGGAAAAGGGAGTGAACGCCGGCATCCGCTGGCTGCAGTCCATGCAGGAGCCGGGCTTTGCCATGCCGGTTATGGACCCTTTGAGTGTAGTGCCGGATTACAATCCGGAAATAGAAGACGAGCTGTTAAAAGATTTGGGGGAATTGAATGAAGAGAATCTGTTGGTTTTGGTGACAGTAACGGTTCCCGCAGACTTAACCAAGATGAGCGTCAATTTAAAGGGGCCCATCATCATCAATGCACAGACCCGCAAGGCCTGCCAGGTCATCGTGGACAGTGAGGAATATACCGTAAAATTTCCTATCTACGATATTCTGAAGGCCGGAAAGGCAGGTGAGTAGGATGCTTGCTTTATCCAGAAAAAAGAATGAAGCTATCGTTATCAATAACAATATCGAAGTCTCTATTTTGGAAGTAAAGGGTGATCAGGTAAAGATCGGTATTACTGCACCCAAGGAAGTGCCTATATACCGCAAAGAGGTATATTTACAGATTCAGGAGGCCAACAAGGCCGCAGCCGATACGGCAGGGCTGGATGCTTTAAAGAACCTGTTGGGCTGATAAATAACATTGTTGTTTTATAATAATTATGATAAAATATCGCTACGGTTATCCGTAGCGATATTTGCTTGGGGGATTTTTATGAGAGAGACGAGGCAGGGGCAGTTAACAATTTTTCGATTGAACGGTGCCGAATGGGAAGATGCGAGATGCAAGAATAAATGCTTATGTAGTGCGAACAATGTTTGCACTGCGAACAGTGTTCGTGCTACGAACACTGATTTTATTGCATATGTAGAGGAAGATTCACTGAAGGAAAGTGATATTCTCAAAGCATGTCAATGCTTGCAGGAGGCGGATGGCATTATGGTGGCAGTCTTTTGCCGAGGACGGCAGGAGGAACTGCTTGACTATGCAGGCACGTTCGAACTGCTCTCTGCTTCCGTTAATGGGCTGATCTTTCCCAGAGAACTGGTACAAAAGGCGGGGGCCTTTCATACCAAGCTGCGGGAAAAGACCAATTTTGAACTGCTCTGCCGTCTGGCTAAGGAGACCGGCGGATGTATGCTGTTTCAGAGTGAAAGGGAGCCGGATGTAGAAAAAAGAACGGTGGACACGAAAGTGGAAATGTCGGATGAAGAAGCTTATACCTGTGCATATATCATTCGATATCATTTACAGCAGCTGCATGCTTTGGGGATGATGGAGCAAGTGTATACCTTTTTTTGTAAGGTAATGCAGGAGGCCGGAATGTTTCCGATTTTTCAGCAATACATGAATCTGTTTATGTCCGATGAGAAGGAATATGAGAGTATTGCACGAATGACGGCGCCTTTTGTTGTTCTGCGGGGGGATGATACCTGTATGGGGGTACTTCAGCAATTTGCGGATGATCTGTACAATGAATTGGCCAAGGCGGGGCAGGCGGTTATCAAGGTGGATAATCGGTTTGATGAGTTTGAAAAGCTTGGGAATATGGTCTGCAAGGGAATTGTGGGATTTCAGGCAGCTGCTTTGGAAATTGATTTCTTCAGAAAAATGCATGGACCGAAATTCCAATTCTGGTTTGATTATCCGCTTCGATTTGAAAACATACTCCGAAACCTGCCCGAAGAGTACTGGATTTTGTGTCAGGACGCCAATTATGCGGCGCTCATCAGGGAGTATTATCACACCAAGAATGCCATACAATTTCCGCCTGGGGGAAAGGTGCAGGAGTGTATACAGACAAAGCGGGATTATGATATTGTATTTATCGGAAGCTGCTTTGAAGATGATGCAGAGTGTCTTGAAGGAGAGAACAAGGCCTTTTATGACTATATGCTCAAACATCCGCTGATGCCGTTTGAACAGGGAGTCAGAGAGTTTTTGCGTATAGAAGGGCAAAGTGAGGAGGAAACTTCCTTTATCAATAAAAATATTGCTTTAAAGCCGGCAGCCAGAATGGTGATCGGATACTATAGACAAGCCATAATCTCTGCTATTTTAGAGGCAGGCTTTACATTGCATGTCTATGGGGAAAGCTGGAAAAATTACCGGGGAGTGGGTAAAGAGCACTTGATCATACATCCTCAGGTTACGGTGGAAGAGTCTTTAGAGGAACTTGCAAAAGCAAAAATAGGACTGAATATTATGAGCTGGCACAAGGCCGGAATGACAGAGCGTGTAGCAAATATTATGCTCTCCGGAGCAGTGTGCCTGACTGAGGAGACAGATTATCTGAGGGAACACATGAAGGACGGGGAGGAGATTGTCTGTTTTCGGTTGGATAGGCTTTCGGAACTGCAGGAGAAAATTGCCCGGCTGCTTCATAATTCGGAAGAGAGGGAAAGAATCGCCGGTAACGCTTATAGGAAGGCGGTGTCGGAGCACACGTGGAAATGCCGGGCCGAACAGTTGACAGCACTGGCGGAGAGCACCAATGTGTAGAATTTAGAGGAAAAACATATTTTTATTAAAAGCCTCTAAACTTCCCGGACCATTTAACCGATAAATATCCTAGAAAACTCATAATGACGATTCACACGGAGGTGAGAAAGATGGCAATTGAACCATTAGGAAGTATCATGACTGTACAGGCTCAGACCCAGGTACAGCCCAAACCGGCAGCACAGCCTGCCAAATCCGCGGCAGAGTACACGGAAGTTACTGCTCAGGATGCTCGGTCTGTTGACCCGACTCTCAGTATTGTGGAAGGTTCTAAAGAAAAGGGCGATTCCAATAATTCTCAGGCGGGCGAAAACAGATATCCTACCAATGAGCAGATTAAAAAAGCGGTAGAACAGTTGAACAAGAACATGATTTCTCATTCTGAGGCAGTGTTTGGAATTCATGAGGCGACTAACCGCGTTACTATTAAAATCGTTGACAAGAATACCAAGGAAGTGATCAAAGAACTTCCTCCCGAGAAGACTTTGGACATGATCGCCAAGGTATGGGAGATGGCGGGCATTCTTGTGGATGAGAGACGATAGGAGGTAGCATTTCATGGCAATGAGAATTACAGGCATGAATTCCGGTCTGGATACCGAAAGTATCATCCAGGAATTGGTAGCCGCTAAACGGACCAAAGTAGATAAGGCAAAGAAACAGCAGACTTCCCTGCAGTGGAAACAGGATATCTGGAAGGACTTAAATACCAAGTTAAAGAATCTGCAGAGCAAGTACCTGTCCAATATGCGTTTTACTTCTGAATATAGTAAGCTGAAAACCACGCTCTCCAAGAGCAGCGTAGCCAGCGTTGTAGCCGGAGCTAATGCGGCGAAAGGCCAGCAGACTCTGGAAGTAAGACATTTGGCGAAGACTGCATATCTGACCAGTGCCGAAGTTAAGAGCGAGGACGGAAGCCAGTTGACCGCACTTTCCAAACTCAGCGATTTGAAGGGCTTTTCCATCGAAGAAGGTCAGGAAGGCACCATCAGCTTAAGTGCTGGTGATAAGACCGTAGATATCACGGTAAATGCAGACACCACGATCAATGATATTTTAAATCAGGTGAAAGAGGCAGGCTTAAATGCCAGCTTTGACGCAAAACAGCAGAGATTTTTTATTTATGCGAAAGAAACCGGTAAAGCCAGTGACTTCAGTTTCTCCGCAGAGGGACTGGGAGCAGATGCGCTTAACGCACTGGGACTTACAAAAGAAGCAGGTGCTTCCAAGATAGACGGACGGAACGCTGAAATCGTATTAAACGGTGCTACTTTCGAGAGCAGCACCAATGTATTTGAAATCAATGGCCTGACCATTACCGCACAGGAAGAAACAGCACCGGGCGAAGTCATTACACTGAATACGGCCACCGATACCAGCGGCATCTACGATACGATCAAGAATTTCTTAAAGGAATATAATGCGATCATCAACGAGATGGATAAGCTGTACAATGCGGCTTCTTCCAAAGGCTATGAGCCTCTGACGAATGAAGAAAAGGATGCCATGTCCGAGAAAGAGATCGAGGACTGGGAGAACAAGATCAAAGATTCCCTTCTGCGTCGTGACGAGAATCTGAACACGGTGAGCAGCGCACTGAAGAGCGTGATGTCAGCAGGTATTGAGATAGGCGGCAGGACCATGTATCTCTCCGACTTCGGTATCAATACGCTGGGCTATTTCGCTGCTGCAGACAACGAGAGGAACGCTTACCATATCGACGGGGATCCGGACGATGACAGCACCTCCGGTAACGAGGATAAGCTGAACGCTATGATCGCTTCCAATCCGGATACGATAACTGCTTTCTTCACCAAGCTCTCCCAGAACCTGTACGGCAAGATGGATGAATTGTCCAAGTCCGTGGATGGTTACAGAAGCTACGGCAACTTCTATGATGATAAGAAGATGAAGTCGGACTACGATGACTATACCAAAAAGATCAAGGAGCTGGAAGAAAAGCTGACAGCTTATGAGGATAAATGGTATTCTAAGTTCAGTAAAATGGAGACGGCTTTGGCAAAGATGCAGTCAAATATGAATGCAGTAACCAGTTTATTGGGAGGTTGATGAGATGGCATTGCCAAACGCGTATGCCCACTACAATAACAGCAAGGTGCTGACCGCCTCACCGGCGGAGCTGACCCTGATGCTCTATGATGGTGCCATTAAATTCTGCAATATTGCAATTGTGGCGGTGGAAAACAAAGATATTCCCAAGGCTCATGAAAATATCGTGAAGGTGGAGCGCATCATAGATTATCTCAGACAGACTCTGGATATGAAGTATGAGGTGGCGCAGCATTTTGAAAATATCTACAGCTATTTGGGACAGCGGCTGGTTGAGGGTAATCTTTCAAAGGACAAGGAAGTCTTAGAAGAGGTTTGCGGGCATCTGCGTTCCGTGCGTGACACCTGGAAAGAGGTTATGCGATTAAACAACCAGAAAGGTGCCGAATGATGGATAATTATTTGGAAATATTGGAAGACAGCCTGAAGCAGAAATCGGTGATTCTGGATAAGATCATGGAGTATAACGGTAAGCAGGAAGCTCTCCTTAAGCAGGAGAAGATGTCCTTGGAGGACTTCGACTTCTATATGGATCAGAAGGATGAGCTGATTGAACAGCTTAACAGGCTGGATGACGGTTTTGAAACCCTCTATGAACGTATCAGGCAGCAGCTGCAGGAGAACAAGGACGCTCACAAGGAGCAGATCGGACGCCTGCAGCGGCTGATTACGCAGGTGACGGAGAAGAGCGTGTCCATTCAGGCGCAGGAGACCCGCAATAAGAAACTGGTGGAGGAATATCTTGCCAGAGAAAGACAGCAGCTGGGTCAGGATAGGCAGACCTCCAAGGCAGCTTATGACTACTATAAGAGCATGAGTAATACCGGTGCGGTGATGCCGCAGTTTATGGATCAAAAAAAGTAGGAGAAACCAATGAAAATCCTATACATGAACTGGAACAGCTACGGGAATCTGGATATGCAAACGGCCCTTAAAAAACTGGGTTATGAGCTGTCAGTCTATAACTTTTCAACCAAAACAGACAGAAATGATGCTGTCTTTGAGGAAGATTTGGGGCAGAGCATTCGTGCTTTTGCCCCTGATTTTGTGTTCTCCTTTGACTATTTTCCGGTGATTTCTAAGGTCTGCAACAATTGCAGCGTTACATATGTGTCCTGGGTATATGATAATCCGCATGTAAATCTGTACTCATACACGACGGCCAATCCCTGTAACCGTATTTTTCTGTTTGATAAGCAGGAGTATCTCTTCTTTAAAAAGAACCGTATTAATACGGTACATTACCTGCCTTTGGCCACCAATCCCGAGAGACTGCAGCCAAAGGAACGTGCCGCGGAGCCGGGACGGGATGCGGAGATTTCCTTTGTAGGCTCGCTCTACACGGAGCCAAAGCATCAGTTGTATACGAGACTGCAGGATATCACTCCCTACACCAGAGGATATCTGGATGCCCTGCTGCAGGCTCAGAAGCGAATTTACGGCTATACCTTTATAGAGGAATTATTGAGTGGGAATATTTTGGAGGATTTAAAGAAGGCTTGTCCCTGCCCGCCCAACTATGACGGTGTGGAAACGCAGGAGTACCTTTACAGCAACTATTTTCTGCTTCGTCAGGTGACGGCTATGGAGCGTGAGGAAATCATCCGGCTGCTATCACGGAAATACCCCCTTCATCTCTACACCAACGACAGAAACTACACCTGCGGGGGCTGTACCAATCACGGTCCGGCGGATTACTATACAGAGATGTCCCGAATCTTTTACGGCAGTAAGATCAATTTAAATATTACCTTGCGCAGTATTAAAAGCGGTATTCCCCTGCGGGCGTTTGATATCATGGGAAGCGGAGGATTTTTGCTTACAAACTATCAGGAGGATTTCTTTGATTTCTTTGAGCCGGAGGTGGATTTTGTCTATTATGACAGCATGGACGACTTGATGGACAAGACGGACTATTATCTCTCCCATGACCGGGAGAGGCAGGAGATTGCCAGGAACGGCTATGAGAAGGTGCGCCGGGAACATACTTTTGAAGCCCGGATTCCTATATTATTTGAAAAAAATAAATAAAAATAGGCCTGACACAGTGAACATGTCAGGCCCCTATTTTTATTTGAGCAATATCATAATTCAAATATGGATTCACCCCGCATGATGCGATTGGTAAGTTCAGCTTTGAGTTGATCAGCCTGGTCTTTAAAGTTCGTATGATACTCGTACTTTTTTGGGGTGCGCCAGTCACCGTACAACACCGTGAGGACTTTATCGTATTCTTTTGGGGCATACACCATTATATTTTCGAAGGGCAGCTGAATTGTTTCTGCAAACCATTCCTTTTTAAAAGGTATTTTTTGGAGAGCATGGATGAGATAGTGTGTGATATCATCACATTCGGATATATCAAAACATTGGCATACCTTGTCCGCAGCTCTAAGCAGCTGATTTGCAAGATTGTGGGAAGGATCAAATTTGGTGTGGCATACTTCCTCCAATTCGGGGAGAGCCTCTAAAACTTCCTCTAAATTCGTATCTGCCTCCCAACTATTATGAAGAAATACGGAAGCAAGTGTGCTGAGGGCAGTACCCTCGGGATCGGGAGGGAGCGCATCCAACGGGAATATGTCTACTCCAATGATATAGGGGCAGGCGTGAAAGGCTGCAAGATGTTCGGGGGAGTAGTTGATCTGGTGAGAATTTTTCACCGTACAATGGGGTTGATTCCAATCATTATCGGTGTAAGGGCTCAACAGCAGAAAATCTGCAGGGAGCTCGGATTGGGCAAAATGTATGAATTTATTGTAGTCACTGCGGAGCATACAAATATCCAGATCATCATCCCATGGAATAAAACCCTTATGTCTGGCAGCGCCCAGCAGAGTTCCCCAGCCGGCAAACCAATGCAGATCATGATTGATACAAATCCGATTTATTTCGCTCAAAACTTCCATCTCTGCAGCCCACATGCATTTCATCATAGGCTTTACAAAAAAGCCGTCTCTCTCTTCTCCGAGAAAAAACTCTCTTTCAAAAGGGATCATTACAGTCCTCCTAAGCAATCTAGTATATCATTTAAGTGTTATTTTACCAAGTTTAGCTGTATTTGACAAGCGGACGCAGAAAGGATAAAAAAATTTCAAAAAATATTAATTTGGGGGTTAAGTATTAGAAGAAACCTCCGATATATAATACAAGTGAGACAAATCACTAACTAATTATCGAAATGTTTCCTGACAGAGCGTACGACTGACGGGAAGCGTTTCAGCAAAAAATGAGTGGCAGGGAAGCCACCTTAAATTCAAGGAGGAATAAATTATGGTAGTACAGCACAACTTACGAGCAATGAACTCTAACAGAATGTTAGGCCTTACAGCAAGCCAGCAGGCTAAGTC